>JACRHJ010000053.1 GCA_016212105.1 Nitrospirota bacterium
CAAGAGGACATCGTGAAGAAAACCCGGTCGTTCATGAAAACACTGCAAACAAGACCACTGCACGTCAGCAGGTACTTCAAGCACGAGAAAGTAAATTACGCGGCGTGATTGCCCTGTTTAACCACCGGGTTAATAACTGCTTCAACCAATCTTCCCCTCCCTGCCCAGGGATGGGATAAGAGGGAAGGGTTGGTTTTCTATATTCTCCCCAATCCCGCCGCATAAGTCAACATAAGATTTTGAGGCCACGCAGCCATTGACCGCTCCCCTACCCATGTAGTACAATCTACACATGAAAGAATTCAAACTCGTATCCGAATACGTCCCCAAGGGCGACCAGCCGCAGGCCATCGAGGAGCTGACCGAGGGCATCCTACGGGGCGACAGGCACCAGGTGCTCCTCGGCGTCACCGGCTCCGGCAAGACCTTCACGATGGCGAACGTCATTAGGAACGTCGGCAAGCCTACGCTCATCATATCCCACAACAAGACGCTCGCCGCACAGCTCTACCAGGAGTTCAAGTCCTTCTTCCCGGAGAACGCGGTCGAGTATTTCGTCAGCTACTACGACTACTACCAGCCGGAGGCGTACCTCCCGACTACCGACACCTTCATCGAGAAGGACTCGTCCATCAACGAAGAGATCGACCGGATGCGCCACTCCGCGACCTACGCCCTGTTTGAGCGAAAGGACGTCATCATCGTCGCGTCGGTGTCCTGCATCTACGGCCTCGGCTCGCCGGAGGCGTACCAGGGGATGCTTCTCTTCGTGCAGGAAGGCGACGAGATTGAGCGCGACGAGATCCTCAAGAAACTGGTCGAGATACAGTACGAGCGAAACGAGATAGACTTCCACAGGGGATGCTTCCGGGCGAAGGGGGACGTGATCGACATCTTCCCGTCCTACAGCGAGGACCGGGCGATCCGCATATCGATGTTCGGGGACGAGGTCGAGACCATAACCGAGATAGACCCTCTCACCGGCGAGACCACGGGCAGGCTCGGCAAGGTCGCGGTCTACCCGTCCAGCCATTACGTCACGCCGAAGGCGCTCCTTGAGAAGGCCATCTGGAACATAAAAGTCGAGCTGTCCGACCGCCTGCGCGAGTTCGAGCTAAACAACCGGCTCATCGAGGCGCAGCGTATAGAGCAGAGGACGAACTTCGACATCGAGATGATAAAGGAGGTCGGGTACTGCCAGGGCATAGAGAACTACTCCCGCCACCTGACGGGTCGCAGGCCCGGCGACCCGCCACCGACGCTGATGGACTACTTCCCCAAGGACTCCCTCGTCATCGTGGACGAGTCGCACGTCACCATACCCCAGATAGGCGGTATGTACAACGGCGACCGCTCCCGGAAGATGACGCTGGTCGAGTACGGGTTCCGGCTCCCCTCCGCGCTGGACAACCGGCCGCTATCGTTTACGGAGTTCGAGGCCAACGTGCCCCAGGCCATTTACGTCTCCGCGACGCCTTCCAACTACGAGCTTGAGAAGGCGGGCGGCGTCATCGTCGAACAGGTGATCCGGCCCACCGGCCTGATGGACCCGTTCATTACGGTAAAGCCGGTAAAGGGGCAGGTGGACGACCTGCTGGACGAGATAAGGAAACGCACCGCGGTGGGCGAGCGGGTGCTTGTCACCACCCTCACGAAGCGCATGGCCGAGGATCTGACCGCATACTACGAGGAGCTTGGGGTGAAGGTGCGTTACCTCCACTCGGACATCATAACCCTGGAGCGGGTCGAGATTATCCGCGACCTGAGGCTCGGCAGGTTCGACGTCCTCGTCGGCATCAACCTGCTCCGTGAGGGGCTCGACATACCGGAGGTCTCTCTCGTCGCCATACTCGACGCGGACAAGGAGGGTTTCCTGCGCTCCGCCCGGTCGCTGATACAGACCGCGGGCCGAGCCGCGCGCAACGTAAACGGCGAGGTGATATTTTACGCGGACGTTATGACAGGCTCGATAAAGGCGACCATCGCGGAGACGGAGCGCCGCCGCGCGATACAGGCGGAATACAACCGCGTGAACGGCATCACGCCCGAGTCCATAAAGAAGAGCATAGGCGACGTGCTGGGCTCCGTGTACGAGGCGGACTACTTCACAGTCCCGGCCGGCGGGCAGGGTCCGGTCGAACAGATCCCTCTCGCGGAGATACCGGCGATCATCAAGAGCCTGGACAAGGAGATGCGGGCCGCCGCGAAGGAGCTTCAGTTCGAGAAGGCCGCCGAGCTGCGCGACCGGATAAGGGAGCTGAAGGAGATGGAGATGGCTTTTGGGGTGAAGGCGTGAGAGGCGGCAGTCTTAAACCTCATAACACCCCCCGGCCCCCTCTTATCTTAAGAGGGGGAGCCAAAGGATGGGGCCAGACTAAAGTATTAAATCACCGGAGTAATGGTTCATGGACAAGTTCAAGAAAGAATCCATAAACGTCGTCCTGATACTGCTCGGCATCCTTTCCGCCGGGATGGGCGTGAAGGGTTTTCTCCTGCCGAGCCGCTTCATAGACGGCGGCGTGACCGGCATATCCATGCTGGTCTCGTACTCGTCAGGCCTCCCGCTACCAGTCCTGTTACTGGTAATCAACCTTCCGTTCATCGTACTTGGGTACAACAAGATAGGCAGGTTATTCGTCCTCAAAAGCGTGCTGGCGATTACCGGCCTCGCGGTCTGTCTCGCGCTCGTACACTTCCCGGTCGTAACGCAGGACAAGCTTCTTACCGCCGTCTTCGGCGGCTTCTTCCTCGGCACGGGAATCGGGCTCGCCATACGGGGAGGCGCGGTCCTGGACGGCACGGAGATAGTCGCGCTCCTGGTGGACAAGAGCAACCTTCCGCTCAGGGTAGGCGACGTTATCCTAATCTTTAACGTCGTCATATTCTCGGTCGCGGTATTCGTCCTCGGCGTGGAGCCCGCGCTATATTCCATCCTTACCTATCTGGCCGCCTCCAAGACGGTGGACTTCATCCTGCACGGCGTGGAGGAATACACCGCCGTCATCATCGTCTCCGAAAAGAGCGACGAGATAAGGGACGCCATAGTGGGCCAGTTGAACCTCGGCGTGACGGTATACAAGGGGCGCGGCGGGAAGACCGGCAAGGAGATACATATCCTCTACTGCGTCGTGACGAGGCTTGAGATAGGCCGTGTGCGGACCATCGCGCAAGAGATCGACAGCTCGGTATTCGTCGTGGTGCACACGCTATCGGATGTCTCGGGGGGGATTGTTAAGAGGCCGGTGTTTCATTGAAGGCTTGCCCTGCTTGGTTGGACTCGGCAGATTCCTAGTGCAGGGGTGGCCGGGACAAGTCAATGGAATTTGGTGCGATATTCTTGGAGTGTTGAGTAGGCACGTTCATAGAATTATACCATATGCCGATTACTTTTACCTAAATTACAGTCCGAGCACAGAGTTTGTAAGTTGTTGATGTCATCTGTGCCCCCTTTAGATAAAGGTATAATGTGGTCAACATGTAACACGCAATCAGGCGGGCTATTACCACATTTGACGCATTTGTTATTGTCTTTTTTCATCACCTCAAATCGCAACGATTGCTTTAGTGGTTTTCTTGCCTGGAAGGTAGGACTGTCAAGTTCGCATGAGGTTTTATCCGGTGAAATTGCTTCCCAACTTATGGTTCCGCTTTTATATTGAGAAAGTAACTCGCAAGCCTTTTTTAACGAACCCCACCTATTTTTATACTGCTTTTCTGAAATACCATCTCCATATTTTGATATAATTTTCTTGCCCGGTGGGTAACCAACTGTACGCCAAACTAATTCTAGGTGGGACATGAGTTGTTCGTCAGTATATTGGCGTTCACGTGACCCATTAACTCCTATCATCGCCAACGCTTTTTTCCATGACTCAAATCGCCGACAAATAACACCAGAACTGGCGATTTTATCTATCCAATTATCATAATCTATTGTAGTAAAGCTTGCTCCTTGTTTGAGTTGAGAAAATTCACGTAGCGACTCCAATAATTCCCCATTGGACTTTCGTACTTTTGTTGCCTTCATATTGAAAACGAAATCTTCGCTCATTGCAAATTCCTTCAAGATTCAAACTCAGATTTGGGAATACCCGACTGCCGGATAATAGACTGAAGCGTACCTATCCTGACCTCCTGATGTTCGGGCACGGGCACGGTCAGCGTGCCGGTCGCGGTCTTCCTCTGCATGGCGATGTGGCTGCCGTGCCTCCTGACCTCGACAAAGCCGTGCAGCGCAAGGATTGCGCATACCTCCTTGCCGGAGAGGACGCTCAGCCTACCCAACCGCGACCTCGACGCGCGTCACGAAGACGTCGCCGTGGAGCCGCAGTCCCACCTCCTCCTCGGACGCCGTCTCAAGAAAAAGCTCCAGCGCCTCGACAAGGTTCTTGCGGGCATCCTCGACGGTATCCCCCTGGCTCGCTATGTCAAGCTCGGGGCAGAGCGACACGTAGCCGTCGCCTTCTTTTTCTATAATTGCAGTCAGGTTGTATTTCATCCCCACCTCGCTGGTTGTTTCCGTATGGATTTATTATACAGAAACGTCCCATGAATTCAAGCGAATATGCCTTCTCTTGCTCCATGAATCCCCCTCTCCTAGCTGGAGAGGGGGCTGGGGGTGAGGGGACTCCGCCAGTGGGGGGTGAGGGGTTTCCGATATCTTATCACCGGCCTCCTCGCCGCCAGCGTCTCGTCCAGCCTTGCTACCGGCGTCGTATGCGGAGCGGAGGTCAGGACGTCCGGCGACGCCTCGGCCTCATTAGCGATAGAAATCATCGCGTCCACGAAGGCGTCCAGCGTCTGCCTGGTCTCTGTCTCGGTCGGCTCAATCATAATTGCCTCCTCGACGACCAGCGGGAAGTACACGGTCGGCGCATAGAAGCCGTGGTCGAGGAGCCGCTTGGCGATGTCCCGCGTGTGGACGCCGTGCTCTTTCTGCCGGTGTCCGGAGAAGACGACCTCGTGCATGCAATGCCGCTCGTGCGCGAGCTGGTAATGCCCACGGAGACGCGCCAGCAGGTAGTTCGCGTTGATGATGGCGTTCTCGGACACGGCGGCAAGGCCGTCCGGCCCGAGGCTCCTGATGTACGCATACGCGCGCACGAGGACGCCGAAGTTCCCATTGAAGGCCTGCACGCGGCCGACAGAGTGCGGTCTGTCGTTGTCGAGGCGGTACCGCGTCCCGTCGAACTCCACCGTCGGCGCGGGCAGGTACGGGACCAATGCCTCCGAGACTCCGACCGGCCCGGCGCCGGGGCCCCCTCCCCCGTGCGGCGTGGAGAAGGTCTTGTGCAGGTTGAAGTGCACAACGTCGAAACCCATGTCTCCGGGCCGCACGAGCCCGACCAGCGCGTTCATGTTCGCGCCGTCCATGTACATCAGCCCGCCCGCGCCGTGTATGATGCGCGCGATCTCAACGATGTCCTTCTCGAAAAGCCCGAGCGTGTTCGGCACGGTCAGCATGAAGCCCGCGGTGTCCGGCCCGACAAGTTTCCTCAGTTCGGATAAATCGACGAGGCCGTCCGCGCCGGACTTCACCTCCAGCACATGGAAGCCCGCGAGGTGCGCCGATGCCGGGTTCGTCCCGTGCGCGGAGTCGGGTATTATGACCTTGTCCCGTCTGTCCCCCCTCGCCTCGAGGTACGCGCGGACGATGAGCATCCCGGTGAACTCTCCGCCCGCCCCGGCGGCAGGCTGGAGCGAGACCCGCGCGAGGCCGCCGATCTCCTTGAGGCACTGCTCCAGCTCGTACATCAGCCGGAGCGCGCCCTGCGTCGTCTCTTCTGATTGGAGCGGGTGCAAACTGTCGAAGCCCGAAAGGGCCGCCGCGTCGTCGTTTACCTTGGGGTTGTACTTCATCGTGCAGGAGCCGAGCGGGTAGAAGTTGCTGTCCACGCTGTAGTTCAGACGCGACAGCCCGGTATAGTGGCGCACAAGCTCCGGCTCGGAGACCTCCGGGAGGCCGGGCGGAACTGTGCGGAGGTATGCCTCCGGTATCAGCTCGGAGATCTGCCGCTCCGGAACGTCGCACGCGGGCATATCCACGCCTGCCCTGCCCGGCGTGCCCCTTTCGAATATCAGAAGGTTGTCCATACTCAAAAAATACAGCATGCACGCGGCGTTGTCAATGGTCCTCGTCCATTATAATTCGGCTACCCCGGCACCGGCGGGCGCAGTCCGAGGAATTTCATAACGGCGTTATTTTTCTCTTGAGTATTTAATTATAGTTTGATATTGTTGATGTACAAATGCATGCGATTCGGGTGATGCAATTAACCGCTCTCCGCAAATCCCGCGGCGGGCAATTTATCAACAGGAGGGGTCTATGAAGAAAGTATTGGTCTCGTTTGCGGCAGCTCTGTTCGTGGTTGCGTTCGTTGCTACCGGCGTATCCTTCGCGGCTGGCAAGAAGATTACCGGTAAGGTTGTTTCCATAGACTCCGCCAAGGGCAGCATCGTGGTATGCCCGAACGGCGCCAAGGACAACATGACCCTCAAGGCCGACGCCGACATGATCAAGCAGAAGATGATCAAGGCCGGCAACGTCGTGGACATCACCCTCGACGACGCCGATGCCACGATGGTAAAGAAGATAAAGAAGGCGGCCACCGTACCCGTCGGCTGCTAAGCCTGGTATACTCGTCACGATAAAAGGCCGGCTGGACTATCACCCGATAGTCCGCCGGCCTTTGCTATTACATGGACAATGGAGGTATATATGAAGAGAAGCCTTATATTATCCGTTACCATGATTTTTCTTTTATCGGTATTCTCTGTCGGCATCGCCAGCGCGGCAGAAGTGAAGGCCAAGGGTACACTGAAATCGGTTGACCCAGCGAAGGGTACTATCGTCTTTGTCGCTGACGGCTCGGATGCGGAAGTCATTATCAAGGTCAAGGCTGACCAGATCAAGACAGTCAAGGCAAAGGACAAGGTCAAAATTACCTACGATGCCGGCAAGGAGAACGTCGCCGTGAAGGTTTCCAGAGACCGCCCCGTCGGCAATGTAGAACCGGGCTGCTGACGTGTTCACACTAATAATGACAAAGGCCGGCTGGACTATCACCCGATAGACCGCCGGCCTTTTTATATTGTTCCTCTCCCTCTCCTTCCAGGAGAGGGGACACAGGGGTGAGGGCATGCCTTCACAGAAACCCGTGTTCCGCGAGGAAGCCTACGTCCACACCGCCCTTCTTGCCGCCATCTTCCCCGCCGCCCTTGCCGGGGAACATCCGCTCGACGTACTTTGCTATGACGTCGGATTCAAGGTTGACATTGTCGCCCGCCTTCTTGAAGCCGAGCGTGGTCTGGGCCGCGGTATGCGGTATGATGGACACGCGGAAGGAGTCCTCGGAGAAGTCCACAACGGTCAGGCTTATGCCGTCTATGGCTATCGAGCCTTTGTTTATTATATAGCGCAGTACCTCCGGCTGGGCGTCCACCGTGAAGACCAACGCGATGTCCTCGCGCACGACCGACTTTATCGTCCCGACGCCGTCTATGTGGCCGGAGACGAGGTGTCCGCCGAGCCTGTCTGACAGCCTGAGCGCGCGCTCCAGGTTCACCTTGTCGCCAGCCTTCAATGCGCCTAAGTCCGACTTACGGAGCGTCTCGGCCATGACCTCGGCAGAAAAGCCCTTGCCGGTGAAGCCCACGACGGTAAGGCAGACCCCATTGACCGCGATACTGTCGCCCATCTTGACGTCGGAGGCGACGACCGTCGCGCCGACCTCGAGCGTGGCCGACTTCTGGCCCTTCTTGATGGACTTTACAGCGCCGAGTTCCTCGATAATGCCTGTGAACATCTTATCCCTGCTTCCCCTTGCGGCTCTTCCTTCGCCTGCGCTTGTGCGATGCCCTGTCTTCTGCCTGCGGCTGCTCGGACTGCGGTTCCCCGGACACGGCACCGGAGGCCTCAGGGCCTTCCTTCATGATATACCCCTCGATGAGTATATCCTCCCCGACGCGGCTGTAGTGCACGCTGTGGAGCTGGACCGCGTCGACAAGGGACTCCGGCGACCTGCCGCCTATCGAGCCGCGCGCGTCGTCGCCGCCGAGAATCTTCGGCGCGATGAAGAACATCACCCTGTCCACGACGTTCGACCTGAGCGCCTCCGCGTTGACCCTTGCCCCGCCCTCGATGAGTATGTTCGTCATACCCATCTTCGCCAGTTCTTCCATGAGAAGCGGCATGGACACCCGTC
Organism: Nitrospirota bacterium; assembly: GCA_016212105.1. Lineage (GTDB taxonomy): Bacteria > Nitrospirota > JACRHJ01 > JACRHJ01 > JACRHJ01 > JACRHJ01. The sequence goes on from JACRHJ010000053.1 coordinate 8,205, forward strand.
CGTCAGGGTCGGCGTCGATGATGAGGAGTTCCGCCTTCTTCCGCTTCAACTCCTTCATCTTCTGCGTGGATGCGGCGACGGTCGTGGCGACGTATGTCTTCGACTTGGAGTCCACGTTCAGCACCTTGGCGTCCAGCGGGATGCGCAGGTGGCTGTCCATGATGATGCGGTGCGGGTCGCGGCTCTTGCCCTCGCCCTCAAGCCTTGTCGTGAGTGCGGGGTCGTCCCGCAGCACCGTGCCGATGCCGACGACTATAGCGTCCGACTGGTCTCTGAGCAGGTGTCCCGCCCTCCTCGCATCCGGCCCGGTAATCCATTTGGACTCGCCGGTGGACGTCGCTATCTTGCCGTCGAGCGTCTGCGCGACCTTCAGCGTGACGGACGGGAGGCCGGTGGTTATGTGCTTAGCGAATGCGGTGTTGAGCTTCTCGCACCGCTCGGCGAGCAGGCCGAGTTCGACCTCGATGCCCGCTTCCCTTAGCGTGTCGATACCCTTGCCGGCGACCTTGGGGTTCGGGTCAACCATGCCGACAACGACCCTGGCAACTTTGCTCGCGATGAGCGCGTCGGTGCAGGGCGGCGTCAGCTTGTCCCTGTGACAGCAGGGTTCGAGGTTCACGTAAATAGTCGAGCCCTCGGCCTTGTCTCCGGCCTTCCTGAGGGCGATGGCCTCGGCGTGCGGCGTGCCGGGCCTTTTGTGCCAGCCCTTGCCCACCACCTTGCCGTCCTTGACGACCACCGCGCCAACCATCGGGTTCGGCGACGCGGTGCCCCGTCCAAGCTCGGCAAGGCTCAGGGCCATGTCCATATATTTTTCGTCGTTTTTGTCATCCATCGGGACTCTTTTCTATATGTAAGCGGGCTTGCCGCGCGGGCATGCATGACGGTCATGGAGATGCCGTCAGCATGCGTACGCGTGCCGCGAGTTTTCTGATAAAGCCTGTGCATGGGGGGATGCGCCCTGTTTAAATGTAATGCCCGGCCCGTGTGCCGGACATGCCTTGCCTGCACATTGTCGTCCCGACCGTAGTGGAGGGACCCACCTTTGACTTTTTTAGAAAGACAACAGGCAGATTCTTCGCTCCGCTCAGAATGACAAACCACAAATATGTCACCCCCGCGAAGGCGGGGGTCCAGGGATTTGAATAAAACTTCCTGGATTCCCGCTGGAGTTTACCCCGGTATGCCTAAAGCCGGGGCGGGAATGACCGCATGTGACATAAAGAAAAAGGGAGCCTCGCGGCTCCCATCTTCGCATGCGGGACTATTTGGTCTGCGAGGCCTTGACCTTGCCGGACTGCTTTATCGCGGCGTGGGCCGCGGCCATCCTCGCGATGGGCACCCTGTACGGGGAGCAGGAGACGTAGTCAAGCCCGGTCCTGTGGCAGAACTCAACCGACGACGGCTCGCCGCCGTGCTCGCCGCAGATGCCGACCTTCAGCTTCTCGCGTGTCGAGCGGCCGCGCTCGACGCCCATCTTGACAAGCTGGCCGACGCCCTCCTGGTCGAGCGCGACGAACGGGTCCTTCTCGAAGATGCCGTTTTCCATGTAGTACGTGATGAACTTGCCGGCGTCGTCACGGGAGAAGCCGAACGTCGTCTGGGTCAGGTCGTTCGTGCCGAAGGAGAAGAACTCGGCCTCCTTCGCGATCGTGTCGGCGACAAGCGCAGCCCTCGGCAGCTCTATCATCGTGCCGACCATGTACTCGATCTTGACCTTGTTCTCGGCCATGACCGCGTCGGCCATCTCGACCACGAGCTTCTTCTGGTTGGAGAACTCCTTGACCGTGCCGACCAGCGGTATCATCACCTCTGGTATGACTTTTATCTTCTTCTTGGCAAGCAATGCGGCGGCCTCGAATATGGCCCTGGCCTGCATCCTCGTAATCTCGGGGTATACTATGCCGAGACGGCAGCCCCTGTGTCCGAGCATCGGGTTGAACTCGTGGAGTTCCTCGACGCGGGCGAGCAGTTTTTCCAGCTTCTTCGCCTTGGGCGTCGCGCCCTTCTTCAGCGCCTTCATCGTCGCGAGCTCGACCATAAGCTCCTCACGCTTGGGCAGGAACTCGTGCAGCGGCGGGTCGAGGAGCCTGATGGTAACGGGGTACCCCTTCATCTCGGTGAACAGCCCCTCGAAGTCGGAGCGCTGCATCGGCAGGAGTTTCTCCAGCGCCTTCTGGCGCGCGCCCACGGAGTCCGCGAGTATCATCTCCTGGACTATGGGGAGCCTGTCCTCGGCGAAGAACATGTGCTCGGTACGGCAGAGGCCTATGCCCTCGGCCCCGAACTGCCTGGCGACGATGGCGTCCCTCGGTATGTCTGCGTTGGCGCGGACTTTCAGCCTGCGAGCGGCGTCAGCCCAGGACATAAGCGTACCGAAGTCGCCGGTCACGGCCGGCTCAATCGTCGGCATCTGGCCGAGCATGACCTCGCCGGTCGAGCCGTCTATCGATATCCAGTCGCCTTCCTTGACGGTCACGTTGCCCGCGGTGAACTTCCTGTCCTTCTCGCTGACCCTGAGCGACTCGCATCCCGCGACGCAGGGCGTGCCCATACCGCGCGCGACGACCGCCGCGTGGGAGGTCATGCCGCCCCTCGCGGTGAGTATGCCGGCGGCGGCGTCCATGCCGTGTATGTCGTCCGGGTTGGTCTCGGTCCTGACGAGTATGACCTTGCCCTTCTGCGCCTCGGTCACTGCGTCGTCCGCGGTGAATACCGCCTTGCCGACCGCCGCGCCGGGTGAGGCCTTGAGACCCTGGGCTATGACGGTCTTCTTGGCCTTGGGGTCGATTATCGGGTGGAGGAGCTGGTCGAGCTGGTTCGGCTCGACGCGGAGTATGGCCTCCTCCTTGCTGATGAGCTTCTCCTTGACCATGTCCACGGCTATCTTTATCGCGGCCTGCGCGGTGCGCTTACCGGTGCGGGTCTGGAGCATGAACAGGACGTTCTCCTGGACGGTGAACTCGAAGTCCTGGACGTCCCTGTAGTGCTTCTCCAGCCTGCCGGTAATGTCTCTGAGCTGCTTGTAGACCTTGGGCATCTCCTTCGCAAGGTCGGCGATGGGGTGCGGCGTCCTGATTCCGGCGACGACGTCCTCGCCCTGCGCGTTCGTCAGGTACTCGCCGTAGAACTCCTTGTCGCCGGTCGCCGGGTTACGCGTGAAGCCGACGCCGGTCGCCGAGGTGTCGCCCATGTTGCCGAAGACCATCGCCTGGACGTTGACCGCGGTCCCGAGGTTGCCGGGTATGTCGTTCAGCCTCCTGTAGGTAATCGCGCGCGGGTTGTTCCAGGACTGGAAGACCGCCTCCTCCGCCATCCTGAGCTGTGCGTGCGGGTCCTGCGGGAAGTCCTTCTTCGTGAGCGCCTTTACCTTCTTCTTGAACTGGGCGACAAGGTCCTTGAGGTCGGCGACGGTCATGTCCACGTCGAGCTTTATACCGCGCTTGTCCTTCGTCGCGTCGATGATGTGCTCGAAGTTGGCCTTGTCCACGTCCATGACGACGTTGCCGAACATCTGGATGAAACGGCGGTACGCATCCCATGCGAAGCGCTCGTTGCCGGACTTGGCGATGAGGCCCTGTATCGTCTCGTCGTTCAGGCCGAGGTTCAGGACGGTGTCCATCATGCCGGGCATCGAGAACTTCGCGCCGGAGCGGACGGAGACGAGCAGCGGGTCCTTGACGTCGCCCAGCTTCTTGCCCATCGCCTTCTCGAGCTTCGCCAAGTTGTCGTCGATCTCCTTCTCGACCTCCTTGGGGAGCTTCCTGCCGGACTCGGAGTAGATGTTGCAGACCTCGGTGGTAATCGTGAAGCCCGGCGGCACCGGGACGCCCGCGTTGGTCATCTCGGCCAGGCCCGCGCCCTTGCCGCCAAGCAGGTCCTTCATGTCGCCGTGCCCATCGGCCTTCCCGTTCCCAAAGAAATACACAAACTTTTTCGCCATCTCAAACTCCTCCTTTAACATGGTGAATAACGGACCTTACCTTACTTATGTCAACCGATAACGGATTGCAAACTATATTATTCAAGACCGACAAGCGCGTCGGCTCTTTATCTGTCACCCCCGTGGAAACGGGGGTCCATTTTGACTTTCATTGCCTGAAAATGGATTCCCGCTTTCGCGGGAATGACATCACTTGACGCGCCGGGGGCACAGCCTGCCCCGGTATGCATAAAGCCGGGGCGCCCTACAAAAAACGCCCGATAAATCGGGCAGCTACAACTATACCACAACCTTCCTGAGGTCAGCGAAGCCCATGAACACACCCGCGAGGAGCGCCATCAGCGCGAGGCGATTCTGCTTTACCGCCTCGTCCTTGTCCATGACCATCACGGCGTCGAAGAAGCTGTCCACGTACGGCCTGACCTCGGACACGCGGTTAAGCGCATCGAGGTACCTGCCGCCGGACATGAGAGTACCGACCTCGTCCTTGATGTCCATGAAATGCCTGTACAGCTCCTTCTCGGACGGCTCCTTAAGGAGGGCCTCGTCGAGGTTCGCGGAGAAACCCTCCGGTATGATATTGGCTACGCGCTTGAACGCGGTGATGAACGGCGCAAAGCCTTCCGCCTTCCTGAACTCGGAAAGCGCGGCGACGCGTTCCTTCGCGCCGATTATGTCGTCGAAGCCGCGCGCGAGCACCGCGTCAACGGTGTCGTACACGAAGCCCTCTGTGCCAAGCTGGTTGGCGACCCTCTGCCTGAAGAACTCGAGGACGTCGGACTCCACCTTCGCCTTGTCCGCGCCGGACAGTTTCAGCAGCTCGGCCGCCTTCGATATGAAACCCTTGAGCGACGTGCGGAACCCGCCCTTGTATATCATCGCGATGATGCCGAGCGACTGACGCCTGAGCGCGTACGGGTCCTCGGAGCCGGTCGGCGACTTGCCTATCGAGAATATGCCGACGATGGTATCCATCTTGTCCGCTATGGATACCGCGGTACCCGCCGGGCTGGCCGGCACGTCGTCGCCGGAGAAGCGCGGCATGTAATGCTCCACAATCGCCTTCGCGACCTCTTCCCGCTCGCCGTTGCGCCTTGCGTAGTCCGCGCCCACGATGCCCTGAAGGTTCGCGAACTCGTAGACCATGCTTGTCACGAGGTCCGCCTTGCAAAGGAGCGCGGCGCGTTCCGCGTCACCCCTGACAGTCTTATCGCTGTATAGCGTATCGGCCGTGTACGCCGCGAGAGCGATGACCCTCTGGACCTTGTCGTATGTCGAGCCGAGCTTCTCCTGGAAGAGCACCTTTTTAAGGTCGTCCACGCGGTCCGCGAGCGGCCTCTTCATGTCCTCCTCGAAGAAGAACTTCGCGTCGGACAGTCGGGCTCTGAGGACCCTTTCGTTGCCCGCGCGCACGACCTCCATGTCCTCGGCCTTCGTGTTCGATATTGTGATAAAGTTCGGCTTCAGGCCGCCGTCGGAGGTGGTCAGGGCGAAGTACCTCTGGTGCTCGCGCATCGAGTTGACCAGCACCTCGCGCGGGAGCGCGAGGAACTCCCTGTCGAAGCTGCCCACGACCGCGGCCGGGTACTCGACAAGGTTGCTTATCTCCGTGAGCAGGCCTTCGTCCGGTATGGCCTTCGCGCCGAGGTTGGACGCGGCGGCCTCGACCTGGCTTCGTACCATGTCGAGCCTCGCCTGCGGGTCTACTATCGTGAAGTTTTCTCTTGTGTGGTTTATGTATGACGTGTAGTTCTTGACGAGGAACGCGCCAGGGCTCATGAACCTGTGGCCGCGCGAGAGGTTGCCGGACTTGAGCCCGTCGATGTCGAACGGGACGACCTCACCGTCCAGTATGGCCAGCAGCCAGTGGATGGGACGCGCGAAGCGCACCTCCTTGTCCATCCAGCGCATCGACTTGGTGAACGGTATGGAGAGTATCAGCCTGGGCAGGAGCGCCGCGAGCGCTTCTTTCGCGTCCACGCCCTTGACCTCGACCCTCGCGCATAGGTACTCGCCCTTGTCGGTGTCCTCGACAGTCAGGTCCGAAACCTCTACGCCCTGCGACTTGGCGAATCCCGCCATCGCCTTGGTCGGGTTGCCGTCCGCGTCGTACGCGGCCTTCTTGGGCGGGCCGTAGGCGACCCGCACCGTGTCCGGCTGGCGGTCGGCGATACCCTCGACATGGAGCACCAGCCTGCGCGGGTTGCCCATCGCGGTGACTTTGCCGTGTTCGAGGCGCGCCTCGTTCAGGGCCTTGGCCGCAAGTTCCTCCATCGCCCTGAACGCGGGCGGCAGGAACCCGGCCGGTATTTCCTCTGTGCCTATCTCTAAAAGGAGTTCTTTTGGCATTTATGATAAAACCCGTGTTTCGTGAAATTCAAGACTGTCATTCCCGCGAGTGCGGGAATCCAGCGGCTTTGATTTTATGTAGGGGCCGACCCGTGTGTCGGCCCGATTTATATGTCTTTGCGAGGAGCGCAAGCGACGCGGCAATCTCCTCCATATTACAAGTCATCGAGGAGATTGCTTCGCTACGCTCGCAAAGACAAACCTGTCCGCTGCCCTATTTCTTCAGGAGAGGATGCTCCATCCCTTCTCTTAGCGCGACGTAGTTCTCGGCGCACATGCGGGCGAGGTTCCTTACGCGTGCGATGTATCCAGTCCGCTCAGTGACGGAAATAGCGCCGCGCGCGTCGAGCATGTTGAACGCGTGCGAGCACTTGAGCGTGTAGTCGTAGGCCGGCAGCACCAGGCCCTTCTTGTTGAGCCTTTTCGACTCGGCCTCGAACATCTCGAACAGCTTGAACTGCATCTCGACGTCCGCCTCCTCGAAGTTGTACTTCGAGAACTCGACCTCGGTCTGGTGGTGAACGTCTCCGTACTTCAGGCCCTTCTTCCATTCGAGGTCGTAGACGTTGTCCACCTGCTGGAGGTACATCGCAATGCGCTCGAGACCGTAGGTTATTTCCGCCGAGACCGGCCGCAGGTCTATACCGCCCACCTGCTGGAAGTAGGTGAACTGCGTAATCTCCATGCCGTCCAGCCAGACCTCCCAGCCCAGCCCCCACGCGCCGAGCGTCGGCGACTCCCAGTCGTCCTCGACGAAGCGGACGTCGTGCTTCAGCGGGTCGAGGCCCAGTTCCCTCAGGCTGTCCAGGTACAGGTCCTGTATGTTCAGCGGGGACGGCTTGATTATAACCTGGTACTGGTAGTAGTGCTGGAGGCGGTTCGGGTTCTCGCCGTAACGGCCGTCCGTCGGCCTCCTTGACGGCTCGACGTAACATGCCGCCCAGGGCTCAGGGCCGAGGACGCGCAGGAAGGTGTGCGGGTTGAACGTCCCCGCCCCGCACTCTATGTCGTAGGGCTGTACCATCGCGCAGCCCTTCGAGGTCCAGTAGTTGTGCAGCTTGAGTATCAGTTCCTGAAAGTTCACAAAAAGCCTCCGGGACGGTTTACGCAGAGAACATAAGTATTTACCAGATATCGAGGTCAAAGTCAAGGGTAATGTGCCCTGCTTGCCTGATTTTACAGCGTTTTCAGGCTTCTTCCCGCAATCGAGGCGATATATGGCCCAAGCAACCCGAAAAGCTCTTTTTCGCCCCCCTCCGACAGCCTCAACCGCGAAATAGACCCCGTTTCGAGCGTCTCCGCGCGGGAAATGAAGGCCAGGGTGCCCGCGCTGACCGTCCGGGTGTCCCGCCCGCCCGCGCATTTTCCGCACACGAGGCTGTACCCGCCCCGGTAGTACGCGCCACCCGGCCCGCCCGGCTTCCCGCCCGGTGCCCCGCCCCCCGTCCCGCCAGGTGTCTCGAACGGCCCGCCGCACTGCCCGCACGTCTCGTGCGGGAGCTTGTACCCGGCGATGTCCAGCCACTTCACAAAAAATATGCCGCTTAAAGCGGCGGGGTCAGTAGAAGTCTCCAGTATTTCGAGCGATTTGTCAAGCAGGCCGAAGGCCGTGGCCGCCTCGGCGCCGTGAACCTCGACCGTCCCGGCAAGCTCCAGCATGCGCGCGCCCGCGTTTATCCTGTCCAGGCTGTCGCGGATCTTCAGGTGGGAGTTTACGATGTCCGCCGATGTGATGCCCGCGAGCGAGGCCGAGTCCTTCATCCGGCAGCCGAGGTTGATGCTCGTGAACGGCTCGAAGCAGCCGGCGAACCGCTTCCGGCTCGCGCGTCCGCCCTTGGCCAGCCCCCGGACGACGCCCAGTTCCTCCGTCATGAAGCTCACTATGAGGTCCGAGTCCCCGTACGCGAGCGCGTTAAGGACTATCGCCCTGCCCTGAAATTCCCTTCGCATCAGAGGAGCCCGGAGTCGCGGAAGCTGTAGTAGCCTTCTTTGCCTATTATCAGGTGGTCGTGCACCTCGATGTCCATCGCCTTCGCGGCGGTGACGAGCGAGGCGGTTATCTCCTTGTCCGCGTAGGACGGGCGCACCTTGCCGCCGGGGTGGTTGTGTACGAAGATGAGCGCGGCCGCCTTGTGGTAGAGCGCGCGCTCCATGACCTTGCGCGGGTACACGACCGACTGGTCTATCGTGCCTTCCTGTATGGTCTCGATCTCGATTATCTCGTTCTGCGTGTTCAGGAACACCACCCGGAACTGCTCGTCCTTCAGGCCCGCCATGGACATGCGGCAGTAGTTTATAAGGTCCGGCGCGCAGCAGACGCGGGACTTCTTTATCGCCTTCTTCTTCAGGTAGAAGTCGGAGCAGTCGCGCGCGACCTTCAGGAGTATGGCCGAGTGCTCGCCGATGCCGGGGAAGGCTTCGAGTTCCTCGATTGGCGCGTCGAGGACTCCCTGGAAGCCGCCGAACTTCTCCATCAGGCCTTTTGCCAGCGGCTTTACGTCGCGGCGCGGGATGGCGTATGTCAGGAGGAGTTCGAGCGCCTCGTACTCGTGGAAGCCGTCGAGGCCGGACTTTCTGAACTTTTCCTTCATACGAGTGCGGTGGTCGTGGTAGTGTGGCTTTTTTTCGTCCATTGTAGTTCCTCAGCGACCATCTACAAGAAGTAACAGCAATAGAGCAATTATCGCCATCCCGAAAAACGCGAGGCTGACCTTGAATATTTTATGTTCAACCTCGTTGAAATTGAGGTGCGGTATTAGCGTCCACCACTTATGGGTCCTGAAGAGGTAGTGATAACACGCAACAAGATTCACTATTGTGCCGACAACGACGCATCCCCCAAAAGCGTAGAATAGGACATTGCTTGCACTATCTTGCCAGGGTTCCATGTTCACCTAACGTCTTTCCTTCATCCGCGTGCGGTGCTCGTGGTAGTGCGGCTTTTCTCGTCCATGTAGGAACTTCGGATTCTATACGCTATGCTTCAACCATTTTATGATGAATGTCAATGCTATCCCAACCACTATCGCTACAATTCCCCAATTCTGAATCTTCATTTCCTGAGAATCGTATTTTGGGAATAATAACTTGGGCCGGGAACCCTCTTTCTCTGTCCTAAAGAAATATGTATAATATGCAATCATCCATAGGCCACCACCGACTACTGCTCCAATAATCACTGGTATAACTTCGTAATTCATTCCTATCACCATCGCAACTCACCTTTTAGCCATAGGATAAATAGCGCAATCATCATGCCTATTCCAGCGGAAATAAAAGCAAGATATTCATATTTCCTTTCATCTGCATTATAATCCGGAAATACTTTAGGCCTAAAGCCTTCTCTTCTAGCTCTTGAGAAATGTTTATTCATCGCTATCAGGGATAATATGATACCACCAATAACTCCCAATACAGCTGGGACGACTTCAATGTTGTATTTTATCAATTCGTGCATATTTCCTTCACGTCATTATTATTGGAGCACCCAAGTGTCGTTTAGCTAATCATCGCTGTCAATACCATATCGATGACCATAAGCGCCACAAATGCAATTGCGCCTAATAACAATCTCATCTCGAACTTATTGAAGTCGGTGTATGGGAAGAATGTCCACCACTTCTTGGTTCTGAATCTATAGTGATAATAAGAAATGAGCAGCAGGGCCAGAGCGATGAAAGCGCATATTGGTCCTACTTTGGACAAAATGAAGTAAGCTTGATGCTGCCAGGGTTCCATATGTTTATCCCATAATGAACATCAACAGTACTCCCAGTGCACCTAATACCCCGGCAACAATAACCAGCATGTTTTCCGTCTTGTTGTAGTTCAGATACAACTCTATCGGGTTCCAGCGTATATGTGTCCTGAGCGAACACGAAAGACCAGCGACAACCGACAACAGGGTCGCGACGATGATACATAAAATGGGAAAGACTTCCGATAAACGTTGCATCATGCTCCTCGCTGGATGCCACCATTTCCGGCCTTCCTGAACTTTTCCTTCATACGGGTGCGGTGCTCGTGGTAGTGGGGCTTTTTTTCGTCCATGATTTGCCTCGGATTACTTATGGCAGATACCTGTTCTTGGGGTCCTCGCGTTCACGTTCTTTAATTGAACGAGAAATGCCAAACAATATGCATGCAATACCAAGTGTATTAATTATTGCATCGCCTGATTGCATTAATACAATACCAATGAATGCTGTCACACTCCCCAATGTTATGATTTTCATAAGGCCCTCATTGAATCTGTGAACCAGCATGTTTGAGTATTCTACCGCTTTTTCACCTGGCCCGGAATAGACCGCGAGGCCAACGTCAATAAAATGCAAGTGGCAGTTCAAGCGCCTCGTACTCGTGGAAGCCGTCTAGGCCGGTCTTCCTGAACTTTTCCTTCATGCGCGTGCGGTGGTCGTATCATGAGGCTTTAGAGAGCCCATGTTGACAGCTCTTTGATGAATGTATTTCATCACCAAGTCAATCATATCCTGAACAGACATGTCATCCCTACATGCAAACTCTCCGTCTAAGAAATCTATCCCGAATTTATTCTCAATGTCATAAATCAAGTAGGTAGTATCTTCCGGGTTCATCTGTATTTCATGAATAAGCAGCGCATTGTTATGCAATAGCTGTCTGCTTGTAAAGTCTTTCGGGATATAGTCTTCCACTATTTTAATGATTTCATCTCTGACCTCTTGTTCAGTCCACAATCTTAAATGGTCAATATTTCTCTTGTTGGCCATGAGCATAGGAACCCACTTAAACCACTGCAAGTACCCCAACGCAAAAAAGGCCAACCAGAATATTACAAGCGAAATATTACCGCCTGGCAAGACCATGTTTATAACACCAGACGCCGCTCCAAATAAATACAACAACACCACGCCTATCGGGAAAGACAATAGAGTCATACTCCAGCCAAGAAATTCAAAAGCATCATTCGATGGCTCCATGACGGAGGTGTACAAAGATACACCCAGATTTGCAATAGCCAATAATACCCAAACATACTTTACAACCTTCGCGCTTTTTTCCGACACATTAAACGAGAGCAGAGCTAACAGGTTTACGATAACTGCCAGACACAGAAATGTAAATAGAACATAGCCGCCAAACTCACCATTATAACTTCCCGTTATTGGCAGGCCTATGAAAATCACAATAAATATGAACCAGCCCAGCGCCAATAACTTCATGTTGATATTCTTCATTGAATCTCTATTATTCATGTTATGGATAGAATACCAAATCAGCGCAATTGCACCACGCAAACAAACAAGGGCCGCCCCAAGAGGCGGCCCAGTATTTCAGCGCGCCGGGGGCGCAGCAATCAGCGTCGTAAAGTCCCGCCTATTTCTCAAAGAACCCCAACTGCCGCACAGTCTCCCTCGGGAACGGCATCGTGTAGTCGCGGCCCATGCACGGCGCCGGGCACCTGCCTCTTGATATTTCACGGCGATACTGATATGATAATACCATTAAAACACCGGGAGGCGCACATGAAATATAAAGTAAACCTTCAAAAAACCGACGAAGGCTACGCCGTCTCCGTACCCGGCCTCCCGGGCTGCTGGTCGCAGGGTGCGACCGAGGCGGAAGCCTCGGAGAACATCAAGGACGCCATTGCGTCGTACCTTGAGGCCGTCGAGATACTGGCCAAGGACAAGGAGTCCCGATACGTGAGTCAAGCCCATTCTTAGTTGAAATTTGAAGTGGCCCCTGTTTTTCAAGCGGCTGACCTTTCAGCCTTCCTGTCGTCCTTGTTTTCTATTTCCCTCTTGAGCGTCTGCCTCAGAAACGGCAGGAACTTGAAGCCCTTTA
>JACRHJ010000005.1 GCA_016212105.1 Nitrospirota bacterium
AGCATGTGGGCGTTCTTGGTCACGTAGTTCTCGCCGAAGGCGTTGACCGCCTGCGACTTGAAGAGCAGGAACCACGCGCCGACCGGGCCGTAACCGTCCTTGAAGCGGGCGGGGACGAACCTGTTCTCCATCATGGTCAGCTCGGCGCCGACCTGGGCAGCCATCGTGTAGGTGGAGCCGGCATTCCAGACCGGGTACCACGCGCGGCCCATGCCTTCAGCGACCGACCTCGGCCTGAAGATGTTGACGGCGCCGCCGGCCGCGAGGAGCATCGCGTTGGCGCGGATGATGTATATCTTGTTCTCGCGGGTGGAGAAACCGACCGCCGCGGCGACCCTGTTCTCGACCTTCTCGTCCAGGAGGAGCTTGACTATGAAGACCCTCTCGTAGATGTTCTCGTCGCCGAGCGCCTTCTTGGCGGCCTCGGCCACGATGACCTTGTAGGACTCGCCGTTGATCATGATCTGCCACTTGCCGGAGCGGACGGGCTTGCCGCCCTCGTCGAGGAACTTGCCCTCGTCGCCCGCCTGCTTCCAGATCGGGAGGCCCCAGCGCTCGAACAGGTGGACGGAATCGTCCACGTGGCGGCCCACGTCGTAGATCAGGTCGTCACGGACGATGCCCATGAGGTCGTTGGCGACCATGCGGACATAGTCGGCCGGGTCCTGGCCGCCGAGGTAGGTGTTGATGGCGGAAAGGCCCTGCGCGACGGCGCCGGAGCGGTCCATGGCGGCCTTGTCAACCAGGGTGACCTTTAGGCCGTACTTCTTGGCATAGGGCATGACCTCGAACGCGGCGCCGCAGTTGGCCATGCCGCCGCCGATGAGGAGTATATCGGTATCGATCTCGACTATCTGCGGGGCCTCGCAGTACGACGAGGTGCAGCTCTCTCTCTCTAAAGACATATCCTTTTCCTCCTTAAGCGTTGTGGAGTTGACGTTTTTGTTCCGTATTTATAAACAGTTACATCTTCGGCAGGGTCTTGCCGGCCTCGGTGAAGAGGAGCTCGTTGTCGAGAGCTGCGGGCTCGGCGGCACCCGGGTACGGGTTGATCGAGCCTTCCGGGGTCGTCCTGATCGGGAACTTGAACCTCTTGAGCTTGCCGTTACGGAACTTGACGGTCCACATGATGGAGTCGGAACCCCTCAGCGGAACGACGCTGCCGCCCAGGGGGACGATGTCGGCATAGGCCCTGACTTCGATCGCGCTCTGCGGGCAGATCTTGACGCAGGAGTAGCACTCCCAGCAGCCTTCCGGCTCCTGGTTCCACGCCTTCATCATATTCATGTCCAGCTTCATGAGGTCGTTCGGGCAGATGTACTGACAAGCGGTCTTGTCCTTGCCCTTGCAACCGTCGCACTTTTCGACATTTACACAGCTCGGCATAATTAAGTCCTCCTCGGTTTTGCCTTTTATACTGGTTTCCTAAGTGGGGCCCCGCTGGCCCTATGCTGATACGGTTCCCCTTTTTACGGGGGACGTACAACCTGCTATTGGTGACACCTCCCTCCACTATAAATTTATTGTCGAGAGAACGTAAGGCTTTTTATCTGAAGCCGGGGGCCTTGCGGCCCCCGGCCGGTATGCATAATTCTTGCGTGGTCAATTTGGAGGAGGTTGCTTCGCTTCGCTCGCAAAGACAACCCGGCCCCCAGACATGCCCTATTTGCCGCCGGTCTCGGCGTGCTTGTGCATCTTGATCTCGACCTTCTCGGTCAGGCCTTCGTAGTACGCCCTCAGGATGGTGAGGACCTCCGGGCGGCTGAAGTGGTCGGGGACCTCTTCGCCCTCGGAGAGCATCTTCCTGAGCTTGGTGCCGGAGACGATGAGCCTGGACTCCTTGCCGTGCGGGCAGGTCTTGTCAGAGGCCATGCCGTCGCACTTGGTGCAGTAGAAGGAGAGGTCGATCTTTATCGGGGCGGTCTCGAGCGCGCCGGCCGGGATCTTGTCGAATATGTGGTGGGCGTCGAACGGGCCGTAGAAGTCGCCGACGCCGGCGTGGTCGCGGCCGACGAGGAGGTGGCTCATGCCGTAGTTCTGCCTGAACAGCGCGTGGAGGAGCGCCTCGCGGGGGCCGGCGTAACGCATCTCCATCGGGTAGCCGGAGACGACGCAGGTGTCCTTGACGAAGTAGTTGTCGACCAGTGTGTCTATCGCCTTCTGGCGGACGTCGGCAGGGATGTCGCCGGCCTTCAGCTTGCCGAGGAGCATGTGTATGCAGCAGCCGTCGAGGGTCTCGATGGCTATCTTGGCGAGGTACTCGTGGGAGCGGTGCATCGGGTTCCTGGTCTGGAACGCAGCGACGGTGTTCCAGCCCTTGGCCTCGAACAGGGCGCGGGTCTCGGCCGGGCGCATGTAGATGCCCTTGTAGGTCTCCGGGTAGTGTCCTTCGGAGAAGACCTTGACCGGGCCGGCGATGTTGACGTCGCCCTGTGCCATGACCTTCTGCGCGCCGGGGTGCTCGACGGCGTCGGTCGTCGTGAAGACGGCCTGGCACTCGAACTTCTTGTCGTCCTCGGACATGTCGTACATCTCGGCTATGGTCATCGAGCCCATTATCTCGCCGGACTCCTCGTCCACGAGGGCGACTTCCTGGCCTATCTTGAGGGAGTTGGCCTGGCCCTTGGTGGTGGACAGGGTGATGGGTATCGGGAAGAAGAGGCCGTCGGCCATGACGAACTTCTCGCAGACGCTCTTCCAGTCGGCCTTGCCCATGAACCCGGTGAGCGGGGTGAACGCGCCTATGCCCATCATGATGAGGTCGGAGGTCTCGCGGGAGCTCATCTTGACCTGGTCCATGGACTTCGCTGCCGTCTTGGCGGCCTCGAGCGCGGCGCCTTCGAGCATAAGGGGCATCAGCTTCTTGTCTTTACCGTGCGGATTTACCAGCGCCATCTTGTACATCCTCCTTTTACATAACTTCTGATACGGGTTTATGGTCTTTATCAGAGGCCAAGGGCCAATCCCTCACCCCTTCGTCTCAACCTGTATATATAGGGCTTTCTCACAGCGGCCCGATTGTACACGCTTTGTAGCGGGTATTCCAATTAAAAATATTAATAGACGAATTAACCCCGTCTATATAATGAATGCGGCTCAGGGCTCGAATCAACAGATAGTACACACGCCCGGAGGGTGCCCAGATATAGTGTCCGCGTGCCGCGGGCGCGGCCTGGGCGGCTGGATAAAAAACTGCCCGCACGCGTCCGTCGAGCCTCTGCCGGAGGCCATTTGCGACCTGCCCGGCATGGCAAAAAGCCTGAAACAGCACTCGTTGCGCGCGAGTTGCGTTACGAGCGTGGCCCGGGACATTCTATTTATACTTCTTATGGGTTCCGGACTTCCGGGCGTTATGGCGGTTCACGCGCGTGCGGGAAGCGCTGCGGGGCCTGGCGGAAGGTAGCTCTCCACTTGCGGAAATGCTGCGTCTGGTAAGCTGTGGATTGGAATCGCCCCCAACCTTCCCGCCACCGTTATCCGGCGCGGCAACGTCGAGGTCCCTTTATGCCCCTTGCCCCTGAAGTCCGTTTTGGCAACTAAGTCACAAAGTATAGATGCGGGTTTTGGATTTGTCAAGCGGATATTGGCATGAATCTTGGTCTATGCCGTCGAGGCGAGCTTCCGGTATATCTCCCTGACCTGGGCCCGGGTCTCGTCGAGGCTGCCGTCGTTGTCCACGATGTACGTCGCGTACCCGCGCTTCTCGACAAGGGGCATCTGGGCGTTTACCCTGAGCACGGCGTCCTCCGGGGTCATGCCCATAAGGCGTACAAGCCTGTCCATCTGCGTGGACGCCGAGCAGGAGACAAGCACGACCCCGTCCATCCGTGCTTGCGCGCCGGACTCAATCAGCAGGGCGGCGTCGAAGATGACAACCGCGTGCGGGTCCTTTTTGTAAATATCCGCAACGAGCCTCGCCTCCTCCCGGAAGACGAACGGGTGGACGACCGCCTCCAGCTCCGCGCGCCTGACCGCGTCCCGGAAGACCACGTCCGCGACCGCCTTCCTGTCCAAGTTCCCGTCGGGGAGGATTGCCGCCTCGCCGAAGATGCGGGCGACGTCGTGCAGCGCCGGGCTGCCCGGGGCGAGCGCCTCACGGGCGAGCAGGTCCGCGTCTATGACGTGCGCGCCAAGCTCGCGGAACATCGCGGACACCGTGGACTTTCCGCTTGCGATACCGCCTGTGAGTCCGAACTCGACCATATTCGTGTCTCGTGTTCGTCTTTCGTGTTCGTGTGGTACGGTTTGGCTGTCGCCCCGTGCTTGACACGGGGTCCAGGAAGTTACGGTGTTATTCTGAGCCCCGGCTTCAGGCATACCGGGGCAGGCAGTGCGAAGAATCTGCCTGTATACAATTCCCCAAAGCTCATCGACGAATCTCCCTCCCCCTTCAAGGGGGAGGGCTGGGGTGGGGGTTGGTTTACAAGCCACTCGATAAAATACTAAAGTCCCTGGATTCCCGCTTTCGCGGGAATGACGAACAAGAACCAATGCCTGGCCGGCGCACGGGGCCTGCCCCTGCATTATTAATCCGGCAATTAATTAGGTCAATTATGCAAAGCAATTTAAGTCCCTGGGTTCCCGCTTTCGCGGGAATGACGTGCGCTTGTTCGTCACCCCGTGCTTGACACGGGGTCCAGGAAGTTTGCCTATTTTGTTGCCGGTTTAATAAATTCATCGACGAATCTCCCTCCCCCTTCAAGGGGGAGGGCTGGGGTGGGGGCTGGTTTATATCTCCGAAACCAGCCGCCTCGCCCGGCCGATGAAAGCGGCCTTCTCGTCCTCGGTCGGGACGTACTTGGCGAACTTGACCAGGTCTGCCTCGTCGAGCGTCAGCCTCAATAGACCTGACGCGGCAGCAGGGATGGACGTCTTCTCCGCCTCGGCGACGATCTCGGCGGTGGTGGCCTCGAACGCGGCGATGCCGCGCGTGTCCCGGAGGTATGCGCGTATGGCGTCGGCAACGGCCGCGTAGTACGCCTTGGGGTCGTCTTTGAGCCGCTCGGCGCGTGCAAGCGCCGCCATGGCCTCATCCCTGGGAGATGCCTTCGGCCCCTGTATGGACGTGGCCGGGGACTCGGGCTTCGCGGACTTCCTCCCGCGGAAGAGGTATATCGCCAGGCCGAGGAGCGCGAAAAATACCAGCACGACTATGGCTGCCATGCCGTAGAAGAAGAGCCTCGCCTTGTCGAGGAAGGTCTTGGGGGCCTTTATGTCGCGGATGTCATCCGCTATGCCCTTCATGAGGCCCTGGGCCTTCTCGCCGACCACGACCTTGACCGGGTTGGACTCCACTGTCTCCGTCCTGCCGGTCCCGGGGTCCATCATCACGAACTTCGCGGGCGGGATGACGTGCTCGCCCGGGACATCGGAGGACATCCTGAAGGTCTGGTCGGTCACCCGCCTCGCCTTGCCCTGGATTATCTTCATGGTGGAAGACGAAAACGTGCCGGTCACGTCGAAGCCTGCAAGGTCCGGCGGCACGAGTTCCGCGGGCCGGCCGGGCTCGCCCTCCTCTATTATGCTCAGTGTGTACGTGAACGGCTCGCCCTTTCCCACCTCGGCCTTCTCGGCCTTCGCCTCGAGGGCTACCTGGTATGCGGATACCATCGCGGGCATAAGAAGGACAAGCGCGAGGATGGCTGCTATAATGGACTTATTCATCTGAAATCTCTGGTTCTTAATGTAGGGGCCGTACCAAGTCCCGTTTTTTGGCCGCGTGTCGGCCCTTGCATTTGGAGTTGTAGTTGCCCGATTCATCGGGTGTTATTTCCTTATCATCCCTTATTGATGAACCGGGGTGTCTCCTCTATATCCCCCCGACCTCCCTGTCCCTCGGAAACTCGACGTAGTACTCCATCGTGATTGTCTTCTTCTCCTTGGGGGAGATTTCAAACGCCCAACCGAGGAAACCATTCTCGTCCTTCGTCGTCGGCTCCGGTTCGAGCTTGACGGCCTTGACCACGACCTCCTCCTGCTGGGATACCGGGAGCTGGTCCTGCACGGTTATCTTCCGGGCCGCCTTCTTGTAGCTCTCGACGGTTATCCGGTATATGTAGTTTATCCTGCGCGTCTTGCTCAGGAAGCCCGCGTCCTCCTCGTGCCGCTTCACCAGCTCGCGCTTGACCTTTATCCCGTCGTCGATTCCGAGCGCAAGCTCAAGCTTCTCGTCCGGCGCGGTCATCGGCAGGACGGACTTGCCGAGGTAGTCCCCGCCGAGGAAGACCGCCGCCTGCCCGGGCAGGAGCGGGTACTCACGGTCGTTAGACAGGACGCCCTTCAGGTACGCATTCGGCATCAGCTTTGGGACGGTGTAGTACTCGAACTCGGACTTGAACGTATCCACCGCGATGGTCACCTTGTGCGACGAGCCGTCCGGCGGGACGTCCTGTCTCGTCACGGCCTTGAACTGCACGGTCGTGCCGGAAGTGACGGCCTGTGACGTCATGACCTCGGCGGGCGCCGGCATGGGGGCGGAGGCCATCACGCCGCCCACCATGGCCTTGTCGGCCATCATGTCCATCTCGCCCATGTAGGCGCGCTTGTTCATCATCTGCTGCTCTTCCCTGAAGACCCGAGGCTCCAGCGTCCTGATGTACCAAGGGTACATTACAGGCGGGGACGCGCCAACGGCGGGCCTCGCCGTGGACATCGCAAGCTCGACCGACTTCCAGTCCTCGGACGTGCTCTGGGCGACCTCGCCCTGGTACGTCAGCTCGACAGTCCCTTTGTCCACGTCCGCCCTCGCCTCGTATGCGGGCATCCATGACGCGCCCATGACGACGTAGGAGAGTTCAAGCTCCAGGTCGCCGGGGCTGGACGCGGATACCTCTATGGACGCGGTCAGCTGTTCCCTCGCGCCCTGGGCGCTTATCTCGTTTATCTGCTTCTGGAGCGCGTCCATCCTGTCCTTCAGGCCGCGCCTCTCGACATCTATCCCGCGCAGCCGCTCCGCCGCCTTGCCCTGTCCGTCCACGAGGAACGAGACCAGCTTTGCCCAGTCCTCGGCGGCGGGCCTGCCCTGCGTGATCTCCTTCGACCAGACCTCCGCGTCGTGGAACTGTATCGCCTTGTAGAAGTCACGCTGGGCGTTCATCAGGACAAGCTCGTCCGTAAGCCGCCTGTCGTCGTCTTTCAGCGCCTGGAGCTGGGCAAGGAGCCCCTTGGCCGCTTCGTTGGTCACTGCCTCCAGGTACATACGCTTCGTCTCGACCGTGCCGAGCCTCGTCCCCGCCGCGCCCTGGCCGGACACCCTGACCGAGTCCTCCATCGCCTCGCCGGGCAGGTCCGGGAATACGACCCTGCTGTCTCCCTTGCCGAGCGCGACATTCGCCGTTCGCGTCACCATTGCCCGGTCCGGGTATACGGTAACGGACGTTATCGCCGACCTGGCTGTGACGGGCGTCATCTCAGCGTAAGAGGATACCGGGAGGAGCAGGATGGCTGCGAGAATGGCTGGCAATATTTTCATGGTCGGCCTCGCGTGGCGTTTGTGTAGGGGCGGCCCTCTGTGGCCGCCCGTCATGGTTCTTACGGTGTCATTCTGAGCGAAGCGAAGAATCTGCCTGTATATTATTATTAACCCGGTGGATATTTAGTGCAATCCATCTCTATTTGTGATATAGTGTCGGTCATGGAAAAGACCGACGCACGCAAGTTAAACAAAGCATCAAAGTACGAGCTTCGCAAGCAGGTAATCCGCCTTCGCAATAAG
>JACRHJ010000054.1 GCA_016212105.1 Nitrospirota bacterium
CATAATGCCGCAGATGGGCGAGAGCATCGCCGAGGGTACGATAGCCGTCTGGCTGGTCGAGGTCGGCGGATACGTCGAGGCCGACCAGCCGCTCGTGCAGGTCACGACGGACAAGGCGGACGTGGACATACCGTCCCCGGCCTCCGGCATCCTGGCAGAGGTCCTGGCAGAGGAGGGCGCGACCGTCCCCATCGGCCAGCTCATCGCGCGCATCGACGAGACCGCCGCCATGCAGGCGGGCACGAAACCCGAGGCAATGCCGGAACCCGTTACGAAAAAACCGGCTGGGCCTGCGGAGGGGTATACGGCGGAACCGCCCCTCGTGCCCGAAAAGAAGCCCGAGCCGCCGCTTGAGTCTAAGAAGGAGGGCCCGGCGGAGCACCCGTTCGTAAAAGAGGGCGTGCCCGCCGCCGAGGAGTTGAAGCCCGCCGCCGGGGAAAAACCCATCCAGCCGCCGCCGGTCGAGATCGTCCGCCCGGAGGCCGCGCCCGGCGCGGGCCGGGACATGTCGAGGTTCTACTCCCCGGCCGTGATGCGGCTCGGCCTGGAGATGGGCATAGACGTCACGAAGCTAAAGGGCACGGGCGAGGGCGGCCGGGTCACAAAGTCCGACGTCCTGAACGCGGACGTCAAGGGCTGGGGCAAGAACCCCGCAGCCGGAGCCGACATGCCGGTAGAGCAGATGCACATACCCTTCTCGCCGGGCGAAGCCGGGGAGCCGCTTGCTCCCCTCTCCCCTCGTGGGAGAGGGGTCGGGGGTGAGGGCTTCCCCGCAATAGAGCATTCTCCCCTCCCCTCGCGGGAGGACATTCTTCGTTCTCCCCTCCCCTCGCGGGAGGGGCCGGGGGAGGGGGATATAACCCTTCCTTCTCAGCCCGCCGGCTTCGGCACATACAAACCGCCGGTCTACGAGGTGGAGGCGGACGACACCGAGATGCCTTTCTCGCGGCTGCGCCGCCTCATCGCCGACCACATGGTCTACAGCAAGGCGACATCCGCCCATGTCACCACCTTCGCGGAGGTGGATTTGGACCGCATAGTGGGGATACGCGACACCCACAAGGCCAGAATCAAGGACGATATGGGAATAAGCCTGACGTTCCTGCCTTTCGTGATGCTGGCCGCGATACGCGCGCTGAATGAGTACCCGCTGATGAACTCGGTCGTACAGGGCGACACGATACTCATCAAGAAGCGGGTGAACATGGGCGTCGCGGTGGACTCCGAGCGTGGGCTGATGGTGCCGGTAATCAAGGGCGCGGAGGGCCTGAGCCTCATCGATCTGGCGAAGTCTGTAAACGATTTATCGATACGCGTCCGGGACAGGAAGATACTGCCGGACGAGATGTCCGGCGGGACGTTCACCGTGACCAACCCCGGCCGGAAGGGGAACCTCTTCGGCACGCCGATAATCTCACAGCCTCAGGTCGGCATCCTGCGGATGGGCGAGGTGGTGAAGCGTGCCGTCGTCGTCGAGCACGAGGGCGAGGACGCTATCGCCATAAGGCCGATGATGTTCCTGTCGCTGTCGTACGACCACCGGGTCGTGGACGGCCTGACCGCGAACGAGTTTCTCCACCGGATACGTGAGCACCTGGAAGAGGGGGCGTTCGAGTTGTAGTGGCCGTACCAGGCGAAGCGCGTGTCGGCCCCGCATTGTTCTTTGCTCGTCGTCCCGACCGAAGTGGAGGGACCCACAGTAATCCCTTAAATCATAACGTCAAAGTCAAAGGTGGGTCCTTCGGCTTCGCTCAGGACGACAGACATCAAGACGGTCCTTGCTGTTATCCTATGCCATTTCTACCCACTCTAAGCGAGAGAGAACCCCTCATCAAAGTTTTTGGGCCGCCTTTTTTCCAAAAAGGCGGGACTTTCCCGGCCCCTTTAATCGCTTGACATTCCGGCCTTTTTTTCGGATAATCCAATTAATCAATAACGGGCTCGCGGGGTGTTCCCGATGGACATAAAGGAGTTCGGCAGGAAGGGCGAGGAACTCGCCGCGAAGCACCTTGCCGGGCAGGGGTACAGGGTCCTCGAAAAGAACTACCGCACCCCGGCGGGCGAGCTGGACATCGTGGCGGAGCATAAGGGCACGCTTGTCTTCGTCGAGGTAAAGGCGCGCCACGGCGACAGCTACGGCCCGCCCGAGCTTGCGGTCAACCGCCACAAGCGCCGCCAGGTGGAGCGGGCCGCGCTGTACTACATCATGAAGAGCAAGAAGGACGGCGTCCCCTGCCGTTTCGACGTGGTCAGCATCAGCGGGGCGGAAGGCACCACCCCCAGGGTCACGGTGATAAGGGACGCGTTCGAGCTTTCCGGAGGCTATGGCTGATGAACACTGAACTTTTAAAGAACGTATACCTCTTCAACGACCTCAACATGACAGAGCTGGTCGAGGTGCTGAAGATATGCCGCCAGATGAAGTTCCCGAGGGAGAAGTTCATATTCCTCGAGGGCGACCCCGGCGACAGGTGCTACATAATCGAGGAGGGCGAGGTCCGCATCAGCAAGTTCGTCCCGAACATGGGGGAGGAGGCGCTTGCGGTGCTCAAGTCCGGCCAGTTCTTCGGCGAGATGTCGCTCATCGACGGCTCGCCGCGCTCGGCGACCGCGATAGCCAACACGGAGGTCACCTGCCTTGTCATAGACAAGGCGGACCTCGACAACCTGCTGACCGTCAACAAGGACCTCGGCAACAAGCTGCTCTGGGTGTTCTGCCGGACGCTTTCGAAGCGGCTCCGGGAGACGAACGAGAAGATCTCGAACTTCATAGCGATGACGGCGGGCTTCGGCGGGCCGGCGATGTAGTTGAACGATATGTTGTCATTCCGAGCGTAGTCGAGGAATCTGCTTATATCTAATTCAAGAAGGGAGGACACGAGGGTCCTCCCCTACAAATTTGTAGGGGAGGACCTTCGTGTCGGCCCTGCCTTTATCTGATTAAGGTCAAAATCAACGGTGGGTCCCTCCACTTCGGTCGGGACGACGGGAGGTCTTCGAATTGAACACAGGCTGGGCGATACTCGTGGTGCTGGGCTTCCTCGGATGGGTTGGCTGCACGGTGGGCTTCATATTCGGCGCGTTCGAGAAGGGCGGCAGGTTCAACAACCGGATGGCCCTTTACTGGGGCTCCGCGGTGGTGGGTTTCTACGGCCTCTGGGTCGTAGGCATGATGTTCGCCTGAGCATGGACGCCCCCCTCGGCAATAACTGCAAGGACACGGCCCCGACGCTCGGGGCCTTTCTGTTTTGTGGAGCATTCGCCCTTTACCTTTTTACCCTCGCGCCGACGGTCACATTCTGGGACAGCGGCGAGCTTATAGCCGCCTCGCACCTCCTCGGCATATCGCACCAGCCCGGCTACCCGCTCTACTGCATCCTCGGCAAGGGTTTTTCACTGCTTCTGCCGGTTGGCAGCAACGCCTTTCGTCTGAATCTCATGTCGGCGGCCTTCTCCGCACTGACCGCGTTCGTCGTGTACAAGGCCGTCCTCGCCCTGCTCGACGACCGTGCGGAAAGTGTCGCCGGGCGGCTCGCCGCGCCGGTCGCGGCCTCGCTCGCCTTTCTCATGGCGGCCTCCAGGACGTTCTGGTCGCAGGCGGTCGTGGCCGAGGTGTATGCGCTGAACTCCTTCTTCCTCGCACTCCTCGTCCTTATGCACGTATACTCCCGGCAGGGACGTATCGGGGCCGCGCGCTACGTCCGCCTGTCCGGCTTCGTATTCGGGCTCGGCGTGGTCAACCACGTCTCGCTCGCCGTTTACCTGCCCGCGCTCGCCCTGTCGTGGGGGCTTGCGCCCCGCGACGAAAATCTGGACGAGGGCCCGTGCGGGCGCATTACGCCCTACTTGCAGGGCGTCTTCTTCGCGCTCCTCGGCCTGTCCGTCTTCTTTTACCTGCCTGTCCGCTCGGCGGCGGGCGCGGGGCTGGACATCGGGCACCCGGACACATGGGGCCGGTTCCTGTGGGTCGTCAAGTGGCACGACTACGGCTCGCTCGTCCGCCACCTGCCCGGCCTTGTGTCCGGGTATATATCGGGATTAGTCTCGGGTTCCGGCATCTCAGTCCCTGCCGTTCTCGGAGGCGCGCTCGCCGCGCTCATCCTTGCATGGCGGCTCTTCCGGGACGGGTGGAAGACCGCGCTCCCGCTCCTCGTCTTTCTCGTACTTTACCTGCTCGTGGTCGCGGCGCAGGCGGCGGGGGCGAAGGGCGACGAGCGGTTCGGACTCGCGGCCAAGTTCTACATACCCGCGCTCGTTGCGGGTACCGTGCTCGCGGGCATGTTAATCGCGGACGTCCTGCGCCATCCGGGCGGGGGCGCGCCTGCCGGCCAGGCGTTTGCGGCGTTGACGCTCGCGGCGCTGCTTTTTGCCTCCGGCGTCCTCGTGTACAGGAACCTCGCGCACAGCAACCTCTCCGGGAGCTACCTCGCATACGACTACGCGAAGAACAGCCTGGACTCCGTGGACGACGGGGGCGTGCTCCTGACATGGGGCGACAACGGCGTGTTCCCGCTGTGGTATCTGAGGCTGGTGGAGCGGTACAGGGACGACACGGCGCTGGTGCACACGCCGCTCATGACCTACGACTGGTATCTGGGCGACGTGGAGGGGATGCTTGGACGGGATGCGGGGTTCATGAAGCCCTATTTCCTCGGCGAGAACGCGTACAGGATATACAAGGCGGTGACGCCCGCGAGGCGGATGGCCTACGACTACTCGGCCGCGCGTTTTCTGAAGCTCGACATCGGGAAGCTGACGGCGCGCGGGCTGGTCTACTACGAGGGCCCCGCCCCTGCGGGCGACCCGTGGGGGCGGTACGTGTTCCGTGGCGTGGACGACCCGGCGGTCCCCAAGGGCCCGATCGAGAGGAACATCATCGACATATACCGTTACCAGGGCTCGCTCAGGCGGCCCTGACATCCGCCCCTACTGCTCCAGCATCGAGACAACCACAGCCGTCGGCCTGCCGCCTTCCCCGTAAAACGGGACCGCGTTCACCAGCGCGCTCGCCCTGACGCCGGAGGGCTTGTTGAACTTGACGTACAGCCGCTCGAGGGTCATCCCGTCGTCGAAGGCGGCGCGGACAAAGCGGTCATCCGGGGTGAAGCGCGCGCCGCTGCCGAGCCGCAGGTCCCAGCGGCTGTCGAATATGTTCATGCCGACTATCTCGTCCCTGCGCAACCCGAAGAGCCGCTCCGCGCTGCGGTTGCAGTCGGCGATGGCGCCGGTGCGGTCCACTATGATTATGCCCTCGGCGACGGCGCTGACCGTGGACTGGTAACGCGCCTCGACCTCGGCAAGCCTCGCCTCGAGCCTTGCCCGGTTTTTGCGTACCTCTTCCTCGGCCTTCATGCGCTCCGCCTCGCTGTTCCGCCTCCTTACCGCCTGCTCCACCGAGTTGATTATCCTCGTGAAGTGGGCAAAGCCGACGTCCTTCGTGAAGTAGTCGTCCGCCGAGCCCTTGAAGGCGTCCCTCGCCAGCCCCTCGTTCCCTTGGCCGGTGATGAAGATGAACGGCAGGCCTGTGTCCACCTCCCGCACCGCGGCGAGCAGCTCCATCCCGTCCATCTCCGGCATCTGGTAGTCGGAAAGGACGCAGTCCACCTCGCCCTTCTTTACGAATTCGAGGCATTCCACGCCGCTCTCGACGTTCCGGATTGAGAAGTGCGGCGCCTCGATCCGGAGCTTCATCGTCATCATCCTGCCCAGCTCGGGGTCGTCGTCCACCAGCAGCACGCGTATGTTTTCCATGTCTTATACCTCCTGACGGTGGCGATTATCGAGAAACATCATCAATTATACCAGAAATTCGTGGGTGCGTCAGAACACTGTGACGGGGTTCGCGTCCACCGGCAGGCACAGCCTGAATGTGCTGCCCCTGCCCACCTCGCTTTCAAGCTCGACTCGCCCGCCGTGCGCCTCCGCGACCGCCTTGACGATGGCGAGGCCCAGGCCGGTGCCCTTCAGATGGGCGGTGGAGGGCGAGCGGTAGTACTTCTCGAAGACCCTCTCCCGCTCCTCGGGCGGGATGCCGTGCCCGGTGTCCGATACGGATACGGCGACGAAGCCGTCCCCGGCCTCAGCCGCCTCTATCGTGACCTTTCCACCCTTGGGGGTGTAATTGACCGCGTTTTGCGCGAGGTTCACGACCGCCCTCATTACCAGCCTCAGGTCGACGTTGACGTTGGGCAGGCCTTCCGCGACAACCGTTTCCAGCGTAATGCCCTTTTCCCGCGCGTCGTCCTCCACGTCCTTCCGGGCCTCCCGGACGGTCGTGGCGATGTCCGACGGCGATATGGCGAGCTTCGGATGCCCGCCTTCCATCTTCGATATGGTGAGGAAGTCCTCGACCAGGCCGAGGAGCTGGTGGCTGCTCCGGTCTATCGCTGCAACCATCTCTTTGGTATCCTCGTCGAGCCTGCCCTTGGCAAATGTGAGCAGGAACTCCGTGTTCCCCATTATGACGGTCAGCGGCGACTTCAGGTCGTGCGTGACCATCGCGTAGAAGTCCT
Organism: Nitrospirota bacterium; assembly: GCA_016212105.1. Classification (GTDB taxonomy): domain Bacteria; phylum Nitrospirota; class JACRHJ01; order JACRHJ01; family JACRHJ01; genus JACRHJ01. Next base: position 6,513 of record JACRHJ010000054.1, read on the forward strand.
TCTTCTGCTGTTCGAGGAGCCGCTTCTCTGTGACGTCCTGCGTCGTCCCGAAACCTCCGAGCAGTAAACCGTCATGGTCGAACTCCAGGACCGCCTGCTCGCGCACCCATTTGACCGCGCCGTCCGCGATTATCCTGTGCTCTATGTCGTAAGGCTCGCCCTGGAGCGCGGCCTGCCACTGTCTGTCCACGAAGGCCCTGTCGTCAGGGTGGACGATCGAGAGGAACGTCTCGTACGTGAGCGGCGTCCCCAGTGGGACGCCGAACAGCCGGTAGTTCTCGTCGGACCAGAGAAGCTCGTTACGCCTCACGTCCAGCCGCCAGCTCCCGGTCCGGGCGACGGCCTGGGCGCGGTTCAGGTCCTCCCTGCTCTCGCGGACAGCCTCCTCCGCGCGCTTCCTCTCCGTGATGTCAACCACGGACACTATCACGGCCACCCTGCCCATGTATTTTACGCTGCTCCCGAACAGCTCGACGTCCACCACGGAGCCGTCTTTCCTGACTCCGCGCACTTCCCTGCGCCCGCTTTCGGCCTCACCGCCAATAATCCTGCCGGCCGCCGACATCAGCTCGTCTCTGCCGGACTCGTGGAGCAGCCCGAAGACGTCCCGCATGTCAAGGAGCTCTTCTTCGGCATATCCCGATATCTCGCGGAACCGCCTGTTCGTGTATATGAACCGCCCGTCCTGGACTATGACCGCACCGACCGGCGACTCGTCCACCAGGCCCCGGAGCTTCTCGTTCAGCTCGAGCGCCTCCTTCTCTACCCGTATCCTCTCCGCCCTCTCCTCCGCCTCCCTTACGGCGCGGAGGATGGACGGCGCGAGCCGGGACAGCCTGTCCTTGAGGACGTAGTCGGTCGCGCCCTTCCTGAGGCACTCGACCGCGTATTCCTCGCCGATGTTCCCCGATACGAATATGTACGGAGTGCCGGGGCATTTCTCCTGGGCTATGGCGAGGGCGCTGACACCGTCGAAAGCCGGCAGCGAGTAGTCTGCGAGTATCAGGTCGAACCGGCCGCCTTCGACAGCGCCCACGAAGCCATCCCTGTCGTCCACGTGCACCACCTCGAATGCGAGGCCTTCGGCCTCGATCCGTGTGCTCACGAGTGCCGCGTCGAGCGGGTCGTCCTCCAGGTGGAGTATGCGGAGCGTCCTGTCCGGTTTGTTCATTATTTCCTCAGGCTCCCTACCGGCGGCTCGTTAAGTATGGCCCAGAAGGCCCCCAGGTGCTTTATCGCATCCACGAACTCCTTGAACTCGACCGGCTTGACCACGTAGGCGTTGGTGCCGAGCCTGTAGCTTTCCACCAGGTCTCTCTCCTCTTGCGAGGACGTAAGAACCACGACAGGGATGGACTTTAAGCTTTCGTCCGACTTGACCGTCTTCAGGACCTCCAGGCCGTCCACCCTGGGCATCTTTAGGTCGAGCAGTACCACGGCGGGGTTCCCCTCGGTGCGCAGCTTGTAGTCCCCGCGCCTGTACAGGTAGTCGAGCGCCTCCGCCCCGTCCCGCGCGACGACGACCTCGTTCGCCAGGTTGTACTCCGCCAGCGCCTCGAGCGTCAGCTCTATGTCGTTGGGGTTGTCCTCCACAAGCAGTATCCTTTTAAGCTCTTTCATCAGGCTCTCCTTCATAATGTGCCGGGAGCGTGAAGTATATCGCAGCCCCCTCCCCCAAAGCCCCCTCGGCCCAGGTCCTGCCGCCGTGACGGCTGATAATCCTCCTGACGTTGGCGAGGCCGATGCCGGTGCCTTCGAACTCCTCGGACTTGTGCAGCCTCTGGAACACCCCGAACAGCTTGTCCACGTACTGCATGTCGAACCCGACGCCGTCGTCCCTCACGAAGAACGTTACCTCCTTGCCGTCTCCGGGGAGGCAGCCGAACTCTATGGACGCATGGGCGCGGGTCGCGGTGAACTTGAGCGCGTTCGACAACAAGTTTACCATAACGAGCCTCAGCATCGACGGGTCCCCGTATACCGGCGGCATCCCGCCGATTACCCACCTGACGTCCCTGCCCTCGACGTCCGTGCGCATCTCCTGCACCACGTTCTCCGCCATCCTTCCGAGGTCGACGGCGGTCATCCTCATCTCGGCCCGGCCCATCCTCGAAAACGTCAGGAGGTCGTCTATCAGCTCGCCCATCCTCGTCGCCGAGACGGAAATGGTCGAGAGGTAGCGCCCGCCCTTCTCGTCCAGCGCCGCCCCGGCGTTCTTGGCCAGGAGCTCGACGAAACCCTGGATGTGCCTGAGCGGCGCGCGCAGGTCGTGCGAGACCGAGTAGGAGAACGCCTCCAGCTCCTTGTTGGCGGCGGTCAGTTCCGCGGTCCGGGCCTCGACCATGACCTCGAGGTTCCGCCGGTACTCGTCCAGCTCCAGCTCGGCAAGCTTCGCGAGGATAACGTCCCAGGCGCGGCCGGCCAACTGGGATACCGCCTCGACGTCGCCGTCGTCGTACTCCTCGGCCTTGTTCCCGACCCCTATGACTCCGACGACGAGCCCGCCCCGGAGTATCGGCGCGACAAGCTCCCGGACGACCGGCGCGTGGCCGGGCGGCAGCCCCTTTTTGTGCGGCAGCGACTCGTAGTCGTTGTGGACGACGGGGGCCTTCCGGACGATCGCGTCCACCCAGACGCCCGCCTTGTCGACGGGGTAGTGCGCCCCCTTGCCCTCGGCGGTGCACATGCTCGAAAGCGTGTTCGTGGACCAGGTCTGGAGCCTGAGCGTGACCTGGTCGGCCTCGACGAAATGGAAGAAGCCGATGCGGCTTGCCGTCAGTTTCTCGGCCTCGTCCAGGGTCTTCGTCAGCAGCTCGTCGAGCCCGTGGTGGAGCGCGTGCTCGCTGATCCTCAGGCTCGCCCGGAGGACCTCCACCGCCCGCCTGCGCGCCTCCTCCGCCTTCTCCCTCTCGGCTATCTCCAAGTCCAGCTCGTCCCGCGAGGCGGTTACCTTCTTCAGGTTCTCCGCCATCCGGTCGAACGACCTCGAAAGCTGGCCTATCTCGTCGCTCTTGTCCGTGCCCACCTTGTAATCGAGGTCGCCGGAGCCGATTATCTCCGCGCCCATCTGGAGTTCCCTGACAGGGTTTACAATCGACCTCACGAGGAAACCGCCCGCCGCGACCGAGAACGCGACGAAAACCAGCCCCGCGCCGAGCGCGGCCGCCTTCAACCTCGTTACGGCCGAGTACGCCTCCTCGGCGTCTATCTTTGACACCAGCCCCCATCCGGCGGTCGGCGCGTGACGCCAGGCGGCCAGGACGTCGTGGCCGAGGTAGTCGACCGCATCGCCCGACCCGTCTTTCCCCGACAAGGCGTTCTGCATCGGCATGGCGAGTTTCCCTCCGAAGAAGTCCGCCTTGTTTTTCACCGTATTCCTGTCCGGGTGGAACGCGTTGATGAACTGCACCTCACCGCCCATCGGCATGCCGATATACGTCTCGCCCGATACGCCGAGCCCGGAAGCGTCACGGACGAGGCTGTAGACGGACTCCTTGTCTGACAGGAATGCCGCCTCGCCTATGAACTCACCGGACAGGCCGCGCAGGGGCGCGGTGCAGAGCAGCCCCGCATACGAGCCGTCCGGCCCGTGCATGTCGGTGAAGTAAACGCCCGCCCTGCCCGCCTCGAACGCCTCGCCGCCGAAATCGGATAGAGACATTCCGACCTTGTCCGAGTTCCCCGCCTTGACCGCGGCCGCGACGACTTTGCCCGTCCTGTCGACAAGCATGACGCCGGAATAGCCGTAGGCGGCACGGACGGCCTCCATGTAGCCGGCAAGCGGTCTGCAGGCGTTCAAGTAGGCGGGGTTATTCCTGTCGCGCGAATATTTCTCGACGATGGGCAGGTTGGTCCTGACGGCGGCGTTCTTTTGGAAGAGTTCCGCGTTGCCCTTCCTCTCGGAAAAGAACGACTCGACCTTTTCCCGCGCGAGGTTTGCGACGTTTTCGAGCTGGAGGAGCCGCACGTCTCTGACGACGTCACCGACGTGTGAAAAAAGCAGGATGGTGCCTGCCGTGACCGGCAGTATGATGAGGAGGAGGAAGATGAGCGCAAGCTTGGTCCGGATGGCCATCCGTTATAGCTCCGTTCGCGGATAGTCTGCCAAGGCTAAACAAGATTTACGGCGGGGGTTTCCGGACGCGCTGCCCCTTACCCGGTGAAGAGGTCCGCGAAAATGTCCTCTACCGAGACAATCTTCGTGCAGAGCGGGGCGTTGGAGCCTGAGAAGACCAGGCCGTGGTCTATGTCGCCCTTGTGTGCGGCGGACAGCGCGGTCGCTATGCAGAAGCCCTGCTTGCCGACCTTGAACCCGCAGTGCTTGAGGCAGTTGGCTACGCACTTGTGCTTCGCGGGAGGGGCAATGGCCACGTCCTCGAGGAACTTGTTGTGTATCGCGCGGCCGGGCAGGCCGACCGGGCTCTTTATAAGCTCGACGTCTTTCTCTGTCGCGTCCAGGTACATCTGCTTGAATGCATCGTCCGCGTCGCACTCGAAGGTGCAGACGAACCGGGTGCCCATCTGCACGCCCTTCGCGCCGAGCGCGAACGCGGCCAGCATGTCCTCCCTGCTCCAGATGCCGCCCGCGGCAATCACGGGTATGTCCACCTTCAGCTCCGAGGCAATGTACTCGACAAGCTCCGGCACGACCGCCTCGAGCGTGAACTCGGGGCTGTAGACCTCCTCCGGCTTCGCGCCGAGGTGTCCGCCGGCGGTGCTCGGGGCCTCCATGACGAACGCGTCCGGGATGCGGCCGTATGCCTTCTCCCACTTGCGGACGATAAGCCGCGCAGCCTTCACGGAAGATACGATCGGCACGAGCGCGACGTCGGGGAAGTCCTTCGTGAACTCGGGCAGCTGCATAGGCAGGCCCGCGCCGCATATTATGACGTTCGCGCCGCTCTCGGCCGAGGTCCTGACCATGTCCTCGTAGTCGGTGATGGCGACCATGTTGTTCACGGCGAGTATGCCGTCGGGCGCGGCCTGCCTCGCCCAGGTCAGCTCGTCCGTGAGGGCCATCTTGTTGGCCTCGAAGTAGTTCTTGCCCGTGTAGTGCTTCGACGCGAGGCCGAGCGCGACCGACGCTATGGTCCCGACGCCGCCCGCCTTAGCGACCGCCCCGGCGAGCCTGTGGGCCGATACGCGTATGCCCATGCCGCCCTGTACCACCGGGAAACGCGGGGTATGTTTTCCTATCTTGAGCACTGGCAGGGAGGGGTTGTTCCCGGTCGATACATCTTTATTCATCATAGTCTTCCAGTATATTAATTGGCCGCCGGGTTCTGCCGGCCTTGCCTCAGCCCCTGCCCCCTGAGGGCAGGGCACACTTAACAGGTCTGCAATTCTAACACAATTGCATCGCAATAACCACCATTTTTTCGGCCGTCAGCGTCAAAATGAAAGCGGAATGCCCTCGCGGGGCATTCCGCCGTAAAAAACCCGGTATTACTGGGGCTGCGGCCGCCGCTCAGGCGGTCCTTACGGTTACCTTCGTCATCAGCGTGAACGAGCCGACAAGGGCGTCGCCCTCCTCGTCCGTCACTACCTTGTAGAAGTCGCAGGCCCGGCAGTTGTGGCCCTTCTTGGCGTAGGTGCCCTGCACCTCGCCGCCGCAGAGCGTGCCGGCTATTACCCAGCAGGCGCGGCCGCCGTTGATACCCTCGTGAACACCGTCGAGGCCTTCGTCCGTCGTGGCCGGACATATTCCCAGCTCGTGGGACTTGAGCCCGCCCGCCTGCCTGCCGCATTTCTTGAACTCCCAGCAGTTCTTCTTCATCCTTGCACCCCTCTTGCTTGTCGGAACGTCTTTGTTGAGAAACAACGCGGATGACTGATCTTACTGCATTATGATTTATTCTGTCAAGTAAAATCAGTAATAAAACCAACAACAAATGTCCTGTTTATTTTCTCCGCGTTTCTTGCCAAACTCCGGCCCCTGTGATATATTCAAAAGGTCCATACCGAAAGGAGGCAACTATGCGTTATACCGTCAGGCTGTTTGCCGTCTTGTTGGCATTATCCGTGCTCGCTGGCTGCGCCCAGGCCCAGAAACCTGTCCCCGTGGACTCTTCGAACTCCGGCATAAAGGGGCAGGTGCTGTTCGAGAACAAGGGGGCCGCGGAGGGCGTCTTCGTCTACGCCTACGACTCCCCGTACAACGACATGCGCGTGCCGACGAAACTGATCTCGGATGCGGCGGGCGAGGACGGCTCCTACACGCTCCACCTCCCGCCGGGCAAGTACTGGATAGTCGCCAGGAAACGCGTATCCGGAGACCCGAGGGGCTACCTCGTCAAGGGCGACTACGAGGGCAAGTACCACGCGAACCCGGTCGTGGTCAGGCCCGGCCAGTTCGCGCCGGTAAACCTCTCCGTTGAGAAGCTCGAGGGCGCGTTCCTGCTCGCCCCTTACAACCCCGACTCGGGCAAGATGGGCATAGCCGGCACGGTCTACACGGAGGACGGAAAGCCCGCCTCCGGCGCCTACGTCATGCTCTACAAGGACAAGGAGATAGTTGGCCAGCCGATTCTCCTGTCCAGGGCGACCGGCGACGACGGCGCGTACGAGATATACCTTACGGAGCCGGGCACGTACTACGTCGCGGCAAGGCTCAAGTACGGCGGCCTGCCGAGGAAGGGCGAGCCCTACGGCACCTACGACGCGAACACGGAGCACATGGTGACGGTAGGCGACAAGGAGGTCGTGACCGGCATAGACATAAAGCTCTCGCCGTTCCCGCTCGACCTTATAAAGCCCGCGAAGTAGCACGCGGCCCGATAGCGAAAGCACCCTGAGGCCCCGCACCCGCGGGGCCTTTTTAAATCCCCCCTGCCCCCCTTTGTCAAAGGGGGGTGTCAATCAGCCTCCCCCTTTGCAAAAGGGGGAATGAGGGGGATTTGCTTATTCCACTTGACATCCTCCCACGATATGTTGTATAAGTCATATTCGCGGATGCGCATATGTGCATGCGAGCCGGCAGTCACGAGCGGAGGTTTTTCATGGACCACCAGGAGATGTCGGAGCTTCTCAGGCTTCTGGCCAACCCGACCAGGCTGAGGATAGTGGACACGCTCCGGGGCGGTGTCAGGTGCGTGGGCGACCTCGAGGAGCTGCTTTCGCTCAAGCAGCCGAACATCTCCCAGCACGTCGCGGTGCTCCGGCACGCGGGTATCGTGGACTGCTACTCGGACGGCAAGCAGAGGTGCTACTTCCTGAAGGACCCGCGCCTTCCGGCGCTCCTCGACGCGATGTCCGGCGAGTTCCCGGACGAGCTTCCGCCGCCGCCGCCACCGGCGTGCTTCCAGTCGAACAGCAGGGGTGGCTGCATTGCCAGCACAACAGACCCTTTCCCGCAAGGGTAGGGTTTATAAACACGATTGTACCCTCTCCCTTCAATGGGAGAGGGTGGCCAGCAGGGCCGGGTGATGGTTGGTTTGCGAGTGTGAAGGGTAGAGGGCAATATCGTCGACAGTATGGATATTCGGAGGCAATCACTGATGTCTGATAAATTTCTGGTCGTGCTGTCGCACGGCATGGACAACCCGAACAAGTCGAGCAGGGCGCTCCAGCTCGCGAAGGTGGCCCACGAGAAGGGCAAGGACGTGAAGCTCTTCCTGATGGACGACGGCGTCAACATCGCGCGCGAGGGCATCGTCACGACGATAAAGTCCGCCGCGGGCGACGAGGCGAAGGACCACATGGCCTACCTGATTGCAAACAAGGTCCCCATACTGGTCTGCAAGCCGTGCGCGGCCTCGCGCCAGGTCGGCCTGGAGGAGATGGTGCCGAACGCGACGCTCGCCACCGGGGCGGAGCTTGTGGACATCGCGTGCGAGAGCACCACGATAAGCTTTTAGGACGGGGCGGCAATAATTTACGACAAGGGGTGCGCAACATCATGGTACTGACGCTTTACGTGAACGACCCGATGGGCAAGCGGTGCAGGATAAACCTCGACGCCGCCAAGGAGGTGCAGAGGGAGTACCCCGTGCACGTCGAGGTGATAAGCAAGGGTTCGGAGCAGTACGCGGGACTGACTGAGCCGCCGCCCTGTCCGTCGGTCGCGCTCGACGGCCGCATCATCAAGGAGTACGGCGTCGTCACGTCCGAGGACCTCAAGAAGGAGCTCCTCCGCTTCCTGCTGTAGATTTACCTCACAAAAGTTCTTGGGCCGCCTTCTTACAAGAAGGCGGGACTTTTCTCATTCTTAAAGGTTTCCTCTTGTCTCCTCACAATAACGCCTTGAGGCACGCCCTCCGGCTCGAAACCTTCACCATAGCCTGGAACGTAGTCGAGGCCTTCGTGGCGGTCGGCATCGGGTTGTATTCCGGTTCTGTCGCGCTCGTCGCCTTCGGGTTCGACAGCCTCATAGAGACGGTCGCGGCGGTCGTGCTGTTCTGGCGGCTGTACACGGAGTACAGGGGCCGCGCGGGTTCCGAAGCGGCCATCGAGCGGGTCGAGCGGAAGGCGTCGTACTGGGTAGGCGTGTCGTTCTTCCTGCTCGCGGCCTACGTACTTTACGAGTCGGCGGAGACGCTCGTCTCCCGCGAGCTTGCCCATCCCGGCCCCTGGGGCGTGGGCCTCGCGCTCCTGTCCTCCATCGTCATGCCGGTCCTCTGGCGGATGAAGCTCAGGGCGGCGGACGCCGTAGGCTCTCGCGCGATGCGCTCCGAGGCGGCCGAGACGATCATCTGTGCGTACCTCTCCTTCGTCCTGCTCGCGGGGCTCCTGCTCAACTACCTATTCGGCTGGTGGTGGGCGGACCCGGCGGCCGCGCTCGTTATGCTATACTTTATCGTCAAAGAGGGACTGGAGGCCTTTGCGGAGTCGCGGGGCGAGCACTGTTCATGCGGATGCGGAGGGGGCAGATGACGAAGAGGGCCTTGGTGTTTTCATTGATGGCCGCCGTGCTTGTCATGGCGGGGTGCGCGGGGATGGTCGTCAGCCAGTATGCAGGCAAGCCCGCGCCGGAGTTCCGCATAACGCTCGCCACAGGCGAAGAGGTCTCGCTCTCGCAGTTTCGGGGCAGGCCGGTCGTCCTCGGGTTCGGCGCGTCGTGGTGCGCCCACTGCAAGGCGGAGATACCGGCGCTGAAGGCCGTCCACGCGAAGTACGGGGACAGGGTCGCGCTGCTGATAGCCGTCATTAGGAGCCCGGAGGCCGAGGTCAGGTCCACCATCATGCAGCACAACCTGCGGTTCATGGTAGGCCTCGACCCGGAGAGTGAGGTCGCCAAGCTGTACGGCGTCAAGGGGATACCGGTGACGTTCTTCATAGATAGAAACGGCATCGTCGCCGGGGACTACTTCGGCGAGATGACCGAGGGCATGCTGTCGGACAGGATTGACGGGCTACTGGAGGCAAGGTAATGGCAAAGGCTACGGCGAAGGACCTCGACAACCTGATGAGGCTGATCGCCATGCTTCCCGGCGACGAGTCCGCGAAGGTCCTGAGGGAAGTGAAGAGGGAGTCCGACCCGGACGAGAAGAAGAAGATAATCGAGCACGCGCTCAGGAAGAAGGGGCTGAAGCCGCTGTAGCGCGGCGGGCCTCTATGCTGTCTCTTTCGCGGCCGCGGGCAGCAGCAGGCTGAATACCGCGCCGCCTTTCTTCCCGCTCCTCACCGAGACGCTGCCCCCGTGCGCCTCGACCACGGACTTGGCCAGGCAGAGCCCCGGCGCCCCCCCGGGCTCGTCCGTCTCGCCGCAGCTGAAGTACCAGTCGAACACCTTCGTCATGTCCTCCTCAGTAAGGTCCATGCCGTCGTCCGAGACCTCCAGCTTTGCGAACCCCCTGGGCCCCCTGGACGCCTGGACGCTTATGCTGCCGCCGGACGAAGCGCACCTGACGGAGTTTTCCACCACACCGGAAAGCGCGCGCGACAGCATGTCGATGTCCGCCAGCACCTCGGGCGTGTCGTCGTCCACGCGCCACCCGATCGAGACGCCCGCCTCGGAGGCCTTCTTTCCGTAGTTGTCGAGTACGGCGGGCAGGAACGACGACAGCGAGACGTTGACCGGGTTGAGCGCCTGCCTGCTGTCCGCCGCGTTGAGTACGTCCTGGTACTCCTCTATCATCCGGGCGAGCCGGGCCACGTTCCTCCTTACGGCGTCGTTAAGCTCGTGCAGCTTTTCCGGGTCGTCCTCCTCCGCCATCAGCTCGCAGTACCCGGTTATCGACGTCAGCGGCTCCTTCAGGTCGCTCGTTATCATGCCCGTGAACCGCTCCCGCTGCCGCTCCGACCGCCTCTCCCCGGTATAGTCATGGAACATCATGACCTCCCCGCTTATCACGCCCCCGTCTCCGGACACGAACGCGCTGGACACCTTCAGGCTCCTGCCCATGATGTTGACGACCCTCGGCTCGAGGAGCCGCGCCGAGGCCTCCCCGAATACCTTGCAGTCGACGCACGAGACCGCCAGCTTGTGGCCCGCGCCCTTGTGTCCTCCTGTTTCGCGGCAGTGTTCGCCGGAGGAATGCCAGCACCTGATGACGTCGGACACGTGCGACGGACAGTCCGTCTGGCCGCATTCCTTGAGTTCCCAGCAACGGCTTCCGGGCCTGGCCTTTTCGTGCCAGCCGATGACGTCCGCCAGCGGCTTGAACATCTCGAACACGCGCACGTCCGCGCCGACAAGGTCCTCCGCGCTGATCGGCAGGTACCGTCCGGCGGCCTTGTTCGCGGATAATATTATGCCGTCGGGTGAGATGTAGAGTATGCCGTCAGATACGCCGTCCAGTACCGCCTCGAGCTTGGCCTTCTCTGAATGGAGCTGGCCCACAAGCCCGATGTTGTCGAGGATTACCGTGGCGTAGTTGGCGAGCATGGTGAGGTCGCGGGAGTCTTCGTCCGTGAACACAGAGCCGTCGTCCTTGTTGAACGCGGACAGACCGCCTATTATGCGGCCCCCGGAGTACAGCGGGACCAACAGGGCGCGGTTCAGCTCGAGCGCCCTCGCAAGCTCCTTTATAACCCTCGGGTCGCCCAAGAGGTTGTTGGACACGAGCGGCCTGCCGTTCTCGAGCACCCAGCCGCAGAGGCCGGCGTTCTCGACTGGCAGCTCCTTGCCCATGAAGGCGTCCCTGTGCCTGCCGGTCACGATGTCGTAGCGAACCTTTGCGTTGTCCGCAGACAGGAGCGGGACCGCGAGCGTCTCCGCGCCAATGAGGCGCGCCGCCGTCTCCGCGAGTAGTTCGAGCGCGCTGTCCCGGCAGGTCTCCGCCGCGAGCCTCAGAAGCGCGGACTCGATCGCCTCGTGCCTGACGAGCCTTCTTTCGAGTTCTGTCGTCCGTTTCCCGGGCGGGCCTTCGCTTCCGCCTTGCTGGGCCTTGTTCATCGTCGCCTCCCGGCAGAGCTGTATCCGCGGCTTACAGGTTGCCTGCGAACAATAATTATAGCTTCGTGGCCGCGAAATGTCAAATCCTTATTAGGATAACACATGCTGTATCGGTCCAGAATAACCGGGGTTGATATTCAGGCGGGCTTTTGCCCGCCGGGGGTAACTCGTGTCCCATTCCGGAAACACGGCGCCGTCTTTCGCCTTGCGGTAAAAACAGGAGTGCCGGTGTGTTGCAGTATTAAACCACATTATAACTTAGCAATATCCATGCCACAACACGCGGCCCCGCGAAATCATATACAACATATTGATTATATATGGATTATACCCAATAGCCATGTTCCGGGCCGAAGGTCAATGCGCGTTTGCGCTCAGAATTATGGCGCATAGTGCGCAATATGGCGGGATGTGTATGGTGTTCAGGGGATAAATTAGGCGCTCAGACCGCCGACCTGAACAGGCGTAAGCTTGCGAGGATCGAGTGTGCCGTCGCCAACCTGGCCGTTGCCGTTCGAGCCCCATGCCCAGACAACCTTTTCCAATATATTGTTGGCAACCGTGACGTTTATACCCGTGCCCGGAACCTCGGTACTGTTGCTGGCGTCTGTCGCGCGCGTCTTCAGGTTATAGCTTCCATCGGCGGACAGGGTCCAGGTATAACTCCATCTTTCCGTACCTGTGGCAAGACGCCAGTTGGCCCCGCCGTCCGTCGAGACCTCGACCATCTGGAGGTCCGAACCCCAGGCCGTGGCAGAGCCGGTGATGAGGGCGTTCGCGCCGCTCAGGGTCGCGCCGTCGTCCGGGTCTGTTATGAAGGACGCGGGCAGGTCGTCGGCAATCGGCCCCGAGAGGATGCGGTTGCCCACCTCGTCATAGGCATAGCGGATTATCGTCCCGCCGCCGTATTCTATCGTTTCCAGGCGGTTCAGGTCGTCGTAGGTATATGTGGCGGTGGCGGCATATGCGGCTATGCACGAGAGGTATAGTACTGCTATGCACATGAGTGCTGTTACGGCGTGGTGCTTGAGGCGGAAAGTCATATCAGTCTCCTTGCGGGTAGCTTTCTAGTGGAAAAACATAAAGCTCTATTAAGTAGATTCATCACGGTATGCAGCGCAAGGAATTTGCAAACAAACCCCAATAATGATGCATGTCGCTTTGTAAACACGTACATTTTAGGAACCCTTTGTTTAGCTGTCTATGGCCACATGTTGCTAATTATCATGAAGTAATTCAGTATGCCATGACAAGCCATTGAAGGATAGAGACTCCCTGTTTTCTTGAATAATAATCCGTAAAATCCACCGAGCAAAGAACAATTCATAACATAGAATAATCCAGAGCCTGGACTAGTTAGATTATGCAAATACCCGAACAAAAGAGCTTGAAGAACCAATCCGAGGCTAAAACCACATTTTCTTGTTAAGTATTTGAGTATTACCCCTCTAAACACTATCTCTTCAGCAACTGGTGATGCAAATATCATTGTAAACCCTTGAAATGTAATCGGCATGAGTAATATCATAGGAACCGAGTATTTTATTGGTTCCAAAAGTACAATCCCGAGTGCGACATATATAATCATGGAAATAATGAAATAAACTGACGCCCAAGCAGCGCCTATTGCAAATATCCGCAATAAACTAAGCCCAGCCCTACACAGACCGAATGATTCCCGTTTTATTTTATATATTTTAGCAAAATAATAGATAGGTAGTACCGAAAAAGCTGTCGTTGCAATAAGCCTTGCTATCAGATAAGTATAGGGATTACGGCCATAACATTTGAATATTGGATTGAATAATATAGCACTCAAGCATAGAGGCATGGCTATAGAAACTACTACGCTAACAAACGAAAACGGAATATCAGTTCTATCACCGCCATTGCCTATGTTACATGTACTATGCTTCCACACATTATCTCCTCCATGCAATACATTTACTACCAAAGAAAACGCACAACCAGCGTGATGCTCCCCGTCCCAAGTTGCAGGGAATTTTGTGCTAGACCATTTAAAACATTAGTATTATTATGCACTCCGAGAACGACCCTTGTTTACGCTGTAAATGGAAAAGATTATGCATATAATACCCATTAAGTGAACGATAGCATCATTCACACTAATTATTAACCCGGTGGTTAAACAGGGCAATCACGCCGCGTAATTTACTTTCTCGTGCTTGAAGTACCTGCTGACGTGCAGTGGTCTTGTTTGCAGTGTTTTCATGAACGACCGGGTTTTCTTCACGATGTCCTCTTGGCTC
>JACRHJ010000055.1 GCA_016212105.1 Nitrospirota bacterium
ATCTTCCTGGCCTGGGTTCCCCGCCTGAGGACAGTTGTCCGCGTCGTTTGCCACGCCGTCTCCGTCGTTGTCGTTGAAGCTGTCGCAGGCGTCGCCTATCCCGTCGTGGTCCATGTCGGACTGTGATGGGTTTGCTGCATCCGGGCAGTTGTCGTTTCCGTCATCACACAGCCCGTCGCCGTCGGCGTCGTTATCCGGATCGTGCTGGCATGCGTCGCAGGCATCGCCGATGCCGTCGTTGTCGTAGTCCCATTGTTCCGCGTTGGCTATACCAGGACAGTTGTCGCAGGCGTCGCCCAGGCCATCGCCGTCGGAGTTCGCCTGGTCAGGGTTGACAACATACATACAGTTGTCGCAGGCGTCGCCGACGCCGTCTCCGTCAAGGTCACCCTGGTACGAACTATATAACGCCGGGCAGTTGTCGCAGGCATCGCCTATAAAATCGTTGTCAGCGTCTTCCTGGCCTGGGTTCTGCGTACTTGGGCAGTTGTCATTCTGGTCCATGACGGTGTCGCCGTCCGAATCGTCACATGCGTCACCTATCCCGTCGTGGTCAGCATCGTTCTGCATGTAGTTCGATACATTCAGGCAGTTGTCGTTGGGGTCATAGACGTTGTCGCCGTCCGCGTCCTCGCAGGCGTCGCCAACGCCGTCGGCGTCGGCATCGGCCTGGTCCGGGTTGGAGACCATCGGACAGTTGTCGCAGTCGTCTCCGACGCCGTCATGGTCCCCTAAGTCGTACTGTTGCGGGTTATTAACGGTCGGGCAGTTGTCGTTATCGGCGCAGTAGCCATCGCCGTCACCGTCGTCCAGCGCATCGTTCGGGCACGGGTCGCAGGGGTTGCCAACACCGTCACCGTCATCGTCTTCCTGGCCGGGGTTCGCATTATATGGGCAGTTGTCCGCCACGTCGGCCGTGCCGTCGCCGTCAAAGTCCGTGTCGCAGACGTTGCCGATACCGTCTCCGTCGAAGTCCGACTGGTCAGGGTTACTGACCGCCGGGCAGTTATCGCAGGCGTCGCCTAAGGTATCCCAGTCTACGTCAAGCTGTTCCGGGTCCGCGACAAACCTGCAGACGTCAATCATATCCGATACGCCGTCGTTGTCGTCGTCGCCGTCACATATATCGCCAATGCCGTCCTGGTCGTTATCCTGCTGGCCGGGGTTATACGTGGCCGGGCAGTTGTCGCAGGCGTCGCCCAAGCTGTCCTCGTCCGTTTCCAACTGGTCCGGGTTGTCTGTTACCGGGCAGTTGTCGGTTTGATATGACACGCCGTCACTGTCGGCATCCGTTGCGGACAGCTCTGCCGCATGCTGCAGTACCAGCGAGTGGTTCCCGCCGGCTGATACGGCGACCGCATCCGATATATAACCTGCCCCGCCGACGCCCTTCATCTGCACCGGGGTCTTCCTGGTGGTCTGTGTGCCGTCGCCGAGCTGGCCGCTGCCGTTATAACCCCACGCCCAGACGGTGCCGTCCGACCTGAGGGCCAGAGAGTGGTCGTGTCCGGATGAGATGGAGACCACGCCAGTGAGGTATCCAGAGCCGCCGGGGCCAAGCACCTGTACCGGCGCGTGCCTGTCGGTCGTCGTGTTGTCTCCAAGCTGTCCGTAGCTGTTAAGCCCCCATGCCCAGACGGTGCCATCGGCCTTAAGGGCCAGCGACCGGTTATGGCCAGCCGATACCGCCACTACATTTGCAAGGTAGCCGGTCCCGCCGGCGCCTTTCACCTGGACAGGCGTACGGCTGTCATAGTACGTCGAATTGTCCCCCAACTGGCCATTAACATTATAACCCCAGGCCCAGACTGTGCCGTCTGCCTTGAGCGCCAGGGAGTGATAGTCACCCGCCGATACCGCGACCACATCCGCAAGGTAGCCGACGCCGTCAACGCCTGTCACCTGAACAGATCCGGCCTCGTTCATGCTGGAGTTATTGCCAACCTGACCGGTCACGTTACTCCCCCAGGCCCAGACAGTGCCGTCGGATTTCAGGGCCAAGGCGTGATAGTCGCCAATGGATACCGCGACCACATCCGCCAGAGGATCCCACCCTTCACCATTCCACTGCCTCACCACATACACAGGTGTGCGATTGTCTATACTCGACCAATTGCCAAGCTGTTTGAAGAAATTGTTACCCCATGTCCAGACCGTTCCGTCGGCCTTAAGAGCCATCGAGTTAAAGACCCCAGCCGACACCATGACCGCATCCGCGAGGAAACCAACACCTCCAACGCCTTTCACCCTATCAGGCCTGTCCCTGTCGGTCTGCGTGTTGTCGCCGAGCTGACCTTGAGAATTGTCGCCCCATGACCAGACCGTACCGTCGGCCTTCACGGCGAGTGAGTGCTCCACGCCCGCCGACACCCCCGCGACCGCCGTGAGGTTGTATGTGCCGCTCGTCCGCAGCACCTGAACCGGCGTATGCCTTTCAGTGCTGGTGCCGTCTCCAAGCCGGCCGGAACCGTTGGAGCCGCAGGCCAGGGGTATGTTGTCGAACAGGGCCGGGTCACAGGCGTCGCCCGCGCCGTCGCCGTCCGTGTCCTGCTGGCCAGGGTTTTGCGCTGACAGGCAGTTGTCCACGTCGTCCAGCACGCCGTCGCCGTCGGTATCGCAGGCCTGGCAGTCCGCCCCGCCGCAGTCAACTGCGGTCTCATCATCATCCTGGACGGCATTTCCGCAGTGCGCAGCGACGGTCACATTAACCCCCGGCCCGGAGGTTTCGACAACGCTTAATAAATCCGTAGCCCGGCTCCTGATGTTGTATTCGCCGTCCGCTGGCAGCGACCAGAGGTAGCTCCATGTAGCCCACGTCCCGCCTGAGGTGTCCGTGGCCATTTGCCAAGTCGAGCCTCCGTCGGTCGAGACTTCGACCAGGGTTACCTCATTGCCGCCAGTGGCGACGCCGGTTACTATGTACGAAACGCCAAATAGCGTCGCACCATTTACGGGAGCCGTACCCATGGAAGCAGGGTTGCACAGCGGATCCTGCGTGTCAGGGCATGTCGCCCAGCCGGCTATCGTGGTACACGTTAACAGCGTCAGCGCCAAAAACACCGCACTCCACGTAGACCATTTGCTCTTCGTCATGACTGTCCTCCCAGGTTAGAAAACCTCTATATCCGTTTTCGGTTAAATTCGAGTCCATATATTGTGTATGCATGTCAACCCCGCCGTGCGCAGGAGAAAGGCACCGGCAAGAGGCTGACAGCACAAAAACTACGCGGTATTGCTTGTCTAATACGCGGTATTGCTTGGTGAAACGGGTGTTACTTTACCGGATAAAGCGTGGGTCCTGTCAACGTGGTACTGAGTGAACGATTGCGTCCGCATATCATTCTTACACGAGCGCATTCGTCGTATATAAGCTGCAAAAATAATGAAGCAAATATCATGCCATGATAACTAACTCTATACACAGCAAACACAAGATAATTCAACCCCTTGATATTACGTAATTTACAAGGTAAATATATTAACTATCATTACTAACCCTTATGTAGGCATATCTATGCCTGCCAATATTTGAGCGATATAACTCAGTTGTCTTGAGCATAATCGAACAGAAGCGCCTTGATGTAGTCATTGGCAGGTCGAAAAGCGAGCACCTGTTTACTATGAAGGATGGAACGCCCTTTGACGACTCTTTCAGAAAAACCATATGGAAGAACGCACTCAAGCAATCTGGAGTCAAGTATCGCCCGCCGTACTCAATGCGTCACAGCCATATAGCTTGGGCTTTAAATATTGGGGCTGACGAAAACCGGCTGGTGTATCTGGCGGGACACAGCTCGAAGCAGATGATTTACGAGGTGTACGGCTCCTATGTCCCTGGTATAGAGAATGACAAGCATAAGATACTGGAGTGCTTCGGGGAGGACTTCAAGTAAGGGGTTGTAAGAAGCGACTTTCCTTTGACTTGGGGAAAGTACCGGGGAAAGTCACCTATATTTCAACCATAACAGTTTGATTTATCAGGGAGAAGTTTGGAGCGGGCGACGGGGTTCGAACCCGCGACACCAAGCTTGGGAAGCTTGTACTCTACCAGCTGAGCTACGCCCGCTTACCGGAGATATGACGCCCTAATTAATAACACACGGGCGTTGATATTGCAAGAGGTATTTTGGCCTAAGACGCCGTCGTTGCTGACTTCCTCGGCCAGTGACGCCACAGGAACCATGCCACGCCCGCGACTATGAACACGCCGATTACCGCGTCGAACTTGTGGAAGTACCCGCCGAGCGTGTCCCAGTGCTCGCCCATCTTCATGCCGACCCAGGAAAGCCCCAGGCACCACGGGAACGAGCCGAGGAAGGTGTATATCACGAACTTGGGGAAGTTCATGCGCGCTATGCCCGCCGGGAGCGATATGAACGTCCGTATCACCGGCAGGAGCCTCGATATGAATATCGCCGCGTCGCCGTACTTCGCAAACCACCTGTCCGCGTTGTCCAGCTCCTTCGTGGTAATGAGGACGTACTTGCCGTACTTCTCCATGAACGGCCTTCCGCCGTATATTCCTACATAGTACGCGACGACCGAGCCGACGACGCAGCCGAATGCCCCGGCAACGCCGGTCTCGACCAGGCCGAACTGGCCGGTATATACCAGGTAGCCAGAGAACGGCATGATAATCTCGGAAGGCAGCGGTATGCAGGCCGACTCGATGGCCATGCACAGGACTATGCCGCCGTATCCGAGCGTGGAAATAACCGCGATAATGAATACAGCCAGGTACTTTATTATAGACTCAACCATTGTCCCTCCCGTCCAGTTTAAAGCCGTATGCGCCGAGGAGCGGCACGAACACGCAGCCGATCGAGGACTTAGTTATCATCTGCCCGCCGGGCTTCTTAATTACAAGCGTAAGAGTCTGGAGGTAGCGGTCGCCTATCGGCACCAGCATCCGGCCCCCCTCCTTCAACTGCTCGAACAGCGGCCGGGGTATGTCCGGGGATGCCGCCGTCACTATTATGCCGTCGAACGGCGCCTCGTCCCGCCAGCCGTACGTCCCGTCCAATGTGCGCACCGCGACGTTGGAGTAGCCGAGGAAGTCCAGCACCTTCCGGGCGCGCATGCCGAGCGCGCCGATTCGCTCTATCGTGCATACCTTCGCGCACAGTTCCGCGAGGACCGCCGCCTGGTATCCGGAGCCGGTGCCGATTTCGAGCACCTTCTCGGCGCCCTTCAGCTCAAGAAGCTCGGTCATTATGGCGACCATATACGGCTGTGATATGGTCTGCCCCTCGCCTATGGGCAGGGCGTGGTCGCCGTACGCCTGGTTCCAGAGCGCCTCTTCCACGAAGAGGTGGCGCGGGACCTTCAGCATGGCGTTTATCACGCGCGGGTCTTTTATGCCGCGCGGGATCAGCTGGGTCTCGACCATCCTCTTTCGCATGCTGTCGAAGTTTTGCATTTCTCTCTTGCTTCTAATGTAGGGGCCGACCCGTGTGTCGGCCCTTCTTCGTTTGTCATTCTGAGCGGAGCGAAGAATCTGCCTGTATCTGATGGACTTGCAGGGGCGTCCCGCGTCTCGCGGGATGCCCGCACCTTATTGACTTTGCGAAAGGCAGGGCCGACACGCGGGTCGGCCCCTACATGAAATCCGTCACGAATGCGCTGCGCGTCCCCGACCACAGGCCCCGGTCCGTGCAGCCTTACCCCAGCTCCCCCCACCCCCGAACAACACCCAGCGCCGCGTCGTCCGTCAGGTCGAGCTTGAGCGGCGTGACCGAGATATACCCCTGCTTCACCGCCTCGTGGTCGGCGTCGGGCGAGTCAATCCAGTTCTCGACCTCGCCGCCGATCCAGAAGTATTTCTTGCCGCGCGGGTCTATGCGCTCAAGGACGGAGCCGCCCCATATCCGCCGCCCCTGGCGCGTGACCTTCACGCCTTTAATCTCGGCGGGCGGCAGGTTCGGGACGTTGACGTTCAGGAGCGTGTCCTTGCCCATGCCCTTATCGAGCAAAACACGCGCGAGCCGCGCCGCGAACTCCGCCGCGCCCTGGAATATGAAGTCCTGGCGCGCGACCATCGATACGGCTATGGCGGGGATGCCCATAATCGCGGCCTCGAACGCGGCCGAGACCGTACCGGAGTACGTCACGTCGTCGCCCAGGTTCCCGCCCTTGTTTATGCCGGAGACAACGATGTCCGGCATACGCGGGAGCAGGCCGCCCACCGCGATGTTCACGCAGTCGGTCGGCGTGCCGTTTACGGAGAACACCCTGTCCATGACCTGCTCGACGAGGAGCGGCCTGTGAAGTGTCAGCGCGTGCGACACCGCCGACTGCTCCCTGTCCGGCGCGACGACGTAGACCTCGCCAAGCTCCTTCAGTGCCTTGGCGAGTATGGTCAGGCCGGGCGAGTATACGCCGTCGTCGTTTGTGGCGAGGATTAACATGTATTTATTACCACAGAATCACAGAGAAACAGACAAAACCGGCACGTTTGGTTTTATGTAGGGGCCGACCCGCGTGTCGGCCCTGTATTGCATTCTTAAGTTGTAGTTGCCCCATTTATGGGGCACTTTTAAAATCGCCCGATGAATCGGGCAACTACAACTTCCTGGATTCCCGCCTTCGCGGGAATGACGAATATTCATCCAACTATCCCCCTCTCCTCGCGGGAGAGGGGGTTGGGGGTGAGGGGATTCCACTCCCCAACAAAAACAGCCGCCCTCGTGAGGCGGCTGTTTGTTGGGGATATTAAAATGGTCGGGGCGGCGGGATTCGAACCCACGACACCTTGCCCCCCAGACAAGTGCGCTACCAGGCTGCGCTACGCCCCGACTCAAGCCATCTACTTTATTATATCCAGTACGTCTTTTATCTCTTTTTTCAGGCTGGCGAGCTTCCCGGCCAGTTCTTCCGCCGTACCGCCAGCGTCTGCATGGGCAGATACATCTTCCGGCACCGCAGGTTCCAAAACGCCAGCCGAACTATCCTCTCTGACAGCCACCCTGCCCGCTTCGGCCAGCTTCTTGCGCGCACCTGCTATCGTGTAGCCCTCCTCGTGGAGCATGCGCTTTATCGTGAGGACCAGGTCGAGGTCTCTCTGCCGGTAGACCCTCTGGCCACCCTTGTTCTTCCTCGGTGAGAGCCTGGGGAACTCCGTCTCCCAGTACCTGAGGATGTAGGGTTCCACGCCGGCCAGACGGCTGACCTCGCCTATCTTGTAAAAGAGCTTCTGGCCCGGCCTGTTGGACATGACTAAGGCCTTTTTATCCGGCTACCCTGATGCACATAGCCGCCATCCGCGCCGCCCGGTGGAAACCGTCAGACCGAGGCCTCTTCCTTGCCCTGGTCCACGAAGTCCTTGAATATCATGCTGGGCTTGAAGGTGACCACCCTGCGGGGGGTAATCTCAATGTTTTCGCCGGTCTTGGGGTTTCTGCCCTTCCTGGCGCCCTTCTCGCGTATCACGAAGTTCCCGAATCCGGCTATCTTCACCGTCTCGCCACCCTTCAGGGTATCCTTGATGGTGTCGAGCACGGTCTCGACGATCTCGGTGGCTTCCTTCTTGGACAGTCCGACTCTCTCGTAAACTTCGGATACAATGTCCGCCTTGGTCATGCTCAACCTCCTCGTTTTAAACCCGTCCCCCGCAACAGTGGGACATACTACATAAAAGGTGCGGTAAAGTCAAGGATTTTTATCGGATAAATGCTATTCGTGCCTCTCCGCCATCCTCGACTTGCCCTCCTCTATTATCTTCTGTGCGAGGTGGGCGGGCACCTCCTCGTAGTGGTCGAACTCCATCGTGTAGAGGCCGCGGCCGGAGGTGAGCGAGTTGAGCGTCGGGGCATATGAGAGCATCTCGGCAAGCGGAACGCTCGCGGTCACCTTCTGGTTCATCCCGGAGGCAGTCATCCCCTGCACCTTGCCGCGCCTGGAGTTCAGGTCGCCGATGACGTTGCCCATCGTGTCCTCCGGCATCACGACGGTGACGTTCATTATTGGTTCGAGCAGCGTCGGCTTGCACTCGAGCACGCCCTTCTTGAAGCCGACGGAGCCGGCTATCTTGAAGGCCATTTCTGATGAGTCGACGTCGTGGTAGCTTCCGTCGTACAGCGTGACCCTGACGCCGACGACCGGATAACCCGCGATGACGCCCTCGTGCATAGCCTCGTGTATGCCCTTCTCGACCGCCGGGATGTACTGCCTCGGTATCGCGCCCCCGACTATCTTGTCCACGAACTCGAAGCCGTCCCCGCCCTGTATCGGCTCTATCTCTATCCAGGTGTCGCCGTACTGGCCGCGACCGCCGGACTGCTTCTTGTGCTTGCCTTGCACCTTGGTCGTGCCCTTTATCGTCTCCTTGTACGGTATCCTAGGAGTCTTCATGACTATCTCGGTGCCGAACTTGCGCTTGAGCCTCTCCGCCGTGACCTCGAGGTGCGTCTGGCCCATGCCGGAGAGTATCATCTCGTGGGTCTGGACGTTTCGGGTGAACCGGAGAGTCGGGTCCTCCTCCAACAGCCTCGTGAGGCCGAGAGAGATCTTGTCCTCATCGCCCTTGTTCCTGGGCTCGATGGCGAATGACATGACCGGCTCCATGTACTTTATCGGCTCGTACTTTATCGGGGCTGCCTTGTCGCAGAGCGTGTCGCCCGTGACGGTGTCCTTGAGCTTTGCCACTGCGCCTATCTCGCCCGCCTTCAGGACCTGGGCCGCGACCTGCTTCTTGCCCATGAGGTAGAACACCTGGCCGATGCGTTCTTCCTTGTCGTGGTTCGCGTTGTAGACGTTCGAGTCCGACTTGACCTGGCCGGACATGACGCGGAACAGGCTGAGCTTGCCCGCGAACGGGTCTGCTATGGTCTTGAACACGATTGCCGAGAACGGCTCGGACGCGTCCAGCCTGCGGACGACCTCCTTGCCGGTATTCGGGTCAACTCCCTTGGGCGGGTCGGCCGCGGCCTTCTCGGCCGGGTTCGGGAAGGTGAGGTTTATCATGTCCATCAGCTGGGTCACGCCGATGCCCTTCGTCGTCGCGCCGCAGAGCACCGGGACGATCTTTCCGGATATGCACCCGGCGCGGAGCCCCTGTATTATCTCGTCGTCCGACAGTTCGCCGGTTTCGAGGTATTTCTCTATGAGGACGTCGTCGCTTTCCGCGACCTTCTCGACCATGCGGCCCCTGCACTCCTCAGCCTCGTTGGCGAGGTCGATGGGGATTTCCTCTTCCTTGTATTTTCCTATATTGTTCGGGTCGAATATCAGCGCCTTCATCTTCAGCAGGTCGACTATGCCCCTGAAGTCGGCCTCGTCGCCGATGGGCAGGTGTATGTTCGTCGCCTCCTTGCAGAAGCCCTTGTGGAGCTGGGCCATGACCATCTTGAAGTCGGAACGCTCCTTGTCGAGCTTGCTGACGTATATTATACGCGGCAGGCCGAACTCGTTCGCGTACTCCCAGACACGCTCGGTCTCGGCCTTGATGCCGGATATAGGGGAGATTATCACGACAGCGGCTTCCACCGCCCTCATGCAGCCCTTGGCGTCCTCGATGAAGTTTATATACCCGGGGGTATCGACGACAGTAACCTTCCTGTTGTTCCATTCGAAGAATGCGGCGGCGGAGCTGATGCTCGACTTCCTGGCGATCTCTTCCGGCTCGAAGTCCGTGACGGTGTTGCCGTCGTCGACCTTGCCGAAACGGTCGGTCGCCTTGGCGAGGTAGAGCATCGCCTCGACAAGGGTAGTCTTGCCTGCTCCGCCGTGTGAGACTACGGCTACGTTCCTCATGTTCTCCACTGCGTACTCTTTCATATTCTCCCCTCCCAAGGTTTGTTATGAAACAGACATCATGGCTCCATCCTGAACGCTATAAACAAGGGCGTACCACGCCTCATCACCATGAGCACCGCGGTGTCGCCCTTCTTCAACCTGCCTGCCGCCTTCCTGAAATCGTCGAGCCCCTGCACGTCCGCCTTCCCTATGGAAGTCACCACGTCGCCCGGCATGACGCCCGCCTTCTCTGCGGCGCTCCCGCCAGCAACCTCCACGACTAGCACGCCCTTGTACTTCCCGCCGGTCATCGTGGAGTCGGCCGGGTGCACGGTAAGTCCGAGCGCCTTGGCCAGCTCGGCCTTCTGCTCCTCTTTACCGCCCTCGGTCATCTTCTTGTCGGACATCTCGTCCAGCCTCGCCGTGAGCGACTTTGTGCCGCCGTCCCTGATAACCTTTATTTCAGCCTTCTTGCCGACCTTTGTGCCGGCGACAAGGCTCTGGAGCTGGTGCACGTCCGTGATCTCAACTCCGTCGAACATGACTATGACGTCACGCACCCTGACCCCGGCCTTTTCGGACGGGCTGCCCTTGTATATCTTGTTGACCAGGACACCAGTATTGCCAGTGAGGCCGAGGCCGTCCGCAAGCTCCGGAGTAAGCGGCTGTATCCCCACGCCGAGCCAGCCGCGCACTACCTTGCCCTTCTCTATGAGAGACGTCGCTACTTCCTTGGCGTTGTTCACGGGAATGGCGAAGCTGATACCCTGACCGGCGGACATGATGGCCGTGTTGATGCCTATAACCTCGCCCTTCGAGTTCAAAAGCGGGCCTCCTGAGTTGCCGGGGTTGATGGAGGCGTCGGTCTGGATGAAGTTCTCGTACTGCGTGATGCCCACGTCCGCGCGTCCCATGCCGGACACGACGCCGACGGTAAGCGTCCTGTCGAGGCCGAACGGGTTGCCGATGGCTATCGCCCACTGTCCGACCTGGAGCTTCGACGAGTCGCCGAGTACCGCCTTCGGAAGAGGCTCCTTGCTTTCGATCTTCAGCACCGCGATGTCGGTCTTCGCGTCCGCGCCGACCAGCTTCGCCTTGAACTCACGTTTGTCGGAGAGCTTTACCGTGATGTCCTTGGAGTCGGAGACGACGTGCGCGTTCGTTATGATATACCCGTCCTCGGATATTATGACTCCGGAGCCCTGGCTCTGCTCGGAATGCGGGGACTTCTTTTCGCCGCCTCCGCCTCTGTGGTAGGAGTCGTCAGGCATTTTGGATGTGTCGATTTCCTGGAATACGCGGATGTTCACGACCGAAGGCATGACGTCGCGGGAGACCTGCATGAACATGTTTTCGGCGCTTATGAGGCCGTTGGCCGGGGGCTTTGTTTTCTGGTTGTCTACGGAGGTCTTGTCGGCGAGTTCCGGTGGGGCCTTCTTCTCGCAGGCGGGCGTGGCCGCGCACAGGGACGCGGCCATAAGTACAAGGACCATTGCTCTGGAGACGTTCATGCACCTCTCCCATCGGCCACTTTAGTCTATCGTTTAATTTCCCGTAGGGGCCGTACCAAGAGAAGCGCGTGTCGGCCCTTCATTATCGGAATGTTTGTCGCCCCGTGCTTGACACGGGGTCCAGGAAGTTCGCTTTTTCTCCTATTCCATCACCTTCACTATAACCGGCCTGAGCCCCCTGCCCTTCGCTATATGCCTGTCATAGAGCCTGATGCCTATCACCGACAGGACGAGGAAAAATATACCGAGCGACGCCTGCCAGAAGTCCGGCGTCATCTTGTCCGGGTACGCCTTCGATATGTAATCGCCAAGCCCCGCGCCTATGAACAGCGCTATTACCGGGACCATGTACACTATGAACGAGGCCTTCAGGAACGCCCCGCCGCCTATATCGAGCAGGACGTCCTGGCCGGCTTTCGCGCCCACCGGGTTGTCCGCATCGAGGATCCTCTCGCCGCCCGCGACCTTGCACGAGCCGGACTTGCAGCCCTCGCAACCCGCGCCGGGCTTCATCATCACTCGTGCCGTATTGCCCGTCGTCTCTACTACCGTGCCTTCTTCTTCCATGACCTGCTTCTACAAGGGGCCGACCCGTGTGTCGGCCCTTGATTTATTGCATTGGTTTAGCCAGTCATTGCGAGCGAAGCGTGGCAATCCCAGTTCTTAAATGCTGAGATTGCCGCGTCGCCTTCGGCTCCTCGCAATGACAAGCCGGGCCGACACGCGGGTCGGCCCCTACATTAACCCCTCACGCCTCCTTCAACAGCCTGTACTCTATGGAGTCCACGAGCGCCTCCCAGGAGGCCTCGATGATGTTCTCGGACACGCCGACGGTGCCCCACTTGGAGCCGTCACCGTCGCCGGACTCTATCAGGACGCGCACCTTCGCAGTAGTGCCCTCACCCGCGTTCAGGACGCGCACCTTGTAGTCGATGAGCTGAATCTCCGCGAGTTCCGGGAAGTACGCGACGACCGCCTTCCTAAGCGCGTTGTCGAGCGCGTTCACCGGGCCGTTGCCGAGCGCGGCGGTGTACTCGAACTTGTCCCCCACGTTTATCCGGAGCGTCGCCTCGGACACCGTCTCCCTGCGGTTCTCGTACCACTCGACGATGACGCGGTATCCTTCGAGCTGGAAGAAGGACTTGTACTTGCCCGTGACCTTCTTCATCAGAAGTTCGAAAGAGCCCTCGGCGCCCTCGTAGTTGTACCCGAGCGACTCCATCTCCTTGAGCGTCCGAAGGATGTGGTTCACCTGCGGCGTGTCCTTTGTCAGGTCGATGCCGTACTCGGTGGCCTTGTGTATGATGTTGCTCCGGCCGGAGAGGTCGGAGACCAGTATCCTCTGGAAGTTGCCAACCAGCTCGGGCTTTATGTGCTCGTACGTCTCGGAGGCCTTCATGACCGCGCTGACGTGTATCCCGCCCTTGTGCGCGAAGGCCGAGTCGCCGACATACGGCTGGTGCTTGAAGTGCCGCAGGTTCGCTATCTCCGTCACGAAGCGCGAGGTGTCCCGGAGCTTCTTCAGGTTCTCGGCCGGGATGGAGTCGAGCCCCATCTTGAGCTTCAGCGCCGGGATGATGGAGCAGAGGTTCGCGTTCCCGCACCGCTCGCCGTACCCGTTGACAGTTCCCTGTACCTGGACAGCTCCTAGCCGCACAGCCGTGAGACTGTTGGCGACCGCCATCTCCGAGTCGTTGTGCGTGTGTATGCCGATTGGGGCGTCCACCTTGCCCTTGATGTCCTCGATGATAGCCGCCAGGTCCCAGGTCAGGGTGCCGCCGTTCGTGTCGCACAGCACGAGGCAGTCCGCGCCCGCATCCTTCGCGGCCTTGAGCGTCGCCACGGCGTACTCCGGGTTCGCCTTGTAGCCGTCGAAGAAATGTTCCGCGTCGTAGAAGACCTCCTCCGCGTTTGCCTTGAGGAACGAGATGGAGTCGGCTATCATTTCGAGGTTTTCTTCGAGCGAGACCTTTAGCGCCTCGCGCACGTGGAGGTCCCAGGTCTTGCCGAAGATGGTGATGACCGGTGTGCCGGACGCGACCAGCTTCAGGAGGTTCGCGTCCTCGGACGCGGCCTTGCCCGCGCGTCGCGTGCTGCCGAACGCGGACAGCTTTGCCCCGCCCAGCTTCGTCCCCTTCATCTTCTGGAAGAACATCTCGTCGCGCGGGTTGGAGCCGGGCCAGCCGCCCTCGATGTAATGGACGCCGAGTTCCGCTATCTTCGCGGCTACCCGCATCATGTCCTCGACCGAGAAGGAGACGTCTTCGGACTGCGCGCCGTCTCTTAGTGTGGTGTCGTAGATTTTTATCGTCATCTTGGTTAAGGCGGAACCTTCCTGATTAAAGTAACTCAACCCCTGTTAAACCCTCACCACCAAACCGCTGGAGGAAACCCCTCACCCCAGCCCCTCTCCCGCGAGGAGAGGGGATTAGATGACAGGCTCAGAGAGTGCGTGCGGGGGCGATGTTCGCACGGGCCTGGACTTTTGCACAGGCCGTGAGCAGCCGGTGGGCGAAAGCAGGCATGCAAATTGCTCTACTAATGTATATAGCATTAAGTTCTTATTAAATCAAGGTAAATTTGGGGGAGGGGGAGGTTTTATCGTGGCTGTTGTTCCGATCTTGAAGATTGTCATTCCGAGCGGAGTCGAGGAATCTGCTGTTGACTTGTCCTACGGTCAGCCGGTCGGCAGGAGGGATTCGTCCCGCCCCGTCTCTACCATCCGTATCTCTATCGTCTCCGGGCTGAAGTCCTGCTCGTTCGGCCAGACGATAGTTCCGAACTCTATCCTTGCCCGTGTGAAGTAGGCGTAATCCTTCAGTTCCGTGAAGATGCCCCTGTCGAGGTACGGGGTGACGTCGAAGATTCCGGTCCTGCCGTTTGAGAGCGTGACACGTATCTTGTACTCGGGCAGGATGATTATCGAGGTTACGTCGGGGGTCATGGTATTGCTCCTATTTCAGCGGCTCGAAAAAATAGGACTTCTATCAAGATTTTCCCTTTCTCTCATCCATGCCCTTAATAATCATCTCATCAATTTCCATTTCTGTAGCTCGTTCGCTCATATCCGATAAATCTTCATCTGGAATTTCCAAAGCTTTTTGGATGCCATCTTTATGCCCGCTCTCGTAACCGCACCAGTAGCCTTCTTTCATTCCCTCCCAATGGCTCAATTTATATATGCAGAAAAGAAATATAGCGATTACGGTGCTGTCCATGGTTGAATTTGAATAAGTAATTTGCGAATACATCCAAATACTAGCCAGAACAGCGCCGATACCCCATACATAATTTGGAATAAAATACCATTCTTTTTGTATATAGTCAATTCGCCTCTTCAGTTCTCGAAAATCTTCGTCAGTAAATTTTTCTAATTCCGGGTTCTCTCTCGTTTAGTGTGGGTACGAGAAGCTCATAACAGTTATTTACAGCATGGTTCCGGGAACTTAAGCTTTCCAGCAACGAGGTAAATGATCGTCCTGTAGTAGTCGAAGGATTTGAAGCCGTAAGCCCGTTTCA
>JACRHJ010000056.1 GCA_016212105.1 Nitrospirota bacterium
GAGCCAAGAGGACATCGTGAAGAAAACCCGGTCGTTCATGAAAACACTGCAAACAAGACCACTGCACGTCAGCAGGTACTTCAAGCACGAGAAAGTAAATTACGCGGCGTGATTGCCCTGTTTAACCACCGGGTTAATAATCGTCTGGGGCCAGTCGCTCGGCGGTGGGGTTGCCGCTGACGTCGCCCAGGACAAGAAGGTCGCGGCGGTCATACTGGATTCGACGTTCTACAGCATGGACGAAATGGCGGCGGAGGCGTGTCCTTTACTGCCGGCCGGGATTCTGCTAAGGTATCATCTTAGGACGGACAGGAAACTCGGCAACATTCACGCGCCCGTGCTCGTCATACACAGTATCAATGACGGTATAATACCGTATACGCATGGCGAGAAGGTTTTCAAGGCGGCCTCGGAGCCGAAGGAGTTCTTGAAGGTTACCGGTTCGCACATTGGCGCGTACTTCGACTGCGAGCAGATATACCTTGAAGGTATACGGAGATTTCTGGGTAGAAATGTGCGGGCGCAGTGAACTGCGCCCCTACAAGTTGATTATATAGAGGCGGATTCTTCGCGTAGCCTGCCCCGGTATGCCTAAAGCCGGGGCTCAGAATGACACCAAAGACACGGGTGCGATAACCGCGCCCATTATCTCTATACACGGAGCCTCTAAAATGAAAGAGCAAAAGAAGGTCCTTCGTCTCGGCATCCCGAAGGGAAGCCTCCAGGAGTCCACGCTCAAGATATTCAAGAAGGCGGGCTACACCATATCGGTCCGCTCCCGCTCATACTACCCCGGCATCGACGACCCGGAGATCGAGTGCATGCTGATACGCGCGCAGGAGATGGCGCGCTACGTCCAGGACGGCATCCTCGACGCGGGCCTGACCGGCTACGACTGGATAATGGAGCAGGGCGCGAAGGTCGTCGAGGTCGCCGAGCTGAACTACGCCAAGGAGGGCTTCCGCCCGGTGCGCTGGGTAGTCGCGGTGCCGGAAGACTCGCCCATAAAAAAGGTGGAGGACTTAAACGGCATGCGTGTCGCAACCGAGCTGGTCGGCTACACCAAGCGGTTCCTGAAGAAGCGCGGCGTGAAGGCCGACGTCGAGTACTCCTGGGGCGCGACCGAGGTCAAGCCGCCGAAGCTCGCGGACGCCATCGTCGAGCTTACCGAGACCGGCAGCTCGCTCCGCGCGAACAACCTGCGCATCGTCGAGGTGATGCTCGAGTCCACGACGCGGCTCATAGCCAACAAGGAGTCATACAAGGACGCCTGGATACAGAAGAAGCTGGAGAACCTGAACATCCTGCTCCAGGGCGCGATAACCGCCGAGTCCAAGGTCGGCCTAAAGATGAACCTGCCGATGGACAAGCTGGACGAGGTGACGAAGGTGCTGCCCGCGATGCACTCGCCGACCGTATCGCACCACAAGGACTCCGCTTGGGTCAGCATAGAAGTCATCATAGACGAGCAGCTCGTCCGCGACCTGATACCCAAGCTGAAGAGGCGCGGCGCGTCGGGGATCGTCGAGTACCCGTTGAACAAGGTTATTGCGTAAGATTGGATTTTGAACCACAGAGGCACAGAGACACAGAGGAATGCAAAAAGAGGTTAAGGGGTTTTTGTTTAGACCTTAACCTGTAAGATGCTTTTCCGGCCTTGTTCTTCTCGGTGCCTCTGTGACTCTGTGGTGAAAAATATGGTAATGGAGGGCCGGCCATGAAGGTTTTCGATTACACGGTCGTCGTCTGGAGGGAGAGCGCGGGCTATGTCTCGAAGACTCCCGAGCTTGGAGTGGCAAGCTGCGGTGACACTGTGAACGAGGCGGTGGATAACCTCCGGGAGGCGGTGGACTTGTATATCGAAAACGCAGAGGCGCTGGGCATTCTCGACGATATAGAGGAAAGCCTGACGACCCTTGAAAAATTCACCACCCATGTCGAGGTAAGCCGGTGACTCCGAAGCTGCCGGTGGTCTCTTCGAGAGAGGTCATTGCCGCGTTAATGAAAGCCGGATTTATAGACGCGCCCAAGCGCGGCAAGGGAAGCCACCGGGCTTTCTGTAAGGACGACGGAGGCAGAGTAAGGCTCGTAATTGTACCTGAAAGAAAAGAGATACCAAAAGGCACGATTCTTTCCATACTCGAACAAGCGGGCCTGACTAAAGACGATATTATAGAGCTTCTGAAATAACATGGACATCCGCCCCCTCATAAGAAAAGAAGTCGCCGTCCTAAAGGCATACGAGATCGAGGACGTGAGCGCGCGCGTCAAGCTCGACGCTATGGAGAACCCGTACGCGCTGCCGGAAGACGTGCGCAAGGAGATAGCCTTCGCAATCGCGGACGCGCCGGTCAACCTCTACCCGGACCCGCAGGCGAAGGGCTTAAAGGCCGCGCTCTCGGAATACATAGGCGTCCCGGCGGACAGGCTGCTACTCGGAAACGGTTCCGACGAGCTTATCGGCCTCGTCATATCCGCGTTCGGCGGCTCTCCGGGGCTGATAGCGTATCCCGCGCCTACGTTCTCGATGTACGGCATCATCGCGCGTTCGCTCGGCCAGGAGACGATGGAGCTCCCGACGACGGACGATTTCGGGCTCGACTTCGACGGCTCGCTGAAGATGATGATGGATAGGCGGCCTAAGGTCATCTTCATCGCCAACCCGAACAACCCGACCGGCAACCTGTTCGACCGCGACAAGGTGCGCAGGCTCATCAAGGGCTCCGGCGCGGTCGTCGTCGTGGACGAGGCGTACTACAGCTTCTCCGGCGAGACGTTCATAAACGAACTCGACGAACACCCGAACCTGATAGTGATGCGGACGCTCTCGAAGATCGGCATGGCGGGCCTTCGTGTCGGCATCATGGCCGCGAGCCGCGAGATACTCACCGAGGTCAACAAGGTGCGCCTCCCGTACAACCTGAACACGCTGTCGCAGACCGCGGCCACGATAATTCTGAAGCACGGGGAAGTAATCGACTGCCAGGTGAAGCTCATCGTCAAGGAGCGCGAGAAGCTGTTCGCGTCGCTGTCGGCGCTTGACGGTGTGACGGCGTACCCGTCAAAGACGAACTTCATATTGTTCCGCGTGTCCGGCGCGTCACGTATTTTCGAGGCCTTGAAGGACAAGGGCATACTCATCCGGAACATGGACTCGCCGGGAAGGCTCGCCAACTGCCTGCGGGTCACGGTCGGGACGCCGGAGCAGAACGCGGAGTTTGTCGCGGAACTCAAGAAGATGACGGGGTAATGTAGGGCACGCCGCCCCCGGCGCGCCGGGCCTTTAGACCGTCATTCCCGCGAAAGCGGGAATCCAGCGACTTACATTGCGCGTGCACCAAGACCAAATTAAAGTCACTGGGCCCCCGCCTTCGCGGGGGTGACGTCAATGGATATAAGGTGCGGGCGCAGTGAACTGCGCCCCTACAATGATTGTTTACAGGCAGATTCTTCGCGGAGCCTGCCCCGGTAAGCCTAAACCCGGGGCTCAGAATGACAGGCAAAGACACGGCGCGCCGAGGGCGTCGCGCCCTGCAAAATCCTGGTTCCCGCACCGGCGGGAATGACGGACACACAAAGGAGGCCCGATGCCCCGCAAGGCCAGAATCGAACGCAACACGAACGAGACGCAGATAAAGCTATCGCTGAACGTCGACGGCACAGGCAAGTACAAGGTCAAGACCTCGGTGCCGTTCCTCGACCACATGCTCTCGCTGATGGCGAAGCACGGCCGGTTCGACCTGGACGTCGCCGCCAAGGGCGACATCGAGATCGACTACCACCACACCGTCGAGGACGTGGGGATAGTCCTGGGCCAGGCCTTCAGGCAGGCGCTCGGCGACATGAAGGGCATACGCCGCTACGGCGAGTGCAAGGTACCGATGGACGAGGCGCTCGCCGAGGCCGCGCTCGACATATCGGGCCGTCCGTGGCTGGTATACAACGTGAACATGCCCAAGGGCAAGGTCGGAGACTTCGACGTGGAACTCGCGTTCGACTTCTTCAAGGCGGTAACGAACCACGCGGGCTTGACGCTGCACGTCAACGTCCCGTACGGCGACAACCTGCACCACATCATCGAGGCGGTCTTCAAGGCCTTCGGCCGCGCGATGGACATGGCGACTACAATAGACCCGAGGGGCGGCGGCGTGCCCTCGACAAAGGGAGTGCTGTAAGGGCATCCCCCTCCCCCGGCCCCTCCCGCAAGGGGAGGGGAGGAAGGCAAATCCCCCTGCCTCCCCCTTTTACAAAGGGGGAGGCAGGAACAAATCCTTTCCCCACTTTGAAAAAGGGGGGATAAAAGGGGGGATTTTGGTTTAAATGCAGGGGCCGACCCGCGTGTCGGCCCTGCTTTGAAGAAGCAGGCAACCGTAAACTTTTCGGCATGAGGCATCGATGATCGCGATAATAGACTACGGCATGGGCAACCTGCGCTCCGTCCAGAAGGGCTTCCAGCAGGTCGGGCACGAGGCGGAGGTGACGTCCGATTCGAAGGCGATACTTGACGCGAGCCACGTCGTACTTCCGGGCGTCGGCGCCTTCCCGGACTGCATGAGAAACCTCGAGTCCTTCGGCCTGGTGGACACGATACACAAGGCGATAGAGTCGGGCAGGCCGTTCCTCGGCATCTGCCTCGGGCTCCAGCTCCTGTTCGAGGAGGGCGAGGAGTTCGGCGTCCATCCCGGCTTGGGCATACTCAAGGGACGAGTCGTGCGCTTCCCCACGGTAGTGGCTGATAACGCCGAATCACTGTATAAAATACCCCACATGGGCTGGAACAGGGTGCATATCAAGAAGCATGCACCCCACCTGGCCGACGTGAAGGACGGCGATTACTTCTACTTCGTCCACTCGTACTACGTGTCGCCGGCCGACCCGGAAGTGGCCGCGACGACGACTGACTACGGCATAGACTTCGTTTCGAGCGTCTGGAAGGACAACGTGTTCGCTACCCAGTTCCACCCCGAGAAGAGCCAGGGGCTGGGGCTTGGCATCCTCAAAAGGTTCGGAGAACTACGATGATAGTAATACCCGCGATAGATTTAAAGGAAGGCAACTGCGTACGGCTGCTCCAGGGCAGGATGGAGGACGCGACGGTTTACTCCGAGTCACCCGGCGGCCAGGCGAAGGCGTTCGAGGACACCGGCGCGGAACTGATACACGTCGTGGACTTAAACGGCGCGTTCGACGGCAGGCCCAGGAACCTCGACTCCATCAGGGAGATTATCGCCGCCGTCAAGGTGCCGATTGAGGTCGGCGGCGGCATACGCGACCTAGCGACGATAGACCTGCTCCTCGGCATGGGCGTCTCGCGTGTCATCCTCGGGACGGCCGCGCTCGAAGTACCCGGCCTGGTCGTGCTTGCGTGCAAGAAGCACCCGGGACGGATCGTCGCGGGCATAGACGCGAAGGACGGGATGGTCGCGGTCAGGGGCTGGGGCGACGTCTCGAAGGTCAAGGTGTTCGACCTGGCGAAGAAGATGGAGGACGCGGGCGTACGGGCCATAATATACACGGACATCTCGCGGGACGGGATGCTGACAGGCCACAATGTGGAGGCGACGCTCAGGCTCGCGGAGTTCGTGTCGGTGCCCATCATAGCCTCCGGCGGCGTGAAGGACATGGACGATATAAAGGCGCTCGCCGCTATAGAGGACAAGGGCATCGAGGGCGTCATAACCGGCAAGGCTATATACACCGGCTCGCTCGACCTCGCGGAGGCGATAGCGTACACGAAAAGCTCATAACACCCCCTGGTGGAGACCCCTCACCCCAGCCCCTCTCCCGCGAGGCGAGGGGATTGTATACAGGCAAATTCCTGGATTCCCGCCTTCGCGGGAATGACGATATTGCGTGGGTCTCACGCGTATCGCCAGTAAGCATAAAAGTTTTCGGGCCGCCCTTTTACAAAAGGGCGGGATTTTCTGCCTTTGACGTTTGTATCTCATAGAGGTTCTTATGCTTGCAAGAAGGATTATCCCCTGCCTGGACGTGAAGGACGGGCGGGTCGTGAAGGGGGTCAGCTTCGTGAACCTGC
Source organism: Nitrospirota bacterium (assembly GCA_016212105.1). Classification (GTDB taxonomy): domain Bacteria; phylum Nitrospirota; class JACRHJ01; order JACRHJ01; family JACRHJ01; genus JACRHJ01. Next base: position 6,038 of record JACRHJ010000056.1, read on the forward strand.
GGGATGCGGGCGACCCGGTCGAGGTGGCGAAGGCCTACGACGAGCAGGGCGCGGACGAGTTGACGTTTCTCGACATCACCGCGTCGCACGAGAGGCGCGGCATCATATTGGACGTCGTGAAGCGCACCTCCGAGCAGGTGTTCATGCCGCTCACCGTCGGCGGCGGCATCAAGACGCTCGACGACATACGCGAGCTGCTGAAGGCAGGCTGCGACAAGGTCTCGATAAACACCTCCGCCGTGTACAACCCGCGTTTCATCAAGGCGGCGGCCGAGCGGTTCGGGAGCCAGTGCATCGTCGTCGCGATAGACGCGAAGCGGACTGCGCTCGTGGACGACTCCGTTCGCGCCGAGCAGATTATAGAGGTCGCTGAAAAACTCCCGTGGCACGCCGACCCGGACCTGAAGAACCTGTTCTTCCAGGGCGTGGACGAAAACGAGATACACTGGGAGCTTTACACGCACGGGGGCAGGAAGCCCGTTTACATCGACGCGGTCGCATGGGCGGCGAAGATGGAGGAGTTCGGCGCGGGCGAGATACTCCTCACGAGCATGGACCAGGACGGCCAGAAGAACGGCTACGACCTGGAGCTGACGCGCGCGGTCTCGGCCGCGGTCGGCATCCCGGTAATCGCCTCCGGCGGCGTCGGGAACCTGGAGCACGTCTACGACGGACTCGTCAAGGGGCGCGCGGACGCGGCGCTCGCCGCATCGATATTCCATTACAAGGAGTATACGATTGGGGAGTGCAAGGAGTATCTGCGGAGCAAGGGCGTGCCGGTGAGGCTGTGAACCATATATAATTTGTATATGGATGTTTGAACTTCATTGTCAAATCGAGCCAACAACACATGACAGATGCAGAGCGGTTAGAGCATGGCAACTACATCGTCTTCGTGGACGAAAGCGGCGACCATAGCCTTACATCCATCGACCCGTTGTATCCGGTGTTCTGTCTGTCGTTCTGTATATTTCATAAAGACGCATACATGGACGTAATCGCGCCGAGGTTGAGAAGGCTGAAGTTCGAGACGTTCGGCCACGACCTTGTGGTCCTCCATGAGCATGACATAAGGAAGAAGGCGGGGGCCTTTTCCATGCTCGGCAAGGTGCCGCGCGAGGCGTTCATGGCTTCTCTTACGGATGTCATGGCAGCTTCAGACTTTACATTGATTGCGGTGGCCATAGACAAAGAGAAGCTGGTTTCAAAATACGCCGAGCCAGCCCATCCGTACCATCTTGCGATGGAGTTTGGCCTTGAAAGGCTGTACCGCTTCTTGAACGGCAAGGGGGAAGGACGGCGGCTGACTTATCTGGTGTGCGAATCGCGCGGTTCCAAAGAAGACAGGGAGCTGGAGCTGGAGCACAGGCGCATTTGCGACGGCGACAACTATTTCAGACAGACGTTGCCGTTTGACATCATGTTCGTGGACAAGAAGAACAATTCTGAAGGGTTGCAGTTCGCGGACCTGACCGCAAGGCCGATCGGTTTATCGGTAATAAAGCCCGGCCAGCCAAACAGGGCGGCGGAAGTGCTTGAGGGAAAATTCTACCGTGATAAAAACGGCAACAAGGAAGGGTTCGGGCTGAAGATATTCCCGTAAAAAAGCAGAAGGGCCTCTGAGTAGTCCCAGAAGCCCAGCGCCGACCGGGTAGTCCCAATCCATTTATGTATATATTATGACGATAAATATCCGGCCTGTCAATAACAATCAAGCGTCCGACGACAACAAGCAAGGAGACCACTCATGGAATTCCTCTCCGTAAAACTGACAATCCCCGACGGCGCGAACCTCATCCTCGGCCAGAGCCACTTCATCAAGACCGTCGAGGACCTCTACGAGGTCATGGTCACGAACGTTCCCGGCGGCAAGTTCGGCGTCGCGTTCTCGGAGGCCTCGGGGCCCTGTCTCGTCCGCGCCGAGGGCAACGACGACCAGCTCAAGATGGCCGCGATCTATAACATCAGGGACATCGCCTGCGGCCACGCGTTCTGCATCGTGATGCGTGACTGTTTCCCCATAAACGTCCTGAACGCGGTAAAGGCCTGCCCGGAGGTCGCAACAGTCTTCTGCGCGACGGCGAACCCGGTCGAGGTAATCGTCTGCCGGACGGAGCAGGGCCAGGGCATCATGGGCGTGATAGACGGGTTCCCGCCCAAGGGCGTCGAGGGGCCGGAGGACGTGACGGCGCGCAAGGATTTTCTGAGGAAGATTGGATACAAATTATAGGGGCGCGGTTTTTTACGCCCGACTTATAGGTAGGGGCCGTACCAAGCGAAGCGCGTGTCGGCCCTTGCATTAAGTATTAAACGGTTGTCATTCCCGCGAAAGCGGGAATCCAGGAATTGCCTTTCTGTAGGGGCGGGTCCCCGTGCCCGCCCTTCTTAAAATTCCTGGACCCCGTGTCAAGCACGGGGCGACAAACGTGTGGTGCGGGCGTCCCGCGAAACGCGGGACACCCCTACAATATTGGATACAGGCGGATTCTTCGCTCAGCTCAGAATGACACCATTAAGAGACCAAGAAAGAGAAAACATGTTCGACATAACCACCCTCAAGTTCGACTCGCACGGCCTCATCCCGGCCATTGTCCAGGACCACGAAAACGGCGACGTCCTGATGATGGCGTTCATGAACGAGACATCGGTCGGGCTGACGCTCGAAACCGGGCTCTGCCACTACTGGAGCAGGTCGCGCAACAAGCTCTGGCTGAAGGGCGAGACCTCCGGCCACACGCAGGCGGTCAAGTCCATGTACTTCGACTGCGACGCCGACTGCCTGCTGGTGAAGGTGGAGCAGAAGACCGCCGCATGCCATACCGGCCACAGGAGCTGCTTCTACAGCAAAATCGAGGCAGACGGCATAAAGGACACCGGCGAGACGGTATTCGCCGAGTCGGACGTATACTCCGGCAGCGACATACTCGACAAGGTCTACACCGTCATCCTCGACCGGAAGGCCAACCCCAGGGAAGGCTCGTACGTCAACAGGCTCACCTCGCACGGCCCGGACGGGGCACTGAAGAAGGTGGGCGAGGAGGCGACGGAGCTTGTCCTCGCGGCGAAGTCCGGCGACAAGGCGGAGCTGGTGAGGGAGACCGCCGACCTCTGGTTCCACACGCTCGTCGCGCTCGCGGACGCGGGCGTCTCTCCCGTGGACGTGTACGCGGAGCTGAAGAAGAGGCGCGGTTAGGGGGCCGGTCGTTTTTGGGTGCCGCTGAAGGATTTTTAGCGTCCCCCGCTAACTTTTTATTTGCACATGCCCGGCGTCTTGTGATACGATAACAGTTCAATTTTGTCGAAGGGGACCGGGTAAGAAGGCGCAAGCTATTGGCCCGTTCCCTCTTCAAGTATCATGTTTAAGGAGGTGTTTCGGAATGCCACACAAGATTAACGACGAATGCATAATGTGCGGTTCCTGCGAGGCCGAGTGCCCCGAAGGCGCCATCAGCGAGGGCGACCCCAAGTACATAATCGACCCGAGCAAGTGCACTGACTGCGGCACCTGCGTCGAGGCCTGTCCCTCGGACGCAATCGACGCCGAGTAAAACCGTCAGACCGATCTGCAAGCGAAAGGGGCGCATTGCGCCCCTTTTCGTTTTTACAGTTTCGCAATGCAATCAATCGGCCCCAACCATTTGCTCCCCCTCTTAAGATAAGAGGGGGCTGGGGGCGTTATGAAGGTCTGGCAATGCGGCCGCGGCGCGCTCCGCCGATTAACCAACCCTTCCATCTTATCCCCTCCCTGTGAAGGGAGGGGAAGATTGGTTGAGGCAATCCATTAAATTGGCTTCGACGAATCTCCCGCCCCCTTCATAGGGGGAGGGCTGGGGTGGGGGTTGGTCATGGGGGTTGGGGCGAGCTGCCTTAGTTGTCCACAAATATCTTGATATAATCCGTAAGATATATTAAGCTGGAAGTTACGACAAAACAACCCCCGACGGAGGAGCCAATGAAACGGGTCTATCTTGACAACGGAAACACCACTCCACTGCACCCGGATGCGCTCTCCGCGATGCTCCCGTTTCTGAGCGAGCATTTCGGCAACCCGGCAAGCATTCACGCGTTCGGCGAGGAGCCGCGCGCCGCGATGAACAAGGCGCGCGAGCAGGTGGCCGGCCTCATCGGCGGGGATAAGGACGGGATAATATTCACGTCGTGCGGGACGGAGTCGAACAACAACGCCGTCAAGGGCGTGGCCGCCGCGACGAAGAAGAAGGGCAACCATATCATAGCATCCGCGATAGAGCACTTCTCGGTGCTTTACTCGTGCAAGTACCTGGAGAAGCAGGGCTACGAGGTCACGTACCTCCCGGTGGACGGGGACGGGCTGGTAAACCCGGACGACGTCAAGGCCGCAATAAAGAAGGAGACGGTGCTTGTCACCGTGATGCACGCGAACGGCGAGATGGGCGCCATACAGCCGGTCACGGAGATAGGCAAGATAACCCGCGAGGCGGGCGTCGCGTTCCACGTGGACGCGGTGGCCTCGGCGGGCAACATACCAATCGACGCGGAGGCGATGAACATCGACCTCCTGTCGCTCGCGGGCAACATGTTCTACGGCCCCAAGGGCGCGGCCGCGCTGTATGTCCGGAAGGGCACGCGCGTGATGCCGATATTCGACGGAGGCGTCCAGGAGGGCGGCAGGCGCGCCGGGACGGAGAACCTCGCGGGCATAGTCGGCATGGGCAAGGCGGCCGAGCTGGCCGTGGCCGAGATGCCGGAGCGCACACCGAGGGTCACAGCGATGCGCGACAGGCTTGTCGCCGGGCTTCGGGACAAGATTCAGTATGCGCGCTACAACGGCCACCCGACGAAGAGGCTACCGGGCAACCTGTCCATAAGCATGGAGTATATCGAAGGGGAGTCGATGCTGCTGTTCCTGAACATGCAGGGCGTCGCGGCCTCGTCCGGCTCGGCCTGCACAAGCCGCGCGCTCAAGGCCTCGCACGTCCTGACGTCCATGGGCGTGCCGGTCGAGGTGACGCACGGCTCGCTCCTGATGACCGTCGGACGCGACAACACCGACGAGGAGATAGACTACGTCCTGGAGATACTCCCGCCCATCGTCCAGAGGCTCAGGGACATGTCGCCCTTGTACGAGGACATGGTGGTGAAGAAGAAGGGGTAAGGATTAGAGGTATAGCGATGCAAAAAGGCCTGATAACATCTGACCCTTCGGTAATGATGGGGAAGCCGGTCGTCGCCGGTACGCGGATAACCGTCGAACTTATACTCGAAAAGCTGGCTGCGGGCGAGACGGCCGAGCAGTTGATAGAGGCGCACCCCCGCCTGACGCGTGAAGGGATAGTGGCGGCGCTGGCATTCGCTGCGGAAGTCCTGCGTGGCGACGTGGTATACCCGGCCGACGGCGAAGCGGCATGAACTTCCTGGCCGACGAGAGCGTCGACAGGCAGATCGTCGAAAAGCTGCGCGAGTCAGGATATGAAGTGGACTATATAGCCGAGATGGCCCCGGGCATCCCAGATGACGGGGTGCTCGAACTTGCCAATACCAACGGTGCTTTGCTCTTGACTGCCGACAAGGACTTTGGCGAACTGGTATACAGGCTGAGGCGAATATCGACGGGAGTCATACTGGTAAGGCTTGCCGGGTTGTCACCCGCGAAAAAGGCCGAACTGGTTGTGCATATAATCACGAGGCACATTAGTGAACTGGCGGGTCTGTTCTCGGTGATAACGCCGACGGGCATACGCATAAGGCAGCAGTGAACGCCCTTTTAAACAGGGATAAATAAACTCAGGAGGATACGGTAATGGAAGGCTACAGCACCAAGGTAATGGAGCATTTCGCCAACCCGAGGAACGTTGGCGAAATGGAGGACGCGGACGGGATAGGGAACGTGGGCAACCCGACCTGTGGCGATATAATGAGGCTTTACATAAAGGTCAGGGACGGCATAATCACCGAGGCCAAGTTCAAGACCTTCGGCTGCGGCGCGGCGATAGCGACGTCTTCGATGATGACCGAGCTTATACAGGGCAAGTCGCTGGAGGAGGCCAAGAAGGTCTCGAACGCGGCTGTGGCCGAGGCGCTCGGCGGTCTTCCGCCGGTCAAGATGCACTGCTCGGTGCTTGCCGAGGAGGCGCTCGCGTCCGCGCTCGACGACTACTACACGAAGCACCCGGAAGCTAAGAAGTGAGCGAAAGGCCCAAGCCTGACGTAACTCTGGACTGCTTCGGGCTGACATGCCCCATGCCGATATTCAACGCCACACAGAAGCTCAAGGAGATGGCGGTCGGCCAGGTGCTCGAAGTCCTCGCGACCGACGACGGCATTGTCGCCGACATGCCGGCCTGGTGCCAGAGGACCGGAAACGAGTTCCTGGGCTCGGAAGAGGACGACGGCGAGTACAAGGTCTACGTGAAGAAGCTCGTGGACTGAGACGCCGGATGTATGTTACAATAAAACCCTGGGGACAGCCCCGGGGTTTTTTTATTTTAACCCTGACATATGTCAGTGCGGCGAAAAAACAAGGCACGTATACTGTAACCATAACCGAAAAGGAGAAGACATGGCGGACTTCGCGCAGGCGACGGTAAAGCTGGTGGACGGGATGCAGTTCGTTGGAGAGTCCGGGACGGGGCACGCGTTCGTGATGGACGCGGCGCCGGGCGTCGGCGGGAAGAACTCCGGATGCCGCCCGATGGAGCTCCTGCTCATAGGCCTCGGCGGATGCACCGGCATGGACGTGGTGTCCATACTCCGGAAGAAGAAGCTCGACGTCAAAGACGTAACGATGAACGTCAAGGGCAAATGGGTCGAGGGCGACAACTACCCCAAGTACTTCGAGGGCATCGAGGTCGAGTACGTCGTCCGCGGCAAGGGGATAACCGACGACGCCGTCAGGCGCGCCATAGAGCTGTCCGAGTCCAAGTACTGCTCGGTCGCTGCCAACCTGCGCGGCGTCTCGAAGATTACGACAAGCTTCCGCGTCGAGAACGAGTAAGACATACACGAGGCACGAGTAATATGAAGCTCCTGATTGTCTGCAACGACAGGTGGAACCCCGGCGCACGGATGCCGTTCTCCGTAATCATGGAGGACATCTTCGCGGAGCGGGTCGTCCAGCACCTGAAGAACGACTACCAGCACCTCTGTAACGGCTGCGACAAGGACTGCGACCACTGCCGCGATAAGTACCCGGTGCTGTTCCCGGTGGACTTCAAGGACGACATCGCGGGCGTCATCATGCTCCCGGCCGAGATGCCGTACTACGTGGACGACCCCGGCGACTACTTCCCCGAGAAGCTCCCGGAGCACGACGTAGTCATTGCGATCCACATACACGAAGACTTGCTGCTGTCCCTTCCCCAGAGGTCGAAGGACGCCGGCGGCAAGCTGTTCATAGTCCCGAGCGAGGACCCGGCCTGGCTTTCCCAGTGGATACGCGGCCGGCTCAAGAAGATATGCGACAACCTGGGCCTTGAGACCTCGTTCCCCAAGCCGTTCTGCACGATGACCGCCGGGCCGGACCAGCCGCTGCTCGCGGAGTTCATGAAGCAGTTCCGTATCGGCAAGCCGGACATAACCATAAAGGTACAGGACGGAAAAATTATCGACTCTCAGGTGATAACCTCCGCGCCGTGCGGCTGCACGTACTTGGTCTGCCGGAACCTCATCGGGAAGGACGTGGACGAAAACCTGAACGTAGACGTGACCGCGAAATACTGGCACAGCTACCCGTGCGTCGCCAGCATGGACGTCGACAGGGAGCTTGGCGACACGCCTTTGCACAAGGGCGGGTACATGCACTACGAGTGTGTCGCGGACGCGGTGGCGGAGGTCGCGCCTGGGATAATTGTCAAGAAGGACCGCGTGCAGATTACGGGGAAGAAGTAGGGTATTCTTGTCTGTCATTCCCGCGAAAGCGGGAATCCAGTGACGTTTCTTGTTCTGATATTTTCAGTTGGGGCCGATGAAATATGTCGGCCCTGATTTTGTTTATAAGGTGTCATTCTGAGCCCCGGCTTTAGACATATCGGGGCAGGCTCCGCGAAGAATCCGCCGCTGACTTTGCACTAATAGAAGAAGCAGGTATTTATAGGCCTGGCGGAGTCCTTCTATAACGCTCAAACATGGCGGCGGAAATCTCCCCACTGGTAGGCCAGCAGCCGTGCCGCTGTCCGGCGTGGGTCGTGTATCTGTCGAGGGCGTCGGGGTCGGGCTGGACAACCTTGCCGTCTTTCAAAAACAGCAGGCCCGCCTTGTCGGTCGGCATTCGCAGGACGAAGGCTTCGGCCTCGTCGAGGACGGCGGCCAGGCGGCGGTGAAACACCATGGGGTCTATCGCCTCTCCCGACGAAACGGCCCGCAAGTCTTCCGCCCTATACCGTATGGCATTGCGTCTTATCTCGACGATAAGGCCTTCCGGCGTAAAACCCGGGGCCTTTTCGACCGTGGCCCAGATTACCGCGCCCAACGGCAGGATGTCTTCGTGGACGGTCAGGAGGTCGACCGCGTCGGCTGGCTTCCGCCGCCCGGCCGCCGCCATGACCTTGTTGGCGGCAAGGTCTACGGGGTGCAGTATGTAGCCGAACAGCTCGTCCTTCACGGTCGGGAAAAAACGGAAATCGCTGTCGGTCAGCCACTCGAGGCGGGTACGCTCGTTTCCGGCCCGCACCTCGGCGGTATATATCGCGGGCTCACGGCGAAGCCAGATGACTTCGAGCCCATCGGCCCGCAGGGCCTCCGTATCCTCCACGGCGGCCCGTGCGACCCGTTCCTCCCGGTCGTGGAAGATGTCGATGTCCTCCGAGAAGCGGGGACGCTCCACGTTCAGCGGCGTGCTACCCGCCACGTAGCTCTCGGGGTCGCGGTGCAGGGCGAGCAGGCGGAGTACCCGTGACTGGAACTTAGTGAGCGGCACGGCAGGCCCTCTCGATTTCCTCGGCCAGGCGGCGCGCCGCGAGATTTCCCTCGACGCGCAGGAAACGCGCGACGACCAGCGCGTCTTCCGGGGCAGGCTTATCCAGTTCGCGCACATTCCAGAGCGCACGGCTGCCGAACACCTTGAATGCGCTGTGGTAAAGGGCCTCGAAATCCACGACCATGGTGTTATGCCTCTGAAACCGATATACCATTGACGGTTTTTTCTCTGAGTGAAACACTACAATAACTTATAGCAGAAGAACGCTTGGAAATCAATTCATTCCCCCGTCTCCTCTATCTCCCCCGCCTCCTCACCGGTCAACCGCGCCACGGACCCGGTATACCGCCCCAGGTGCGTCGTCGCGGTATTGTACGCGTCCTTCGCCCGGTCGAGCTGCTTGCCCACCGCGTCGAACTTCTCCGCGAAGTACCCGAAATGCTTCCTCGCCTTCTTCAGATCCTCGATCGTCTTCTCCACGCCCTTCGCCATCTGGTAGTACTCGTACGACAGAGCGACGCCGTTCAGCGTCACGGCGAGCGTGTTCGGCGAGACCGGGTACACCTTGAACCGCTTCAGCATCGCCCAGAGGTCGCCGTCCCGCACCACCTCGAAGTAAAGCGTCTCGGACGGCAGGAACATCAGCGCCATGTCCGTCGTCCCGGCCTCCGGCTTTATGTACTTGGCCGCGATGTCCTTCGCCTGCTCGCGCACCACGCGGGCCAACGCCTTCCTGGCCTCGACAAGGCCGGCGGAGTCCGACGTCTCGAACAGCGCAAGCACCTGCTCGCGCGGGAACTTCGAGTCTATCGGCAGGTTCGCGCCGGGCAGCTTCACGAGCACGTCCACCCGTTCCGGAGAGCCCGGCGAGACCTGCGCCTGCATCTCGTACAGCGAAGAAGGGAGGAAGTCGGCGATGAGCATCTCGAGGTTGGCCTCGCCGAAACCGCCCCGGAGGTGCGGGAGTTTCAGCAGGTTGTTCAGCTCGTTGATGGACGTCCCGACCGCCGTTACCCCCATAAGCTGGGCCTCGGCCTTCTGGAGGTGCTCCTGCACCTTCGTGAAATGCGAAAAGCCCTCCTTCATGTTCTCGTCGAGCTTCGCCTGCACCTGCTGGCCGATGACCATTAGCCGCTCGTCCACCTTCACCTTGATCGCGTCGAGAGAGTCCGCGTTCCTCTTGTCGAGTGCGGCTATACGCTCCTCGGTAGCCTTCCCGGACTCGCCGAGCCGCTTCATCACCGCCTCGGTCGTCGCGGCCGCCTCGCGGCGGTTCTCCTCGCGGCCGGCCGCAAGCTGGGTCTCGACCCGCTCGCGCATGTCCGTCAGCCCGGCCGCCAGCCTGTCCGCGACCTCCTGACGCATGCCCGCGCCGGACTCCGTTATGAGCGCCGAGAGCGCGACCGTCGCCTGCTGGAGCGAAGCGCCGACCTCCGAGCGGAGCGCGGAAAGCTCGGCCTCCACGCGCAGGGCGCCCTCGTCCGGCCTGCCCCTGCGGGCAACGGCCACGGCGAGGGCAACACCAAGAGCGAGGGCAAGAACAGAGACGGCAATAAGGGCAATGTCCAAGTCAACCCCCTTGATAACAAGCCAAAAGCAAAAAATCCCGCCTTTTTGGAAAAAGGCGGCCCAAAAACTTTTAACGGGGTAAACCAAAGACGATATTACATCATACTACATGGGCATGCAAGGCGGAAATAGGGCTACTTGCGGAAGCGGCGCGAGCCCGGCTTGACGTAACCGGAATATTCTGTTATACAAAAAAGATAATCTGAATGCAATCAGAGGCTTTCAACGAGACACAAGAAGGAGGTGGCCTTCGAAGCGAATGGTTAGCCTTCCCGAGCCCCACGCAGTCGAAAGTTCACAAGCATATCCGCACTAATTCGCTCCAACCCGGACGAGTCTCCGGGCGTTCCACAGCAGACACAACGAGCATCAAACGGTCCCAGTCCCGAAAGGAGGATGTATGAACAAGATTCATGCTCTTCGCGTGTTCACGGCAATGCTGTTCATTTTGGCCGGATGTCTCTCGGCCATGACGGCGTCCGCCGGGGCGGGCGAAGGCGGCTATGCGGGCGCGGCAAGCTGCGCCGCCTGCCACGAGGCTATATCCAAGTCGTTTTCATCCAGCATTCACGGCCACGCGGGCGCGTGGGAGGGCGGCTTCCAGGGCTGCGAGTCCTGCCACGGCCCCGCCGGCGAACACGCCTCGGCGGGAGACCCCTCCAAAATAGCCAACCCCGCGAAGCTCTCGACAGCGAAGGTCAACGAGGTCTGCCTCGGCTGCCACAACAAGACCATGCACCTCAGGTACTGGAAGGGCAGCATCCACCAGAGGAGGGACGTCGCCTGCACCGGCTGCCACAGCGTCCACAACCCCATGACGAGGGAGAAGCTCCTGAAGGCCCGGACGGAGATGGACCTCTGCGTATCCTGCCACGCGGACGTAAGGAAGAGCCTGTTCCTGCGGTCGAGGCACCCGATGAGGGATTCGTCGCGCCAGGACTTCCAGGGCAACATGACATGCTCGGACTGCCACAACGCGCACGGGGCGGTAGGCGACAGCCTGATAGACGCGAACTCCGTGAACGACAAGTGCAACGAATGCCACTCCGAGAAGAAGGCGCCCATGCTCTGGGAGCACAAGCCGGTCAAGGAGAACTGCCTTGTGTGCCACTCGCCCCACGGCTCCAACAATAAGAGCCTCCTGGTCAAGCAGGTGCCGAGGCTCTGCCAGGCCTGCCATTTCCAGGGCAGGCACCAGACGGTCGCCGGCGACGGAAACGCCATCTGGTCGGTCAGCAGGGGCTGCGTGAACTGCCACCCCATGATACATGGCTCCAACCACCCGTCGGCGGTCAAGCTGAACAAGTAGCCGGGCGGCCGGGAGACTGTACATAATTCGACAAAAGGCAGGAGGCACACCATGAATAAAAAGGCGGTCATACCGATACTGGCGCTTATCGCGCTGTTGATTGTCCCCGTCATGGCGATGGGCGACATGGACATGATGGACGGAAAGGCCACGGCCGGCTCGGACGGCGCGCTCGGCTACCAGTACACGCACGCGGACGGGGACAGGCCCTCGCAGTTCGGGGCCTACCGCGATGTCAACAAGGGCTTCGTATTCGAGAGCCTGCACCTGAAGGGCGAGTGGAACGACCCCGCCAGGCCCTACTACTTCATTTTCGACGGCAAGGACCTCGGCCAGGACGACCAGGTCCTTAAGGCGGGAATGGGCCGGTACGGCAACTTCAGGCTCGACTTCAAGTGGACGGAGTACCCGAGGCTGTACGCGAGCGGCGTCAGGTTCGTGGAGGGGTACAGCGGCAACGGCAGGTACACCATCTCCCCGCTCGTCCAGACCGCGCTCGACCCGATAAACGGCGTCACCCCCTACGTGAACTTCGACCCGGCCCCGGGCTCCGCGATGAGGACCGCGGTCATGGGGCTCGTCAACTCCGCGTCTGGGACGGACCTGAGGGTGGACAGGGAGAGGGGCACGCTGGACTACCTCCAGAAGCTGGCCCCCGGCCTGAACCTCCGGGTCAACTACACCCACGACTACAAGGAGGGCACGAAACTATCCAGCACCGGCGTGTACCAGAGGGCGACGTTCAAC
>JACRHJ010000004.1 GCA_016212105.1 Nitrospirota bacterium
AAGAACCGGCACCTTGAAGGCAAGAGGCTCGACTGGGCGGCGCAGTCGCGCGGCCAGGAGCCGGTAGACGCGCTGTTCGACATACTCATAGAGGAAGAGGTGCGCCCGCAGGCGATTTACTTCACGATGAACGAGGGGAACCTGCGCGAGTTCTACAGGCGGGACTGGATGATGGTCGGCTCGGACTCGACCGCGCGCGCGACGTCCGGCCCCACCCGGCAGGGGAAGCCGCACCCGCGCGGGTTCGGGAGTTTTCCCCTTGTGCTGGCGAAGTTCGTCCGCGAGGAGGCCGTCCTGACCCTCCCGCAGGCGGTACGGAAGCTCTCATCGATGGCCGCCGACCGGCTTGGCCTCGTGGGGCGCGGATGCCTGAAAGTGGGGAATTATGCCGATATAATCCTGTTTAATCCGGATTACGTGTGCGATAAGGCGACATATGAAGAACCGTACTGCTTCCCGGTGGGGATTGAGCATGTCCTGGTCAACGGCGAGCTGGCGGTGGAGCACGGGGTGCAGACCGACGCGAGGGCGGGGCGGGTTTTGAGAAAAGGCAGGGGATGACATGCGCCCCATAATCGGCATCACCCAGGACATAGAGCTAAAGCCGGAAAGCCCCAACTACTGGAGTTACCTGATAAACACGTACGCGGACGCGGTATACCGCTTCGGCGGGACGCCGCTGATGATACCCATAATAACCCAGCCGGATGCGGCGGCGGAGTACGCGGGCCGCGTGGACGGCCTGCTGTTTGCCGGCGGGGACGACATACACCCGCGCTACTACGGCGAGGTGCCGGTGCAGGTGTCGGGGCTGTCGCCGGACACGCGCACCGAGTTCGAGCTTGCGCTCCTGAAGGAGGCGCTCAGGCGCGGGATGCCGGTGCTCGGGATATGCCTCGGCATCCAGACCATGAACGTATACTTCGGCGGGACGCTCCACCAGGACATAGGCGGCCACCGGGAGGGCGGGCGCGACATTTCCCACGAGATAAACGTCGCGGCCGGGACGCGCCTGCGGGAGATACTCGGCGCGGATGCGCTCACCGTCAACAGCTTCCACCACCAGGCCCTGAAGGGCGTCGGCAAGGGCTTGACGGTATCCGCGACCTGCGCGGACGGCATAACCGAGGCGGTCGAGCTGCCCGGCCCCCGCTTCGTCCTCGGCGTCCAGTGGCACCCGGAGCGCCTGCCCGGCGACCCGTACACGGAGAAGCTCTTCCGCGCGTTCGTCGGGGCGTGCGGTCCGTAAGCTATTACTTTGGCAACTATATAGAGCAACTTAACAGGTTGACTTAAAGTCACTGGATTCCCGCTTTCGCGGGAATGACAGGCAGTTAGGTGTCGCCCCGTGCTTGACACGGGGTCCAGGAAGTTGTCCAGTCTATTTGCCGGGTTAATATGAAACATGAAATGCGGACGCGGAATCCGCAGGGCGGGCAATGCCCGCCGATGCCCTATAGACAAGGGCGGGCACAGAGGCCCGCCCCTACTTTAAACCTCAATCGAAAGACTTTAATGCCCAACAAGACGCTCCTCGAAATCCTCCCGCTGGTCGCAAAACCATCGCGTTATATCGGCGCTGAAATCAACTCCATAAAGAAGGACCCAGCAGGGGTCTCGCTCCGGGCCGCGCTCTGCTTCCCGGACGTCTACGAGGTCGGCATATCCCACCTGGGCCTCAAGGTGCTGTACGAGGCGCTGAACCGCAGGCCGGACATATACGCCGAGCGGGCGTACTCGCCCTGGATGGACCTGGAGGCGAAGCTCAGGGAGGCCGGCATACCGCTGTCCACGGTCGAGACGCTGACACCGCTTGGGCAGATGGACATAGTCGGTTTCACGCTCCAGTACGAGCTGTCCTACACGAACATCCTGAACATGCTCGACCTCGCGGGGATTCCCGTCCGCTCGGCGGATAGGGACGACAGCCACCCGCTGATTATCGCCGGGGGGCCGTGCGCATTCAACCCGGAGCCGCTCGCGGAGTACATCGACGCGTTCGTCATAGGCGACGCGGAAGAGGCGATGCTCGACGTCGCGGACGCTGTAATAGCAAGCAAGGTGCCCGGAAACTCAGGAGGCCGCAAGGCCCTCCTTCTTGAGCTGTCGAGGATACCCGGCGTTTACGTCCCGGCCCATTTCGAGGTGGCGCGGGACGCGGACGGGAGGCTGACCGGCATAAAGAACATCGCGGGCGGGACTGAGTTGGTGACGAAGCGCACGCTACGCGAGCTGGACGACGCTCCGTACCCTGCAAAGCCGATACTGCCTTACATCGCGGCTGTGCACAACAGGGTGACGCTGGAGGTCGCGCGCGGCTGCCCGCGAGGCTGCCGCTTCTGCCAGGCGGGCTACGTCTACCGGCCGATGCGGGAGCGGGCCGTGGACGACGTCCTGCGAATCGCGGAGGACTCCATCTGCTCGACAGGCTTCGAGGAGATGTCGCTCGCGTCACTCTCCACCGGCGACTACTCCGGCCTCCTGCCCCTGATGAAGGGACTGATGGACCGGTACGAGGGCAGGCGGGTTTCAATTTCTCTGCCGTCTCTACGGGTAGGGACGCTGACGCCGGAGATGTGCAGGGAAATAAAGCGTGTCAGAAAGTCCGGCTTCACCATCGCACCCGAAGCGGGGACGCAGAGACTCAGGGACGTTATAAACAAGAACGTGACGGAAGAAGGCCTGATAGAGACGGCGCACACCGTGTTCTCGGAGGGCTGGGACCTGATAAAACTCTACTTCATGACGGGGCTGCCGACCGAGACTGACGAGGACGTAGAGGGGATAATCAACCTTTCGAGGAAGGTGCTGGACGAGGGCAAGAAGTCCGGCGGCGGGCGCCGAAAGGGCGTGAACGTCGGCGTATCAGCGTTCGTCCCCAAGCCGCACACCCCGTTCCAGTGGCAGGGCCAGATACCGCTTGCCGAGATACGCAGGAAGAAGGACAGGCTTTCGGGCGTCCTCGGAAGGAAGCCGTTCGCCATGAAGAGCGGGTTCGCCGAGATGTCCGTACTGGAGGCC
>JACRHJ010000057.1 GCA_016212105.1 Nitrospirota bacterium
GGAGTACACCTACACGAAGTCGGCGGAGGCCGCCATATCACCGCTTGCCTCCGGCGCGACCAGCGACGGCGAGTACACGTTCGAGTTCCCCGCCCCCATCCCCGCCGGCGCGACGGACATACAGTACACGCTCGTCTACCGCGGCCAGCTCGGGGCCGAGGCGGACGCGGTTGCGGCGAAGGCATTTGAGGCTAAGGACGTGCTGGTGATAGATGATTGGGAGGACGGGCAGGACTGGGCGGCGGACGATTCGAGGGCGACGTTGTCGCTTGATGAGACTGACCCGGCTGACGGAAGTGGGGCGTTGAGAGTGGTTGTGGCGAGTGATATTAGAAGTTGTGACCTTATGAATAACCTGTCCCTTTACTCTTTTGGCAGCGCCACCCTCGGAATAGGACGGTCTTATTATATTGTCGGCAACGGTACAAAACCGTATCATGTCGACCATTTTGAATATTATTGGGCGGGTTCATTTAAAGAGACAATACCTGTATCTCAGCCCTGCCTATTGTCTGCCATTAAAATAGCGGGGCAGATTTTACAAAGCAAGGTAGTCTGCAATGGTTCCAGTAGCTATCTCGATTATGATGACTCCATGCTTAAAGTAAGTGTCTACGATTCGGCAGGCGCTCTCTTAGGCTCATCTACAGCAAGCGTGAAAAATTCGCTAATTACAGAAAATTACAAGTCTGTCTGGGTTTTTAGTTTCGACAATCCGGTGCCTATAAGTAATTCCATGACAATAAAAATACAGTATTTGTATGACACGCAAAACCCACGAGAAATAAATAGATGCTACACCGACTGCCCAGATGTTTCTGGTATATATTTTAAAACCTTATTTGTCAACTCTTCTGGAGCCTTGTGTACTATTGGGGAATATGGTAGAAATTATTATGTTCATGAAGTGTGTTCGGGCTTTGTCCCTTCTGTATTTGGTTCACAGGTATTATCGAATGTATCCATTTCAAAAAGAGTAATAGTCCTCACAAACAATGACTGCATAGCCAAGGCGCAGATACCTGTAGATTGCACGGGTAAGACGACTTTCATGTTTTCAGTTCGCTCTCAAGTTGTCGGCAATGTCTTGAAATTTGTCTACGGCACGGACGCCACCCACACTATTGAAGTACCAATAAACATAGAGGGCACCGACTGGGAGAGAAAGGAGATGCCCATTTCCGACACTGTAGACAAGGCGCACATTGGCTACTTCGGCTTCAAGTTCGACGACGACGCTTGGGACCATGCTACGGGTGCCACAAATGCCAATACCATCTACATCGACCAGCTAACCGCCGAATAGGTTAGTGGGCTTGAGGTGAGGGCGTTACCGCCAGCAGGTTGGGGGTATATATAACCTCGTACCCCCGCTGGATAACCCTTCGAAACGCGGGCGACACGGAGTTTACGTCCACCACGTCCACAAGTATCGGCAGGTCGGACTCGGAGAACGCGTCCTTCAGAGACTCGACGAGACGCGGGTCAACCGCATCCGGCCCCGCGAGAGCCAGGTCCAGGTCGGAGAACTTCTCCGACTTGCCCGTCACGCGGGACCCGAACGCCCACACCTCCACGCCCGGCACATATGAGCCGAGTATGCGCCTTACCTCGTCGAGGTATGCGGGCTCCAGGTCAATCATTTCTTTCCTTCAGACGCGCCACAAGCTCCTGCGCGAACGGCAGGAAACCTACGGCGGCATCGTACACACGTCCCGCCTGCGCATGGTCGTACGTGTGGGAGGTGAGGTTCCTCGCCTCGCCGAACCCGAACCACGGAGCGGGGTCTGATATCAGGCCGTGCTTCGCGGCCATGCGGAAGAGGTCCTTGCGGGTCTTCGGGAAGTCAGCGTCTTCCGGCGAGCGGTTCTCCCGCAGCCAGCGCTGGGCGAACTTCCAGCACTGCTCGTACGCGACCTCGAAGTTCTGGATGACACCCGCGCGGAGCGTCTCCTTCTGGTCGTCCGTGAATCCGCCAAGGTCTCCGCCGACTGCGTCCAGTGACCGCCTCAGCGAATCGACCGCGTTAATCAGGCTTTCCATTTCGAGCGGCAATGTCGCCTCGTCGTCTTTGTTTAATGTAGGGGCGGGTCCCCGTGCCCGCCCTTCTTGCCGGTCTTTGCGAGGAGCGAAACAACGCGGCAAACCCCTACTTATTACGGTACGTCGAGGAGATTGCTTCGCTTCGCTCGCAAAGACAACTGACGTCATTCTAATCTCGCCGCCCCGCCTTCGTCAAGGCCAAACTTGCGCCGCGCCGGGGCACCGCCCCTTCACCCCACCGGCACCCGCAGCGTGAATTTCGTCCCGACGCCCATCTCGGACTCCACCTGCACCGTACCGCCGTGGCCCTCGACGAATGCCTTGACTATGGCGAGCCCCAGCCCGGTGCCCTTGCCGGACGTGTTCTTCGAGCGGTAGTATTTGTCGAAAATCCTCGGCAGGTCGTCCTTGGGTATCCCCATCCCGTTGTCCTCGACGGAGATTACCGCCACGGTGTCTTTCTCGTGCAGACGGCAGGCCACGTTGATAAGCCCGCCCCTCGGCGTGTAGGCCGCCGCGTTAACGAGGAGGTTCGAGACCGCGCGCTCCAGGTGCTTCTGGTCGACGTTGACGCGCGGCAGGCCGTCGGGGCAGTCCATGTGGACGGAGAGCGCTTTCTGCTCCGCCTTCAGGAGCACCGAGTCCATCGCACGGTTTAAGACGGTCTTCAGCTCGGTCGGGTACTTGTGCATTACCAGGACGCCCGCCTCCATCTTGGACAGGCTCAGGTAGTCCTCGACCATGGAGAGGAGCTTCGTCCCGCCGTTCTGTATCGCCTCGACGCCCTCCTTCACGAAGACAGGCAACCCGTCCCAGTACTGGTCGCGTATGACCTCCGAGTAGCCGAGGATGATGGAGAGCGGCGACTTCAGGTCGTGCGTTATCATCGAGATGAGGTCGGCCTTCAAGGCCTCCGCCTTCTTGCGCTCGGAGATGTCACGGACGAAGGCCTGCACCGCGTCCCCGTCGTCGTACTCGATCCGCCCGGCCCGCACCTCTACCTGGACGAACTCGCCTGCCTTCGTGAGGAAGGACGTCTCGTAGGTCAGCACTGAGCCCGCGAGCATCTCCCCGAACCGGAGCGATACAGCCTCGTCCGACGCCTGGTCGAGGTCGGCCATGTGCAGCCTCAGGATCTCCTCGTTCGTGTACCCGAACTGTGTGCAGGCGGAGCGGTTCGCGTCCAGTATCCGGCCATCCGGCGCCATTATGAGGACCGCATCGATGGCCCCGTCGAGCAGGGCCTTGTAACGCGACTCGGAGCTCTGTAGCGACTCGTAGTGGAACGCGTCCTCTATCGCCATCGTCCCGTAATGCGCGAAGCATGAGAGTATGTCGCCAAGCTCGGGCTCGAGCGGGTCGTACCCGTAGTATGCGAGGACGCCCATCAGCCTGTCGTTTCGCAGGAGCGGGAATACTGCGAGAGAACGGACGCCGTGCTCCCGGAGCCATGCCGGGTCGTTTATGAACGGGGAGCCGGCGGCGCTGTCAATTACCAGAAACGGCGATAGCGACATGGCTATCGTGTCGAGTTTCAGGACACCGACCGGCACGCGGTCCCGGTCCGGGTCCGTCCCGCCTTTCGGCCCCTGCCACGCCTTCAGGTGCAGGCACTGGTCGCCGTCGAGGCAGTCCTCACGGAACTCGCAGTCGTGGCACTTGTCGCCGGTCTCGACCGTCCAGACCTGGGCGTATGCCGCGCCGAACTCAGTCGTGAGCGTGCCAACAATCTGGTACAGCGCCTTGTCGAGTTCCAGGTGCGTCGTGATGCCGCGGCTCGCCTCTACTAGGTGCCGGAGCCCGAAGGCCCTGCCTGTGTGGTTGTCCATGCCGGTATGTCCATTCACTGTGGGTTTCTACTGGTATAATAATGTTAATTATACCTGAAACGGTCATGTATTGCAAGGCTGGATTACATTAAATCGTGTTAAGTAAAACACGGTCGCGGCCCATCAAGGCTGTCATTGCGAGGAGCCCCGCGTTTCGCGGGACGACGCGGCAATCTCAGCCATTATTAACACGGTGGATAAATATGCGAACTTCCTGGACCCCGTGTCAAGCACGGGGAGACACAATACTACCGTCATTCCCGCGAAAGCGGGAATCCAGTGACTTTGTTTTGGTCGAAGCTATATGCATATTTAGTCGCCGGA
>JACRHJ010000058.1 GCA_016212105.1 Nitrospirota bacterium
CCCTTATTGCGAAGGCGGATTACCTGCTTGCGAAGCTCGTACTTTGATGCTTTGTTTAACTTGCGTGCGTCGGTCTTTTCCATGACCGACACTATATCACAAATAGAGATGGATTGCACTAAATATCCACCGGGTTAATATGTAAAGCCTCTGGTTTGATGCGCCGTATATCGGCTTCTCGACCTGGTCGCTGCCTTTCGTGACCTCGACCTTTGGCGTGGCCGGGATTTCTTTCAACAGGTGCGCCTGCACCAGTTCCCAACCGAGCTTCGACATTTTCTCGAACTGTTTGCGGTCGTCGACGAAGGGGATGCGGGGGAAATCAAAATGTAATGTCACCCTTCGAGATTATTTCGCCTGTCTTGGCGTCAATAAAATATAACCATCTTTGTGACTGGTATAGACATGTTATGTAATATGCCAACCGGAACTTGCTATGATATTCCTTAACCACAAGTTCAACGATAAGTCGGGTTACACTGTCGGAACCTACTTTCTCCTTATCCCTTCGCACAATTTCTATTGCCTCTTCCTTCGTCACCAGTGGTGTCGTATCAATGTCCGGAGTTGGGACATACCAGCCCACAACTTCTTCTACTTCATTATCCTTATTCACAGCCACGGTAAGCTTATTCGTCCATATAGGAATACCGTTATAGGTCTGTTCAAAATAATATCTACCTACATATTTTCCTGTCGTGTTTATTCTTTCCTCCTTGAATCTCAACTCCCTCTTTGCGTCCTTCAACCCAAACGCATATCCGTGCCTGTCTATGAAGGCAAGTACGGCATCTTCAACCGGCTTGTTCGTCACAATCTTGAACTTTCCCTTCAGCTTCCTGACCACTTCCCCATTCTCATTCATCTCAACTTCAGCATCCCCCTCCGACTCCTCAATCAGCATCTCCACGGCATGCCTGTTCACCGGCTTGCCGTGTATGGTCCGCTTGGGCCTGCCGTCATCGGCGCCCTTGTCTTTCTTCAACTCAGCCTGCCCGGCGAACACCACCACCGATATCAGGACCATGACGAGTGCCATGACTATCTCGCCGATACCGCTCCTGCCCTCGTCGCCTCTGATATTCCTTTTCATAAACTCCTCCTCAATGAATAAAAGCATGTCGATAGGTAATAAAACAAAAGCCCTCATCCGTCTCCGGAATTGGGCTTTGATATTGCGCCTGCTTCAGCCCACGTCTTACTCGGTAGTACGTAGTGCTTGTATTGCGGCCTTGCTGTGAAGATAATTACAAGCAATTACCGTGCCAAATAAGCATACACATACATAGCAGTAACATTTGTTATGTATTAACAAGTTAGAATTATGATAAACGTATATGTTGCAGATTGTCGTTGCGCGTTATTGAAGCAGCGAGGCCCGGCCTGCGAGTCAAAATCGCTCAGTCAAATTCTGGGCAACAGGAGAGTTGGCGGATTGCCGGAACATCCCTTTCCGTAACTTGCAGCGTAACATTTTCGTAACATTTGATGTGTAAAACGATAAGAAACGATAGGCAAAGATAGGAAAACAGCACGATTTAATCCATTGATAAATAAGGCTTCATGCCAAACCATCATAACCCATACTATACCAACAAATGGAATTCCTAAACCTGGTGTCGCATGTTCGAGCCATGCTGGGGGCACCATAAAATCTAAAGGGGTCAGCCTTCCGGCTGGCCCCTTTTTTGTCTAAATTTTTTCCACCGTCCCTCCAACCCCATTTGACGGAATCCCTCACCGGTGTTACGGTTTATCCATACAGGACAAGAACAATCCCAAGCAGGAGGAGGTATAAGATGAAAGCGGCAAAGAAACAAGAGGCCGTTATGGACATGGAGAAGATGATGGAGGAATACAAGAGGCTGGCGGTCCCGGGCAAGCAGCACAAGGTTCTGGCGCGTCTTGAGGGAAGCTGGATTACCAAGACCGTCGCGAACGTGGAGCCCGGCAAGCCCCCTATGGAGAGCACCGGCACCTGCGAGCAGAAGATGATACTCGACGGGCATTACCTCCAGCAGGAGTACAAGGGCGACATGATGGGCGAGACGTTCTCCGGCATAAACGTCATCGGCTTCGACAACCACACGAAGCGGTACGTGTCCACCTGGATTGACTCCATGAGCACGGCAATCTATTACTTCAGGGGTTCTGGAAGCGCGGACGGCAGGACCATAACCCAGGAGTCCAGCTACGACGACCCGGTCAGGGGCCCGATGCTCTGGAGGAGCGTGACCAGGATAGTGGACGACGACACCATGAAGTATGAGATGTTTACCACCCTGAAGGGAGGCAAGGAGACCAAGGAGATGGAGATGACGGTTACGCGGAAGAAATGACGGCGATAACCCGTTAAAGCGGGCTACGATGTTACAAAGGGGGCAGCCTTCCGGCCGCCCCCTCTTTTGTTGTCCTGTCAACAGATGTCTACTTTGCCTTCGTAGCCGCGATAGCCTCGTCCAGCGCCTTTATCGCGTCCTGCGAGATGGTTATGGACTTAGTCAGCGACTCCCTTGCCATCGCCGGGTTGTGGAAGCCGTCCGAGTTCTCGGCGGTCCACCACTCCCAGAGGATATGGGCGCTGTCGTGCGCCTCTCGGGCCTTGGCAAGCGCCTCATCCGGCACGCCCGCCTGTTTGGCCTCGTAGGTTTTGTCTATGAGCGCGCCCAGCCAGAACTCGGCCTTGGTTATCTTGCCCTTGGTGTAGTTCTGTATGGAGTCTATCTGGTACTCGGCCTCCTCGGCGCTCCAGGTGGGGTGGCACTTGACGCAGGTCTCCTTTTTCATGTACCTGGCGCTCCTCTGGCCGTGGTCTGTGTAGGTCTTGTTGCCCTTCTTGACCCTCGGCATGTGACAGTCCTTGCACTCCACACCCGCGCGCTCGTGGGCGCTGCCCCAGAATGTCTCCGCCTCGGGGTGCTGGAGCTTGGTCAGGAGCGCACCGGTCGTTGCGTGCTTGAAGTCCTTGAAACCGGCCTCCTTGTAGACGGCCTGCAGGTCCATGACGTTCGACCACGGGAAGAAGTTGGTCAGGCGGCTGTCCATGCCGATCTTCTCGCCGGTCGCCGGGTTGGTGCCGGGGTTGCAGTTGTACTCGACGTGGCACTGGGCGCACATCAGGTTGGAGTCCGGCTTGTTCAGTATGCCTATCGAACGGAAGCCCCTGAAGTCCACCTTCTGCATCGTTACCTCGGCGCTCTTCTTGGCGTCGTAGGGGTAGGTGCCCTTGCCCCTGACGACAACGGCGTCAATCAGGGCGTCGCGGACGACCCTCGGCTCGGTCGAGTGCGGGTCGTGGCACATGAAGCAGTTGAGCGCATGCTTGAGGTCGCGGACGAACTCGACCGGCTTCGACGTGCGGCTCCACGCGGCGTTCGGGTCCGGGTCGCCCATATACTTCCATTTGAGGATGTGGTCCTGGGACTTGCAGTTCAGGCAGACTGAGTTCGCGGCCACCGCGCCCTGGGCGATGAAAGGCTTCTGGTCGGACGTGGACGGTTCCTTGTCCTTTACGACCAGCCAGGCGTCCTTGACCGCGTCCTTGGCGTTGGTTATGTCCTTCCAGCTGTTCAACTGGAACCGGCCTCCGTAAGCGCGGTCTACTATCAGGTGGTCCACAAGCATGAAGCCGTGGCTTCTGGGCTCGTCGTGCTCCTTGCCGAAGCCGTGCCCGGCTATGAGCTTGTCGAAGAGAGGCGAGCGGCTCTTGAACGAGGCCTTCTCCACCTTTGCCTTGGAGGCGAGGTTCAAGACGCCGAAGGACTCGTACTGCTCCTTGTGGCATCCGCCGCAGACGGCGTGGTCGGTCCTTGTGACTGGTTTTACTGATGCGTCCTTCAGGTGTGCGTCGGTCTTGTCGTGGCAGTTGGTGCAACTGAGCTTGGAGTGTTTTCCCCGTGCGTGGAACTCCTTGACCTGGTCGTGGCATCCGACGCAGACCTTGTTATCCGCGGCGGATGCCTGGCCCGGCATGACAAAGGCCGCCGCCGCGAGCCCCAGCCCGAATAAAGCGCTCTTCACCATGTGACGCATGTTTTTCCCAGCCATACAGTTACCTCCTTGGCGCTTTCGCGCCGGTTAGTCCCCTGCGTTGTGAGTAAAACCGGCGCTTGTTACATCCCCCCTCGCCAGGCTTACATAGATTAGTCTATATTAATACTACAAAAATGTAGAACTGTCAATACGCGGCCATAATTATCCTGTTTCCGTTTTGCCGATTTTATGCATTTGATTTACTTAATATCACAAGTGTCCGGTTGTTTAGTTGAATAAATTCAACTAAACAACCGGACACTTGTGGATTGAAATAATATTTACGGATGTCCGGGCTTATTGATACCCGCCGCCTATCGAGTATTTATTGATTGAAATATGACCGCCGACTCCTTATTAAACCGGCAACAAAATAGGCAAACTTCCTGGACCCCGTTTCAAGCACGGGGCGACGAACAAGCGCACGTCATTCCCGCGAAAGCGGGAATCCAGGGACTTTTCTTACTTCGCATTGTTTGCATATTATGCTGCCGGATTAATAATATACTACCCATGAGAATACTGCTCGCAACGCTTGGCAGTTCAGGGGACATCAACCCGTTCGTGCGCGAGAGCTGCCGGGCGTGCGCGGCTCGGGTTGATTCAGCGAGGTCGCTGGATCTTGCTTGCGGGGAGATAGAGGGGATAAGGGGCAAGTAAAAAATGGGCCAGCCGGAAGGCATGCCCCATTTGTGATTTCATCGCGACTGAACGCTACTCCCGCTTCATTTGACGCTTTCGGTGTCAGCCGGGCGCTGCATAACAGTCGGATATTTTCTGAACATGCTGCTCAGGCTGATATCCCATGGGTTGAGTCTCCAAGGGCTTTGGGGATCGCTCAACAGCTTCTGATAGTCATCCCGGAATAAAGATCCTGCATGCTGGGTCTGTTCATACGACCAGAATGAACGTCCAATAAGATAGTTTTCTCCGAGCTCTTCCCACGACCCGAACGTCCGCTGTAGAGTCGTGGCCGCCATCGCTATCCGGTTCCATGCCTCCTCCTCGCTCAAGTAACCTATGAGGTAACCCTTTCTGCAAAGAAAAACATAACGCGCATAGTCCCAGCCAATCAGGCTCTTTGTCCCGAGTTTTCCGTAATACTCACGTGCAATCTTCAACTTGTTGACGACATCCACCTCTCCCTCGAACTGTTTTATCAACTCGGCGAACCGGCTGTCGCTGAGCGGGGCCACAGCCCGGCCTATTTTCTCGAAGTCTGCCCTGTGGCCTTCCTCCTCCAGCCATTTCAAGGTCTTATTCAGGTCACCCCTGCTTTTGATGCCCCACCAACTTGACAGCACCCTTCTTTCTATTTCAATATTTGAATCGGTAGACTTATTTCCAGCGAGCAGGTCGTGTCTTTCTCTATTACGTTCCGTAAGCAATGCCGAGCATGCAAGCCCCCACGCCTCAGGCGTACCGGGCGGCACGGGTAATTGTCCGTATAGCTTTGCGCCGGTCTCACTTGCCGTCGCGGGCACTTGCGTTGCGGCCGGGGCTTCCGGTTTGCGGGTCTCGGCAAACTGGCATGAGCAGATGCCAATCAAGAGAAGCGATAACGGTATGTACCCAAGTTTATTCATGAACATATTCCCCCGGTCCTTTATTATACTCAGATGGCAATGATGGCTAACCATCATTTAGAGTATTATACATGTTGCCTTTCAAATCATGCAACTTGATTTCGCTACGTCCACTCATTTCCCTTTCATCGACAGCGATATCCTGTTACGTTTAACGTCCACTTCGAGGACGGTAACGGACACCCTCTGGCCCACCTTTACCACGTCAGCCGGGTCCTTCACGAACCTGTCCGCGAGCTGGCTTATGTGCACCAGCCCGTCCTGGTGGACGCCGATGTCCACGAACGCGCCGAACGCGGCGACGTTCGTCACGACTCCGGGAAGCCGCATCCCCTTCTCGACGTCGGTTATCTTCTCGATGCCGTCCGCGAAGGAAAAGGCCTCGAACTGCTCTCTTGGGTCGCGGCCCGGCTTTGCGAGTTCGGCCATGATGTCGTTGAGCGTCGGCAGGCCCACCTTGCCGGTCACATACCTCTTTAAATCAATCCGTGCCCTGAGCGCCGCGTCCCGCACAAGCTCGGACACGGTGCAGCCGAGGTCGGCCGCCATCGCCTCGACGACAGGGTAGCTTTCCGGGTGCACCGCGCTTGCGTCCAGCGGGTGGACTGCATCTCTTATGCGAAGAAAGCCCGCCGCCTGCTCGAAGGCCTTGGGGCCGACGCGCGGGACCCTGGACAGCTCCGCCCGCGCCGCGAACGGGCCGTTCGCGTCCCTGTACTCGACGATGTTCCGGGCGAGCTGCGGCCCGAGCCCGGAGACATACGTCAGTAGCTCCCTGCTCGCGGTGTTGACCTCGACGCCGACCCGGTTGACGCAGGACTCGACCACGTCGTCGAGCGACTTCTTGAGCGCGTTCTGGTCCACGTCGTGCTGGTACTGCCCGACACCGATGGACTTGGGGTCTATCTTCACAAGCTCCGCGAGCGGGTCCATCAGACGCCTGCCGATGGATACAGCTCCCCGCACCGTGATGTCGTGGTCGGGGAACTCCGCGCGCGCGGCCTCGGACGCGGAGTATATCGACGCGCCGCTCTCGTTGACCATGACCGTCTTTATGGTGGACGGCAGCCCCAGCCCGCGCACGAATGCCTCCGTCTCGCGTCCCGCCGTGCCGTTTCCGATAGCTATGACCTCGACCGCGTACTTCGCGCAGAGTCCCCTGAGCTTCTCGGCGGCCTCGTCCTTCGCCCTGTCGGACATCGACGGATATATCGTGTCGTTGTGAAGTAACTTGCCCTGCCTGTCGAGACATACCACCTTGCAGCCGGTACGGAAGCCCGGGTCTATGGCGAGTACGTTCTTCTGGCCGAGCGGCGAGGCGAGCAGGAGCTGGCGCAGGTTCTCCGCGAACACCCGTATCGCCTCGGCCTCAGCCCTCTTCTTCGTGGCCATGCGGGTCTCGGTCTCTATGGACAGGGCAAGCAGCCTCTTGTAGCAGTCCTGCACCGCGAGCCGCACCTGGGCTGCGTCCGGGCCCGCGCCCTTGACGAACATCGACTCAAGCGCGCCCATGCCCTCTTCCTCCGGCGGCGATAGCTTGAAGTACAGGAAACCCTCGTTCTCGCCGCGCCTCATCGCGAGCACACGGTGGGACGGGGCGGTCGAGACCGGCTCCTCCCAGTCGTAGTAGTCCCGGAATTTTATGCCGTCCTCTTCCTTGCCGGTGACGACCTTCGAGCGGAACGTCCCCTTTGTGCTGAATATCGCCCGCATCGCCTCGCGCGCGGCCTGGTCCTCGTTCACCCATTCCGCGATGATGTCCCGGGCCCCTGTGAGCGCCTCGTCGGGGTCGGCGACGCCCTTCTCCGGGTCTACGTACAGCGACGCCTCGGCGGCCGGGTCCGCGCCCTCCTGCGCGAAGATGAGTTTTGCCAGGGGCTCCAGGCCCTTCTCCCTGGCTATTGTGGCGCGCGTGCGGCGCTTGGGCCTGTACGGGAGGTATATATCCTCAAGCTCGGTCAATGTGGCGGCTGCAACTACACGCGCGTTCAGCTCGTCCGTCAGGACGCCCTGCTCTCCGAGTGACTTTAGTATCGCCTCGCGGCGACGGTCGAGTTCCACGAGCTGCTCCAGCCTGTCGCGTATCGCTGCCACGGCCACCTCGTCGAGCGTGCCTGTGGCCTCCTTCCTGTACCGCGCTATGAACGGCACGGTCGCCCCCTCCCCAATCAGAGCCGCCGTCGCCTCCACCTGCCTCGTATTAAGCCCCAGCTCGCCCGCTATAACCTGTATATGCCTGGAATCCATTGTGTCCTCTTGGTTGTGTAGTCTTGCCGGAATGGTGATTATACACCAAACCGGCGCAGGATTCACCGGTTATTGCAGCCATACCGGCCCCCGCGTGTTATACTAATATTAAAGCACACTTACATTATCCGGGAGGGAACAGCCGTGGCCGACGAGAAACAGGGTTTAATAGAGAAGATGCAGTCCCCGCAGTTCAGGCTGGGGCTCGCGTTCTTCCTCGTGCTCGTATTCACGTTCGTATGGGGGCAGTACTTCGCGCCCAGACCGGCCGTCCGCTACCCCATAACATACACTCAGTTCATATCACAGGTGGACGCGGGCAACGTCAAGACCGTTACAATATCCGGCATGCAGGTAAACGGCGAACTGGCCAGGCCGGTTTCCATGAAACCCTCAGGCACGGACATGCCAGCCAATGTCAGTGTGTTTTCCGCCAACCTGCCCGCGTTCCAGGGCGATAGCCTCATTGCGAAGCTCGCGGAGAAGGGCGTCGCCATAGACGTGGTCCCGCCGGACAAGGGCTCGCTCTTCTGGCAGGTCGTCGTCGGCTTCCTGCCTTTCGCGCTACTTATCGGCTTCTGGTACTACATGATGCGCCGCTCCCAGACGATACAGGGCGGGGCGGGCGGGCTGTTCCAGTTCTCGGCGAGCAAGGCGAAGCTGTTCGACGTGAAGCGCCCAAAGACGACCTTCGCCGACGTCGCGGGCATGGACAACGTCAAAAAAGAGCTGCAGGAGACGGTCGAGTTCCTTAAGGACCCGGAGAAGTACCGGGCGATAGGCGCGAAGGTCCCGAAAGGCGTGCTCCTCGCCGGGCCTCCCGGCACAGGCAAGACGCTCCTCGCGCGGGCGACCGCGGGCGAGGCCGGGGTGCCGTTTTACAGCATAAGCGGCTCCGAGTTCATAGAGATGTTCGTGGGCGTCGGCGCGTCCCGAGTCCGGGACATGTTCAAGAAGGCCCGTGAGACCGCCCCCTCAATCATATTCATCGACGAGATAGACGCCGTGGGCAGGACGCGCGGGACGGGCTTGGGCGGCGGCCACGACGAACGGGAGCAGACGCTGAACCAGCTCCTGTCCGAGCTTGACGGGTTCGACCCGCACGTGGAGGTCATAGTCATGGCAGCGACCAACCGGCCTGACGTGCTCGACCCCGCGCTCCTCAGGCCGGGACGGTTCGACAGGCGTATAATCGTGGACAGGCCGGGCTGGAAGGAGCGTGCCGAGATACTGAAGATACACGTCCGCGACAAGAAGATGGGGCCGGAAATAGACCTCGACAAGCTTGCCAAGGGTACGCCGGGCATGACCGGGGCGGACCTCGAGAACCTCGCAAACGAGGCCGCGCTTACCGCCGCGAGGGGCGGCAAGGCCGAGGTCGGGATGGCAGAGTTCGAGGAGGCGCGCGACAAGATTCTTATGGGCACGGTGCGCGAGGAGGTCATAACCGACAAGGAAAAGAGGATAACCGCATATCACGAGGCCGGGCATACACTCGCTGCCTGGGTGCTGCCGAACACCGACCCTATATACAAGGTGACGATAATACCGCGCGGGATGGCGATGGGCGTGACCCAGCAGATGCCGGAGGAGGACAGGCATTACTACCCCAGGTCATACCTGATGGACAGGCTCGCGGTCGCGCTCGCCGGGATGGCCGCCGAGATGCTTGTCTTCGGCGAGACCTCCAGCGGCGCTCAGAGCGACCTGAAGCAGGCCTCGGCGTTGGCGGAGAAGATGGTCGCCCAGTGGGGGATGAGCGACAAGGTCGGCCCATTGAGCCTCGGCCGGGGCGAGGAGCACCCGTTCCTCGGCATGGAGCTGGCCCAGCCCAAGCGTTACAGCGAGGAGATGGCCTGGCTGATGGACCAGGAGATACGCAGGATCATCACAGATGCCCAGAAATCGGCCGAGACCGTCCTTTCGGAGAACCGCGGGAAGCTCGACGCCCTCGCGGACGCCCTGGTCAGGGAAGAGGTCCTCGACCGCGCGGCTATAGAGAAGGTCCTCGGCAACGGCCCGGCGAACTGACGGGCAAAATCAAATCTCAATTATAATTATTAGCCTATTTACAAATCCATCCGGTTCTTATAAGATGTCATGTTGTGAAAATAATAGACCGCTACATAATAAAGGAGCTTTTCCCGCCGTTTCTTCTCGGGATACTGCTCTTTACGTTCGTCCTGCTGATAAACAGGATATTCAAGCTCACCGAGCTTATCATAACCAAGGGCGTCTCCCTGCTGGACGCGGCGAGGCTGTTCAGCTACATCATGCCGTCGCTCCTCACGCTGACCATCCCCATGTCGGTCCTGCTCGCGGCGCTTGTGGCCTTCGGGAGGCTGTCCACGGACAGTGAGGTCATCGCGCTCAAGGCGACGGGGTTCTCCCTGCCCAGGCTGGTCGCGCCGGTAATGGCCTTCTCGTTCGCCGCGCTCCTCCTGACCGGCTACTTCTCGCTCTACCTCGGCCCGGAGAAGGCCCGCACCTTCAAGCGTGACATCATATTCCTCGCCAAGTCGCGCGCCGCGATCGGCATAGATGAGGGCATATTCAACGACTCGTTCAAGGACGTGGTCATATACGCCCAGAAGGCCCCTGCCGCGAACGAGATGGAGGGCGTGTTCATTTCCGACGAGCGGAGCCCGGACGAGTCATACGTGATAATCGCCAAGAAGGGCGTCCTGGACGTGGACCCCGCCACCGGCTACGCCTTCCTCGACCTCACGCAGGGGAGCATCCACAAAAAGGGCGCGAAGGCCACGTCCTATCAGGAGATAACCTTCGCGCACAACACGCTTTCCATAAACCTGTACGAGAAGCTCCTCGGGGACGACGACGCAAAGAGGGGCAAGCGCGAGATGAGCCTGGGCGAGCTTAAATCCATCGCAATGGACATGGAGAAGGCCGGGGCAAACCACTACCCCATACTGACCGAGTATTACAACCGCTTCTCGATACCGCTCGCATGCGTCATCTTCGGGATGGTAGGGCCGCCGCTCGGACTGTACGCGAGGCGTTCCGGCAAGTCCACCGGCATGACGGTCGCGGTCGCGGTCTTCGCGGTCTACTACCTGCTGATGAAGGGCGGGGAGAACATCGCCGCCTCCGGCTACATGCACCCGCTCGCCGCCGTGCTCATCCCCAACGTGGTCATAGGCGGCTTCGGCGTCTACCTCCTCGTGAAATGCACCCATGAAAGCGACTTCGGCATAAGCTCCATTGCCGGCGGCATCGTCAGCGGCCTGCGCCGGCTGAAGCCCCGGTCAGGACGTCAAGGCGGGAGGCGGGGATGAGGATACTTACGCGCTACATCCTCCGCGAGTTCACCCGGATGCTGCTCGTCACGCTCTCGGCGTTCGTCACGCTTTTCCTCATAGGGGACTTCATCGAGAAGGTGGACGACTACGTCGAGCACCACGCCGCCGTCCTCGACGTTGCCGCGTTCATCCTGTACGGCCTGCCGAACATCGTCTTCCTGATGACGCCAGTCGCCGTGCTACTGTCCACGCTCCTCACGCTCGGGATGCTGTCCAAGAACAGCGAGGTCATCGCCATGAAGGCGAGCGGCATCCCGCTCTACCGTATCGCCGCGCCGATGTTCATCGTCGCGGTCTGCCTCTCGGCCGTGATATTCTGGGCGAACGAGACGGTCATCCCGTACTGCAACGGGAAGGCGGAATTCACCAAGACGGTCAAGATAGAGAAGAGGCCGCCCCGGCCCGCGCTGAAGCACGACAAGCTCTGGTTCCGGGGCCCCAAGGGCGAGATAGTCAACATCGGCCTGGTGGAGTTCGTGGACGACCTGCCTGTATGCCACGGTGTGACGTTCTACAGGCTGGACGGCTCGTTCCGGCTGGTGGAGCGAGTGGACGCGGCCCTGATGGAGTGGGTGGACGGCAGGTGGCTGCTTAGCAACGGTACGACTTACAGGTTCCACGAACAGGGTAAGATCGAGATAGGGAGTTTCGTCAGCGAGTTCGTCGACCTCCCGGAGAGGCCGGACGACTTCAAGATGGTCGAGCGGCTCTCCGCCGAGATGAACTTCTCGGAGCTGAAGAGCTACATCGAAAGGCTGAGGCGCGAGGGCTACAACCCGCTCAAGTACGTCGTGGACATGCACGGGAAGGTGTCGTTCACGCTGGCGAACATCATCATGATAATAGTCGCGATACCGTTCTCTCTCAAGACCTCGCGGAGCGGGGGCATGGCGATGGGCGTCGGGGTCTGCATCGTCCTCGCCATCAGCTACTGGCTCATCTACTCCTTCTCGATGTCTCTCGGCCACGCGGGGCGGTTCCCGCCGCTCTTCGCGGCCTGGCTCGCCAACATGCTGTTCGGGGCCACCGGGCTCTACCTGCTCCTCCAGAAGGACAGGTAGCCCTACCCCCGCTTCCTCATCCTGAAGAAGTAATACCCGAACAGTAGCGCGGCCGCCGCCATGCCCAGGTTGACCGCAACTACATACAGGGTACTCTGCGGGACTTCCGGCTCGGCCTGTTGCTCAGCGGCCTCCCCGCCCGCCTCGCCGCTGTCCTCATCCGCCTCTTCCTGAGGCACGAACTCCGGCATAGGCTGTCCGTTCTCGTCCCGAATATTCTCGTAGCCCTCTTTCTGGGCCTCCACAATTGCCTCCGGGTCCCAGTACCTGTCCACGGCAAGCTGGACCTCGGGTATTGTCAGGCCGAGCTCGCCGATCCTCTTCGTGGCCGCATCCTCTTCGGAGACGTTGAACCGCCCGGTCAGCTTTTCGAGAGGGATGCTGAAGGTGTTGGACACGTCCGCGAGGGTCATCCAGCCCTCGACCCCGACCTTCTCGGCGTAAGGCACGTCCTCGTCCTGCTGTGCGAGGGCAGGTGGTGTCTCCTGACACGGCAGCGGCGCCGCGACCAAAAACAGGGCCAATGTAAATATGAACAGCCAGGTAACAGTCTTATGCATGGATTTGTGTTTCCCGTAGTCCGTACATCCCGGACCGCGCCCGACGCGCCGCTGGTTGACATTACCGGCCGAGCATCGGCAGCCCGGTCATCCCTTGAACCTGCACCACTCCACTCCTTCCCTGCTCCAGGGATATTTCTTCCCCGCGAGCCGGGCCTCCATGCCCGCCCTCTGCTCCGTGCCCGGGCCGAAGGACTCGCCGAAGGCGTGCACCTCCATGTCCTCCACGCCTTGGGTGTATCCCCTGTCGAGGCCCGCGTTCATCATGGCCTTCGTCTGCCGCACCGCGTCCGGGGCGTTGTTTGCGATGTTGAAGGCCGTCTCGCGCGCGGCCTCCATAAGCTCCGCCCGGTCCCTGACCACCCTGCTGACGAGGCCGATGTCGAGGGCCTCGAAGGCCGATACCCGTCTGCCCGTGTAGAGTATCTCTCGCGCGCGTCCCGCCCCGACCACCGCCGGGAGCCGCGTCGTCGCCCCGGACGACGGAGGCGCGCCGAACCGGACGCTCGACATGCGGAATGCCGCGTCCTCTGTGCATATCCGTATGTCGCAGGCGAGCGCAAGCTCGAAGCCGATATCGTACGCCTTGCCGGCCACGGCCGCTATAACCGGTACCGGCAGGCCCTCAAGCCCCCGCATCGCCCTGTGGCCTATGCGCGACAGGAGCGTAGCCTCGTCCCTGCCCGCCTTCACGACGTCGTTTAAGTCTATGCCGGAGGAGAAGTTCGGCCCCTCGCCCGTGATGACGACCGAGCAGAGTTTAATTTTGGGCCGGAGTTCCTCCTCGATGAACCGGTTGATGTCGGCCATGACGGCTCGTGAGATGTAGTTCTCAGGCGGGTCGTTCAGGACTATCGCCGCGATGCATTCCGGGCTGGTGAACGTCACGTATGCCATGCATGGCCTCCGGATGTTATGCTACTCCGCTTAACAATAAATTTCAAGAAAAACACGCATAACAAGTTGTCTTCGTAGGGTGGGCTACGCCCACCATGCCTTTAGTAGAAGAGGGCGGGAATAACGTTCGGTGGGCGTAGCCCACCCTACATATTCTCCGCCTCTCCCTCCCATTCCTTCCTCTGGAAGACATAGTAAAGAACCGGTATCACGACCAGCGTCAGCGCGGTCGCGGCGGTCATGCCGAAGATGAGCGCCCAGGCGAGCCCGCTCCAGACCGGGTCGGCGGCGATGACCGACGCGCCGAATATCGCGGCGAGCGCGGTCAGGACTATGGGCCTCGTGCGTATCGCCCCGGCCTCTATCAGCGCGCGCTCGATGCCCATGCCCTCAACCTTCTTGTCCTGTATGAACTCGATCAGGATAATGGAGTTCCTGACGACGATGCCCGCGAGCGCGATGACGCCTATCATCGACGTCGCCGAGAAGTACACGCCGAGCAGCGCGAAACCCGGCATGATGCCGACCATGGCGAGCGGTATCGGCCCCATGATAATGATGGGCACCGAGAACGACCGGAAGCGTCCCACAAGCAGGAGGTATATCAGAAGGAGCGCCACGCCCATGGCCGCGCCGAGGTCTCTGAACACGTCCATCGTGATCTTCATCTCGCCGTCCCATTCGACGGAATACCCTTCGGGGAGCGGCTCGTCCTTCAGCATCCCCATCATGTCGAGGACGGCGTAGAGCTGGCTCCGCCCCGCCATCTCGCCGTATACGTACACCACCGGCTTCAAGTCCTTGTGGTATACCGGCTTGTCTTTCACGCCTTCCGCAATGCGGACAAGCTCGGAAAGCGGGACCTGCTGCCCGGCGGGGCCGGTGAGGTACGTCATGCGCAGGTCGTCGGGAGAAGAGCGCAGCCTCCTGGGGTATCGCAGGAATATCCGGATCGGCACCTTCGAGTCCGGGACGTGCAGCGTTGTGACCGCCGCGCCTTCCATTGCCACCCTGAGCGCGCCGACTATCTGGCCGGTGGATATGCCGTTCGCCGAGGCCTTTACCTTGTCGACGACGACGTGATACTTCACCGCGTCCGCCTCGACCGAGTCGTCGATGTCCACGACGCCGTCCGCGGCCCCGAATACACCGCGCATCCTGCCCGCGATCCGGCGGAGCGTCCCGTAGTCCGGGCCGTAAAGTTCCGCCAGGACGGTCGAGCGCACCGGCGGGCCCGGCGGCTCCTCGACTATCTTTATGTTCGCGCCGTACTGACTCGCGAGCATCTCCATGTCCGGCCGGATTTTCAGCACCAGCTCTTCACTGGAGATTTTGCGGTCCTTCTTGTCGGAGATGTTCACGCGTATGTCCGCGTAGTAAGACTGGGCGCGGAAGCCGCTCCCGCGCAGAAGCCCGTTGAAGTCCGTCACCGCGGGCACGCCGACGTAGCTCTCGTAGTCCTTGACCTCGGGCAGCCGCCCGACGTACTCGCCGGCCGCGCGCGCGACCCTGTCCGTGCCTTCGAGCGCGGTCCCGGCCGGCATGTCGATGGTCACGAGGAACGTGTTATTGTCCGCCTTGGGGAGCATCCTGAACTTCACCCAGGTCAAGAGTGGAAACAACATCGCCGCCGCGAACAGGAGCGCGACCACGGCAAGGAACATACGCCTCTTGCGGCGCGACTGCAGAAGTGGCCCAAGCACCTTGTTGTACGTCTTGTATATCGGCGAGTCCTCAAGCTTCCCGCCGCCGTCGTGTTTCACCCGCACAAGCCTGTAAGCGGCCCAGGGCGTCACGATGAACGCGACCATGAGCGACGCGAGCATCGCCACCGGCACGTTGAACGGTATCGGGGCCATGTACGGCCCCATCATCCCGGTAACGAACGACATCGGCAGGAACGCGAGTATGACGGTCAGCGTAGCGAGCACCGTCGGGCTGCCGATCTCGTTCACGGCTTGTATGGACGCGCGAAGGCGCGGGAGCCTTTCGAGCTGGTAATGCCTGTGCATGTTCTCGACGACGACTATCGCGTCGTCCACGAGGAGGCCGAGCGACAGCGTCAGGGCGAACAGGGTTATACGGTTTATCGTCTGCCCCGCGAGCATCCCGGCGCCGAGCGTGACGAACAGCGTCAGCGGTATGGCGAGCGCGACGATGAGCGCGTCCCGCCATCCGAGCGCGAAGAAGAGAAGCAGGACGACGATGAATATGCTGAGGAAGAGGTGTTCGACAAGCTCGTTTACCGCGTGGTTGGCCTTCTCGCCGTCGTTACGCGTGATGTTCACGTCCACGCCCGGCGGGAGCGCGACTTTCAGTTCATCCATTCTCGCAATAATGTTACGCGCGACCGTTACCGCGTTCTCGCCCTTCTTCTTGGCGACCGCGACGACCACGGCAGCGTGCTCGGAGGTGTCCACCGGTACTGTGTGCGCGGCGGCCCCGCCGTCAGCACCCTTGCCGCCGGGCAGCCTGTCACCGCTACCCTTCCCGTGCACCGCGAAGCGCGCCGGCCCGTACGCGAGCCGCGTGAAATGCTCCGGCTCCTCGACCGTGTCCGTGACCTCCGCGACGTCCCTGAGGTAGACCAGACCCCCGTTCGCGCTGCCTACCGCCAGGCCCGCTACATCATCGACCGTGCCGAGGAACCCTCCAGCCTCCAGGTACGCCTTCCTGCCGCCGTCCACTAACCCGCCCGCCGGAAGGTCGACGTTCGCGGCGGACAGCGCGGCCTGTATGGAGAGCTGCGAGATGCCGTACGCGGCGAGCCGTACCGGGTCCAGCTCGACCATGACCTGCCTGTTCCGGCCGCCGACTATATACGCGTTCGAGGTGCCGGGCACCTTCGCCAGTTCCTCCATGACACCGTCCGCGACGAGCTTCAGTTGATGGTCATCGTACCCGCCTCCGG
This sequence comes from Nitrospirota bacterium, assembly GCA_016212105.1. Lineage (GTDB taxonomy): Bacteria > Nitrospirota > JACRHJ01 > JACRHJ01 > JACRHJ01 > JACRHJ01. The sequence continues at coordinate 16,615 of JACRHJ010000058.1, forward strand.
AGAGCGCGACCTCGACGATGGGGACGTCGTCAACTTCGATGGGCTTGAAGAGCGGGGGCAGGACCGCGCCCGGCGGGGCGTAGTCGATGTTGGACATTACCTTGTTGTAGAGGTTCAGGAGGCTTCTCTCGCGGTCCTCGCCAACCTTGTACCGCACGGTCACGACAGCCATCGAGTTCATGGACGCGGAGTAGACGTGCTCGACGCCCTTTATCTCGCGCAGGATGCGTTCGAGCGGCTTCGCTACCAGCTCCTCGACCTCTCTTGCGCTCCCGCCGGGGTACATTACGAATATATTCGCGGCGGGTACTACTATCTGGGGGTTCTCCTCGCGCGGTGTGAACATGAGCGCGAAGACGCCGAACGCCGCCACCGCGGCCATCAGGATGACGGTCAGCTGCGAGTTTATGAAGTACTCGGTTATCCTGCCCGCGAAGTTGAGTTTCACCGCGCCGCCTTCATCCCCTGCCGCAGCCTCGACAAATCACCCACGACGACCTTCTCGCCGCCGGAGAGGCCGGAGAGCACCTCTCGCATACCGCCGGACCCGCCGCCGAGCCGCACGGCCTGGAAGGCGAGCGTCCCGTCTTCACGCACGACGAACGCGCCCTGCATCCCCTCCCGGTCCACAAACGCGGCGTCAGGCAGCAGCACCGCCTTCCGCGTACCAGCCGGGAGGTAGGCCCTGCCGAACATGCCCGGCATCAGGCCCTTAGTCCCCGGAAGCCCCAGCTTCACGGTGAATGAGCGCGTCATCGGGTCGGCGGCGGGTACTATCTCGTCCACACGGGCCTTGAGCCTGCCGCCGCCATCAAGCGCGCCATCAAGCGCGTCTATGGCAACCTCGACCGGAGTGCCCCTGCCGATTCCCGAGACGTCGCCCTCCTTCACTCCCGTGACGAGCTGGAGTTCCCGGTCGTCGTTCAGCTTCATGATAGGCCGTCCCGGCGCGGCCATCTCGCCCGCGCTTGCCGTCTTGCCGGAAACTACTCCCCCGAAAGGCGCGCGTATCACGGTATGCCCGAGCATGACGTCCGCCTGGGCTATGGCCGCGTCGGCCTGGGCTATCCGGGCCTTCACCTGCCTTATCTTCGCGTCCACCTGGCCGAGCTTCGCCTCGGCCATCTTCGCCTGCGTCTCGACGTCGTCGAGCTCCTTCTTCGTCACCGCCTGCTCGGCGTAGAGGTTCCGGAACCGCCCGGCGTTCACCTTCACATTTGCGAGCGCCGCGTTCGCCTCTGCCTTCGCGGACTCCGCCTCGGACATCGCGGCCTCGCCCTCGGCCCTCGCCGATTCCGCCTCGCGCTTCCTCGCGAGTATCTCGGCGGAGTCGATCATGACGAGCGCCTGGGCTTTGGCCACTCGCTCGCCCTCGGCTACGAGGATTTCCTTTATAACGCCCATGACCTGGGCGGAGAGCACCGCCTCGCGCTTCGCGGCTACGGTGCCGACCGCCTCGACCGTATCCGGGACGTCCCGCACCTCGACCGTCGCCGTAGTGACCTCTACCGTCTCCGGTTCCGGGGTACTGGTTTCCGTTTTTGCGCAGCCGATGGCGAGAGCAGTTAATATAGCGAGGGCTATTAGAATATACTGTTTCATAATCGAGGACCTCATGTCATTGACATTACGATAAATCAGGGCCGCCCCCTGTCACCCCCGTGAAAACGGGGGTCCAGTGACTTTTGTCTTGGACTGCTCGCACGCGCAAAAAAAGTCGCTGGGCTCCCGCTTCCGCGGGAACGACGTGCGGAGGCCTAATAGTCCATCCGCCCAATCGCGAGCTTCAGACGCGCCACGGCGACGTTGTAGTCGTACAGGGCCTGGGCGTGGTTGACACGGGCGCGCGTGAGCGCGGTCTCCGCGTCCAGGACGTCAAGCGTCTTCGCCATACCGGCGGAGAAGCGCCTCTGGATAATACGCAGCGACTCCTCGCCCTCCCCCGCCGCGCCGGACGTAACCTCAATCCTCTGCCGCGCCTCTTCCATGTCGTTGTACGCCTGACGCACCTCGAACAGGACGCCTTCCCGCATCGCCTTCAGCCCGTACCCGGCGGACGCCAGTTCCGCGTTCGCCTCCCGGACGCCGTTTGTCGTGTGCATGCCGTCGAAGACGTTCCAGGACGCCGTGGCCATGACGGTATAGGAGTCACCCCGCCCGCGGAACATGTCCCTGTCGTCCAGCTCGTAACGCCCGGTCAGGTTAAGGCTGGGGTAGTACCCCGCCTTCGCGTACTTCACGCCCTCCTCCATGTTCCTGACGCCGGCCTCCACCGCGGCGAGGTCCGGCCTCCCGGACTCGGCCGCCTTCTGGAACTCCGCAAGCGTGCCGGGGAACTCGTGGTACTCAAGCGGCCCGAGGGCGTCGAACGGCGTGTCCTGCGGCCTTGCGAGCACCATGTTGAGCCCGGCTTTGGCCGTCGCCTCGCGGTTTCTCGCCTTTATCAGCATCTCCCTGACCTCGGCCAGGCGCACCTTAGCCTGGAGGACCTCCGAGCCTACAAGCATTCCCTGGTCGTGGAACGACTGCGCGAGCTTCAGGTGGCCTTCGGTGGTCTCGACCGCCTTATTGGCAACCTCGACGTACTCACCCGCGAGTTCCACGCCGTAGTACGCCTGTACCGCCTGGAAGGCGGTCTGCTGGCGCGCGCGGCCGGCAGACTTGTCCGCGGCCTCGGCCCCGAGCTTCGCCCTGCGGTACCCGATTATCTCCCGGCCGCCGTTCCAGACCGGCTGGGTGAGCTGCACGCGGAGGTTGAAATTGTCTATCGCGGGCGGTGAGTTGAGCCTGGCGACGTCGAAGTCGGACGCCGTGAACATGCCCTGGTTCAGCTTCGAACCGAAGGCCATGACCGGGTTGTCGGAACGCATGTACGTCTCGGATATGTCGAGCCTGGGGAGGAAGTATGACGCGGCCTTGCCTACTCCTGCGCGCGCGGCGTCTGCCTTCGAAGCCTCGGCCTTCAGGCCATGGTTGCTTTCGAGCGCGAGCCGGACGCAGTCAGGAAGCCCCAGAGACGGGACATCCCCGCCGGCCCATGCGTGCTGAGTTGTTGTCAGCAGCGCGGCCAGCAGGGATGCGTGGAGGAATGCTTTCATAGGATTCCCAAAAGGCAGGGCCGACACGACGGTCGGCCCCTACAGAATCGTAGGGGAGGACCATAGCGTCCTCCCTTCTTCTTATTGATGCCGTCGATGGCTCTCTACCAGCGGTTTATCCCGCCCTCCAGGTTCTTTACCTGGGTAAACCCTTTCTGCTTGAGGATACGGCATGCCATGATGCTCCGTATGCCGTTCTGGCAGTAGATGACCAGCTCCCTGTCCCTCGGCAGCTCTCCCGCGCGGCCATCGAGTTCCTGGAGCGGTATGTGCTTCGAGCCGTCTATCTTCCTCGACGCCCTCTCCGCCGGAGTGCGTACGTCGACCAGGACCATGTCCTCGCCGTTTTTCTTCCTGTCCTTCACTTCCACGGTGGTGACGTTGTCGCAGCCGCCTCCCATCAACCAGCTCATCAGACCCATCTTGTTTCAAGCCTCTCTTTCCAAGTTGTCGTTACCTTCGCCGGGCTTGTACTATTACTATACAACAAAACCCGGAGGCTGTAAAACCTCCGGGGCCGGCAAAACCTAAAGTTGCAACTACAGGCAATATACCACAAAACCGGCTGGCGAAGCAACAGGAATGAGGCCATAGCTACTTCTGGCCTGGACCGCCGACCCTGACCAGCCTCTGACGGACGGCCTCGTAGAGTATGACGCTCGCGGCGCTCGATACGTTCATCGAGTCCATCATCGTCGCCATGGGGATCGTAATCTGTCTGTCCGCGAGGGCGGACGCCTCCGCCGGCAGGCCGGCGCCCTCCTGTCCGAGCAGGATTATGGTCGGCTTGCCGTAGTCGAGGTCGAAGTATCTGACCTTGGCCGAGACCATGGCCGCCGCGACCTGGTAGCCCTTTGCGCGGAAGCGTTCGACAAAGCCTTCGAGGGAGTCGACGCGTATGTTCGGCAGCCTGAAGATGCTGCCCATCGTCGCCCGGAGCGCCTTGGGGTTGTAGAAGTCGACCGTCCCCGGCGTCGTGACGACGCCGCCTATGCCAGCCGCCTCGGCCACGCGCACTATCGTTCCGAGGTTGCCCGGGTCCTGGAGAAGGTGTGCTACGACGATAACCGGCACGCTACCCTTCTCTAAGTCGTCCTCGGAGAACTCCTTGGGCTGGACGAGCGCCATGACGCCCTGGTTGGTCTTGGTCTCGGATATGTAGTCGATAACCCTGTCCGCGACCCACAGGACCTCCACGCCCTTCTCTCGCGCGGCTGACACGATGTACGTCGCGCGCTGGTTCTGCATGCCCTGCGGCGTGACGATGACCTTCAGGACGCAGCCGTGAAGGTCGATGGCCTCCTCGACCATCCTGACGCCCTCGATGAGGAACCGGCCCTCCTTCTGGCGGTTCCGCCCGAGTCCGAGCGACTTCAGGTATTTGATTACCTTGTTGCTCCTGCTGCTGATAATCTCCTTCGACATCTCGGCGGTCATGACACTCCTCCGTGGGGGTCGGATAACTCGTTGAATATGACCGGAGCCGGGCAGCGGGACAGTTTTTCGTATCACGCGGCAGCCGCTGCTTAATTAAATTACAGCACACCCATGCACAGACTCGAAATTATACTACACAAAACAGGTCAACAATGCAAGGCTTTTTTCGTCTTATTTTGCAGTCAGGAGCCGTGCGTAGAGCGCCTCGACCCGCCTCATCATCTCGGACTCGTCGAACTCGTCGGCCTTCTCCCGCCCCGCATCACCCATCCTCGCCGCGAGAGCCTTGTCAGTGAGCAGCATCCTGACCTTCTCGGCCATTAACGCAATGTCGTGGGGCATAGCCAGATAACCGTTGACTCCGTCCTTGACCGCCTCCGGCGTGCCGTCCACCGCGGTAGCTACTATGGGCTTGCCCGCCGACATCGCTTGCGCAAGGACCTTTGGCAGCCCCTCCCACAAGGACGTCAGGAGGAACACGTCGCAGGAATGCAGGAGGTCCCTGACGTCCCTGCGCCAGCCAAGGAGCGTCACACGGTCGGAGACGCCGAGCCGCGCCGCCTCCGCCTCGACAAGGCCGCGCAGCTCGCCGTCTCCGGCTATCAGGAAGCGGGCCTCCGGCACGCACTTCAGGACTTCCGCCGCGACACGGACGAAGTCTGACGGGGCCTTCTGGGGCTTGAGACAGGCGACCATGAGCGCCACGGGCGCGTCCTTCGGTATACCGAGCCCGGCCCTGACGTCGGCCTTAGGCGGCTCGGAGAAATACGCGACCGGTATCGCGCAGTACACGACCTCCGCCTCGGCCCTGTCGAAGAAGCCGAGCGGCCTGCCCCTGTCGATGTTTGACTGCGAGTCCGCCGTGAAGCCGTCGGTCATGCGGGCGACGACCTTCTCCGCCGTTATCAGCATACGCCGTTTTAGCGGTCCCTGGAAGTCGTTGAAACCGTAGCCGTGTATGGAATGGACGACCCTGTCCGCGCCGGCGAGCCATGCTGCGGCACGTCCGAGTATGCCCGCCTTCGAGCTGTGCGTGTGCACGAGCACGCCGCCGGGCGAGTCCCGGCGTAGCCGCCTGATGACGCCGTACAGCTTCAACAGCGCCACGGTATCCTTTACGGGCGAAATCTCCCTGACAAGCTCCGGGACCTCTATGAACTCGACGTCCTCCATCGCCCGCGCCTCGGGAGTCAGGATGCCCGGCTCCCCGGTGACGAGCGTAACGTCGTACCGGCCCCGGTCGAGGCGCTTCACGGTATGGAGCGTCGCCTCCTGCGCACCGCCCAGTTCCAGCTTGGTGATGATATGGACGACCCTTGTCTTCACCGCCTGACGGCCTCAGCCGCCGCCCTGCCTTCGAGGATGGCCTCCTCCATGCCGGAGTACTCCCAGGCCCCGTAACGGCCTATGCTCCGGATACCCTTGGACGACAGCCAGCCGGTTATCGCCGGGTGCGCGGCCTTGAAGTGGGCGTCGAATACGACGTATCCGTACTTTATGTCGTACACGTCCCGGACGGGGACTTCGTCGTCCTCGGTCAGGATGCCGGATTTGACGAGTCCGGCCAGGACGGACTCGACAAGCGCGCCGGGCGGGGTGTCGTCGCCCGGTATGTGCGAAACCTCGACGTACAGCGCGCTGCATCCGGAGGGTGCGGCGTCCGGGGAGAAATTGTCCAGGAACCCGGCGCGGTAGAACGGGAAGCAGTCTTCCGGGAAGTAGACCCAGTGGTAAGGCGACACCTTCTCGCGCGCGACGCCGAGGCTTATGTCGTACACCGAGACGTAGCGGAGCCTCTCCGCCGCATCGCGGATGTCCTTCGGCACGTCTTTTATAATTTTTATCAGTTCCGGCAGCGGCATCGTGGAAATCAAATCGTCGTACCAGGCGGTGTAGCCGGTGTCGAAGGATACCGTCCTTCTCTCCGCGTCTATCTCCACCGCCCGCTGGCCGAGCGAGAGCTGCCTGACGAACGGCAGGAAGGCCTCGACAAGCGAGTATATCCCGCCCCGCTCGGGGTAGAAGAATTTTGCGTTGTAGCCCAGGCCTTCGGCCCCCTCTTTGGTAGCGCCCCGCTTTATATCGTCCACTGCCGGGATGGGTACGTAGGGCGCTATGCCCTCGACGGACATGTCTTCGAGCGGGTACCGCCAGAGCTTCGCGTTGTACGGGAGCATGAAGTGGCGGGCGATGCCCTCGCCCATGTGGTGGAGTATCCAGTCGCGGAAGTTCTCCGGCTCGGCTGCCCCGGCCGACCTTCCGGGCGCGGACATGAAGCCCTCCACGCATTCGCGCGCGGCGTCTCCGGGCAGGCCGTATGTGTTGGCCTGGAACGGGTAGCCGGAAAAGACGCCCTTTGAGTATATGGCGGAGTTTCTGGCGTGCTCCTTGAGGTTGCCCTTCAGGAGCCCCTGCACAAGGCCCCGGACATAGGCATCCTTGAGGTGCAGGAGGTGTCCGGTGCGGTCGAACTTGTACCCGCCGACCTCTTTCGTCTGGAGGAGCCCGCCGGGAGTGGTGTCGGCCTCGAAGACCTCGAACCCCTTCTTCAGGTGGTACGCGGCGGACAGCCCGGCCAGCCCGGCGCCGATTATTACCGTCCCGTCAGCCATCTCAGGCCTCCACGTTTATCCTGCCGAGCATGAAAGCGATGAATGCGACGACGACGGCGAGGAGCCCGATGCAGACATAGAGGTACGGGAGGTATGAGACGCGGATGAGCACAAGCGCCCAGGCGGAGAGCATGGCTGCCGCGAGGTAGCTCGCGACGACTATCCTCCTTACCGGCCATCCGAGCCTTTTGAGCCTTATGGCGAAGTGGTCGTTGGAGCCGTGGAACATCGATATGCCCTTCCGGAAACGGAAGAACATGACGAGGAGCGTGTCGAATATTGGGACGCCGAGTATGAGTACCGGCGCGATGAACCCGAAGTAGTTGGTTTTGGTGTAGCTGCCGACGGTGTTGCCTATGGAAAGCGCGGCGAGCGTGAAACCGAGGAACATGCTGCCGGTGTCGCCCATGTAGATCTTTGCCGGGTGGAAGTTGTACCGGAGAAACCCGAGCGCGGAGCCCGCGAGGGCTATGGCCATTATGGCGACGGTTGTCTTTTCGTTCCCGATGGCGACGACGGAGAGGGTGATAGCCGCGATAGCAGCGATCCCGGACGACAGGCCGTCCATTACGTCAATTATATTGAATGCGTTCGTCACGCCGACAATCCAGAGGCCGGTGAGAAAGACCCGGAGCCAGAACGGTATGAATGTGAGGTATATCATAGTGCCGGACTTGATGAGGACGAAGGCGGCGATTATCTGGCCTATGAGCTTCACCTCCGGCTGGAGGACGCCGAAGTCGTCGATAAGGCCGAGCAGGACGATTATCGTGCCGCCGAGCATGATGCCGAGGAGTTCGTATGAGAACGTGAACGTCAGCGAGAGGGCGAGCAGGAACGCGAGGTATATGGCAAGCCCGCCGAGGTACGGCACCGGGTCCCTCTGGACCTTCAGGTTCCCGTCCGGCCTGTCCACGATGCCGAACTTTATCGCGGCCTGACGTGCCATCGGCGTGCCGTATATAGCCAGCAGGAACGACAGGACGAACGTCAGGAAATAGACCGCGTAGAACTCAAGTTTCATCCGTCCTCTTCCTTTGCCGCCATGCGTCTGGCAGGGCCTTCGCCCCGCGGAGTATATCGGGTATGCTGCCTGGGGAGAATATCAGCAGGAACAACCAGACCTTTATATCATATGCGAGTATAAAAGGCAAGTTCAATAAGAATTCCGGCAAGTTATCGTTCTTCAGGATGGTCAGCCAGCGGTTCCTCACAAGCCTCGCCCGCATTGCCGGGGACAGGTACGCGAAGTCGTATCCTTCGAACAACCCGAGTGGCGGCTTTCCGGTCTTGGCGGTGCCTCCCCTCGCGTGGTACGCGACCGCCTTCGGGGTGTAGTACGCCTTCCATCCCCTGCGGTTGGCACGCCATGCGACGTCCAGGTCCTCGTAGAAGGCCTCGAACGACTCGTCGAAGTACTGCCCGTCATGCGCAACGTCTTTCAGCATCGCCCGCCGGTAAAGAGGTGCGACCCCACCCGCGCCGAAGACATATCCGGGTTCCGGATACCGCCCCACGTCCGGGTCGCCGTAGCCCCGCTCGACCGGCCGCCTGTCGCGTCCAAGCGACAGACCCGTGGTGTCCAGCCTCTTCCCGCCGGTTCGCAGTATCCGGCCGCTGACCGAGCCGATTTTATTGTCCAGCTCCATCGCCCGCACCATATGAGAGACGAAGTCTTTTTCTATCGTAACATCGTTGTTAAGGACGAGGACGTACTCGCCGTCCGTGGCCTTTATGCCCTGGTTGTGCGCGGCGCAGAAGAAGAGGTTGGTCTCGTTCACGATGAGCTTCACGGTGGGGAACTTGACGCGCACCATATCCGCCGAGCCGTCGGCGCTGGCGTTGTCCACCACAACGACCTCGACCTCCGGGTAGTCCTGCGCCATGACGGATGCGAGGCAGGCCTCAAGCAGGCCTTTCCTGTTGTAGTTTACTATGGAGATGGAGACTTTTGGTTTGCTCATATTGTAGGGGCCGACCTATGTGTCGGCCCTTGTTTTATCATTGGATTTCGTAGGGGCCGGACTCCGAACTCGTCTTGTCACCTCCGTGCAAACGGGGGGCCATTTTGATTTCATGCATTTAAAATGGATTCCCGCCGGAGTTTACCCCGGTATGCCTAAAGCCGGGGCGGAATGACGGACGGTGGGCGCATCCCACCCTACATCAGCCTTCTCCCCTCGAACTCCGCGCCGTCCAGGCCGAGGAAGCCCGCGACGGTCGCGGACGCGTCGAGTATGTTCGGCCGCTCGACTGCCAGCCCGCTCGGGGCCGGGCCGCTTATGTAGAGCATGGCGTCGTCCTGCGTGTGCATGCCGGTCAGGAAGCCCTTCTCGTGCAGAACTGACTTCGAAATCGAGCCTTTGAGGTCGAAGCCGTAGTTGGACAGGAGCACAAGGTCCGGCGCATCGGCAGCGCACGGCCCGGAGTACAGCTCCTCCTTGCGCTTCACGGCACGGAGGACAGGCCTGCCGTCCACCTTCAGCTCCATCAGCCCGGCGGCTATCTCGTCCGCAAGGCGCGTCCTGTCGGCGTCCTCGACGCTTCCGTTCTCGTAGCGGCCCTTGCGGTTGATGTATATGCGCGAGGGGTCGAGCGCGAAGGCCGCCGTGCCCGGCGCGATGTCCTCCCAGGACTGGGCTGGGGACTTTGCGAGCTTCAGATACCCGTTCTCCCGCAGCCAGGAGTTGACGAATACCTCCTGCTCGCAGTGCGTGAAGCCGTGGTCGGACATTATGACGAGCGGCGCGCCGGGCCGGACCTCCGCCAGACGCCCGGCGAACTCGCAGATGAACGCGTCTATCTCCCTGTAGAACTCGATGAAGAAGCCGTGGTACGGGCTTGTCTTGTCCAAATACGCCGACCAGAGGAAGTGGTGGAGCCTGTCGGTCTCGGTCACGACGCCGACGAATAAATCCCAGGGCACGCCTGACGCCCCGGATGATAGGTAGTGGAGTATAGCCTCCCTGCGCTTTGCGAGCGTGAGTCTCAGGTCGTCCACGAGGACGTCAGCCGACTCGCGTGCCTTTACAGTATCCACGTCTATCCTGTAACCCATGCCGGAGAGGTAGTCATACGCCGAGTCCGGGTAAGTCGCCTTCTTTAGGTCGAGAGCGACGAAGCCCGCCGTCAGGACGCCATTCAGAGGGCGGGCGGGGTACGTCTGGGGTACGTTAAGTACGACCGACGGCCGTCCCGCGTCTGTCAGCCTGTCCCACAGCGTCTTCGCCTTCGTGCTGCCGGAGTTCGGGAAGTACATCCTGTACCCGCCGGGCTTCAGGTCCATGAAGCCGTATATGCCGTGCCGGCCCGGGTTCACTCCGGTGATGAAGCTCGTCCAGGCGACGGATGAGACCTCCGGGACCGTCGTTTCCATACGCATCAGGCGACCGGAGCCGAGAAGCCCCTTGAGGTTCGGCATGACGCCCGCGGCCATAAGCTCCGTCACGAGCGAGTAAGGTGTGCCGTCCAGGCCGAGGAAGGCGGCGGCGTTATTGGATTGCGTCAATATTATATCTCCCGGAAAAAACTGTAGGGGCCGTACCAGGCGAAGCGCGTGTCGGCCCTGTTTTATGTTTTTAACGGTGTCATTCTGAGCAACGCGAAGAATCTGCCTGTATATAAATCGGTGCGGGCGCAATTAATTGCGCCCCTACAATTGATAACAAAAGCAGATTCTTCACTTCGTTCAGAATGACAAACAAGAAGGGACGGCGCGCCGGGGGCGTCGCGCCCTACAAAATCCACGAACACGAACACGAACACGAACACGAAACACGAACACGAAACACGAAACACTAACACGAAACACGTGTCGCGCCTTACATATACCCAAGCCCCTTCAGCCGCTCCTTGATAGCCTCTTCGTCCTCTTCCTCGTCGCCGGACGGAAGCTCGGCGGCGGGCGAGGGCGAGGCGGCGGCGAGGGCGCCGGCCCTGTTCCGATACATCTCCGGGTTGGCAACGGCTGCCATCCTGTCCACGTCCAGGCCGCGCCCGAGGAAGCCGTCGAGCATCGCAGCCGCACCAGACGGGTCGTTTATCACGTCGTTGTATTTCAGGAACAGCACCGAGAAATTGCCCTGGTTCCTGAGCCATTCCTTTATCTCGGCCAGGTGCTTCTCGTACAGCGCGCGCGTCTTCGAGTCGTCCTCGTCGCTCACCGGCTTGCCCATCCGCTCCAGCATCTTCCTCTGAGACGCAAGCACCTCGGAGAGGTCGCGCTCCATGAAGACGACCGCGTACTCGCGGTCCGCCGGGAGGTCGTACAGGAGCATCGAGACCATCTTGAAGACCTTGCCGCGCGCCCCGTCCAGCCACGCGGTGTCGTCCTTTATCTCCTTGACCTTCTCCAGCTCGTAGTACCCGCCGAGGTTGTCCTCGTCGGCCTCGCGTATGTTGTCAGCGAGGACGGGGATACCACCCGCTTCGAGCATCTTCATCATCATCGACGTCCCGGTCCTCGGCAGACCGGACACTATCGTCGTCACGTTGCTTGAGTGCATGGCATCCTCTCGAAAGCAGGAGAACAAGTCCCGCCTTTTTGTAAAAAGGCGGCCCAAAAACTTCGGTGATAACGCCGGTTTTATGTAGGGGCCGACCCGTGTGTCGGCCCTTCTTTCAAAGTCGCCGCATTATACCACATCATCGCCGCCCGCCGCCCTGTTTTTCGGCCGCCTCCAGGTATTTTTTGAGCGGCGCGCTCGAAGGGTAACGTTCGAGCGCCTTCCTGAACTCGACACGCGCGCGCACCCTGTCCCGCATCCGCATGTAGAGTATGCCGAGGTCCCGGTAATGGAACGGGTAGTCCGGGTTAAGCTCTATCGCCCTGTTGTACCCGACCTCGGCGGACTTCACGGACTTCATGCCGTCCACCGCCGCCCGGCCCTCGTAAAGCCCGGCAAGCAGGGCGTGGAGCGAGTCGTCGTATGGCCTCAGGGCGGAGGCGGAGCGGGCAAGCTCCAGCGCCTCTTCCGGGCCGGGCCTCGTCCGAGCCGCGTCCTGGCTGGTAATGCCGTCCTCCGCGAGGACGCCGAGGGCGGCGGAAGCCCTCTGGCCAGCCATGTAGTCCCTGACCTGATAGACGCCGAACACGAGGAACAATACGGTTACAGCCGCGCCCAATGCGCGGCCTGAGGGCCCTGCCGGCCGGACCTCCCCGACCGACGCGGAAATGCCGAACAGGAACCAGAACGCGGCCGCCGTCTCCGGGACATACCAGGTGTAGTCCACAAGGTTGTGCGCGAGGAACGCGGCGACACCGGCCATGACCGCGGCCGCATGCATATGTCCGGGGGCCCGGAGCCTACGGATGCACCAGACAAACGAGGCCCCGAAGACCGCCGCGGCGGCGAGGACGCCAGGCGGCCCCAGCTCGGCGAGAAGGTGCAGGACGAGGTCGTGCGCGTACCTCGTCTCCCCTGCCCCGGCGGGCATGTACCTCATGTACTCTATACCGAAGCTCCCTGCCCCGAAGCCTGTAAGCGGCGAGGCCTTCCATATGTCCAACGCACCAGACCAGTAGTGGAGCCTCTGCTCGACCGACCATCCGAGGCCCAGGGGGCCGGAACGCTGGAGCCTGATAAAGGCGACCGCGAGACCCAGGACGGCAAGCGCGCCTCCGGCAGCGGCCATGCGGCCCGGCAGCCTGCTCCCGGCGCGGTGGTACGATACAGCAAGAAAGACAGACATGCCGCTGACGAGCGCGATTACACCGCCCACCGACCTGGTCAGGACGAAGGCCACGAGCATCAGCAAGAGGCCTGACAGGTACAGAAGACGCCTTGCGCCTCCAGCTGCGGCCGCCGCAAGAGATATGCCGACGGGGGCCGCTACTGCGAGGTAGCATGCGAGGACGTTGGGGGAGAGCATGGTGGAGAACACGCGGCCGTACCTGACCGTGGCGGCGGCGCTCGCATGCCTGCCGGGACTGATTGAACGCGCGGCCTCGGCCCCCCTCAGGTACTCGGCCGTATTTGCGAAACCTATGAAGTACTGGTAGATGCCGTACATGGAGACCAGGACCGCTGACCAGAACAACGTCCTTAGGAGCGCGTCACGGCGTCCCGGGTCGGACGCGGAGGCGGACACGACATACGCGAACAGCAAATATCCGGTGAGACGGAATGCCTGCGAGAGAGTGCCGGAGAGGTTGACGCTCCATGCCGAGGACGCATAGACCACGGCGGCCATCAGCCACGCCGGCCATACACGGGCCAGGGAGGAAGGACCAGCCTCCCAGACGGTGAAGCAGGCGAGGACGAGGACGGCCAGCGTAAACATGTCGGAGGACCAGGGGTATATGCTCCCGGACACTGCGGCCGAAAATACCAGCAGCAGCCCTGCGGCGGCGGCCACCGTCCTCATTTGAAGTTTCTTTTCTGGAAGATGAGCGCGGCGAGGAGCAGGAGCGCGCAGACGTAGAACGCGCCGTACCCGGCGGCCATGAACATATAGGCCGCGCCCACGGGTACGTCGTGGACGACCTTGCCCTTGATGTTGAAGTTCTCGAGGTTGGGAAGCGCGTAGTACAGGAACTCCAGGACTGCCTTCGCGCTTTCCGCGCCGGCCTTTGCCGCGAGCCCCTTGAGGTCCGAGGTCAGGTGGCCGATTATATAGAGCGCGAGCGTGTATGTCGCGGAGAGCGTGGGGGTCGAGAACGTGGAGAACAAGAGGGCCGCGGCCGTGACGACGAGCAGCTCGACATATATCAGCAGGACGGCGGGAAGGAGCCCGACGCCCAGGACCCCGGTGGATAACAGCAGGACCACGAGGAATACGAGGGTCATGACGGAGATGTACGCGAGAAGGACGAGTGCGAGGCCCAGGTACTTCCCGAGCAGGAACTCGTAGCGCTGTATCGGCTTGGATATTATGGTGTATATCGTCTTCTTCTCAAGCTCCTTGCTGACAAGCCCGATACCCACGAATATCGATATTATTATGCCGAAGATGCTGATGCCGGCGAGTGACAGGTCCTCGATGATCTTCGCCCTCTCGCCCACGGTCAGGGCGGACATGATGACAGACATCCCGAGTATAAGGAGCGCGAAGAAAACGAGGCTGTAGAAGATCTTGTCCCTGATGACCTCCTTGAACGTGTTGACCGCTATCGCGTATACCTTCATGCCCCCTCCCCCTTCCTTACCTCTTTGAGGAACAGGTCTTCGAGAGACGGGCTGTGCGGGATGAGCGAGACTATCTCGCCCTCGCCCCGGCAGACGAGCCGCTTTGCCTGGCCGGCCTTGTCGAGGTCGTCGAAGAACAGCACGGTCTGCCTGCCCCTTACCATCACGTTCGCGGCCAGCCCGGAAAGCACCCCGGTCTCGGCCTCGCCGAGCCCCTCTACCGTCATCTCGACCGCCTTCGCTCCCATCCCGCCCAGAAGCTCCGCGACCGTGCCGGTCGCCCGCAGCTCGCCCTTCACGAGTATCGCCACCCTGTCGCAGATAACCTCGACGTCCGGCAGTATGTGGGTCGAGAAGAACACCGTCTTGCCCTTGTCCTTGAGGCCTATGATGATGTCCCGTACCTCTTTCCTGCCGATAGGGTCGAGCCCGCTCATCGGCTCGTCGAGGACGACAAGCTCCGGGTCGTTGATGAGCGCCTGGGCGATACCTATCCTCTGGAGCATCCCCTTCGAGAACTTGCGGAGCTGCACGTCTCCGGAACGTTCAAGCCCGACCTGACGCAGAAGCTCCGCGGAGCGCGACCTTCTGTCCGCCCGTCCGAGGCCGAACAGACGCCCGTAGAAGTCCAGGAACTCGTTCGCGGTGAGGTAGTCGTAGAAGTACGGGTGCTCCGGCAGGAACCCGACGCCCCTCTTGACGTCCACGTCGCCCAGCTCCCTGCCCATTATCCACGCCTTGCCGGAGCTGGGGTATATCAGGCCCATCAGTATCTTCAGCGTGGTAGTCTTGCCAGCCCCGTTCGGCCCGAGGAACCCGAACACCTCGCCCTTCCTGACCTCCATGCTGAGGCCTGTAAGGGCCGGGACCTTCCTCATCAGGAAGCCGGAGACAAACACCTTGCACAGGTTTTCTGTCCTTATCATGTCCTCACCGTGAACCCAGTGTATGTACGCCAAGTGACTTCTCGACCTTGCTGCTCCTGACCACGCCGTCATTGTCTATATAGTAGTAACCGCCGCTCGGCTCTTCAGGCACCCTGTCTATTATGCCTTCCCGGACGAGCGCGGACAGGTCCGCGGGACGTCTGCCGTTAATCTCCTTGTACCTGTCCACGACCTTCTGGAGGGCGCGCGCGGTGTTCAGCGCCCTTAGTTTGTTTATCCGGTCGAGTACGAATTTCCGGGTACGCTCGTCGGACGACCTCTCGTATATGGTCTGGAGGAAGCCAATGGAGGTCTCCGTGTCGTCGGCCTGGACGAACAGCCTCGACGCGAGCATGGGCATGTATTTGGGGCTGCCCTCCATCTCGGCGGCGCGCCTGATGTACCGCGCCGCGCGCTTGTAGTCCTTGAGGAAGTACGAGTAGTTGAAGCCCAGGTAGTACGGGAACTGCCATACGTCCGGATTGTTCAGCATGCCTTTTTCGAGCAGCCTGTTCGAAAGGTCCACCTTTTCGGCCTCAATGGTCAGGATCAGCCCGCCCGTCTCGTATGGGGGTATGAACCTGGGGTCCATCGAGGTGACTGTGTCGAGCGCGGTGTATATCCAGTCGTAGCCCCGGCCGGATATCCTGCGCTCGCCCATATGCTGCACCGCCTTGAGCCAGAGGACGTCCGCCACCATCTCGTCGAATCCCAGCGAAACGGCCTTCAGGTACTCCGCGTCGGGAAGCCGCATGAACTCCTCGACAACCTCGTCCTCACCCTTCGATGCGTCTATCCTGAGCTGCAAGGAGCATATCGTCCCCGCAAGCGCGACCAGGACGAGCGCAAGCACCGCATACCAACCAGGCTTCAATTCCGCGCCCCTCCCAGGCTGTCGAGCAGTTCCCTTACCCTCGCCTCGTCGACCCCGACAAAGGAGGCCTCTTCTCGCGTAAGCGGCACCTTCTCCATGGACCGTATCCGTGAGATTATACTATAACACTGCTCCCTCGACAAGTCTTTACGGCCTTGCTCCCTGTATATGGACGCCAGCAGGAGGCGGGCGCCCAGGAAGTCCGGCTCGTAGCCCACGAGCGTCTCGAGCGTGGACGCCGCCTCGTCAGGCCTGCCGAGGAACAGACGGACCCTGGCCATGTCGAAGAGGACATAGGCGTCATACGGGTTCAGGGCGCTGGCCTTGGAATATAGCTCCAGGGCGCGGCTGGCCAGGGCCTCTCCGGCCTGGCTGTCCTTGCCGGACGCCGCGCGGCCGAACAGCAGGTCGGCCTCGGTCTCAACATACCTTCCGGATAACGGGTTCAGCCTCGATGCCTCTTCGAGTTCGGCAAGTGCCTCCTCGAATGCGCCCTCGCCGCCGCCGCTGGCATAGACGGAGTACAGTACGGCCGCCTTCTGGTCGTGGCAGGATGCGTTCCCGGGCTCGACTGCGACGGCGGCCTCCGTCAAGCGCAAAGCCTCCGCCTTGTTGCCGGCCTTCAGGGCATCCTTGCCCTTCTCAAGGAAGCAATATGCGAGCGCGGGCATGGCGGCCCAGACGGCGAGCGCAAGCGCAAGAAGCCCGGACATCACGGCGAGCCTCGCCCGGGCGCCGGGGCTTGCTTCCACTGTCCAGCGCCTTGCCCCCGCCCCCTCGTTCACCTCGAAGGCGCATGCCGAGAGGAGGAGCAGCAGAAACACTATCCCGGGCTCGTGCAGGTTTGAGTCCACCAGGCCGTGAACCAGGACTGCGGCGGCTCCGGCCGCAAGCCCGGCGGACACCCCAGCCTCCTCCGCGTCCCGGAGGCCGTCACGTGGAGACCACACACCCCTGGCCAGCATGAAAATGCCGTAAAGGAACACGAGCAGCCCCGCCACTCCCGTCTCCGCCCAGACATGGATGTACTCGTTGTGGGCGGTCGCGGCCATCTTCCCGTACTTTATGGCCGCATCACCTATCGGGAAGTTGTACCTCGGCCAGTGGTATTTGAAGTTTCCGAGCCCCACCCCGGCGGGGTGGTCGAGCGCCATCTTAACCGAGCTTCGCCAGATGTCCGTCCTGGAATACGCGTATATGCCTCCGCCTGTCTCGCGCTCCATGACCCGTTCCCTCACGGGGTTCGGGAAGGCCGCGAGCGCGAGCGCGAGGACCACCACGGAGGCCACGGCAAGCCTCCTCGACCTCTTCCAAAGCACGACTGACATGCCGGCGGCAAGAGAAAGCGCGCCGCCGCGCGAACCTGAGGCCACGACCACGGCCGCGCACATCGCGGCAAGACAGGCGAGCCCGAAGGCGGCGTACCGCCTCGCGGCCCACTTGTGCCGGTGGATGAGCAGGGAGGCGGCCAGTACGGCCGGAGGGACGACGTACCCTGCGAGCATGTTGGGGTTGAAGAAGCTGCCGTGCGGCCTGCCGGGTTCGGCGGCCCACTGGGCAATCCCCCAGGCAGACTCCACCGCGCCCATGCCAAGGACGGCAAGCACGGCGTAGCCGGTGGCGCCGGGCAGGGCGAGCGCCGCACGCGCGAGGTACAGATACAGGGCGTAAAAGACCAGGACCGCGACCCAGGTCATGGCCATGTGTTTGTATGGCGCGATTATAAGAGATATTATTGAGGCGATGAGGAACAGGCCAACGGCTGCGTCCAGTGGCGTGCGGACAAACTCCAGGCGGCCCAGCCTGATTCCGGACACGAGGTGTACCGCCAGCAGGGCTGTCACGAGAGACCTGAAAATGAATACGGGGAGATGGGTGGTGCCGCCCTCTATCAGGGGCGCGAATGCCGTGATTGCTATTACTAAATAAACAGTGTATTTTCCGGTTGAAGTATTTCCCGCCACGCTAATTGGATTCCTCGTCGACGTCGTTCCAGGTGCTCTGCAGGTCGCTATCCTCGGTTATCTGCCAGGTGTCGGTGGCGAGGTCGGAATCTATGTTGCCCCACCCGACCGCCGTGAACCCGTTTATGCCCGCGGCCGGGGTGCCGCAGTTCACCGCGGCGCCGAACGGCGGGTCCAGGCCGGACGGAGCGCCGCCCATCGCGTACGAGTACCGGTAAGGTCCGACGGGCAGCCATGCAAGCGAGTTGAACTCGCTCGCGAAGGAGTTGTACTCCGTGAAATACGACATCTCTACGGTAAATATGCCCTTGAGGTTGGTCTTGACCTCCGCCTGCTTCGACTTCGCCATGTACTTAAAGAAATTGGGTATGGCTATGACGGCCAGTATGCCGATGATGGCCACCACAATCATCAGTTCCACAAGAGTGAAGCCGGCCCGTCCTGGACTGCGAAACATCGGATACCCCGTCTGTACGGACACGTTAATCAACCGCCCCTCCGCGGGGAGGGGCCATAAAGCGGCCGTCTCAAGCGGCAGGGACTGGCCCGCCGCGATTAAAAAGAGGGGGCCGGCTGGCCCCCTCTCCATAAACGATTTTTTAGCTGCGCTTAGTCCAGGGTGACGTCGTCGCTGGTGTTCGTGAGCGAGTTGCTGGCGTTGACGGTCCAGGCGTCGCGGGGGGTATCGGAGTCGATATTCGCAACCGCACCCGCAGTGAAGAAGGTGCCGGAAGCCGCTATGCCCGGGACGTTGTTTGCCGCGCCCCAGTCGCCGTTGACGAAGCTGGGCGGGGTGTTGGCGCCGGGGCCGTTCGGGTTGAGGAAGCCTATGAAGTTGGTGTTGTCGAGGGTGAAGTCATACGCCTTCGCCTTGTCGCCGGCGAGGCCGAAGCCGATGGCGTCGAAGTCGGAGCTGTACCTGTTGGCCTCGCCGAAGTACGAGGTCTCGGAGGTGAATATGCCCTTGAGGTTGGTCTTCGCCTCGGACTGCTTCGACTTCGCCTGGTACTTGAGGAAGTTCGGGATGGCGATGGCGGCCAGGATGCCTATGATCGCGACGACGATCATGAGCTCGATAAGCGTAAAGCCCTTCTTGTTGTGGAGCATCTTAAACATTTCTTTTCCCCTTTCAGAATGTGAGTTAACCATGACAATGTATACCACTTTCTACTGCCACTCTTGTTTGCCCCCTTGGCCAAGTCCGGCCTTTATTCCGTCCCCCTTTCATGGGCTGGTATCGTTTATTATCTCTTACGTCTATTTATACAAGCAACTTTCGTGCCAGACGCAGGCATTTTTCTTTACAGAGGTAACACTCTGTTTATTATAGGGTATTAATATTGATGCCGTGCGGGGCGGGCGGGCGGGCGCCAGTTACCGACGAAAACCGTCATCATGGGTGATGATTTTCATCACCTGTCTATCCCGTGCTTCTTCAGCTTGTGGCGGAACGAGGGGAACGTCAGCGAGAGGAGCCGGGCCGCCTCGGTCTTGGAGCCTCCCGATATATCGAGCGCCTGTATGAGGTACTCCTTTTCCATTCTGTCGAGGACGGCATCGAGGTCGATGCCTTCCGCCGGCAGGCGGACCGGGCCGGCCCCTTCGCACAGGCCGCCCCTCCCCAACTCGGCTGGCAGGCAGTCCGCGGTTATGTCGCCGTCGTCGGTCAGGGCACAGGCCCTCTCGATGACGTTTTCGAGCTCCCTGACGTTGCCCTTCCAGTGGTACGACGCAAGGCGCTCCAGCGCGTCCTTCGAGACCCTGACGCGCCCGCCGGCCTTTCCGCATTTGGCGAGGAAGTGCTCGACCAGGAGAGGGATGTCATCCGCGCGCTCCCTGAGCGCGGGCATCCTGAGCGGGATGACGTTCAGCCGGTAGAAGAGGTCCTCCCGGAAGTTGCCCGCCTTTATCTCCCCGGCGAGGTCCTTGTTAGTCGCCGCGACCACCCTCACGTCCACCCTTATGTCCGAGGTGCCGCCAACCCTCCGGAACTCCCGCTCCTGGAGGACGTGGAGGAGCTTCACCTGGAATGCCTGGGTCGTCTCGCTTATCTCGTCCAGGAACACCGTCCCGCCCTCGGCTACCTCGAACAACCCCTCCTTGTTCTCGACCGCGCCGGTGAACGAGCCCTTCATGTGGCCGAACAGCTCTGACTCCAGGAGCTGCTCCGGAAGCGCGCCGCAGTGGATGTACACGAACGGCTTGTCCTTCCTCGCGCCCAGGTTGTGGAGCGCCCTCGCGGCAAGCTCCTTGCCTGTGCCGGACTCGCCTGTTATAAGCACCGTGCTGTTCTTGTCCGCAACCTTGGAGATGAGGCCGAAGACCTTGCGCATGGCGTCCGACCTGCCGATGAAGTTCTCCATCCCCTTCCCGGCCTCCACCTCTCGCCGGAGCAGCGCGTTCTCCTCACGGAGCCTCCGCTTCTCCACGGCGTTCCTGACGACGAGCTTTATCTCGTCCACCTTGAAGGGCTTCATTATGTAGTCGTACGCGCCCTCCTTCATGGCCTCGACCGCGGTCTCGGCGGTGGCGTACGCGGTTATCATTATCACCATGGTGTCCGGCGAATACTCGTTGACCGCCCTCAGCACCTCCATGCCGCCCATCCTCGGCATCTTCACGTCCGTGATGACGACGTCGAAAATGTCCTCCTTAAGCATCTTTACCGCCTTGACGCCGTTCTCGGCGGTCTCGGCCGAGTGGCCTTCCTTGGCCAGCAGGATGGAGAGGAAATCCCGCATGCTCTTCTCGTCGTCTACAACAAGTATCCTTCCCATATCAGGCCGAGCCCTCCGTCGGTAGCAGTATCTTGAACCTCGTGCCTCTGTCCACCTCGCTCTCAACCCCAAGCGTACCGCCGTGCTCCTCGACGATCCTGTACACTATGGCGAGGCCGAGCCCGGCGCCGCCCTCCCGGGTGGAGAAGAACGGGTAGAATATCCTGTCTATGTCCTCTTTCTGGATGCCGACCCCGTTGTCCTCCACGACCAGCAGGGCCTGGCCGGACAGTCCCCTGGCCCGGATGGTGACGGTGCCCGTGCCCGGTATGGACTGCATCGCGTTTAGCGAGAGGTTGAGCAGCAGCTGCCTGAGCTGGGCCGGGTCCGCCCTCAGCGTTATCGGTCCGTCCGGTAGGTCGGCCTCGAGGGTTATGCCCTCCCGGAGCTCCCTGCTGTTCATGAGCAGCGCGGACGTGTCCCTGACTATCCCGGCCAGGTCGCAGCTCTCCTTGTCCGGGGACTTGGGCCTCGCATATACAAGGAACTCGGTCACTATGTTATTGAGCCGGTCCATCTCCTTGAGCGCTATTTCCATAAGCGCCTCGTTCTCGTCTGCAAGGTCGAGGTCCGACTTCAGCACCTGGAGCGCCCCGGAGAGCGAGGCGAGCGGGTTCCTTATCTCGTGGGCCATCCCGGCGGACAACTCGCCGATCGCCGCGAGCCTGTCCTTCTTCTTTATCTCCTCCTCCATGATCTTCATCGGCGTGAGGTCCTGGATGATGCAAAGCAGTCCTGTTACGTCGGAACGCTCGTTCCTAAGCTGGGAGACCGTCATGCCGAGAAGAAGCTCCTCTTCATTCCTGCGGTATTTTATCTCTTTACGGAAATAAGGCCTCTTCCTGAAACCCTCGTCCTCGAAAAACGCCTCGGTCCCCTCCCAGCCGAACACCTCGGAGAGCGTAAGGCGGTTGACGTCCGCGAACGAAAGGCCGGTTATGTCCTCGGCCGCCTTGTTGAACGCCGTGATCCTGCCGTCCAGCCCGACGGTGACGAGCCCGTCCGCCATGCTCCTGACTATGTTGTCGTTCAGGGTCTGGAGTTCCTGGAGGTCTATGCTTTTTTCCTCCAGCGCCTCCCTGGTGGCCCGCAGCCGCTCTGACAGGCTGCTTGCCAGGAAGGCGACGGTGAAGAATGCGATGATGTTCAGGAAGATGTTGTAGAACAGCTCCCCTTCGGTGTAGTCCCTTTCCGGCCTCGACAGTATTATCCCGTAGTATTGGAGGTCGACCAGCGCACCATAGGCAATGCTGGCCAGCGAGGCCACCATGAAGCTGCCGCGCCTGAACAGTATTATCCCGGCCGCTATTATCGAGATGATGAACGTGAAGGAGAACGCGCTGTCCAGTCCTCCGGTGGCGTATACGACTCCGGCCTCGAAGACAACGTCGCCTATTATCTGGAAATACGCGAAAAGGACGAGGTTTCTTATCTTGTAGAATACTATGGAGTAGGCTATGGTCAGGAAGTAGGTGCCGATGATCAGCAGGTATACGGCAGGGGCGGGCGGGCGCTCCTGGTAGAGCTGGAGCACGGCCAGTGAACCGAGGAGGACGGTCACGACCGTCACCCTCAGTATCATCAGCCACTTGACCTTCTGCCTGAACTCCCGCGCCTGCGGGACGGCCGCGGCGTCACGCTCCCTTGCAGGCGGGGCCTCGTCAAAAACACGCTCTGTCGGGCCGTCTCCGTTAGCCATCTCCGTCTGACCCATCAGCCCACGAGCGAGGCCAGCTGGAATATCGGGAGGTACATCGCTATGATGATGAAGCCGACGCTTATGCCGAGGAAGACCATCAGCATCGGTTCGAGGGCCGCGGTCATCGCGCCGACGGCGTTGTCGACCTCGTCGTCGTAGAAGTCGGCTATCTTGGACAGCATCGCGTCGAGCGCGCCCGTGGACTCGCCGACCGAGATCATCTGCGTGACCATCGGCGGGAAGACGCCGGACTTGGCGAGCGGGTCGGAGAGGTTCTTGCCTTCGCTGATGCTCGCGCGGGTGTCCATGACGGCAAGTTCGACGACCTTGTTGCCGGCGGTCCTGGCGACTATCTCGAGCCCGTCCATGATAGGCACGCCCGCGCCCATCAGCGTGCCGAGCGTCCTGGTGAACTTCGAGACCGCGACCTTCCTGATAAGCGGGCCAAATATGGGCGCCTTCAGGAGGAGCTTGTCGATTAGCAGCTTGCCCTTGGGCGTGGCGTAGAAGCTCTTGATGCCGAAGAACGTGCCGATGATGGCCGCCACGACGAAGATCATCTTCTTGGACGTCATGAAGTAGCTTATGGACATGACTATCTGCGTCGGCAAGGGGAGCGTCCCGCCCAGGTCGGAGAACATCTTGGCGAACATCGGGATGACGAATATCATGAGGACCGAGATGACGCCGACCGCGACGGTCATGACGACGGCGGGGTAGACCATGGCGGACTTGATCTGCTTCTTGAGCTTCATCGACTTCTCGATGTAGGCGGTAAGGCGGCCAAGTATGGTGTCGAGGATACCGCCGACCTCTCCGGCCGCGACAAGGTTTACGTACAGGTTGTCGAACACCTTGGGGTGCTTGCCCAGCGCGTCCGCGTATGTCGAGCCGGCCTCGACGTCTCCCCTGACCAGCCCGATGACCTTCGCCAGCGTCTTGTTCTCTGTCTGGTTCTCGAGGATCTCGAGACACTGGACGAGCGGGAGGCCCGCGTCGATCATCGTGGCGAACTGCCGCGTGAATACGATGATGTCCTTCTCGGTCACGCCGCCGCCGCCCATGCCGGAAAGCTTCTGCCCTATGCTCATCCCGCCCGACGAGCTCACGGAGGTCACCATTATCCCCTGCTTGCGCAGGATGTTCATGACCTCGTCCTTGTTCGCGGCCGCTGTCTGGCCCTTCTGGACCTTGCCGTCCTTTGTCTTGCCCGACCAGCTGAAAGTCGTAGTGGCTGCCATATGGAGAACTCCTTGACGTTTAGCCTGCGAAGGTTACTTCTTCCTCTGACCGCCGGGAGCGTCACCGCCGACCCTCGACAGCATGGTGATGAGCTCCTCCGGGAGGGTACTCCTTCCGATCGCGTCGTCGTACGAGATTACCCGCCTCTGGTAGAGATCGAGGAGCGCCTGGTTCATGGTCTGCATGCCGAACCGGGACTGCCCGGTCTGCATGGTGGAATAGAGCTGGTGTATCTTGTCCTCCCTTATGAGGTTCCTGATCGCCGGGTTGGGGACCAGTATCTCCATCGCCAGGCACCTGCCCGACCCGCTCATCTTCGGGATGAGCTGCTGGGCTATGATGCCCTCGAGGACGAACGAGAGCTGTGCCCTGACCTGCGGCTGCTGGTGGGGCGGGAAGACGTCCACTATCCTGTTTATGGTCTGGGCGGCTGAGTTCGTGTGCAGCGTGGCGAACGCGAGGTGGCCGGTCTCGGAGACCGTCAGCGCGGCCTCGATCGTCTCCAGGTCCCGCATCTCGCCGATGAGGACGATGTCCGGGTCCTGCCTGAGGACGTACTTGAGCGCCTCCTTGAAGCTCTTGGTGTCAGCGCCGACCTCGCGCTGGTTGACCACCGCCTTCTTGTGCTGGTGGAGGAACTCTATCGGGTCCTCGATGGTTATTATGTGCTCGTGGCGCTCAGAGTTTATCTTGTCTATCATCGAGGCGAGCGTGGTGGACTTGCCGCTTCCGGTCGGGCCGGTGACGAGGATGAGGCCCCGCGGCTTGTTGACCAGTTCCGTGATTATCGGCGGGAGGTTCAGGTCGTCGAAGCTCAGTATCTTGAACGGGATGGTCCTGATGGCCGTGGCGACCGCACCCCTCTGCATGAATATGTTCGCCCTGAAGCGGGAAAGCCCCTTGAGGCCGAACGAGAGGTCAAGTTCGTTGGACTCCTCGAACTTGTGCTTCTGGACGTCGGTAAGGACGCTGTAGCATAGCTGCTTGGTCTCGGCAGCGCCGAGCGGGGGCAGGTTCATCGGCACCAGGTGTCCGTCTATCCTGAGCTGCGGAGGCGAGCCCGTCGTTATGTGGAGGTCGGACGCCCCCTTGTCTATCATCGTCTGGAGCAGCTGGTGCAGGTTTGCCATTTATTTATTACCTCAATGGTGCATGCAAGTTGTAGCTGCCCCATTCATAGGGCGATTTTAAAGACGCCCGATGAATCGGACAGCTACAACAATAATATCAACATCGTCCGGTAGTAGTGTTTGTCGCCCCGTGCTTGACACGGGGTCCAGGAATTTTATAACTTCCTGGATTCCCGCCTTCGCGGGAATGACGGACTTATTTCTTTAGTCCCCGAACGTGACGCGGAGGACCTCTTCTATCGAGGTCATCCCGACCCTGACCTTCGAGAGGCCGGAAAGGCGGAGCGACTTGCAGCCGTCCTCGAGCATGCCCCTCTTTATCTCGGTGCCGGACGCGCCTTCGAGTATCAGCTCCTTCAGCCTGTCGGTGATGGGCATGACCTCGTAGAGCGCGACCCTGCCCTTGTAGCCGGTGCCGCCGCAGAGGTCGCACCCGTGCCCCTTGTAGCATACCAGGTCGTGCAGTTCTTCCGGCTTGAAGCCAACCTCGAGCAGCGTGTGCTCCGGGACCTTTTCCGGCTCCTTGCAGTTCTGACAGACCTTCCTCGCGAGCCTCTGGGCAAGTATGAGCAGGCAGGAGGACGCGACGAGGAACGGCTCTAGGCCCATGTTCAGCAGGCGGTTGATCGTGCTCGGGGCGTCGTTCGTGTGGAGCGTGGAGAGCACGAGGTGGCCGGTGAGCGCGGCCTTGACCGCGATCTCTGCCGTCTCGTAGTCCCGTATCTCGCCGACCATTATGATGTCCGGGTCCTGCCTGAGGAACGAGCGCAGCGTGGCCGCGAAGTTCAGGCCTATCTCGTCTTTCATCTGGACCTGGTTGATGCCCATCAGGTTGTACTCGACCGGGTCCTCGGCGGTCATGATGTTGACGTCTATCTTGTTGACGTTACTGAGCGCCGAGTAGAGCGTCGTGGACTTGCCTGAGCCCGTGGGCCCGGTGACCAGCACCATCCCGTACGGGGAGTTGATGGCCTTTAGGAAGTCCTTGCCGGCCTTCTCCTCGAAGCCGAGCTTGGTCAGGTCGAGCTGGAGGTTGCCCTTGTCGAGTATCCGCATGACTATCTTCTCGCCGAACAGTGTCGGCAGCGTGGAGACGCGGAGGTCGACCTCCTTGCCCTTCATCTTGAGCTTTATCCTGCCGTCCTGCGGGAGACGTCTCTCGGAGATGTCCAGCTCGGACATGATCTTTATCCTGGAGGTCAGCGCGGCCCGGAGGCGCATCGGCGGCTGCATCGTCTCGTACAGCACGCCGTCCACGCGGTACCTGACGCGGAACGCCTTCTCGTACGGCTCGATGTGTATGTCGCTCGCTCCCTTGGCGATGGCGTCGGTGAGTATGAGGTTGACCAGCTTGACGACCGGGGCGTCCTCGACCGCGGCCTTCAACTCGCCCAGGTTCACGTCCTCCTCGTCGTCCATGACGAGGTCGACGTTCTCCTCGCCCTTCTCGAGCGAGGCCATGACGTCCTGGAGCGCCTCGGTGGAGTCGTAGTACTTGTTGACCGCGGCCTTTATCGCGGCCTCGGAGGCAACGACCGGCTCGACGTTGTATCCGGTCATGAACTTGACGTCGTCGAGCGCGAATACGTTCGACGGGTCGACCATGGCGATGGTTATCGTCGCGCCGGTACGGCTGATGGGCATTATCTGGTACTTCTGGACGACGTCGCTCGGGATGAGCTTGCAGACGGACGGGTCTATCTCCATATCCTGGAGGCTGACCGCCGGAATACCGTACTGTTTGCTGAGGAATGTGATGAGCTTGTCCTCGTCCACGAACCCGAGCTTGACGAGGTTCGTGCCAAGACGGCCGCCGTCCTTCTGCTGGGACGCGAGCGCCTTCTTCAGCTGGTCGTCGGTAATTATGTTGGCATTCACAAGCATCTGGCCGAGCCTGCCCGCCATCTGGATCTCCTTGGACTGTGGTTGACCTATTAACTCGCTAATTCTATTGTAAACAAGCCCCTTGTGTCAAGGGATTAATGGGCCCGGCGCACGACGTTAAGCATTAAATAAATTTAACATTTATGGGCGCAGCCGTCAATACCCCGCAAGGAGGGCCGCCCTCATCACGTCCACCGGCGGCGTCTTTGCGAACCAGTGCTCGAACGCGAGCACGCCCTGGTACAGCAGCATCCCCAGTCCGTTGGCGGTCCTGGCGCCTGCCGTCTCAGCCGCCTCGATGGTCTTTGTCCGCGCCGGGTTGTACACGATGTCGTAAACCACCTGGCCCGGCCGGAAGGACTCCTTCGGCATCGGCAGCGGGTCGGACTCGTGCATCCCGAGCGGGGTCGCGTTGACCACCAGGTCCGCGCCCCGGATGAAGTCCGGGTCCAGTATCGACGGCCGCGCGGCCTCGCGCCCCGCGCCGGAGTTCACGTCCATGACCAGCCTGTCTCGCCGCGCCTCGTCTATGTCGTAAAAGTACACACGCCTTGCCCCGGCCATGGCGAGCGCCGTGCCGATGCCGCGCGACGCCCCTCCCGCGCCACAGACGAACACACGCTTCTTGTCCGGGTCGAACCCCGCATCGAGCTTCAGCGACATGACAAACCCGCGCCCGTCCGTGTTGTAGCCTGTCAGCCTGCCGTCCCTGTTGACGATGGTGTTGACCGCGCCCATCTTCTTCGCCTCCGGGTCTACGGAGTCCAAAAACTCCATCACCCGCTCCTTGTGCGGGACGGTGATGTTCGACCCGGCGAAGCCGAGCGCGCGCAGTCCGTTCACCGCCGCGCCGAGGCCTTCAGGCCTTATGTGGAAAGGCACATACGCGTTGTCCATGTCCAAGGCCTCGAAAGCGGCGTTGTGCATCGCGGGCGACTTGGTGTGCTCTACCGGGTCGCCG
The DNA here is from genome assembly GCA_016212105.1 of Nitrospirota bacterium. GTDB lineage: Bacteria > Nitrospirota > JACRHJ01 > JACRHJ01 > JACRHJ01 > JACRHJ01. The sequence continues at coordinate 44,346 of JACRHJ010000058.1, forward strand.
AATATGGCTACCAGTTTTGTCCTGCCGGTTATCTTCATGGAACTATGCTCTCCGATTGGTGTTGATATTCAGGAAGCTCCGGCGGTCTTCCCCGCCGGCAGCTGCCTCATCCCCTCCTCCGCCTCCATGCGGAAGAACTGCCCCTCGGGCAGCGTCTTTATCAGCGCCCCGTAATGCCTGCGGGCGCTCCCTTCGTCGCCGAGCCTCCTGTGGTATATCCGCGCGAGGTTCAGGCGCGCCTGGGCGTTTTTCCTGTCCGCCCTCAGTACCGTCTCGTACAGCCCGGCCGCCTTCTCGTACTTCCCGCCCTTCTCCGCCATGACAGCCTCGCTGTACACCTTCTTCTGCTCGAACTCCTCGTGCGCCTGTTTGTCCGACTTCCCGAAATAAAACAGGTACTCGGTGAAGTCCCCCATCCGGTGCACTATCGTCATCAGGTAGGCGGCGACGAATATGAAGACCGGGGCGAACTTGTTGGAGTACAGGCCGGGATACAGGACGATCACCGCTATGTTCAGGAAAAGGAGTATCGACCAGAGCGACGGGTCCGCGAAGTAGCCCTGCGCGACCTCTATCCAACCGAGGGCTTCCGCCTCCTTCTTCTCCGCGGCGGCCTCCTCCTTGACGGCCCTTGGAGGCCTTGGCCTGGCCGGCGGGAATACCTTTCCGGTCTCCGCCATAATCGCCGCCCTCGCCGCCTGCTTGTGGACGGTGTCCGGGAAGTCGTGGAGTAGCACCCCCACGCCCTCGTAAGCCTCGTCGGTATATCCCAGGTGCCTGCTTGCCTTTATGAACAGGAGCAGAGCCTTCTCCGCCAGAGGCCCCTCGCCTCCGCCCGACCTGACGAACGGCCGGAGCGCCATGCGCGCCTCTTCGTACTCGCCCGCGCCGGCGAACGCCTCGGCCGCCTTCAGGTGGTACTTGAGCTGCACGGGCCTGCCCAGTGCCTCGGCGCATTCGGTGACGACATATGCCCCGCCGACCGGGTCCGTGGCGAACAGGAGCGTCGCGGCGGCCAGAAAGTACCGTTCCGCGAGCTGGGGCTGGCCGTCTCCCATGTACAGACGCGCAAGCTCGTGGTTCACCTCGGGGTCCTTTGGAGACAAGTTGTAGAGTTTCAACAGCTCCTTCTCGGCCGCCTTCCACCCGCCGCCTTTTTCGAGCTTGCTCTGTATCCTCTCCTTCAGGAGTTCCGCCCTGCCCTCCTCGCCGAAACCCTTGAGCTTCCCGATGACGATACCGCCGACGAAACCGCCCACGTGCGCCCAGTGCCCGACCCCGGTCGGGACGGCCATCGAGACCAGCCCCATCAGGAAGTCCTGCAGGAACCAGAAGGCGATAAGCGGGACTACGGGTATGTCCACCTGTCTCGGCAGGAGGATGGGGCTTATGACCATCTTCATCTTGGTGTAATACAGGCGGTACAAAAACAGCGCCATGACGCCGGATATCGCGCCGGACGCGCCGATTCCGGGTATGACCGAGTCCGGCCTGGCTATCTTTTCCATGACGGTGCAGATGACGCCGGCGGCAAAGCCCATGATGAAGTAGTACTTCGTGAACGGGACCGAGCCGACCCTCTCCTCTATCGGACCGGCGAATATCCAGAAGAAGAGCATGTTGAAGACGAGGTGGTAGATGTCTCCGTGCAGGAAGAGCGAGGTGACGAGGGCGACCGGGTTCCACCAGTTGGCCGGCCCGTAGCCGAACGTCCTTACCGTCCATTCGAGCGTCGGCCCGGACATGGACGACTCGACGAGGAAGAATATGATGTTGACGCCAATGATGGCGAGTGTTGCCCTGGGGAGTTTTTTGAGCTGAAGGTTCGAGCCTATCGGTAGCATGATGCCTCCGGCGGACGAAGGATTAGATTACTCACCACGGATACACGTTGAGAAGCAGTACATTGAAACAGGATTAAGGATAAACTCATACACATTTGCGGACCGGATATTAAACCGGCAACAAAATAGTTAAACTTCCTGGACCCCGTGTCAAGCACGGGGCGACGAACAAGCGCACGTCATTCCCGCCCCGGCTTTAGGCATGCCGGGGTGAACTCCAGCGGGAATCCAGTGACTTTTCTAACTTCGCATGGTTTGCATATAATGCTGCCGGATTAATATATGGTTTTGTAACCCTCTGTGCCTCCGTGACTCTGTGGTGATAATTATAATTCTTTCACCGCATCAACCAGCCCCGCCGCTGTCGGCTCCACCATGACTATATCCAGGCCGGTCTCACGCGCAAGTCCTTCCGGCGTCATGTCGTCAAGGAAGACGCCGTCCCCGTCCCGCATCGTGACGGACGGCACAAAGACGGCGTCGGCGTCCACGCCCTTCAGCGCGGCGGCTATGTCTCTGCCGCACAAAAGCCCCGTGACCGTGACGCTCTCGCCGAACAGGCCGTTCACAACCGGCAGGACGGTGACGTCCAGCCCCTCGACCTTGCCCGCGACGGTCTTCGCCACGTCCGCGAGGTACGGCGCGAACGACATGCCGGTGACCAGCACGACCCTTGCCTTCTTCCCGAGGCCCGCGGGCAACCGCCTCTTCTCGCGCCCGAACTCGGTCAGGAAATCGCGCACAAGCCCGACCCCGTTGTCTATCTGCGGGTAGCCGTCGTACTCCTTGTCCTTGGGGAATTTCCGCCCTGCCTGGATATAGAACTCGTCGGACGGGTACACGAAGCCTGCGCCGTGTTCCTTCCGCGCCGCTATCCTGTACGGCTCCAGCGAGTCAAGGAGCGCGCCGGCCTGTTCCTTTGTAAAGCCGTCGATATGCGGCAGTTTCTTCCTGTGCTTCGTGAGGCCGATTGGCACGACCGCGAGCGACGCGACCATCGGGTAGAGCGGCAGCAGGTCTTCCAGGGTGCGCGTAAGCCTTTCGCCGTCGTTCAGGCCGGGGCAGATTACCGCCTGCGTGTGCAGCGTTATTCCGCCGTCCACCAGCCTCTTTATCCCGTCCATTACCGGAGCGGCATTGGGGTTGCCGAGCAGGTATTTCCGCATCTCCTCGTCGGTCGTGTGGACGGAAACGTACAGCGGCGAGAGTTTTTCCCTGATGATCCTCTGGTAGTCCTGTTCGGTCAGCGTCGTGAGCGTTATGTAGTTCCCGTACAGGAAGCTGTGGCGGTAGTCCTCGTCCTTGAGGTACAGGCTGCGCCTCATGCCACGCGGCATCTGGGCGACGAAGCAGAACACGCATTTGTTGTTGCAGCAGCGCACCTTCATCGGCGGAGGGACGATGCCCAGGTCGTCGTCCTCGTCTTTTTCGAGGTCGATGTCGAGGAGCCCGCCCTCCTTCTTCCTGACGAGTATTGTCACGTCCTCGGCCATGATGAGGTATCTGTACGCGAGGTAGTCCGGCACCGGCGAGCCGTTGATGGACAGTATCTCGTCGCCCGGCGCGAGGCCTATCTCGCGCGCGGTGGAGATTCTTTCGAGGGACTTTATGACGAGGCCGGTCAAGTGATTTTCCTTTATCGTAGGGTGGGCTGCGCCCACCAAATTGTTCGGTGGGCGTAGCCCACCCTACATTTATTCAATACCAATACCGTCTATCGCAATATCAGCCCCGGCTCCCCAATCTAGGGTGTAGACGTCTTCATTCACGTATTTATAAAATGTGCTGTATTCCCAATCCTTCGGATATTTCACATGTCCATGCTTGACGGGGTTGAAATGTATGTAGGGCACCTCTAAAAATTCGGTTTTAGAGATGCTATCTCTTTTGTGGCAGAGTTCAGCGCCGTAAGCCGGGTTTTGAGTCCCCGTTCTACGGGTTTTCATTATTCGTTTCCGGCGCTTTTCACGCCG
>JACRHJ010000059.1 GCA_016212105.1 Nitrospirota bacterium
ACATCCCCTTATTGCGAAGGCGGATTACCTGCTTGCGAAGCTCGTACTTTGATGCTTTGTTTAACTTGCGTGCGTCGGTCTTTTCCATGACCGACACTATATCACAAATAGAGATGGATTGCACTAAATATCCACCGGGTGAATAACCGAAACATAGCCTTCATTTATGTGGATATATTGGTTTAACTTTGGGGCATAGATTCTCAATGTGCGAGCATCAGACTTGTTGGGAGCGTAGATACCAAAATGCCCTATTGCTACCCCCTGCGCTTTCCGCATCCAGTCGTCTTCCGGCAAGAGTTCGCGGATTTTAGGGTCCCAGCCTTTCGTCATGTCGATGACCCTTACGGCATTTCCCGTATTTCTACCTATCGCGTAGCCGATAAAGACAGCCAGGACAAGAATCGCAAAATATTTAATGCGGCGCTTGTTGTCGGGTGACATGGTTATCCTCGCATCATAAACGAAAGGCCAGCAACTTGCTGGCCTTTTGAAATACAATATGCATGAAAATGGTAGGCGGGGAGGGGATCGAACCCACGACCTACGGCTTGTAAGGCCGTTGCTCTCCCGGCTGAGCTACCCGCCCACTCCAGACAAAATCAGATGATAAGAAATCCTGTCGTGCCGCGAATTACGCGGCGGACTCTTCCTTCTTCTCCGCGACGATCGGAGGGGCGGCTACGACCTTCCTGAGGGCGGCCTTCATCTTCTTGATCTTGTAGCGCGCAGCCTTCAGCTTCTTTGTGTCCTTCTCGGCTATGGCGGCGTCCCTGACGACCTGTACGGCCTTCAGCTCGGACTTCATCTTCGCCTTGTCGGCGGCCGGGATGACCTTCTTCTTCGCGGCGGCGGCCTTCTTCTTGTCTTTTACCTTACCCATGAAAAAATCCTCCTGATGCGGTTTGATAGTAGGTTAAACTCAATCCGCTTAATATAAAGGATTAATGTCCCGCTGTCAACGTCAAAAAAAACGGCCCCGCTGTTGCGGGGCCGCACGGTGCCTCTGTAGCGTCTCCTACGCGTACGGGTAGATGTGCGCCTTGAAGGCGTTCATGTCGGTCGCCATCGAGAAGTGCTTGCGCTCGTCCTCGAGGATGTACTTGATGATGTGCGAGATCACGAAGTTCCTGCTGTCGGCGAGAGTCTTCTCGGCCATGTCGATGGCGTCCTTCTCTACCTTGGAGTGGCCTTCGAGCAGGCTCGATATGGTGCCGAGCTCTTCCGGTGTCATCGTGATGGTGCCATTCAGGCATTCGAGCACGACACCCAGGAGTTCCTTGTGCTTTTGCGAGTCCATCTTGATGGCCTTCATCATGGCCTTCACGACCGGGCTGCTCGACTTCTTCATTATGGCGTCGCAGCTTCCGACGGTCAGGTCCTCGAGTTCAATCCACTTGTTGATGTTCTTCTCGAACGCGGCCCTTCTTACCACGAGGTCTTCTTTCTTCGCCATCTTGTAAATCCTCCTTTTGCGTTGTAGGGGGCGGTCGCCCCGTTATTGTAGAAATCCCTTATTAGGAAAAATATAGCAAAGGGAGTGTAAGCCGTCAAGGAAAGGGCGTATTTTTTCATAACGCCGTTTCCATGAAACCCCTTGCAATTTCCCGGCGGGGAATGTAGCATGTCCGTGGATGGCCGTATATGTTGATTTCCGGAGGGTTTGCATGGATAAGGTTAAGGTCGCGCTTCTCTGGGACGAGTCGTTTCTTTGGGGCCTGATGGCCCTCAATAGTTTTATGAGCCTTGGCGTGTCCACGGAGGTTGTTCTCGCGTCCGAGGTTAAGGACGGCGCGCTCGACGGCTGCGACGTCCTCTTCGTGCCGGGCGGCTGGGCGTCTGACAAGACTCGTCGGCTCGGTCCGGACGGCGCGGAGGCGGTGCGGGAGTTCGTTAAGTCCGGCGGGAGCTACATGGGCTTCTGCGGCGGCGCGGGCCTCGCGCTGGACGTCGAGGGCGGGCTTGCGCTCACGCACGTCAGCCGGGTGCCCACGGCGCACCGCGTCCCGAGCTTTTCCGGCGGGATGGACCTGAAACCGTCCGACAGGTCGCACCCGCTCTGGAAGGGCATAAGGCAGCCGTACATGTTCCACGCGTGGTGGCCGGGGCAGTTCCACCTGGGCGACGGCGAGGGCATAGACGTCGTCGCTACATACGCCGGTCCGGGCAAGGACTTCTGCCTTGCCGACCTGCCCGCGTCCGACGTCGCATCGTACGACGACGGCTGGGGGCGGTGGGAGGAGGCCTACGGCATAAACCTCGACCCGGTGCGTCTCGCCGGAGAGCCCGCTATAATAGAGACGAAGTACGGCGCGGGCCGCGTCTTCCTGTCGTACCTGCACCTGGAGACGCCGGGTGACAGGAAGGGGAACCGCGCGCTCGTCAACGCGGTCGAGTACCTCAGGCCGTCCGGCCGCAAGGCGAAGGCGTGCGCGAGGGCCGCTGGCAGGATGTACGCCGTTTCGGACGATGCGGTAATGGCCTCGGCCGAGCTGTTCGCCGCCGCGCGTGACTTCATACGGTTCGGGGAGCGGAACTTCCTGTGGTACTGGCGAAACGGCTGGGTGCTTCAGTGGCGGCGCGGCGTGCGCGGCGTGGAGTATGCGATGCTCTATACGATGATAAAGGAACTTGCCGGGAACCTGAAGGCCCGGCGGGATTACCCGGACCCGGAGCTGTCCGCGCGTGTCGTCGAGCTTAGGGACAGGGCTGTGCCGTTCTTCGAGGGCGCGAAGTCTCTGCTGCTCAAAGAGCGGTTCGCGCTTATGAATAGCTCGAACGGGCGGATGAGTTCGATTTTGTCGAGCGACCCGGAGGTCGAGAGGCTGAGGCTTCGGCTTTTCTCGAAGTCGAAGCGGTTCGGCGGGGAGTTCAAGGAGATACTCGATTTGCTGGATGCGGCGGTGGTGGGGAAGCTCCGCTAAGCTGTGCCCGTCATTCCCGCCCCGGCTTCAGGCATACCGGGGTAAACTCCGGCGGGAATCCAGGAGTTGGATTGTCATCTGAAAATGAAGGGCCGACACATAGGTCGGCCCTTCTTGAATTTAATGTAGGGGCGGGCCCCTGTGCCCGCCCTGCCTTTCTCTTATCCCGTCTCTCTCTTGGCGAGGTTCCTGTAAGTGGAGTTCTCCCCGTACCTGCTTCTGAAATATTCTGCCACGCGGTTGAACCTAATGACCTGAATTAGATAACATGCTGCAACAATGCCGAGTATGAACGGCATGAACATGTTGCCCATAACGTGATGGCCGTTGTCGAAAACGAAATAGCAGACCAATACAAACGCAACGGGAAACCAGTTGAGGACCCCCTTTACCTCTATGCTTCGTCTTACCGGCGACATGCTTACCAGCCCATGCATTACAGGGCTATAGGTGAGCAACGTGAGTTCGAACCCCCTTTCCCGGAATGCAACTTCCGAATCAGAAATGGTCTTGAATACGAGGCTCTGGACGATGCCTGACCTGAATCTGCCTGAGAGCGATTCATCCGAAGGCAATTCCACATCGCTGCCGTGTACCTCGATAACACTTTTGAAAACGGGTATCCCGTACCTGAAATATGAACCGTTCCATTTTGCTGAGACGGTTATTTCAGCGATTACCACCAGTAATAGTACAAGAAAAGCAAGTGCCATCCGCGCCTCGACATAATTGGTGTGAAATCCCCTTCCCCACCAGCGGGGGCAGGTGGGCCGGGGGCGTCTCTACCTTATTATCCCCTCTCCTCGCGGGAGAGGGGCTGGGGTGAGGGGGTTCCTTCGTACTTCTCCCGCAGATATCCCGCTACCCGGTTGAACCGCCTGTACTGGATGTAATACAGCAGCAACATCATGCCAACGAACGCAGGCAGGAATATTATCAGCATCTCGTCGTGCATCCGTCCGAACTGGACTATGAATATCAACGCGAAACCGAGAATAGACCAGTTCAGGCGCCCCACGACCTCTATGCCCCGTCTGCCCGGCGTCAGGCTGAGAAGCCCGTGCATTACTGGCGTGGAATTGAAGAACGTGAACTCGAAGGCCTTTTCACGGAACGCTACCTCAGTCTCAGAGATAGACTTGAACACGAGGCTCTGTCCAAATGTACCGCCCTTGAACTTCTCTGTCATGGCTTCGTCCTCAGGCAGAACCCCATCGAACACCCTTACGGATATGCTCTTGCTGAACAGCGGTATCCCGCTCCTGAAATAGGAGGCGCTCCACCTCGCGGAGGCTATTATCTCGGCGATGACGACGAGAAGAAGTGCGACAACAACCGCCTCCATCACATCCCCTTCCCAATCGGGCTCCCAAGAGCCTTCTCCGCCCCCTTGAGCGCGCGCTCGTGCGCAAGCTCCGGCGCCTTCACTACGACGTTGGACGCGTCCCAGAATGTAGACACGAGCTTCAACCCTAAGGGAAAACCGGCGAGCGGGCTCTCCGGCGGTATATGCACGGAAGACGTGGCGAAGCCGATGTTCGAGGCGAGGTAGTTCTTGAAGAAGACGACGCTTTCGCCCTTTACGCAGAGTATCGGGAACGTGGTGCCAAACGGCGTCCTGTTGACGATGGGCCTGAGGCGTATGCCGGCGAGCGGCCCGCCGGGCGTCGTGACGTCGAGGGATATGGCGCGCTCGCTGACGTCCCAGGAGAACACGCCCGGCGTCTTGTCCAGCCCCCACGGCCCGCGCCCGGCGCAGGACGCGGTCTCGTCCTGGCAGAAGCAGCTCATGAAGAAGCCCCGCCTCTCGCCGTACTTCACGTATGCGGGCAGGACGCCGAACTCGCTCTTGAAGGTGTTATCTCCGGTTGCGTAGCGGGCGGCGTACAGGCCGCCGATGGTGAAGCCGGGCAGGACGTCCGATACCGCAAACGGCGCGGGGACAAGCGGGCGCACCTTGCCCGAAGGGATGAGGTACATGACGTTCATGCAGAGGCCCTGCATGCTTGCGATGGCGTCCGGCTTTTGCATAAGCGTCTCTTTATTAATACAGCGGATACATATCCGGACATTATCTCAGATAGTACACGCTTTCAAGGGGGCGCGGCCCCCTTGCACCCCCGGACAAGGGGGAAGCGTTCCCCCTTGCAACCCCTCGACTCTATATGGATGGAAGCCAAATCATGGCGAGCTTCGCCCGCCGGATTTATAACAACCTGGCCCCCACCTTAACTCCCCCTCTTAAGATAAGAGGGGGCCGGGGGGCGTTATGAAGTATCGGTGACAAACTCCGGTATCTAATATAGAGTGCCGGTGGGTGCTCTGAAAGCCAGAAGTTATGCCATTTCCTCTTCCAGCAGTTCGTACAGCCCGTCCCGCTCCGTCTTCAAACCGTTATAGGAGTTCGTAAGCTCCATCACCTTAGCGTAGTCCGCGCATACGGCCGGGTCGGCGAGCTGCCGCTCCAGTTCAAGCATCCGGACCTCGAGCGCCCCGATGCTGTCCTCTATGCCGGAGATGCGGTCGGCTTGCTTCTTTGCTTCGCGCTCCCGCTTCTTGTCCTCGGCCTGCCTATGCTTCCTGTCCTCCCATGTTGCGCGGCCCGCGCTTTCCGCCTGGACCGCCTCCACCGCCTGCGTGGCTTTCTTTTCCGAGTAGTACGAGTAGTTGCCCCAGTACTCGGTCAGCCGCGCGCCGTCCAGCTCGAATATCTTCTCGGCCACGCTGTCGAGGAAGTACCTGTCGTGCGATACGGTAAGGACGGTGCCGCCGAAGCTCGTTATCGCGTCCTCAAGTGCCTCGCGCGAGCGGATGTCGAGGTGGTTCGTCGGCTCGTCGAGTATCAGGAAGTTCGCCCCTTGCAGGACTATCTTCGCCAGCGCGAGCCGGCCCTTCTCCCCGCCGGACAGGTACGACACCTTCTTCTGCGAGTCGTCCCCGGTGAACCGGAACGAGCCGAGCATGTCCCTTATCTTCTGCTCGACCGCGAGGGGCGACACCGACCACAGCTCGTCGAGGACGGTGTTGTCCTCGTCCAGGCCTTCGAGCCCCTGCGAGTAGTACGCGGGCTTCACGTTCGGCCCGAACTCGGACTTGCCGGAGTCGGCCGTCTCCGTGCCGGTTATAATGCGCAGCAGCGTGGACTTGCCGGTGCCGTTCCTGCCGACGATGCCCGCCCGCTCGCCGCGCCGGAGGGCGAACGTCGCGTCTTTTACAATTTCGGTCCTGCCGAAATGCTTGGATATGCCCTCTACCTTCAGGACGTTGTCGGACGACCGCTTTACCTCGTCCCACCTGAGCGTCAGTGCCTCGCCCTCGCGCGACGGCGCGTCAGGCATCTCAAACCGGGACAGACGTCTCTCGCGTCCCTTGGCCTGGCGCGAGTTGACGCCCGCGCGCATCCGGTTGATGTACTCCTTCTCCTTCTCGTATTTCGCCGAGGCGAGCTCGTACTCGCGCATGCGGGCCTCTGTGCGGCGTTCCTTCTCCTCGCGGTAGAAGCTGTAGTTGCCGGGATATTCTTCCACCTTCCCGTTTTCGAGCTCTATGATGCGGTCCGCCACCCTGTCGAGGAAGTACCGGTCGTGTGATACGATGAGCACCGCGCCGTCGTAGGCCTTGAGGAACTCCTCAAGCCAGCCGATGGCCGGGATGTCGAGGTGGTTGGTAGGCTCGTCGAGGAGCAGCACCGTGTGGCCCGCGAGGAGTATCTTCGCCAGCGCGAGGCGGGTCTTCTGCCCTCCGGACAGCGTGTCCAGCCCGCGCCCGAAGTCGTCGCGGCCGAACCCGAGGCCTATGAGCGCGCCGGTCACGGCGTTGTCGTATGCGTACCCGCCGCTTTGCTCGAAGTCCTCGAGCAGCCGGCCGTATTCCTCGAGCGCCGCCTCGTACGCCTCGCCCCCGTCGCCGGCGAGGTCCGCGACCTCGCCGGAAGACGCGTCGAGACGCCGCTTGATGTCAAGCACCTCCGGCCTGGCCGAGAGCATCTCCTCGAAGAGCGTGCCCGTGCCTGCCGCGACCTCCTGTGTAAGGTAGCCGATGGTCGTGCCGCGCGCGACTGCCATCTCGCCGCCGTCGGGCTTTGCGCGGCCGCTGATTATCTCCAGAAGCGTGGTCTTACCGCAGCCGTTGACGCCCACGAGCCCAACGCGGTCGCCCGCGTCGAGCGAGAAGCCCAGGCCCTTCAGGACGGAGTCGGCGCCGTAAGACTTTTCGATGTCACGGAGGCTTACGACGCTCATCTATTCAGGTCCCGGGGCATCGCCTTCAGCGTCTCGAGCGTGTCCGCGACGCGCGCCTCGTAGAAGGTCTTCAGCACCTTCTCGAGGTTGGGGTGCTTCTTGATCTGCTCGTCGAGGTCTTCGCGCTTGAACTCCATTATCTCGGTCGGCCCGTTCGCTATGACGTCCGCCGTGCGAGGCTTGCCGGTCAGGAACGAGACCTCGCCGAAGAACTCCCGTTCGCCGAGTGTGGCGAGGAAGAGGTCGGCGGAGCCTGTCTTGGTCACGACCCGGACGCTCCCGGCCTTGATAATGAAAAGAGACCTGCCGGAGTCGCCCTCGTGTACAATCTTTTCGTCCTTCTTGAACGACAGCCGTTTCATCTTGCCGAACAGGTCCCACAGCTCGTCCTGCGTGAAGTCCGAGAAAAGGGCGATGCCCGCGCCGCCGTGTTCCGATTTGTCAGGCACCGCCTCTGCATGGCTCTCCTCGACGAGCATGTCGTCGAGGACCTCGAGTGCGTCGAGTGCGTCGAGCGCCTGCTCGCCGGTGACATCACCCATTCCGGTTATGGCTGGCTCGAACGTCATGCCCGGAGACGATATATCCGTCGAGTCGAAATCTAGCGGGCTCCCGCCCTCGGACGACAGCGCCTCCGGAGCCCACGCATCGTTCCCGAAGGCCTGGCCACCGTCGGCGCGGCCGTTGTCGAACTCGAGCGCGCCGTCCCCGAACTTCTCGAAGACCGCCGCCGCGCCGCCTTCGATGCTGCCGGACCCGAAGTCCTCGTCTGGGGCGGATATTTCGAACGACGATGACGACCCGCCGGTCTCGAGTTCGTAGCCGCCGGTGTCCGCCGTCCCGCTGTCCAGTTCGATATTACCGGTGTCTGTTATGTCGAAAGACGGCGCGGAGCCGGCCCTGCCGTCGTCGAACTCCAGGTCACTGCCCATGTCCGAGACGTCGAACGCGGGGGCGGGGCCGGAGTCCGCACGGCCGGTATCCAGCTCGTAGTCTCCGGAGCCGGTCATCTCGAACGCGGGCTCCGCCGGAGGCTCAGGCTTCTTCTGGTCGTACTTCTTTATGATTCCTGAGCCGATGGGTATGGGCGTGTCGATCTCGTAGACAGGGGTGTCGTCGGGCTCCTTTATGGGCGCGGGCTCCGGGAAGCCCATCGCGGCCTCCTCCAGGCCCGGTATCTCCTTGGCAAGGTCCACCTTTATGTTCTTCTTGTCGAAGGCCGGCCTGGGCTTGTCCGCTTCTCCGGTAAGCTCGTCTATCTTGTCCTGGACGCCGGTGAGTGACGGGTCTACCCTGAGGACCATCTTGTAGGTCGCTATCGCCTTAGGCGTGTGCCCCTTCTCGGCGAACAGCCCGGCCGTACGGACGTAGTTCTCCGCCGCCCCGTCCTTGTCGCCCATCTTCAGGCAGAGGTCGCCCATCCTCAGCGTCACAAGCGGGTCTTTCTTGTCCAGGGCGTACAGCTCGTGCATCGCTTCGAGGGCCTTTTTCAGCTGCCCCTTCTTCACCAGCAACTGTACGAGGTCGCTCAACTCCCCTTTGCTCTTTGCCATTTTCCGGCACCCTCCGTTAGTATTCGCTCCGCTCGGTGCGGTTCTCGAAACGCGCGTACCGTCCTATGAACGTGAGGTCCACGTCGACGCCCGCAGGGCCGTTACGCTGCTTGCCTATGTTTATCGTGGCCTTGCCGCGCCGCCCGCACATGCACTCCCCGTCCTTGGGGCACTCGCAGCGCTTGTAGAACTCCTCTCGGTATATGAACATGATGACGTCCGCGTCCTGCTCGATGGCTCCGGACTCCCTGAGGTCGGCGAGGAGCGGCTTGCCGCCGCCGCCCGGCCTGGTCTCGACAGCGCGGTTAAGCTGCGAGAGCGCGATGACCGGGCATGCCAGCTCCTTCGCCAGGCCCTTCAGCGAGCGCGATATGTCGGAGATCTCCTGCTGGCGCGACTCGGAGTTCCCGTAGCCGCGCATGAGCTGGAGGTAGTCTATCACTATGAGGCCGAGGCCGTGCTCGCGCTTGAGCCTGCGCGCCTTCGCGCGAAGCTCCAGGACGTTGATGGAAGAGGAGTCGTCTATGAATATCGGGGCCTCGGACAGGACGCCCGCCGCCGCGGTAAGCTTGTTCCAGTCGGACTGCTGGAGGTGACCGGTGCGGAGCAGCTTCGCGTCCACCCTCGCCTCGGACGCGAGCATCCTCGTGACGAGCTGCTCCTTGGACATCTCCAGCGAGAAAAGCGCGATTGGGATGTTCTTCTCTATGGCGACGTGCGAGGCGATGTTCAGGCAGAACGCTGTCTTGCCCATGGACGGGCGGCCGGCGACGATGATGAGGTCGGAGTCCTGGAGCCCGGCGGTGTACTCGTCCAGTTGCGTGAAGCCCGTCGGGACGCCGGTTATCATCTCCTTCCGGTTGTACAGCTTCTCGATCATCTCGAAGCTGTCCTTGACGATGTCCTTGACCGAGAAGAACGACGGTTTTATCTTTTTTTCCGCTATCTCGAAGATGGTGCGCTCTGCCTCGTCGAGGAACTCGTCTACGTCCTTGTTGTCCTCGTAGCCCTTCGTGATGATGTCGGACGCGGTGGATATGAGGGAGCGGAGTATCGCCTTTTCGCGGACAATCTTGCAGTGGTAACGGATGTTGGCCGCGTTCGGCACGGTGTTGACGAGCGTGGCGAGGTACGACACGCCGCCCGCCCGCTCCAGAGCGTCCCTCTTTCTGAGCGCCTCGGGGAGGGTCACGATATCGATGGCCTCGCCCGCCTCGGACAGCTCAATCATGCCGATGAAGATCCTACGGTGCGCCTCTTTGTAGAAGTCGTCCGCGGTGATGAACTCAACCGCGCGGTCGAGCCCGCTGTTCTCCAGCATTATCGCGCCGAGTATCGCCTGCTCCGCCTCTACGTTCTGCGGCGACATCCTCTGCTGGATGGGGGCCTCTCTTGTTTCCATGTATTCTCCGGGGTAATAGCGTGACACACGAATGGATGATAGATTTTATCAGAAACGGCGAGCTATTGGAAGATAAAAAAGGCGGCATGATGGCCGCCTTATCCTACCTCCCCCTTTGGCAAAGGGGGATAGAGGGGGATTTAAAAGCACCCCGCCAGCCTGTCAATCTCCTCTTTCGTCCGCTTCTCCGTCACGGCCACAAGCATCCGCCCCTTCAGCTCCGGGTAATGCGCGCCCAAATCCAGACCGCCGATGATGTTCTGTTTCAATAGCCTCTTGTTGACAGGCCCGACACCCTTGGCGGTCTTCACCGCGAACTCCTTGAAGAAAGGCGCGGAGAAGGCCCGCGTCACGCCGGGCCGCTTCACCAACTCGTCCAGCGCGTAATGCGACTTCTGGACGCAAAGCCCGGCGACCCGGCGGATGCCGGACTTCCCCATCGCCGCCATGTATATCGCGGCCATAAGCGCGATCAGCGCCTCGTTCGTGCAGATGTTGGAAGTCGCCCGTTCGCGCTTAATGTGCTGCTCGCGCGCCTGAAGGGTCAGGACGTATCCCCGCTTCCCGATTGCATCCACGGTCTCGCCGACGACACGGCCGGGCATCTGCCTCAGGTGCTCCTCGCGGCAAGCGAAAAGGCCGAGGTACGGCCCGCCGAAGGAGAGCGACTTCCCGAGCGGCTGGCCCTCGCCGACGGCAATGTCCGCGCCAAGCTCGCCGGGCGACTTGAGCAAGCCCAGCGCGATGGGGTCTGCTATGACGACGAGGAGCGCGCCCTTGTCGTGGGCTATTTTCGCGGCCTCCGCAACATCCTCGATGCAGCCGAAGAAGTTCGGGTACTGAATGATTACGGCGGCGGTCGAACCAGTCACGTCCGCGCGCATCGCGTCCAGGTCGGTCACGCCCTCGCCTGACGAATAAGGCAGCTCCAGCACCGGCGATCCGATGCCGCGCATGTACGTCCTGAGCGCCTTCCGGTAGTGCGGGTGGACCGCGGTGGATACCGCGACCTCGGCCCGTTTCGTCACCCGCTGGGCCATGAGAGCGGCCTCGGCCGTCGCGGACGCGCCGTCGTACATCGACGCGTTCGCCGCCTCCATGCCGGTAAGCTCGCAGACCATGCTCTGGTACTCGAACGTCGCCTGGAGCGTGCCCTGGCTGACCTCCGCCTGGTACGGTGTGTATGATGTAGCGAACTCGGCGCGTGTAGCGAGGTGTCCGATGACGGACGGTATGAAGTGGTCGTACGCCCCGGCCCCGAGGAAGCATGCGTTTGATGCCGTGTCCACGTTCGATGCCGCCATCGCCCCAAGCTCGGACATCAGCTCAGGCTCTGTCAGCGCGGGCGGGAGCCTCAGCGGCGCTTTGAGCAGCAGCTCGGCCGGGACCCCTGATATAAGCTCGGCAAAGCTGCCGGCCCCGATGGCCGCGAGCATCGCCGTCCTGTCATCGGGCGTGTTGGGGATGTAGCGCATGTTTGCCTCACTTGCCTTCGTTGTCATTCCCGCGAAAGCGGGAATCCAGAGGCTTTCAATAATAGCGTTACCAGTACAAGTTAAGTCACTGGACCCCCGTTTTCACGGGGGTGACAATACAGGGGCCGACCCGTGTGCCGGCCCTCAGACTGCTGACAAAGTCCCGAAGCAATTGGATGACGTTTCAGAAAGCCTGACGTCGTCCCGACCGAAGTGGAGGGACCCACAGTAAGCCTTTGATTGTAATAGAGCCAAGTCAAAGGTAGGTTCCTCGACTTCGCTCGGAACGACGGTGTTCGTTGCCCTGTTATTGTGAAACAGGGGTTTGTCAACACTCTAGGGGCCGACCCGTGTGTCGGCCCTTCATGTTTATTATGGTGTCATTCTGAACGAAGTGAAGAATCCGCCTGTATCTGATTAGCGAACGGTGGGCAATGCCCACCCTACCTTGCTTTTATTATGTCTCTAAGGTGTCATTGCGAGGAGCGTAAGCGACGCGGCAATCTCAGCCTATTAAGAACTGAGATTGCCACGCTTCGCTCGCAATGACAGGCTAATGCAGGGACGACATAACGGCCGGACCCTGCTGTAAGATTCTCACGAACACGAAGCACGAACACGAGTCACGTCTTCATATAGAACGGCAGCCCCACCACCTCCGCCGCATGCGGCCTGTCGTGTATGTCTATGGTGAGCCCGTCGGCAGGCGCGCCGGTCTTGATGTACCCGAGCGCGATACCGGTCTTCAGCATCGGCGAAAAGTTACCGCTCGTTACGACGCCCACCTCCGTGCCTCCGGCGAGGATTTTGCAGCCGTGCCTGGGCACGCCCTTCTCCTTGAGCACCAGCCCGGCGAGGCGTCTTGAGACGCCCTCCGTCCGGGCCTTGACGAGCGCGTCATACCCTATGAAGTCCGTGTTCCCTAAGTCCACCGCGCCCTCGTACCCGGCCTCTATGGGGTTCGTCTCCTCGTCCGCGTCGTCTCCGTGGAGCAGGTATCCCATCTCCAGCCTCAGCGTGTCCCGCGCCCCCAGGCCGCACGGGACGAGGCCGAACTCCTTGCCCGCTTCCATCAGCCCGTCCCAGATTGCCTCCACCGTGTGGTTGTGTATGAATATCTCGAAACCCTTCTCGCCCGTGTATCCGGTCTTGGACAGGATGTACCCCGTCCCGGAATATGTGGAGTTCATGAAGGCGTGGTACTTGAAGGACGCCGGGTCCACGCCGAGCGCCTTTTTAGCTATGTCCCATGACGCCGGCCCCTGGAGCGAGAGTATCGCCGTGTCCGGGCTGTCGTCCACCAGTATCGCCTCGAATCCCCTCGCGTGGCCGCGCAGCCATTCGAGGTCTCTGTCCGCGTTGCCGGAGTTCACGCACAGGAGGAACCTGTCCTCGTTCAGCCGGTAGACCATCAGGTCGTCGATTATGCCCGCGCGTTCGTTCAGCAGGAAGCCGTAGCGCGCCCTGTCCACCGGCAAGGTCTCCGCGCGGAAGGTCAGCATGCGCCTGAGGAAGGCCGCGCTGTCGCTGCCTCCGACCTCTATCAGGCCCATGTGGCCGATGTCGAACAGCCCGGCGGCCTTGCGCACCGCCTCGTGTTCGTGCACGACGCCCGAGTATTCGAGCGGCATCTCCCAGCCGTGGAACCCGGTGAACTTCGCGCCGAGCGACTTGTGCTTCTGGTAGAGCGCGGTGTGTTTCATGTGATTTCTCTTGGTTTTTTGTTGTCCAATAGCCCGCGGGTGCGAATTTTCAGGTCAGCACTCTTTGGCCTGACCCCGCTGCTTTATAGCGGGGTGGGCCCCCATGTGCTGGCCTGAAAATTCGTACCCGCTAAAAACATAAAGTCGCTGGATTCCCGCTTTCACGGGAATGACGTAAACTCCCACTTCCCCAGACCCCCATTCCCGGAAGGTGAGGGGGAAGTGGGCATGAGTAGTATATAAAATCTATCACACGCATGCCGGAGTGTAAAGGAACTTGCGGATTTTTATAGAGTATCGGCCAGAGCGGGCCTGAGCGCGGCGAGGAGCGCCTCGTTGTCACTGCGCGAGCGTACCGCGAGCCGGACGAAACGCCTGTCGAGGCCCCGGAAGTTTCCGCAGCTCCGGATGAGGATGCCTTTGGACGCGAGGGACTCGGCGAGCGTGTCCGCGTCCGCGCCGGGGTAATCGAGACGTGCGAATACGAAGTTGACCGATGGCGGATAGGGGGATATGCCGGGGATCCGGGAAAGCCCGGCGAAAAGGTACTCCTTCTCCGCGTCCACGAGGGCGAGGCTCTTTTTTTCGTATGCTGAATCAGCGAGCGACGCGGCTGCCGCGTGTTCTGCCAGGGTGTTGACGCTCCAAGGCTCACGCGATGCCGTGAGCTTCTTTACGACGTCCTGCTGCGCGGCAAGCCATCCGGCCCTAAGGCCCGGCATGCCGTAAAACTTCGTGAAGTTTCGGAGTACCGCGACACCCCTGTGCGTGGCGGCGAAGTCGAGGGCGGACCTGCCCGGCGCGTACTCGATGAACGCCTCGTCGAGGACGACGAAGGTCTTGGACCGTTTAGCCGCCTTCAGGATATACTGCACCGCGTCCCTGTCGAGCAGGACGCCGGTCGGGTTGTTCGGGTTGCACAGGAACAGCATGTCCTGGCCGGACATGGCCTTTACCAGCCTGTCCACGTCCGGGGCGAAGCCTTCGGCTTCCAGCAAGGGGAAGTGTGTGTTTACGCATCCCGCAAGCCTCAGCGCCCTGTCGTAGTCCGTGAAGGACGGGACGGGCAGGAGCGCGCGCCTTGGCCTCAGCGCCCTCGGGATGAGGTATATCAGCTCGGTCGAGCCGTTTCCGGCCAGTATCGATTGTTCCGGTATTCCGAATTTCTCCGTGATGGCGGACGTGAGGATGCCGGAACCGGGGTCGGGATAGTTTACGAGCGAGGGTATCGCGTCCCTGAGCGCCTTGACCGCCCTGGGCGACGGACCGAGCGGGTTTATGCTCGCCGAGAAGTCGAGAAAATCCCCTTCCGGGATGCCGTACTTCTTCGCGTAATGATATATGTTTCCGCCGTGCGGGAGGGACATGATTCTCTCCATGCGCGAAATTCAAAGCAAAAAGGGCAGCCAGAAAACTGGCTGCCCCCTTGATTTTCTGGAGCCGACGATGGGACTCGAACCCGCGACCTAGTGATTACGAATCACTTGCTCTACCAGCTGAGCTACGTCGGCCTGTTGTGAGTCCCAATTATTACTAAAAGCGGTGCAAAAAGTCAAGAGAATTCATTGAAAGCCCATTGAAAGCCCCATGTCTGTTTTTGCTTGACATAATGCTTTTGTTTTTGTAACATGACTGGCTGATTCACGAAATAAACACATAAGGAGCCCCTGTCATGCAGATCATACTCAAGGAAGATGTCGAGAAGCTCGGCAATATAGGCGAAATTGTGGAAGTAAAGCGCGGCTACGCGAGGAACTTCCTCCTGCCCAAGGACATGGCTGTCGAGGCGACGGCGAAGAACCTCAGCCAGCTCGAGCACCACAAGAGGGTCATCGCCGCGAAGATAAAGAGGATACAGAAGGAGTCCGAGACGCTGGCCGACAAGATATCCCAGATATCCGTAACGCTCCGCCACAGGGCCGGCGAGGAGGAGAAGCTCTTCGGCGCCGTCACCACGATGGAGATAGCCGAAGCGCTCAAGGAGCAGGGTGTCGAGGTAGACAAGCGCAAGATAGTCCTGGACGAGCCCATCAAGAGGCTCGGCGAGTATGAGGTCGCCGTGAAGCTCTCTGGCGGCGTCAGCGCGAAGGTCAAGGTCGCGGTCGTTGCCGCGTCAGAATAGACTTACAGACATTAGATAATAAAGGGCCGTCCGGAATGGGCGGCCCTTTTTTTGTCCGCGTTTCCGGGGATACTCTGATACAATATTAATATAATGCGGCTTAGGCGTTTTGTAGGGGCCGTACCAAGCGAAGCGCGTGTCGGCCCTTCTTTTATCTTCGGCGCGCCGGGGGCGTCGCGCCCTACAAAATCGCCCGATAAATCGGGCAGCTACAACTTCCTTGATTCCCGCCGGAGTTTACCCCGGTATGCCTGAAGCCGGGGCGGGAATGACGGACGTTGACTTCGGGACAGGTGGGCATTTTGACGAACCTGATGTACATATCGCTCTTCGGCGGGGTGATGCTCCTGGTGTACGGCATACGCCAGGCGGGCGAGGGCCTGCGTAACGCGGCGGGCTCGCACCTGAAGGAGTTCCTTACGTCGCTCACGAGGAACCGGGTCTCGGCGCTGCTTCTTGGCACGGTGATAACCGTCCTGACCCAGTCGTCCACCGCGACCACCGTGATGCTCGTCGGGTTCGTGAACTCAGGCCTGATGAGCTTCGCCCAGACGCTCGGGGTCATCCTCGGCGCGGACGTCGGCACGACAGTCACCGTCCAGATAATCGCGTTCGACATACTCGAATACTCTGTGCTGTTCGTGGGGGTCGGGCTCCTCGGCATGTATGCCGGAAAGACGCGGATCTGGAAGGACGCCGGGCAGGGCGTGCTCGGGTTCGGTTTCATATTCCTCGCCATGAAGATAATGGCGGACTCGATGGCGCCGCTAAAGGACAGCGAGGCGTTCGGCCTGATGATGCGGCTCCTCGCGGACAACCCGTTCATGGGGCTGCTGCTCGCGGCGGCCTTCACCGCGGTGGTGCATTCGAGCGCGGCGACCATCGGGGTGGCGCTTTCTCTCGCCTCGCAGGGGCTTATAGACCTGCCTCAGGCGATACCGATAATCTTCGGCGCGAACATCGGCACCTGCGCGACCGCCGTGGTCGTGGGCGTTACCGGCAGCACCGACGCGAGGCGGGTGGCATATGCGCACACGCTCTTCAAGCTGCTCGGCGTGGCGCTTTTCTTCCCGTTCATGGGACACCTCGCGGACATAGTGAGCGCAACCACGTCCGACCCAATGCGCCAGATAGCCAACGCGCACACGTTCTTCAACGTCTCGCTCGCGCTCGTGTTCCTGCCGTTCACGGGCGTCGTGTCGAGGTTCCTCGCCACGGCCGTGAGCGACCGCTTCAAGGTGGAGCCGTTCGGGCCCAAGTACCTCGACGAGGGGGTGCTCTCGACGCCTTCGCTCGCACTGTCTCAGGCCGCGCGTGAGACTATCAGGATGGCCGACATCGTGCAGGACATGCTTGGACGTGTCATGGGCGCTCTCAAGACGAGCGACGAGCGGGAGGTCGAGGAGGTCGAGGAGATGGACGACAAGGTGGACAGGCTGGACAGGGGGATCCGGTTCTACCTGGCCAAGCTGTCGCGTTCCGCGCTGACCGACGAGCAGTCGAGGCGCGAGATGGCGACCATCGCGGTGACGTCCGACCTGGAGAACATCGGGGACATAATCGACAAGCACGTGATGTACCTCGCAAGGAAGAGGATAAAGAACAACGTGAGCTTCTCGAAGGTGGGTATTTCCGAGCTGACGGAGTTCCACAGGAAGGTGATGGACAACCTGGCGCTCGCGGTCGCGGCGTTCACGACGAACGACTACGAGCTTGCGCAGAGGGTCATGCACAACAGGGAGCGCATTAGCGAGATGGAAAAGGAGTTCAGAAACGCGCACATCGAAAGGCTGAGGAAGGGTTTGCCGGAGTCTTTCGAGACGAGCGCGATACACCTCGACCTGCTGTCCAACCTCGAGCGCGTCAACTCCTACGTCACGCATATTGCGCTTTCCATCCTCGAGGTACGGGGCGAGGGCGGGGGCGACTGACGCAAGGGCCGTATTATCGCATATTTAAGGCTTTCACGATTTAATTTGCTTTTTTTCGATTCTTCTGTTAGATTTAAATCATGTTAACGACCTGTGGACTGTTAGTCTGTCAAGATTCGACATGTACCTGGGTCATTTTAATGGAGTCCCATCAGGGGACAAAGGACAAGGAGAAGACGTGGGTACAAAATTGTATGTGGGCAACCTTTCTTTCAAGTGCGCGGACAGCGACCTTGAGGAGCTGTTTTCCCAGGCAGGCACGGTGACGTCGGTCAAGATCATAACCGACTCGTACTCGGGTCAGTCCAGAGGGTTCGGATTCGTCGAGATGGGCACTGACGAGGAGGCCCAGAAGGCTGTCGAGATGTTCAACGGCAAGCCCTTCATGCAGAGGGACCTTACCGTGAACGAGGCCAGGCCCCAGCAGAGGCGTGAGGGCGGCGGCGGTGGCGGCGGGCGTGGTCCCGGCGGCGGCGGCGGACGCGGCCCCGGCGGCGGTGGCGGCGGCAGCCGCTGGTAATCGTCCGACCTGCGCCGGACAACGGCGACTGTTTGAAGAAATTTCATCCGATAGGGGGCTGGTTTTCCAGCCCCTTTTGTTTTGTCGAAACACCTCAAGAATACTTGACTTTATAGCCATGTAATGTAGAATTGTCGGGATAACCAATCCGCTTACGTCCGTCATTCCCGCTGGTGCGGGAATCCAGCGACTTTGTTTGTCATTCCGAGCCCCGGCTTCAGGCATACCGGGGCAGGCTCCGCGAGGAATCTGCTGTCGGACCTTGTAAAGGCACAAGCAGGTCCCTCCACTTCGGTCGGGACGACAATCCTGAAGGTGGTATGACTGATTATTGAAGTTTCTTGATCCCGGTGCAAACATGACAGAGGGGCGTCCGACGCTCGCATATATTGACCTACAGGCGCTCGACCACAACCTCGCCCAGGTGCGGGCAAGGGCCGGAGGCCGCAAGGTGCTGGGCGTCGTGAAGGCCGACGCCTATGGGCACGGCGCGGCCGAGGTCGCGCGCAGGCTCGAGTCGCGCGGGGTCGAGATGCTCGGCGTCGCGCTCGTCGAGGAGGGCGCGCGGCTCCGCCAGGCGGGCGTCATGCTCCCGATACTGGTGCTGGGCGGTGTGTTCGGCTGGCAGGCGGAGGGCCTGCTGGACTTCGACCTGACGCCGGTGGTCTCGACCATGGAGCAGGCGGCCCTGTTCTCCGAGGCGGCGCTGCGGCGCGGCCGGACGATGTCCGTCCATTTCAAGGTGGACACCGGCATGGGCAGGGTCGGGATGCTGCCGGACGAGGCGGTCGGCCTGATAGCCGATATATGCAGGTTGCCGGGCATCGTCCCGGAAGGCATAATGACGCACCTCGCGGACGTCGGCGGGGCAGACAAGTCCTTCGCCGGCCTCCAGATAGGACTCTTCAAGACGGTGATAGACCAGTTGGAGTTCGCCGGCATAAAGTTCCAGTTCGTCCATGCCGCGGGCAGCGCGGCGATAGTCGAGTTCGACCCCGCGCTCTTCAACATGGTCAGGCCGGGCATCATGCTCTACGGCTGCTACCCGGAGCCGCACATGCGCGATTACCTCGACCTCCGGCCGGTGATGTCCGTCAGGACGCGGGTGATGCACGTCAAGACTCTGGAGGCCGGAAAGCCGGTAAGCTATGGCAGGACGTACGTCACGCCGAGCCCGACCGTCGTAGCGACGCTGCCCATAGGGTACGCGGATGGGTTCAACCGGCGGCTTTCCAACCGTGGTGAGGTGCTTGTCGGCGGCGTGAAATGCCCGGTTCTCGGACGGGTCTGCATGGACCTCATAATGGTGGACGCGACCGCCGTACCCGGCGTCAAGTCCGGAGACGAGGCCGTCGTGCTGGGCCGCCAGGGCGATGCCGTCATATCCGCCGAGGATGTGGCAGAGTTGCTCGGGACCATATCCTACGAGGTGCTCTGCAACGTGAGCGCGCGTGTGCCGAGGGTGTATATATATTAGGCGGCCTCGCCACCGGACGGACCGGGGCAGCCCTCACCCCCAGCCCCTCTCCCGGGAGGAGAGGGGAGTAGTAGGGTATTCCCGCATCGCGGGAATGGATTAATTGTAGGGTGGGCTGCGCCCACCGATGATTTTATGTAGGGGCGGGTCCCCGTGCCCGCCCTGCCTTAGTTCTTTGGTATCATTCTGAGCGAAGCGAAGAATCAGCCTGTTAAGTTGTAGTTGCCCGATTCATCGGGCGCTTTTTTAAGAAGGGCCGACCCGCGTGTCGGCCCCTACATGAAACCCAAAATTGCAGACGAGGTGTCGGATGTCGGGCCTGTTGAAAAACCTGTTCGGCAAGGGTCAGCCGAGCGACGAAAAAGAACTCAGCCTCCTTGAGCATGTCCCGGTATTCGAGGGCTTCAGCCGGGGCGAGATAGTCGAGCTTGAGAAGGTCATGCACCGCCGCGAGCACAAGGCGGGCGACGTGCTGGCATACAAGGGCTCGGCGGGCCACGGCATGTACGTCATACTATCCGGCTCCGTAGCCGTGATGGGAGAGGAGGGGCGTCAGTTGGCCGAACTCGGACCCGGCGAGATATTCGGCGAGCTTTCGCTTCTGGACGACTCGCCGCGCTCGGCCACGGTCGTCGCCAAGGCCGACTGCGTGACGCTCGGCCTGTTCCGGCACGACATGCAGAAGCTGATACAGGCCGCCCCGAGGCTCGGGGCCGCGCTCGCAATGAAACTCGCGGCTATCGTCGCGGTGAGGCTCCGTAAGGCCAATGACCGGATTGAGGAACTGGAGAAGGAACTGATGGTGGTCGACAAGAGGTGCGGGGAGGCGTGAAGGGGAGGGGCTTGAATGGAACCTGACGTCAAGAACTGGCTGGACATCGCCGAATATGATATAACGACCGCCGATGCGATGTACAAGAGCGGGCGTTACCTGTACGTCCTGTTCATGTGCCAGCAGGCGGTCGAGAAGACGCTGAAAGGGCTGGTGGTGCAGGAGACGGGTACTCTGCCGCCTAAGACGCATGACCTGGAGCGGCTGGTATTATTATCCGGTATTGTGCTTGACGACAAACAGATAGAGTTTTTGAATGTGTTGACTGATTATTATATAGCGACAAGATATCCAGAAGACATAGCGGAATTGAGCAAAGATGTCGACAAGAATAAAGCTCACACGTATCTGAAGGAGACGGAGGGTTTTCTTGCATGGTTAAGACAAAAGTTGAAATAGAGAAGACCGTAAAGGCCGCAGTTGAAGCGCTCGCAAAAGAGATAGCCGTTGACGGGGCGTTCCTGTTCGGCTCATACGCCACAGGTACGGCCAACGAGGACAGCGACATAGACATTGCGGTATTTTCAAGCAGCGTGGAGGGTTGGCCTCTGGAAAAGAAGTTCCGGCTGGCTTCGAGGATCAAGCGCATTGACCCCTACATTGAACTGCATATTTATTCCGGCAGTTCGTTGAAGGAAGCGCGTCCGTCTAACTTCTACGGGCATATACTGGAGACTGGGAAGAAGGTGGCGTAAAGCCAGCGAGTTAATAGAGTCGCGTTGGAGGTTGCCATGATTAAACTGGGCGTGCATTTGGACATATTCGAAGAAGACGGCCAATACGTTGGGCTCTGCCAGGAGCTCGGTGTATCGAGCTTCGGAGATACGCCGGACGAGGCGGAGGCGGCGACACGAGAGGCCGTCACTTTGTTCATCGAAGAGTGCCAGAACATGGGGACGTTGGAGCAGGTGCTGGCGGAGTCTGGCTTCTATCAGGACGGCGACACATGGATTGCGCGGAAGCCTGTGGCCGAAAAAGAGTTGGAACTCGCGGTATAGGGCCATGCCGAAAATCGTACCCGTCCATTACGAGTTTCTTATCCGAGTCTTTGAGGCCGAAGGCTTTGTCGTCATGCGCAAGAAGGGCGACCATATAATCATGACGAAGCCGGGCGTGTCTCGTCCGGTCGTTATAAAGTCGAGTCCGCGCGAGGTTCCCGTTACGCATATCAAGACGAACCTGACGACTGCGGGGATTTCGAGGGAGAGGTTTTTTGAACTGTTGGAGAGATTAGGATAACTGTTCGTCCGTCGAACTTCTACGGGCATATACTGGAGACGGGGAAGAAGGTGGCGTGAGTGCGGAGGTAATATGAAGAAGAATTTCACAGTTAATAATGTCGGCAAATTCTATCGGGAAGATACTCTTATAGATTCTGAATGTTCTCGGAAAACCAGGGCCTTTTTTGACAGGCTCGGAGTTGAATTGGGTAAGTTGGCTTTAAGACAATACGATTATATAGGTTTACCATTCGTTGACCGCGAAAAACAAATTCATTCTCTTATTGCTGCGTCGTTTGACAAATATTGCGACTTCTTTATGTGTGAAGTTCCGGTAGAAAGAAAGAATGGACATGGATGGGCGGATTTGTGTGTGGGTTATAAAAGCTGCGCATATTTGATTGAAGTCAAACACGAGTTTATGTCGCTTCGAAGCGGGGAAGTGACAGAGAGTTTAACCAAACAATGGAGTGAAGCAGATAAGCAAATTAATGACATATCAAAAGCAGACGAAGATTACTATAAAGAGAATGGCCAGGGCATGGTAAAGTGTACCCTCATGTTTGTGCCGCATTACGTTACTGTCAATAAGAATAATCCGGATGAAATTCTATTAGATTCAAACCATACTTATCTAATGTCTCAGCTAAAGCCAAAGCCGAACTATTCTCTATTGTGGAAACTGCATAAAGACATGACAGAAGAACACGAATTTGACGAAGGTATACTGCAAAGATTTTATGGGGTTTCTTTTGCCGCGAAAATCTATCCAATGATATAAGGAGTAAGCCACATGGACATCAAAACCTACGTAACCAAAACCGCCGCGAAGGCAAAAGAAGCCTCGAAGAAGCTCGCCACCACACCGACAAAGGTGAAAAACGCCGCGCTCATGGAGATGGCGGACAGGATAATGGACAACGAGGAGAACCTCGTCCGCGAGAACTACAAGGACCTTACCGCGGGCCAGAAGAAGGGCCTGAGCAAGGCGATGCTCGACCGGCTGACGCTCAACCCGTCCCGCATAAAGGCGATGGCCGACGGCCTCCTCGAGATAGTCGCGCTGCCGGACCCGGTCGGCGAGGTGACGAAGATATGGAAGCGGCCGAACGGCATGCAGGTCGGCCGCGTACGCGTACCCATCGGGCTTATCGGCATAGTATACGAGTCCCGCCCGAACGTCACGGCGGACGCCGCGTCGCTTTGCCTCAAGACCGGCAACGGCGTGATACTACGGGGCGGCTCGGAGGCGATACACTCGAATACGGCCATCGTGAAGATACTCCAGGACTCCTGCGAGGCGGCCGGCATACCGAGGGAGGCGGTAAGCTTCATCGAGACGACCGAGCGTAACGCGGTAATGGAGATGCTGAAGCAGGACGCCTACATCGACCTTATAATCCCGAGGGGCGGCGAGGAACTGATAAAGCGTGTGACCGAGAACTCGCGCATCCCGGTCATCAAGCACGACAAGGGCGTCTGCCACACCTACGTGGACGAGTACGCCGACCTCGACATGGCGAGGGACGTCTGCATGAACGCCAAGGTGCAGAGGCCCGGCACCTGCAACGCGATGGAGTGCATGCTGGTGCACGCGGCGGTCGCGGGCGAGTTCCTGCCGTGGATTGTGCAGGACATGAAGGCGGCCAAGGTGACGCTTGTCGCGGACACAAAGGCCCGGAAGCTGGTCAAGGGCATGAAGGTGGCGAAGGACGATGACTGGTACAAGGAGTACAACGACCTCGTCCTGAACGTCAAGGTCGTCGAGAGCATGGAAGAGGCGATGGAGCACATAGCGAAGTACGGCTCCCAGCATTCCGAGGCGATAGTCACGCGCGACCACGGAAACGCGATGCGTTTCGTCGCCGAGGTGGACGCCTCAGGCGTGTTCGTCAACGCGTCCACGCGCCTCAACGACGGCGGCCAGTTCGGCCTCGGCGCGGAGATAGGCATATCCACGACCCGCATACACGCGCGCGGCCCGATGGGGCTTGAGGAGCTGACCTCGCAGAAGTTCATCGTGCTGGGGACGGGGCAGGTACGGGAATAGGATTGGTAGGGGCCGTACCAAGGCCCGCAATGCGGGCCGCGTGTCGGCCCTTGCATAAACGGCGCGCCGGGGGCGTCGCGCCCTACAAAACCAGGGGCGGGGTCCCTGTGCCCGCCTTGGGTTTGATTTGTGTCCGTCATTCCCGCGAAAGCGGGAATCCAGTGACTTACGTTGCATGTGTTACCTGTTTGGTGCAACGTCGCTGGCCCCCCGCTTTCGCGGGGGTGACGTCAAAGAATTAAGGTGATGGCGCGGTGATCCGCGCCGGATTATATCGTATACAGGCGGATTCTTCGCTTCGCTCAGAATGACACAGTAAGGCATTACGAACACGAAACACGAAACACGAAACACGGTTCTTATCATGCGCATCGGCATCTACGGCGGCACCTTTAACCCGATACACACGGCGCACCTCTACATTGCCGAGGAGGTGAGGGAGGCGCTCGGCCTCGACGAGGTGCACTTCGTCCCCGCAGCTATGCCGCCGCACAAGGAGGTCGAGTACCACGTCTCGGCCGAGGACAGGCTGAGGATGGTCGAGCTTGCCATTTCCGGCAACCCCGCATTCCGGGCATCCGACCTGGAGCTGACGCTGCCCCGCCCGTCGTACTCCATAAAAACGGTCGAGGCCTTCCAGGAGCGGTTCGGCGAGAAGGCTAAGCTCTTTTTCATCACCGGCCTGGACTCGTTTCTGGAGGTCGGCACATGGCACGCGGTGGACAGGCTCCTGGCGAAATGCGACTTCGTGACGACCTTCAGGCCGCGCTCGGACCACAACGACCTCGGCAAGCACAAGTTCATAAGGGAGATAGACATGGTGATGCTCGACGAGCTGGACCAGAGGGTTAGAAGCCTCGGCTCCGTCGAGCTGGTAACGGGACGCGACCTGTGGCTGGTGGCGAGCGTCCCGATGGACATTTCGTCCACGGACATCAGGCAGCGGCTCAAGAAGAGGAAAACGGTCAAATACCTCTTGCCTGAGCCGGTACTGTCGTATATAATCGAAAAGAGGCTTTACATCTGATGGTAGAAACGATTGAGGTGATTGAGATAGACACAAGAGAAAAGGCGCTGGTCATGGCCCGCGCGGCGCTGGAGAAAAAGGCCGAGCGGCTGCTGGTGTACGACATTCGCGAGATAACGTCCATCGCGGACTACTTCATCATCTGCTCCGGCAACACGTCCCGGCAGGCGAACGCCATAGCGGACGAGATAGACTACACGCTCTCGAAGCAGGGCGTGTACCCGCACCACGTCGAGGGCATGCCCGAGTGCAAGTGGGTGCTGATGGACTACGGCGACGTCGTCGTACACGTCTTCGACGCCGAGACCCGCGACTTCTACGACCTCGAAGGGCTCTGGGGGTTCGCCCCGGCGGTCGAGGTCGCCTGAGTGGGCATCCTGTTCCTCTTCGTCGGCAAGACGAAAGAGGGTTTTATGAGGGACGGGATAGAGAAGTATGCCGGCCTCATAAAACATTACGTCCCGGTCGAGGTCAGGGAGATAAAGGGCTCGTCGCTGGACGACCACGCGGCTGCAATCGAGGCCGAGGCGGACAGCATGCTTTCGAGGCTCCTGCCCGGCGACTGTTTGATCGCCCTCGACGAGCGGGGGAAGAACCCGCTATCCGTCGAGTTCGCCGGTGAACTCGGCGGGATGCTCGAAACCGGCCGGCGGCTGGTCTTCGTCATCGGCGGGCCGTTCGGACTGTCGGCGCGGGTTCGGGACAGGGCCGAGCTTGTGCTTTCTTTATCCAGGCTGACGTTCACGCACGAGATGGCCCGGCTGATACTCGCCGAGCAGGTGTTCCGGGCGTTCACGATAATCAAGGGCAGGACGTACCACTATTAAATCCGGCAATTGATAAAATCGTCATTCCCGCCCCGGCTTTAGGCATACCGGGGTAAACTCCGGCGGGAATCCAGGAAGTTGATAAATTCCTGGACCCCGTGTCAAGCACGGGGCGACAAACAAATCAGGGCCGACATTAAGCAATTTGTCATTCCGAGCGGAGTCGAGGAATCTGCTGTTGATTCTGTTCGAATAAGTCAGGGCCGACACACGGGTCGGCCCCTACATAAAGGCTTCAAAAGGGGCACACATGTTCTTCAGGTTATTCTTCTTCCTCGTCGTATTCGTCGCACTCATCGCCTGGATAGCGCAGCTCAACCCGGGCACGGTGCAGATTGCGCTGCCGGGCGACTACGTCCAGGAGGCGTCCAAGATCTCGGTCATGCTCGGCTCGGCGGTCTTCGGCTCGCTCGTCGTCCTGCTCGGCTTGTCTGTAAAGGCGACCGGCGAGTACTTCCATAACTGGAAGTCGTCCCGGAACCGCCAGAAGGACTACAAGGTCCAGTCGCTTTATTCCAAGGGGCTTAACGCGCTCCTGTCCCGCAGGTTCGACGTCGCGGCGGCCAACTTCGAGAAGGCGCTCGCCCTCAAGCCGAACCACGCCGACTCGCTTCTCAGGCTCGGCAACATATACTACAAGGACGGCGACTACGCAGAGGCGATAAAGCTCCACCAGAGGGCGAGGAACGTGGACGAGGAGAACATCGAGGTCCTCTTCGCCCTTGCGATGGACTACGAGGACTCGCGCCGTACCGAGGACGCGCTCCAGTCGCTCGAAGACCTCCTCGAAAAGGACGAGGGGAACCTCCGTGCCCTGACCAGGATACGCGACATACACCAGAGGATGGGCGAGTTCGAGAAGGCGGAGGAGGCCCAGCAGAGGGTCCTGAAGCTGAACATGCCGGCGAAGGACAAGGAGGCCGAGCAGCAGCGCCTCATGGGCCTCAGGTACGAGACGGGTCGTGTGATGCTCGAGGCGGGCAACCTCGACAAGGCCAAACGGCTGTTCAAATCGCTCGTCAAGATGGACAAGGACTTCGTGCCCGCATACCTGGGCCTGGGCGAGGTGCACCTTGAGGAAGGCGAGAGCGCGGAGGCCGCGAGCCTCTGGGAAGAGGCCTACAAGGCGACCGGATCCATCATATTCCTGCACCGCCTGGAGGACCTGTACCTGAAGCTCGGCGCCCCGGCCAAAATAATCAACGTGTACAAGACAGCGCTGCTTCGTAACCCCAAGGACTCGAACCTGAACTTCTTCCTCGGCAAGCTGTACTTCCGCCTCGAGATGGTGGACGACGCGTTCGAGACGCTGTCCTCGATAGACTCGTCCAACAGGCAGTTCACCGACCTGCACAAGCTGCTCGCCAACCTGTACATGAGGCGCGGCTCGTGCCAGGACGCGATATCCGAGTTCAAGAAGGCGCTGGCATACAGCGACCAGCACATAGTACCGTACCGCTGCGGCAACTGCGACTACTTCTCGACCGACTGGTCGGGCCGCTGCCCGCGCTGCGGAAAGTGGAACTCCTACGACATAGACCTCGACAAGTACTGCTGACGCATAACCGCCTGGGGTGCGGGCGGCATGGCATGTCACCCCCGTGAAAACGGGGGGCCATTTTTAATTTGGAGAATTATTAATCCGGCAACTAAACAGGCAAACTTCCTGGACCCCGTGTCAAGCACGGGGCGACTAACAAGCACGCGTCATTCCCGCGAAAGCGGGAATCCAGCGACTTTCAGTATAACACCTTAATGAGCCTGTCCCCGGAGGCACTCTTTGGACCCGAATTTCCGTCCCGTAACCCTTATCATAATCGACGGCTGGGGGCTCGGGGACGACCCCGAGTACTCCGCCCGCGCAAAATCCAACATACCGTTCTACGACTCCCTCGTCGCCAAATACCCGAACGCCTCGATCTCCGCGTCCGGCGAGGAAGTCGGCCTCCCGGAGGGCCAGATGGGCAACTCCGAGGTCGGGCACCTGAACATCGGCGCGGGCCGCATCGTATACCAGGACTACACCCGCATCAACATCGCCATCCGGGACGGCCTGCTCGTCACCAACGTTGCGATAGTCAAAGCGATGGACACGGCCAGAGACGGCAAGGCCGCGCTCCACCTTATGGGGCTGCTCTCGGACGGCGGCGTACACAGCGACATCAGGCATGTGTATGCGCTACTGAAGATGGCCGCCGCGCGCGGGCTGACCGAGGTCTATGTGCACGCATTCCTCGACGGACGTGACACGCCGCCCAAGAGCGGCCTCGGGTATGTCAAAGACCTTGCCGGGTTCATCGAGAAAGAGGGGCTTGCGGACGTCGTCAGGATAGCAACGGTATCCGGCCGGTACTACGCGATGGACCGGGACAACCGCTGGGACAGGGTGAAGAAGGCCTTCGACGCGATGGTGGCGGGCGAGGGCAATACGTCCGGCTCGGCTGCCCTTGCGGTCGAGGAGGCGTACGCACGCGGCGAGACCGACGAGTTCGTCGTGCCCACCGTTATAGGCGGTGGCGCGGGCCGCATCAAGGACGGCGACTCGGTAATATTCTTCAACTTCCGCACCGACAGGACGCGCGAGCTGACACAGGCGGTTGCGCTGGACAATTTCGACGGGTTCCCGCGTGAGAACAGGCCGAAACTTGCGACGTTCGTCTGCATGACCGAGTACAACAGGGATTTCGGGCTGCCAGTGGCCTTCCCGCCGCACAGCATGGACAACATCCTGGGCGAGGTGATAAGCGCGAAGGGGCTGCGGCAGCTCCGCATCGCCGAGACCGAGAAGTACGCGCACGTCACGTTCTTCTTTAACGGCGGGCGAGAGGAGCCTTTCCCCGGCGAGGACCGATGCCTCGTCCCGTCGCCCAAGGAGGTAGCGACCTACGACCTGAAGCCGCAGATGTCCGCGGTCGAGGTGACGGACGAGGTCGTTAAGCGGATACAGTCGGGCGTGTACGACGTCGTCATAATGAACTTCGCCAACCCGGACATGGTCGGGCATACCGGCATCATGGACGCGGCCGTCAAGGCATGCGAGACGGTGGACGCCTGCCTCGCACGCATCGTCCCGGCGGTCGAGGCCGCGGGCGGAGTATGCGTCGTGACCTCCGACCACGGAAACGTCGAGAAGATGTTCGACCCCGGCACGCACTCGGCGCACACAGCGCACACCTCGAACAGGGTCCCGTTCTTGGTGGCGCGCGAAGGCCTGAAGCTTCGGCCCTCCGGACTCCTCGCGGACGTCGCCCCGACCATCCTCGACCTGATGGGCATGGACAAGCCGGCGGAGATGACCGGCGAGAGCATGATAATAATCCGCAATTAAATGGAGCAAAGTCGCTGGGCCCCGTGTCAAGCACGGGGTGACACCTAAATGCCTGTCATTCCCGCGAAAGCGGGAATCCAGTGACTTTAATATTCATTGCATGATTTGCATGTTTAATGGCCGTAGCAATAGTCAACAGGTAGCCGATGCTCAAACTCCTTTACGAGACCCCGCTGTCGCTCCTTTACCCGAACCGCTGCCGGGCCTGCGGTACGCGCACCGGCTGGTCCGAAGGCTTCTTCTGCGGCCCGTGCGGGGACATGGTCAGGCCCTACGACGGGCCCCGCTGCGGCGTCTGCGGCAGGCATTTCCCCGATGGCTCCGGCTCCGGCCATACCTGTTACGACTGCACGAAGAAGCCGCCTGTTTTCGAGGCCGCGCGGGCGAAGCTCGCGTACGACGGCCCGGTCCGGGAGGCTATAAGGCTCTACAAGTACGGCCGGATACGAAAGCTCCGGTCGTACCTCGGCGGCTTCATGGAGGACGGCGCGCGCGACTGGTTCCCGGACTCGGACGTCGTCTGCGCGGTGCCTCTCCACAGGAGACGGCTAAGGGACAGAGGCTTCAACCAGTCGCTCTTTCTCGCGGAGAGCGCGGCTCTTGCAGTCGGTGCGAGGCTCTCGCTGGACGGCCTGGCGAGGGTCAGGTATACCGCCCCGCAGGTGGGGATGGGGCACGCCGAGAGGCTGGCAAACGTGAAGGGCGCGTTCGAGGTCGCGCGTCCCGGCGAGTTTGCCGGGGCCAGGGTCCTGCTTGTTGACGATGTATACACGACCGGGGCCACGGTCAACGAATGCGCGCGGGTCCTGATGAAGGCGGGAGCGGCAAGCGTGCGCGTGCTTACCGTGGCAAGGGCTTAAAAACAGACCTCGCCTTTTTGTAAAAAGGCGACCCAAAAACTTTCATGATATTTATATAGTCATGGGGGGTTAGTTATGAAAGCCGAAGTGTATCTCGAAGACGACCCGGCGTTCAGGTTCGCGCTTCTGGACGGCCTGACGGTGGGCAGGGAGGGCGACGTCAAGGTGGCGCACCTGCCGGGCTCCAAGTACGTGTCCCGCATCCACGCGACGTTCCTGAAGGAAGGCGAAGCCTGGTACATCCGGGACGAGAACAGCAGGAACTCCACGTTCGTGAACTCTGTAAAGCTGGAGCCGGGCGTTAAGACGAGGCTGAAGAAAGATGACCTGATAAGCCTCGGGTATATGAGCTTTATTTATACTGAAAACTGATGCAACAGGTTCGTCATTCCCGCGAAGGCGGGAATCCAGGAATCTATTTAATTCCTGGACCCCGTGTCAAGCACGGGGAGACAATCGTTTGGCGGACGGGAGTCGATGGAGTTTTCAGAAGTGCAGGTTCCGGCCGTGCTCCTTGAGCCAGGCCTCGTGTTCCCTGTAGCGAGGGCAGCGCCTCTCGACCTCGGCCCAGAAGCGCGGCGAGTGGTCCCGGTGCTTCAGGTGGGCGAGTTCGTGCAGTATCAGGTAGTCCATGACGGCCGTCGGCGCCATCACCAGCCGCCAGTTGAAGCTCAGGTTCCCGAGCGACGAGCAGCTCCCCCAGCGCGTCTTCTGGTTCCTGATGGTCACGCGTCCTATGGGGTGTCCGTCCCGGAGCCTCTCGATACGCCTCCCGATTATCTCCATAGCCCTTTCCCTGTACCACCCCATGACAGCGTCTTTCAGTAGCCTGTGGCCGTGCTCGGGCAGCATCACGGTTATTTCGCCGCCCGATAGGCGCACCCTCGGCGCGAGGACCTTGCCGTTGTACACACGGAGCGGCCGTTCCACGCCGAGGTAGGGTATCAGTGCGCCGTCCTTCAGGGAGAGGGTGGCGGGCGGTTTGGCAAGGCTCGCCTTGTCGAGGTTCCTGACTATCCAGCCGGCCTTCCTGGCGAAGACCTTGTCCAGCCCGGCTATGGACATCCGCTCCGGCACGACCACCTCCAGCCCGGTGCTTATCCCGATGCGGAGCCAGACCTGCTTGGCGCGCGCGCTCCGCCTCAGGGTGTACTTCACCACGCGGCCGCCGATGACGGCGGCGGAAGCCGGGGCCTGTACGGCCTCGGCCCGGTTGAAGAGGTCGAGCTGCATATTAGAGGAAGTATTCGGCGAGGTTGATGTTGTACTTCTTGGGGTCGAGCGCCTTGAAGATGGTCCTCTTGTAGCGGCCGGACGGGTCTTTTTCGCCCAGGTCCACCGTCCGGCCCGTGACCCTCTTGCCGACCGAGTCCGTTATGAGTATGACCTTGGGGCGGTCGAGCTTCTCGGGGTTGGGGTTGGACTCGTATACGAGCCCAAGCTCGCGGGTGTCCATCATGACGAGAGTGCCTATCGGGTAGACTCCGATGATGTTCGCGAATATCTTGAACAGCAGCGGGTCGAGCTGGACGCCGCTCCTCTCCATCATCAGCGAGAGCGCCTTGTCCGGGGTATAGGGTATCCGGGAGTATACCCTGGCGGATGTCATGGAGTCGTACTGGTCCGCTATCGACACGATGCGCGAGAAGAAGTTCGGCATCATCTTGTTGCGCGTCTGGGGGTACCCGGTCATGTCGTAGAAGATGTGGTGCTCGAAGGCGACGACCATGGAGGAAGCGGCCAGCTCGTTCAGGCCGCGCACCTTGGATATCGCCTTGACGCCCATTACCGGGTGGCGCTTGACTATCTCCCACTCGTCCTCGGTGAACGACGACGGCTTGTTCAGGATGTCTATTGGGACGTCCACCTTGCCTATGTCGTGGAAGAGCGAGGCGATGCCGAGGCTCGTCAGGAGGTTCTTGTCGAAGCCCAGCTTCTGGCCGATGGTCATGGCGAGTATGCTGACGTTGACGCAGTGGTTGTACGTGTACTCGTCGAAGTCCTTTATCGTCGTGAGGCCCATTATCGACGACTCTTCCTTCAGTATGATGTCGACGATACCCTGGATTACGCGCTTCACCTTCTTGAGGTGGGTGGGCTGCTCGCTCTTGATGTTGTTCATCACGCCGCGGGTGACCGAGACCGCCTGGAAGTAGGTCTTCTTGGCCATCTTTCGCCTGTCGGCCAGGTCGTCGAACTTTATCTGCTCCTGCTCCTCGACCGCGCCGGTCCACATGGACTTCACGCCCCGCTGGGCGAGCCGCTCGTTCAGCTCGTCGTGGCTGTCGTCCTTGTCCGGCGCCATCGCGCTGAAGGTGTAGGCGAACCGCTTGATGTCGTCCGGCGTGACGGGCTGCTGGAAGGTTATGGATCCTATCTTCTTTTCCTTGAGCGCCTCGACCATGTACTCGTAGCTGGCCATGTCCTCGATGTCGTACCGGATGCGGGTCTGGTCGAGGTAGAGGTACTCGCCCCTGAGCCTGACGGTGAACTCGGGTTCCGACCGGAATATCACGTCGAGCGCGTTCATCATGTTGGTGACCGGGCGCACCAGGGCGACGTTGCCGATGTCGTGTATCTGGCTGGTGCGGAAAAGCACCTGCAGCTGGTTGATGAGGGCGCGCGCGCCCTTGTGTATGGGCTCGCTGACCTCGGACCTGAACGGCGACTGCGCGCCGTCGTACCTGGCCTTTGAGTTGTCCTGTTCCATGCTCATTCCGTCCCGGCCCTGACGGCGGGCCTTGAGAGCTTGTGTATCGAGTATGATATGGCCTCGGCGAGGACGGAGCCCTTCTTCGCGCCGCCCAGTTCCTTCTTGAGCGCCTCCAGGGCCTCCATCTTGTGGATGTTCCCGAGTCCGTACGCGGCGCATGCCCTCAGCTCGTCCTTGCTGGCGCTGCTGAAAAACCCGGACTTCTTGAGCAGCTTCGTCATCAGAGGCAGGACCTTGTCCTGGCCTATCTCGGAGAGGACCTCGAAGAAGGCGCGCTTCTCCGCGAGCGCCCTGTCGCTGAAGTCAGGCCTGTTGATGGTCTCCAGGAGGCCGTCCAGGACCGCGTAGCTCTGCGCGTTCGGAAGGTAGCGGAGCGCGGACATCCGTATCTGCGGGTCCTGGTCCTCCAGCGCGTGCAGCAGCGTGTCTCCCGCCTTGGGCCCGCCTATCATCCCGAGGGCGCGGACGACCTCGCGGCGCACGGAGATCTCCGGGTGCTTGAGCGTCTGCTTGAGGTGCTCGAGCGCGGCCTTGTCCCCGATCCTGCCGAGTATGGTGACGACGTTCTTGACGACGTAGTCGCGCTTGTCCCGGACGCCGGCGGCCAGGGCGTCTATGTTGTCCCTGCCGAGGCTGACCAGCACCTCTATCAGAGACTTCCTGTACTTTATGTCCTGTATCTCGCCCAAGAGGTTGGACAGCGGGACGAGCGACGACCTGTCGAGCAGGTTCAGGAACCTCTGGAACTCCGAAGACGGGACGTCCTTCCCGCTGTTCAATACGTCGGCGATGGACCTCATCGCGGACTCGTCCGCCGCCTTACGGACCGAGGCGTTGATGCGCTCCAGCTCTGCCGGGGAGAAGACCTGTTTCAGCGACATGAGCCCACGGAACCTGTCGAGGATAAGCGAGGCGGTCCCGAATACGCCGTTCCTTACGAGGTAGCCCAGCGCGCTGTCGAGGTTGTCCATGAGGATGCCGAAGTCAGGCGTACCGCGGTCTATGTACAGCGACTCGAACAGGGCGTTTATCGCCCCCAGGAGGAAGTTCTCGTCCGTAAGGCGCTCCATCTCCTCCTTGAGCGACTTGACCTCCTCCTCGCCGAGGCTGAAGACTCCCTTGAACCCCATCGAGATGCTCTCGAGCGGGGAGAATATCTGCTGGCCGTCCTCGCCCTCGCCCGGCTCCTCGGTGGATGCGTCCTGGTATACCTCCGCGAGGTCGCCGTCGGTGGTCTGGTGCCTGGACAGTATCCTCGACACCTCGTCTTCCTCGAGCGCGGTGCCTTCGGCGAACTCCTCGATGACGTAGTACGTCAGGTGGAGGAAGTCCTTCTCCCATAGGCGTGTAACGACGTCGTCGTCGAAGCTCTCGGTGGAGGTTTCCGGCCTGACGCGCATCACGTCGATGAAGTCCAGCACCTCGTCGCCGGAGAAACCGCTGGTGAACGACAGCTCACGGAGCCCGTCCTTGAAGAACATCCTGGCGAGGTTGTCGTCCTTGTCGGTGCTGTGGTATACGGCCTGGCCTTTGTAGAGGATGTCGTGCTGGCGGATGATCAGGATAAGCCTGTCGGACTCCTCGAAGAAGACTTCGAACTTCTTGAGTATGTCCTCCTGGAACTTGAGGAGTATCGGGTTGTTGGACGGGTACATCTCAAAGGCGCGCTTCGTCTTCAGGAGCGTCTGGATCAGTTCCTTGACTCGGCGCAGCTCGGAGTCGGAGGCGGTATCGTCTCCGGCCGCGTTGTTTAGGGAAGGCGTCGCGCCGTTTGCGAACAGGTCGTCCATAAAAAATTCCGGTTAATTGATATTGGCAAGATATTCTATACAATATACCATATTAAGTCAACAAATCTTAAAGGTTCTTATGAGACCGGCGCAAGGCCCGGCGAGCCGGGGCAATAGTTGCGGTAAACCGCCGGTTTCTCACGTTATTTCTGGGATTGCCCGCCCCGGGGCACGCGGCAGGGCGGCTGAGGATGCCGTTCGATACCGGATTTTGGGCTTTAAGACGGTAGATACGCTAAATGCCGTGCTCGGCCTCGGGCCCCCTGTAGCCGTACTTGCCGTGCTTGACGAGGCATTTCATCCTGCCCCGGAAGTTCCGGAGCGATATGAGCGATGATATGGTTATGAGCGTCGAGGCGTTGAAGGGCTTGGTCATGACCTCGACGTCGCCCGCCTTGATTGCCTGGATTATGGCATCAGGCTCGTGCTCGGCCTCGACGATGGAGCAGGTCCTGCCTATCTGCCTTACGGTATGCGCGTCGGAGTTACCCACGAGCGGTATGCCGAGGTTGTATGAGCGCGTCACCGCCTTCTTGTTGAAGTTCATGTTCCGCATGTAGTAATGGCAGTACTCGAGCGCGTCGAACGTCGCGGGGTGGTTGTCTACCAGCCCGCCGGACGCGGTCGGCATCGGGAAGTAGGGGTGGGCGGCGATCACCAGGTTGTCCGGCCTCTTTGCCCGGCCTATGTCGAGGAGGCTCCTGTAGTCGGACAGCTCGCCCTTGAAGTTGATGAGCAGGATGTGCCTGCCGTTTATCGTGCGCTCGACGCCGCGGAAGAGGACGACTCCCCTCTCCTTCGCGTAGTCGCGGAGCCTTTCGGAGTAGGTGATCCTGTTGTGGTTGGTTATTGCCATCGCGCCGTATCCGCGTTCCGCCATCATGTCGATGAGGCGGCAGGCGTCGTATGCGATGTAGTCGTGAGGGTCTTCCTTCGTGTGAAGGTGGAAGTCGAGCTTAATGGGTATCTTCGACATATCGTTCCGCAAGCCTGAAGTTGGAAAAATATCTTAGTTATAATATACCATACAGGCCGCATTAGCAAGGCGTTTATGAGTTTCACCGGGTACTCCGAAGACGTCACGGTGCTTCCCGGCCTTGCCGGGGCTTTTTTTGCGGGAAATTCAGAAATTCGTTTGACATCGCGCCCGCTCTGGCATAAGATAATCAATTCAACAAGATAAGGTATATGAGATGGACGACAGGATCCCAAGCTGGTCCCGGAAAAAATACAACCTCGGCGACCTGGTAAAGGTAAAGAGGCAACTCAGGGAGCTGGGGCTCCACACCGTCTGCGAGTCCGCACGCTGCCCGAACATCGGCGAGTGCTTTAAAAAGCCGACCGCGACCTTCATGATACTGGGCGACGTCTGCACAAGGCGGTGCCGGTTCTGCGCCGTGACGAAGGGCGGGCCCGCGCCGGTCGACGCAGGCGAGCCGGGGAGGCTTGCCGTTGCCGTCGAGAAACTTGGCCTGAAGCACGTCGTCATTACCTCCGTCACGCGGGACGACCTCCCGGACGGGGGCGCGGGCCAGTTCGCGGCTGTCATACGAGTTTTGCGTGAGCAGTTTCCCACGCTCATTATAGAAGTGCTTACGCCTGACTTCGGCGGCGACGAGGAATCGCTCCGGCTGGTAATTACGGCCGGGCCGCACATATTCAACCACAACCTGGAGACTGTGCCGAGGCTTTACAGGACGGTAAGGCCTCAGGCGGTCTACGAGCGGTCGCTCCGCGTGCTCCGGGCGGCGAAGGACATGGACTGCCGCGTCAGCACAAAGTCCGGGCTGATGGCGGGCCTGGGCGAGACGGAGTCCGAGGTGCTTGCCGTGATGGAGGACCTGCGGGCCGTCGGCTGCGACCTGCTGACCATAGGCCAGTACCTGCGCCCGATGAAGGAGAACATCGAGGTCTCCGAATACGTCCGGCCGGAGGTCTTCGAGCGGTATGCAGAGGCAGGGCGGAAGATGGGCTTCATTTTCGTCGCATCCGCGCCGTTCGTCAGGAGTTCGTACAACGCGGAAGAGGTCTTCGCGGGGATAAACGCCAATGCTTGACACATCGGTACTTGCAGACATTTTCAGGGAATACCCGTACATCGCGGCGGCGTACCTCTTCGGTTCGCACGCCAAGGGTACGGCCGGGCCGATGAGCGACGTGGACATCGCGCTGCTCCTGAATGACGGCGCGCCGTCCGGCATAGACTTGATACACGAGGAGGACTACCTCTCGTACAGGATACAGAAGGCGCTCGGCGTTTCGGCCGAGGTGGACGTGATAGACCTCAACGGCAAGAAGCTCGTGTTCCAGCACAACGTGCTCCGGACCGGCAGGCTGATATACGAGGTAGACAGGGATACACGTGTGAGGTTCACGGCCAGAACCATCTCAGAGTTCTGTGACTTCGAGCCGAGACTAAGGATGATGCAGAAGTATTATCTGTCCGGCTTAAAGAAGAGGCTGGCCAAGATATGAATATCACCGAGATACAGTCGAAGCTGAACGTTGTGATTACGAACCTTGAGAACCTCAAGGCTCAGGGAGAGGGCACCTATGAAGAGTTCATGTCCGACTCCAGAAATGTCGACTCGTCCCTGTACAGGCTCCAGACCTCTATCCAGGCCCTGCTCGACATAGGGGCGCATATTGTGGCCGTGCTCGGACTGGGCTCGCCCGGCTCAAACGCGGAAATCATAACAACCTTGTGCGATGCCGGTTACATAGGAAAAGACAAGGCGGGTACTTACGTCAGGATGGCACAGTTCCGAAACAGGGTGGTACACCTGTACGACCACATAGACACCGAAGAGGTTTACGGGATAATAAAGAACGAGCTTGGAGACATAAAGAGTTTCTTCTCCGACCTCATAGAAATTATCGAGAAAAATCCGGACTGACAAATAACGGCTATATTACGACAATCGTGTTCGGGCATACCGCCCACTGGAGGAAAAATGCACGAGTTTCAGAGGATAAAGAGGCTCCCGCCCTACGTATTCGCGATCGTAACGAAGATGAAGATGGAGGCGAGGAAGCGCGGCGAGGACATCATAGACTTCGGCATGGGGAACCCGGACATCGGCACCCCGCAGCACATCGTGGACAAGCTGGTCGAGGCGGCGTACAACCCGAGCAACCACCGCTACTCGGCCTCCAAGGGCATACCCAAACTCCGCTCCGCGATGGCCGACTGGTACAAGCGCCGCTACGACGTGGACCTCGACCCGGAGACCGAGGTCATTGCCACGATGGGCGCGAAGGAGGGGCTGTCTCACCTCGCGCTCGCGACGATAGAGCCGGGCGATGTCGTCCTCTGTCCGTCGCCCGCGTACCCGATACACCCGTACTCGGTCGTCATCGCCGGCGGCGAGGTCAGGCACATACCGCTCAGGCGCGACTCGGACTTCTTCGAGGACATGACCACCGCCTTCAAGCAGACATGGCCCGCGCCCAAGATGCTCATCATCAGCTTCCCGAACAACCCGACGACCGCAGTCGTGGACGTCGATTTCTTCGAGAAGATAGTCGCGTTCGCCAAGGAGCACAACATCATAGTCGTGCACGACCTCGCGTATGCAGACCTCGTCTTCGACGGGTACAAGGCGCCGAGCTTCCTGCAGGTGCCGGGCGCGAAGGACGTCGGCGTCGAGTTCTTCTCGCTGTCCAAGAGCTACAACATGCCCGGCTGGCGTGTCGGCTTTTGCTGCGGAAACCCGGAGATAGTGGGCGCGCTCACCAAGATTAAGAGCTACCTCGACTACGGCATGTTCCAGCCGATACAGATCGCGTCCATCATCGCGCTCAACGGCCCGCAGGAATGCGTCGCCGAGATATGCGAGACGTACAGGCTGCGCCGCGACAGCCTGATCGACGGGCTCGCCAAGATCGGCTGGGAGATACCAAAGCCCAAGGCCACGATGTTCGTCTGGGCGAAGATACCGGACAAGTTCAAGCACCTCGACTCGATCGAGTTCTCGAAGATGCTAATCGAGAAGGCCAAGGTCGCGGTTTCGCCCGGCATCGGCTTCGGCGAGTACGGCGAAGGGCGCGTGCGCTTCGCGCTCATCGAGAACGAGCACAGGACGAGGCAGGCGATAAAGGGGATCAAGAAGGCGTTGGGGGAATAGGGGTGGACAAATGCGACAGGTAATAGTGTTTCCGGGAGAGGATGGTTACTGGGTTGCCGAGTGTCCGAGCCTTCCGGGCTGTATAAGCCAGGGCAGGACGAAGGAAGAGGCCATCGAGAACGTCAGGGAGGCGATAAGGGGTTACGTCGCCGCGCTTGAGGAGGACGGCCTGCCGGTGCCGGAGGAGAAGTTCGACGCCTTTCTGGTCGCGGTATGACGAGGCTTCCGGGCGTATCCGGGCGCGACTGCGTTAAGGCGCTGGAGAGGGTCGGCTTCTTTCTCAGGAGGCAGGAGGGTAGCCATATGATCCTGAGAAGGAACGATCCGTTTGCCCAGGTCGTCGTCCCGGACCACAAGGAACTCGACCGGGGCACCCTCAGGAGCATTATAAGAAGCGCGGGGCTCGGGGTGGACGAATTTCTGAGGTTACTTTAATCGGTTGTCAGCTCATTTCATTGGGCCCAACAGGATAACTAGGTACTGATGATATGCCGAGAATAGATAGAATAACCATCAGACGGATTAGCGTGTTTTTGTGCATGTCACCATTTGTCGCAATCCTCATTATTGTTCTATTCGGGAGTGACAGGAGCGTGACGCACAGCTGGCCTATGAAGATGCTTTTTGTTTGTCAGACGCTTGGTGCCCTGCTTGTATTATACCTATGGACTTCAAGAAAATGTCCAGTGTGCAAAAAACGATTATTCATGAATTACCGTAAACCGGGAAAGCCCGAAACCTGTCCCGGATGTAACAGTATTGTCGAGCAGAGTGTGATTTAAATGCAGGCTGAATCAACGCAATTTCTGCACGGTTTTTATTCATATAACACGAGACACGGTCTTTATGAAAAAAGATAAAATCAACGTAGGCTTAATCGGCCTCGGCACGGTAGGCGGCGGAGTCGTAAACCTCCTGCGCGAGAACGCGGACGTAATCAAACGCAGGCTCGGCGTATCGGTCGAGCTTGTGAGGGCCGCCGACCTCGACGCGTCGCGCGCGAAGGCGCTCGGCCTCGGCAAGGACGTATACACGAAGGACGCGCGCGCGGTCATCAACGACCCGAACGTCGACGTCGTCATAGAGCTTATCGGCGGGTACGAGCCTGCGAAAACCTTTCTGCTTGAAGCCATCGCGCTCAGGAAGCCGGTCGTCACCGCGAACAAGGCTCTCCTCGCCATGCACGGCGAGGAACTCTACAAGGCCGCCTATGCCGCGAAGACGGCGATAGGCTTCGAGGCCAGCGTCGCCGGGGGCATCCCCATCATCGGCGCGATGAAGCAGGGCCTCGCCGCGAACGACATCCAGTCGATCTATGGTATCATTAACGGTACGTGCAACTACATCCTGACCAAGATGGCGGACGAGGGCAGGAAGTTCGACGAGGTATTGGCGGAGGCCCAGAAGCTTGGCTACGCGGAGGCGGACCCGACCTTCGATGTCGAGGGCATAGACCCGGCGCACAAGCTCGCGGTACTTGCGAACATAGCCTTCGGAACGCCGGTGAAGTTCGAAGAGATATACACAGAGGGCATATCAAAGATAAAGCCGGAGGACATAGAGCACGCGAAGGAACTCGGCTACAAGGTAAAACTCCTCGCCATCACCAAGGTAGTGGACGGCGAGATAGAGCTGCGCGTACACCCGACGATGCTCCCGGCGGACCACCTCATTGCGAAGGTGGACGGCGTGTTCAACGCGGTCTACGTGCAGGGCGATTTCCTGGGGCCCGCGATGTTCTACGGGCGCGGCGCGGGCGACAAACCGACCGCGAGCGCGGTAGTCTCGGACGTGATGGACATAGCAAGGGACATCCTCTCCGGGGCGAAGTCGCGTATGCCGGTGCTCGCGTTCAAGAAGGAAGGCCGGAAGGCGATGCGTGTGCGACCCATCGGCAAGGTGCGCTGCTGCTACTATCTACGTTTTACCGCTCTCGACAGGCCGGGCGTGCTGTCGAAGATATCCGGCGTGCTCGGGCGGCACGACATATCCGTCGCGTCCGTCATACAGAAGGGCCGCGAGGAGGGCGGCGCGGTGCCGATTGTAATGATGACGCACGACGCGGTCGAGAAGAACGTGCGGAGCGCGCTTGAGAAGCTGGATGGCCTCGACGTGATAGCGGGGCCGACGGTTGTGATTCGGGTGGAGTGCGGGGAATAATTTGTAGGGTGGGCTACGCCCACCGAACGACATTGCGAGGAACGAAGCGACGCGGCAATCTCATCATTTGCCCGTCATTCCCGCCCCGGCTTTAGGCATACCGGGGTAAACTCCGGCGGGAATCCAGGAAGTTGTAGTTGCCCGATTTATCGGGCGGTTTTGTAGGGCGCGACGCCCTCGGCGCGCCGGATACATTGAGAAGGTGGTTATATGACCGACAGGGGTTATGACATCAATGTTGTTATGAGAACATGGCTACGAGTCGGCCTTACTGATTTGTATTCAGCCGTATCGCTCTATGATGAAGATTTATGCAGGCAAGCATTCACATTGATTCATCAGGGGTACGAAAAGATTTCAAAGGCTATATTGATAGGTAATCATTTTTCCGATAGGCAAGTAGTCTATTTGGACGATGTTGATAAATATGCCAG
Source organism: Nitrospirota bacterium (assembly GCA_016212105.1). Lineage (GTDB taxonomy): Bacteria > Nitrospirota > JACRHJ01 > JACRHJ01 > JACRHJ01 > JACRHJ01. The sequence continues at coordinate 40,717 of JACRHJ010000059.1, forward strand.
TAAGCTTGGACATGGTAAATTTATATGCAAGATTGCGGAGCATTTAGGCACTCCTTATCGTGATGCCTTGGAGAATTATAAGATAAAAGGCTTGACCATGTCAGGAACGGCATTTCTGTGCCATTTTGAAGACATGTTTATTGAGTCGCGCTATCCGAGGCCGAAGTCTAAGTCGCTTAGAAATCAAGTTGTATTCAGGGTTAGTGAGAGTTCTTCAGTTAATATTCTTGGTGGCACCGAGCCCAGAGACTTTATATTCGGAAGCGTTCTTCCATATATACATCGTGATTTAGAGCGTAATTTTAACATCGACATCTGGGCTGAAAGTCCTAATGGTGATATCTCTGATGAGGATTGGAAGGTATTTAGGGATAGGTTTCAAAAAACGGTTAGCAATTGAACGTGGTTGCGCATCGAAGGATATTCGACAAGCTCGGGTAAACGCGATGTTCTACAAATAGCAAGAGCAAAGCCAAATTGCGAGGTCACAATGTTTATACCTCTATGGGTAATCATAATCTTAGCGTTTATAGGTCTTTATTTTTATGATAAATCGAGAAAGAAGGTGAAAGGATTCGCTCCTTTTTTCATAGAAATTCAACCTCATTGGGGACGATTGTTGATAGATTATAAATTGATTAATGTCGAGTCTTGGGATGAAATTACATCCACACTTTATGAGAAAGATGACAATGAGTACAATGTTCTAACTGACGGTATCACTTTCACAGTGCTTAAATCAGATGAAGACTCGGAGCTTATTTATAATAATAACCGTCATAACTTCCAGACCAAGATTAATATTAGAGAGGTAATAAGAAAAATAAACCTCAAGTGGGGCGAAGGAGATCATGATTACAATCCCTCTTTTTATGTTAAGTGGGGCCGTGATGGGTATCGTCTTTGTATAGACACCCCAAAATCTATGAAGAAAGTTAACACGTGGGGCGATGATAATCAATTGATAGACATCACAACTATACCTTATGGTTTGTTTCACATGCCCAGATATCGTCGTGGTGTCTTGAAACCAGAAGAGCTGGCTTCGCTTCTCAAAAAATATGGATGGACGATGGAAAAGCGAGATATTGATGATGATGTAATAGGATATCCATATGAAATTGAATATAAATATTTTACCGTCAGGTATGATTACATATAAGATATGGCAAGAATTAGAAGGCGGTTAATTATTATGAAACCCGTTAGCTAATGATCAAGAATGAAACAAAACTCCCGTGCTTGGTAATTAGAATAACTTAGACGTGAAATCAGTCCATCACTATGAAACTGGAGAGAAAACATCATGGCCTGGAAAGGTATAATAGAACAGTACCGCGAGTACCTGCCGGTGTCGGACAAGACGCCGATTGTGTCGCTTCTTGAGGGCAACACGCTTCTCTTAAAGACCAAGAACCTGGCGGCGGCGATAAACCCGAAGCTCGACATCTACCTCAAGTTCGACGGGGCAAACCCGACCGGCTCGTTCAAGGACCGCGGCATGACGATGGCGATATCCAAAGCGGTCGAGGAGGGCTCCAACGCGGTCATCTGCGCCTCGACCGGCAACACATCGGCATCCGCCGCGGCATACGCCGCGCGCGCGGGCATAAAGGCGTTCGTCCTGATACCGGAGGGCAAGATCGCGCTCGGCAAGCTGGCCCAGGCGATGATGCACGGCGCGCTCGTCGTGCAGGTCGAGGGCAACTTCGACGAGGCGCTCAAGATCGTCCGCGAGGTCGCGGAGAAGTATCCGATCACACTGGTCAACTCGGTCAACCCGTACCGCATCGAGGGCCAGACCTCCGCCGCGTACGAAATATGCGACGCGCTTGGCGCGGCCCCGGACTTCCACGCGCTGCCCGTAGGGAACGCGGGCAACATCAGCGCGTACTGGAAGGGGTATAATAAGTACAAGGCCGTCGGCAAGATAAACTCGCTGCCGGTGATGAACGGGTTCCAGGCGGCGGGCTCCGCTCCGATAGTACTCGGCCACCCGGTCGAGAAGCCGGAGACGATAGCGACCGCGATACGCATCGGCAACCCGGCCTCGTGGAAGACCGCCGTCGCCGCGAGGGACGAGTCCGGCGGGCGGATAGACGCGGTCACGGACGAGGAGATACTTGAGGCCTACAGGCTGGTAGCGAAGACCGAGGGCATATTCTGCGAGCCCGCGTCCGCCGCTTCCATCGCCGGTGTGATAAAATTAAACAAGGAAGGCTATTACTCCTCCGGTGCGCGGATAGTATGCACTCTGACCGGCCACGGCCTGAAGGACCCGGACACCGCGATAAAGGTCTCGGACAAGCCGATAAGCATCAAGGGCGACCTGGACGAGGTTGTTAAGGTTCTGGGGTACTAAGGCAGCCTTCACCGAGAGAAGCCATGAAAGACTTAGAAGAGATAAAAGGCATCATCGCCGGGCAGAAGGGCACGCTGAAGTCTCGCTTTATGGTGAGCGAGATCGGCGTGTTCGGCTCATGCGTCCGGGGCGAGGCACGCAAGAAGAGCGACGTGGACATACTGGTGAGCTTCGGCAAGCCGGTTGACTTCATAGAGTTCATAAGGCTTGAGAACTACCTCGCTGAGCTGCTCGGGGCGAAGGTCGACCTCGTGACGAAGGGCGCGCTTAAGCCTCGTATCGGGAAGCGGATACTGGACGAAGTCGTGTACATATGAAGAGGGAATACGGCGACTACATAGACGATATGATTGTCTCAATAAGCGATGTCGAGGGTTTTATCCACGGCATGACCTATGATGAGTTTCTGGTGGACAGGAAAACCTTAAACGCGGTAGTCAGGAGCATTGAGATTATCGGGGAAGCAGCCAAGCACATCCCGAAATCGATAAAGGACAAGACTCCGGAAATACCGTGGAAAGAAATCATCGGCATGAGGAACAAGGTCGTCCATGAATACTTTGGCGTCGATAACGAGATTGTCTGGAACACGGCGGTCAAGTTTCTGCCCGTCTTGAAAAGGCAGCTTTCAGGATTGGAAGGTAAAAGATAGCAATAGTGCAGTTCACCAACTACCGGGCGACCTCGACGAGGTGGTAAAGGTGCTGGAGTACTAAGATATGTTGCCTGTAAATTAGTGCTCCCATAATGGGAGCAGGTGTGCTACTCTATATACCGAGATAATGAACGTCATCGCCCGAAGCAGGCTGGCCGGTTACTGGAAGAAGTACAGGGACGCCAAGGGGCAGCTCGATGCGTGGTATCACGAGGCCGACAAGGCCGAGTGGGCCGGTACGCAGGACATAAAGAGACGGTATCCGAGCGCGAGTTTCCTGCACGACAATATCGTCGTGTTCAACATCAAGGGCAACAAGTGCCGTCTCGTCGTGAAAGTGCGGTACGAGTCGCAGGCGGTGTTTGTCAGGTGGTTCGGCACCCATGCCGACTACGACAAAGAGGTGTTTTGATGGACGCGTTGGAGATAAGGGTGCTGAAGGGCGAGGCCGAGTACGAGGCCGCGCTCGCCGAGGTCGAGAAGCTTATGGACCTGAACCCGGCCCAGGGCACGCCGGACGCCGACAGGCTGGAGTTGCTTGCCCTTGTCGTGCGCGACTACGAAGACAGGCACTTCAAAATAGACGTCCCAGACCCGATAGAGGCCATCAAGTTCCGCATGGAGCAGATGGGGCTGACAAGGCGCGACCTCGAAAAGTATATCGGCGGGCGCGGTAAGGTGTCGGAGGTGTTCGGCGGGAAACGCCGTCTTTCCCTTGCCATGATACGGGCGCTCAATGCCGGGCTTGGCATACCCGCAGAGTCGCTTATAAGGCAGCCTGTGATAAAGAGGAAGCCCGCTGACAGAGACAAGCCTGCTCGAAAGCCTGCGGTTGGAGTCCAGAAGAGTGCATAAGCCTTCGGTCAAGGGCGACCTGGACGAGGTGGTTAAGGTGCTGGGGTACTAAACCTGAGCCGCAGCGGACTGGCCGATTAAGGCATATTAGACTACACTATGACGAGAATTATCATCATTGCCATTGTCTCTTATGTTGCAGCCGGTATCGGGCTCAAGTCATACAGGGTTTACAAGGCCAACAAGCTCCTCGGCCAGTTGTCTTATAAAGATTGGACTTGGGATTCAGAGCGTTTGAAGAAGAGGGCGGAAGATGTCCGGGCAAAGGTAATAGGTGCAATAATAGCCAGGAATGTTGACCGTGTTAAGGACCTGATAACCGATGGTCTTTACAACAGGCTAATAAACAGGACGGCGGAAGAGATAGGATTTAGGATTAACAACCCCTTCTGCATCGTCCTTTCTACCTCGATTAAGTTTGTCGAGGTGACGGATTATAAGGACAAAAGCAAGGACAGTCTGGGGGTTTACGTAACTTTCTTCAGCATCTCGTTTGTTAGAGGATACAACGTCCATCCACCGGATGAATTATGGACATTTGTTCGACGTGGCAATGAGTGGGTTGTTGACGACATAGACCCAGATGCTGACCTTCTGGACCTTGTAAGGAAGCGGACTTTCAGCGAAGAACTGGCGCAATAATACGAAAGACGGCGAAACAATGAAATACCTCGTACTCTTGGGCGACGGCATGGCAGGCTACCCGCTCGACGAACTCGGCGGCAAGACGACGCTCGCATATGCAAAGACGCCCAACATGGACTACATGGCCGCGCACGGGAAGTTAGGCCGCGCTAAGACGGTGCCAAAGGGCCTGCCGCCCGGCTCGGACGTGGCGAACCTCGCGGTACTGGGCTACGACCCGGCGAAGCACTACACAGGCCGCGCGCCACTCGAGGCCGCGTCCATAGGCGTCCCGCTCGGCCCCGACGACGTGGCCTTCCGCTGCAACCTCGTCACGCTCAAGCACTGCGACCGCTCGGACTCCGGCAGCGAGTCCTCCCGCCGTTGCTACATGGAGGACTTCTCCGCAGGCCACATAACGACCCCGGAGGCGCACAAGCTCATCGCGTCGATAGGCGAGGCGCTCGGCAGCGACGACATAAAATTCTATCCCGGCGTGAGCTACCGCCACCTGATGGTATGGAAGGGCGGTAAGGACAGGCTGGAATGCGTCCCGCCGCACGACATCACGGGCAGGGAAATCGCTGATTATATGCCGGTCGGAGACGGCTCGGACGTCATAGACGACCTGATGAGGCGCTCCTCCGGCGTCCTAAAGGGCCACGACGTGAACAAGGCGCGCGAGGAGGAAGGGAAGCACCCCGCGAACAGCATCTGGCTCTGGGGCCAGGGCAAGAAGCCGAGCCTCCCGCCGTTTCTGGAGAAGTACGGCCTTACCGGCGCGATGATATCCGCGGTGGACCTGATGAAGGGCATCGCGGCGATACTCGGGTTCAAGGTACTGGACGTGCCTGGCGCGACCGGGTATATAGATACGAACTATGTCGGCAAGGCAGAGGCCGCGCTGAAGGCGCTGGACGACGTGGACTTCGTGTACGTACACGTCGAGGCTCCCGACGAGGCCGGACACGGCGGCAACATGGAGCACAAGGTCAAGGCGATCGAGGACTTCGACGATAAGGTAGTCGGCACGGTGATGGAGGCGCTTAAAGGCAGGCCGGGCTACCGGATACTCGTGATGCCGGACCACCCGACTCCGGTCGTTTTGAAGACGCACACGTCCGACCCGGTGCCGTTCATCATATACGAGCCGGGCGCGGAAGACACATCGCGCGGCCACAAGGCGTACAACGAGGAAGAGGCGGAGCGCTCCTCGCTTTATCTCGAGGACGGTTACAAGATAATGGAGTATCTCATTAATAACGGAGGTTCCGGGAATTGAGCCTGATAGTCCAGAAGTACGGCGGCACGTCCGTCGGTAATGTAGAACGTATCAAGAACGTAGCGAACAGGGTCGCGAAGACGAAGAAGGCGGGACACGACGTCGTGGTCGTACTGTCCGCGATGAGCGGCGAGACGGACAAGCTCATTGGCCTCGCGACCGCAATGGCTGAGAACCCGGACGACCGCGAGATGGACGTCCTTCTGTCCACCGGCGAGCGGGTGACGATAGCACTCCTCGCCATGGCGCTGAACGACATGGGCGTACCCGCGATGTCGTTCACCGGCAGGCAGACCGGCATTGTGACCGATGCCGCCCATACGAAGGCGAGGATAGCGTCCATAGACGGAGGTCGCATAAAGGCCGCGCTGAAGTCGGGCAAGGTCTGCGTCGTGGCCGGGTTCCAGGGGATAACGCCGGACTCGGACGTGACGACGCTCGGCAGGGGCGGCTCCGACCTGACTGCGGTTGCGGTCGCGGCGGCCTTGAAGGCCGACTTCTGCGACATATACACCGACGTGGACGGTGTCTATACGACGGACCCGAACATCGTCCCGAAGGCCCGGAAGCTCGACAAGATTTCATACGACGAGATGCTGGAGATGGCGTCACTCGGGGCAAAGGTGCTCCAGACCCGCTCGGTCGAGTTCGCGAAAAAATTCAACGTGCCCGTGCGCGTGCTGTCGAGCTTCTCCGACGCCCCCGGCACACTGGTCACCAAGGAGGACAAGAAGATGGAGAAGGTCGTTGTATCGGGCGTTGCTTACGACAAGAACCAAGCAAAGGTTACGGTCTCCGGCGTCCCGGACGAGCCGGGCGTCGCGGCCAAGCTCTTCGGCATGATAGCCGACGCCAAGGTAAACGTCGACATGATAATCCAGAACGTCAGCCAGGGCGGCAAGACCGACATGACCTTCACCGTCCCCAAGACCGACCTGAAGAAGGCGATGCCCAAGATCGAGGCCGCCGCGAAGGCCATCGGCTGCAAGAAGGTCGTGGTCAACGAGGACATCTCGAAGGTGTCCATCATCGGCGTCGGGATGCGCTCCCACACAGGGGTCGCGTCGAGGATGTTCGACGCCCTGGCAAAGGAGGGCATCAACATAATGATGATAAGCACCTCCGAGATAAAGGTCTCTTGCGTGATAGAGCAGAAGTACACGGAGCTCGCGGTGAGGGCACTTCACGACGCGTTCGGGCTCGACAAAGCCGCGTGACATAGACATGTATGACCTGCACGCCCATATCCTCCCCGGGGCGGACGACGGCCCGAAGGAGTGGGACAAGGCCGTCAAGATGCTGCTGCGCGCGGCCGAGGACGGCATAACCGGCATAGTGGCTACACCGCACGTCTCGGCCGGGCTTTGGGACAACCCCAAGGACAAGGTCGCGTCCCTCGTCGACGAGCTGAAGCAGCACGCCGGGGCGGTGCCTATTGAGATATACACCGGCTCCGAGATACACATAAGCCCGGAGACTGTAAAGGGCCTGAAAAACGGCAGGTACTGCACTATCAACCGGTCGCGCTACGTCCTCGTGGAGCTTCCGCTCCACTTCACGCCGGACGGGATGTACGACGTGATTTTCTCCATAGTGAGCGGCGGGTTCTTCCCGATAATCGCCCACCCGGAGCGAAACCCGATGGTACAGCAGGACGCCGGGGTGATGTACGAGATGGTACGGCTCGGCGCGCTCGGCCAGGTCACTGCGGGAAGCCTTACCGGCACGTTCGGCGGCGAGGTGAAAAAGCTCGCCCGCGAGCTTGTTACCCGGAAGCTCGTCCACGTCATAGCGAGCGACGCGCACAACAACGGCCCGCGCCCTCCGGTGCTGTCGCACGCATACCACGACGCGGTGAAGCTTGTCGGCGACAAGGCGGCGCGCGTTATGGTGTACGACGTGCCGGAGATGATAATAGAGAACCTGCGCTTCGAGCCGGAGGAGCCTGAACCGCCTAAGAAGGGCGCGCTGTCGTTTCTGGGCAAGTGGGTGGGGCTGTAACAGGCTTATTAATCCGGCGGCATTTAGCATCTACCAGAACAAAGTCACTGGATTCCCGCTTTCGCGGGAATGACGCCATTTATTGTCTTCCCCATGAAAACGGGGACCCAGTGTCTTTTGCATATTTGATTGCCGAGACAATAACGGCTAATCAGAGCAGACGTATATTGACGGTTTTGGCGATCTCGTCGAAATGCTTGTCCAGGCTCATGACGGTGTAGCCGTTTTCCAGTGCGAGCGCAGCGAGATAGCAGTCCGCGAGACCCGCGGCGCTCCCTGACTTTCGCAGGCTGTATGAGAGTTCCCCGGCCGAGGCCCATGAACCGGCCGCCTCTTTGGGAAACTCGAACACGGCAAGGAAGTCCTTGAGCATCTTCAGTTCTCTCGCCGACTTCGCTCCCTGCATCAGCTCCGCGAGGATGACACCGCAGCAGGCGACGCGGTCCTGGTCTATAAGCTCCGTAAGCCTGCCGAACTGCGGCTCCTGCTTCCTGAAATAGGCTATCCAGACGGAGGTGTCGACGAGTACCTTAGCCGAGACGTCCGTCTTCATGTCTCCTGTCCTCTGTCCCTTCGATGAACTCGGCCGTCCCGGCCATGGCCTTGATGCCCTCTCTCTTTTTGAGGCGTATCTCGTCCTTGATGGCCTTTATGACCGCCTCGGTCTTGCTCCTTGAAGGGACGGCTTCGAGAAGCTCGTCGATAAGTTCGTTGGGCAGTGTTATGGTTATTCTCGACATACTAAACCTCCATAATATCAATGCATGGATTTTATAGCATTTATTATGCAATGTCAACTTGTTCCGCGAACGGATGGTTTCTCCCGGAAAATATCGCTTGACATCAGAATCAAAATCAAGTATAAATGTCACTTCGTGCAAGCCATATCCATGTGTCGGAGGTATTATAACCATGTACGCAATAGTCATGACGGGCGGCAAACAGTACAAAGTAGCGCCCGGAGATACGTTCAAGGTTGAGACGCTCGAGGGCGAAAAGGGCGCGGTTGTCGAGCTTTCCGATGTGCTTCTGGTAGAGAACGACGGCGCTGTTACCGTCGGCGCGCCCAGGGTTTCCGGCGCGAAGGTGACCGCCGAGGTCGTCCGCCAGGGTCGCGGCAAGAAGGTCCTCGTCTTTAAGCACAAGAGGCGCAAGAGCTACCGCAAGATGAACGGCCACAGGCAGAACTTCACCGAGCTTCTGGTCAAGTCGATCACCGCCTAATCCGGGCAAGGGGGCAAGTGGGCGGGTGGGCTGAATGGCCCGGCGGTTTACGAGAGTGATACACGGGTAACGGTGCGCATCTGCTTGAACATGATGCTCCGGCCCGCACTAAGATATTCAGGAGGATTTGAGAAATGGCACATAAAAAAGGCGTCGGCAGCTCCAGAAACGGACGCGATTCCAACCCGCAGATGCTTGGCGTCAAGCGTTTCGGCGGCGAGTTCGTCTCCGGCGGCAGCATAATAGTAAGGCAGAGGGGCACGAAGATCCACCCGGGCACCAACGTCGGCATCGGCAAGGACGACACGCTCTACGCAAAGGTCGAGGGCGTCGTGACCTTCGAGCGGTACAGCAAGCTGAAGAAGAAGGTCAGCGTGTATCCCCTCCAGGCCGAGGCGTAGTCAGTCCGGGTTGCAGCAGGATTATGAGGCCCCGCCGTCTTACGGCGGGGCTTTTTTGTTTGATTTTCAATGCGGTTTGCGTTATTTTAGGGGAACATTATGTTTGTGGATTTAGTCAAGATATACGTCAAGGCGGGCGACGGGGGGCGCGGCTGCGTCAGCTTCCGCAGGGAGATGTACGTCCCCAAGGGCGGCCCGGACGGCGGCGACGGCGGCAAGGGCGGAAACGTCATAGTAAAGGCCAACCCGCAGCTGAACACCCTGCTCGACCACCGGTACCAGCAGCACTACTACTGCAAGGACGGCAACGACGGCGGCGGCAAGCAGAAGTCCGGCCATGAGAGCGCGGACGTCATCGTCTGGGTGCCGGTCGGGACTCTCATAAGGGACCTGGACACCGGCGAGGTGCTGGGCGACCTGACCGAGCCGGGCCAGGAGGCTATAGTCGCCAGGGGCGGCAGGGGCGGGAAGGGCAACACCTTCTTCAAGACCTCGACAAACCAGGCACCGAGGCACGCCCAGCCGGGCGAGCCGGGCGACGAGAAGACCATACAGCTGGAGCTGAAGCTGCTCGCGGACGTCGGCCTCATAGGCCTCCCGAACGCGGGCAAGTCCACGCTCATATCCGTCATAACCTCGGCCAGGCCCAAGATTGCCGACTACCCGTTCACGACGCTCGTGCCGAATTTGGGCGTGGTAAAGCTCGCCAACTACAAGAGCTTCGTCGTCGCGGACATACCCGGCCTCATCGAGGGCGCAAGCTCCGGAGCGGGGCTTGGCTCGCAGTTCCTTCGGCATGTCGAGCGCACCAAGATGCTCCTGCATCTCGTGGACGTCTCGTCGCTGTCGGTTGAGGAGCCGGTCAAAAGCTTCGACACGATTAACGAGGAGCTTCGGCTCCACAACCCCGAGCTTATGGAGCGCGAGATGGTCGCGGTAGCGACCAAAATAGACTCGCTCGAAGAGCCGGAGCGGCTCGAAAACCTGCGCGAGCACTGCCGGGAGGTCGGCGTCCCGTTCTTCGCTGTGTCTTCCGCGACGCACGACGGGATAGACGACCTCCTCGCGTTCGTTTCGGAAAAGCTTGAGAAGATGAAGGCGGAGGAGGCCGAGGCAAAGGCCGAGGCGGATGCGATTGCCGCGAGGGAGCGGAGGATGTCCGAGGCGGCGGCTGAGACTGCCCCAGCCTCAGAATAAGGTTGTCATTGCGAGGAGCAACGCGACGCGGCAATCTCCTCCTTTCGTCATTCCCGCGAAGGCGGGAATCCAGGAATTCTTCTTCGCTTGTCATTCTGAGCGAAGCGAAGAATCCGCCTGTATCAAATAATTGGAGGGGCGCGGATTCCGCGCCCGCACCTTGTGTTGTGATATCCGTGAAGGCGAGAATTCAGGATTATCCAAGGTAACCCGTAAAATGAAGGCAACCAAAAAACCAGTAAGACAACACTGGGTATCCCAGTTTTATTTGCGTTATTTTTCGACTCCAGAAACTAGAAATGACAAGAATCCTCATGTGTGGATATTCTCAAAGAATAGTGAAGACGGGAATCCTTGTGAGGTAGGCATTAAAGATATATGTGCTCAGCGTTACTTGTGTTCGCCAAAAGACGAATCTGGCACTCGTCAGTGGGATGTGGATGATAAAATAGGCGGAATAGAGACGCTTCTGGGTGTGATATGGCCATCACTTGCAAACGACTTTGTTGACCTCGGGCTTGAGTCTATAAGAAAAGCAGTTTCGCTGTTTATCGCTATTATGATTTTACGACACCCAGATAACATAAATGCCGTTACTGAAATACATTCCAAGTTGTTTGATTTCTATGAACAATTCCCCAAAAACCAAGATGGAAATCCAAATCTCGATGAATTAGATATACAACATGAATTTTACATGGCAGATACAAGCAACTGGGATGAATACAATAATTGCTCCGCTGATGAACATCATCGGTTCTTTGTAGATTTTATTCAATCAGACGCAAGGAGGCTTGCTGAAATATTAAAGAATAAGCGCTGGTCGATAGTTGTAAGCGAGGAGCCAGTCTTTATTACCTCCGATAATCCAGTTTGTAAGATGCATCAAAGCAAGTCAATATTCGGTTTCCGTACTATTAACCCGGTGGATATTTAGTGCAATCCATCTCTATTTGTGATATAGTGTCGGTCATGGAAAAGACCGACGCACGCAAGTTATTAACCCGGTGGATATTTAGTGCAATCCATCTCTATTTGTGATATAGTGTCGGTCATGGAAAAGACCGACGCACGCAAGTTAAACAAAGCATCAAAGTACGAGCTTCGCAAGCAGGTAATCCGCCTTCGCAATAAGG
>JACRHJ010000061.1 GCA_016212105.1 Nitrospirota bacterium
GCGGCAGGCGCGGGAGCGGGCTTTCCGGCGGCAGGCGCGGGAGCGGGCTTTCCGGCGGCAGGCGCGGGAGCGGGCTTTCCGGCGACAGGTGTCTGTGCGTTGTCAGCCTGTCCGGTTTCTGGCGCGGGCTGAGGGGCCGCGGTTGCCGGGGCAGGTGCCGACGCGGGTTTGGCCGGGGCCTTCCTGGCTGGCGCGGCTGGCGCGGTCTCCACCGCCTCCTCGGAGGCGGTCATTGACATAAAGCCGATAAAGCCGCCGCTCAGGACAACGAGCGCCCCAAAGACTATCAGAAGTATTTTGACCCGTTTGTCCACTTTGTCATTTACCTCCGGCCGCGGAAAAGGCCACTATGGTCATCTTGACCGGGATGCTCATCTTGGACCCCTGGAGCTTCGCGGAAGACATGGTCAGGCTTTGTATCGTGAGCATCCTTTCGATGCCGTCGAACAACTGCAGGAAATGCCCGAACTCGTGGTAGCCGCCCACCATGTCGACAGTGATGGTCGACTGCTCGTACAGCCCGCCAGGCCCTTTAATCTTCGGGCCGGGAGTCCATGAGTTAATTGACACCCCGGACTCCCTTGCCATGGAGGTTATGGTGTCCTGGAGCTGTGCGCCCTCCTCGGCGGTCGGCAGGTATTTTGTGGCGGCCGAGAGTTCCATCTGCAGTTTCGAGTTGGCTGCCTTCAGCTCGCCCAGCTTGCGCTCCATCACCTTGCTCTTGGATATCTCGCTCTCCATCTGCGTCAGGCCGGCCTTCAGCGAGTCGATCTTCGAATTATACGGTAGTACCACGAAGTTGACGAAGGCAACCACGGCGATGACAGGCAGCACGAACGCCGCGATGGCCTTGTGCTTGGGGTTTATCTTCTTCAGTTTGTCTTTTATGTTCATCTCGTCCCTCGTGGGTAAGGCTATTTCTTTTTCTTCTTCTTGCCTTTTCCTTGCGCTGCCTTGCCCTTGGCCGCCTTTTCAGGCGCCGGCGGAGGCGGAAGGCTCTCTATCCCGGCTATCTTGCCTGTAACCAGAAACGAGTAGGCAGAGATGCCCGGGCTCCCGGACGGGACGTCCTTGACGTCCTTGACCTCTACATTCGTGAGCAGGGGCGACCTTTTGAGCGCGTTGCCGAACTCGTCGGCCGCGGCCCTGCTTTCCTTGCACATCGCCTGCACAGTGAACTCGCCGTCCTTCTCGGTCAGGCCAGTCATCCATACGGTCTTTATCATGGACTTGTTCAGTTCGTTGATAAAGGGGGTCAGGAACGCCCTTTTCTTCTGCAGGTCCGCTATGAGGGCGAGCTTGTTTTCGTACTCGAGCCTGCTCTTCTCGTATCCCTCGACCTCCGTTACCTTGGCCTTGAGGGCTGTCAGTTCGGTGTTGGCCTTGTCGGTCCGCTCCTGGAGGTCTGACGACTTGCTGTAAAGCATGAAGTAGGCGGCGGCCATCCCGAAGACTGAGACCGCGGACAGGACGGTCAAGATCATCCAGAGCCTCTGGACGCCCTTCTCGACAGGCTTAACCTTCTTGTGCGGGAGTAGGTTTATGCGTATCATTAGTAGCCTACCCTCCTTAGCGCCAGTCCGACCACCACCGCCGCGGCAGGGGCGGTCCTGTGGGCGAGGTCGGCGTCGACCTTGGGGTCGATGGTAATGTTCCTGAACGGGTTTGCGTACTCGACCTGGCCGCCGACCTGGTCGGAGAAGATGTCGGCGAAGCCCTTGACCATCGAGCCGCCGCCGGAGAGGATGACGCGGTCCACGTTCTCGATGCCGGTCGTCGCCCTGAAGAAGTCGAACGAGCGGCCCGCCTCGGCGACGATGTCCTCGGAGACAGCGCGGATGACGTCATGCGCTTTGTCCGCCCCGATGCCGCCGGCGGACTCGCCGCGCTTCAGGGCCTCGGCGTCCTCGTGGCTCACTCCGAACTCCTTCTGGAGCGCCTCGGTGAAGTGGTTGCCGCCGACCGAGCTGTCCCTGGTAAAGACCGAAAGCCCGTCTCGCATGATATTAATGTTCATGACGGCCGCGCCAACGTTCACAAGAGCGTCTACCCTGCCCGCCTCCAGCTCGTAGTTGACCTCGAACATGTTCTCGAGCGCGAAGGCGTCCACGTCCATTATGACCGGGTTCAGGCCCGCCTCCGTGACGAGCGCGATGTAGTCGTTAATCTTGTCCTTCTTCGCGGCGACAAGTACGACGTCCATCGTGTTCGCGCCTTCCTTCTGGGTCGGCCCCAGTATCTGGAAGTCGAGGTTGACGTCGTCTATGGCGAACGGGATGTACTGTTCCGCCTCCCAGCTTATGGACTCGGCGAGCTCGTCCTCGCTCATCTCGGGGAGCGATATGCGCTTTATGATGACCGAGTGTCCCGAAACGCTGATGGCGACATCCTTCGCCTTTAGTTGGAGCTCCTCCATCAGGCCGGTGATGGCGCCCGCGACCTGCGCCTGGTCCATGATCGTGCCGTCGACGATGACCTCCGGGTTGAGCTCCCTGACCCCGTACTTGGTCAGGACAAGCTCCTTGCCCTTGTCAACCACCTGGGCCACCTTGACCGTGTGGGAGCCGATATCCAAGCCTATTATCTGGGTCTTTCTGCCAAACAACACTTCGGTTCACCTCTGGGTTAAGATCTGCGTGCCTTCGTTGGGGCCGGTGACGAGTCCGCCGGCTACTTCCTGCCCTTGCTGATGATACGCTCGATTTCCTCGAGGTTCTTCTGGTGGTAGACCCGCCAGCCCCTCCAGTCGCGCTCCACGCCGGTTATAAGGCCCTCGGTCTCCCAGCGGAAGAGGGTGACGCGCGATATGTCGTACAGGCTGCATATGTCCTTGGTCTTGTACGTCTTGGAGGTCGCGGCTGTCTTTTTCATTTTTAGCACGTTTCGGGCTCTGGTAGTGTTAAATTGGTTTAATGAATTATGCGTCTATGTATACTTAGTATATCAACCATGCGCGGTTGTCAAGTGTTTTTTTTCAATGTTTATAAAGGTTTAAGGGCGGAAAAGCTGGACGAAAACACCACTTGGTGTAGGGGCGGGGGCGGAATACACAATATGATGGATAATTTCCGCCCGAAAAAAAAACGTGAACCGCATGATATTATTGCAAATAATGAAAAGGGACTAATCTTTGCCCGGCCGGGCCGGCCGTCAGATGGTCTTTTTCTGGGCGAGTTTCTTGGCCGTGACCTTGAGCGCGTCGGGTATCCCCTTGCTCTTGGCGAGGAACCGGAGGTCGCGCGTCTGTATACGGTTGAGGTGCGTGAGGCTGATGCCGACGGGTGTCTTGGGGTTGTTGACGAGGTTCAGGATTACCTTGTACTCCTTGCACCAGTCGCGGTTGTTGCCGATGGCGCGGAGTATGTCCTCGTTCACGTTCCTGGACGAGGAGATCATCTCTATCTCCTGTATTGTGATGCGCGGGTTGTCGAGGACCGCCCCGGAGATGAGCTTGTTGCCTTCCTTGATGAGTATTGCACGGGCGTCCTTGTCGCCCTGACGTGCGAGCTTCGCCTTCTCGCCGATGTCCATCCGCATAATGGCGGAGACGAGGCTTATCTTCTTCGCCTGCTGCTCTTTCTGTTCTTTCTCTTCCTTTTCCTTCCTTGCCCTGTTTGCGGCAGCGACGGCCGACTCCTTGTACTCCTCTGAGCCGTCGTCATCGCCCGCGGGCGGCGCTTCGGCGGCATCACCCGGCGCTCCGGAAACCGCGCCGGCGGCCTCCATCGCCTTCGCAAGGGTCTCGATGACGGAGGCAGGGACGTCGGGGTCTTCTATCAGTGCGTCCACGACCTCGGACGGTATGGCGGAGACGTCGATGCCCGTCCCGTCAGGGTGTCCGGCAAGCTCGCTCCTCCAGTGGTAAACCGCGTCGAGCTTTTCTTTCTCGTCCATTGAAAAACCTCCGGTTAATACCAAGTCGGTTAGCATTCTGACATATTTTGGTTGTCATTCCCGCGAAAGCGGGAATCCATTGTGTACATAAAGTCAAAATGGACCCCCGTTTTCACGGGGGTGACAGTCAAGTCACAAGTCAGGGGTTATATTCCCCTCCCCTCGCGGGAGGGGCCGGGGGAGGGGGATGGCTACCGCTTCTTCTCCAGCCGCAGCAGGTACTCTACGTTCCCCTTCGCGCCGGTTATGGGCGACTCCATGTGCTCCCCGACTATGAGGCCTGTCGAGGCCGCGAACTCCATGACCTCGGTCAGCGCACGGAGCCTTTCGGACTCGTCACGGACGATGCCGCCCCTGCCGACCTTTCCCTTACCCACCTCGAACTGCGGCTTTACCAGCGCGACTATAATGCCGCCCGGCCTCAGGACGGAGGCAATCGGCCCGAGCACAAGCTTGAGCGAAATAAACGATACGTCCACCGTGGCCATGTCCACCGGCCCGTCGAACCAGCCCGGCTCCATGTGCCGGACGTTTACCCGCTCGATGACCGTCACGCGCGGGTCGTTCCTGAGCCTCGAGTCTATCAGCCCGTAGCCGACGTCGAGCGCGTATACCCTCGACGCGCCCTCCTGGAGGAGGCAGTCCGTGAAGCCTCCGGTGGAGGCGCCTACGTCGGCGCATATCAGGCCAGATACATCTAACCCGAACGCGTCCAGCGCGCCTTTCAGCTTCAAACCGCCGCGCGAGACGTAGGGCATGTCGTCCGCGATGAGCGCGATGGCCGACTCCTCCGAGACCTGGGCGCCCGCCTTGTCCACGCGGACGCCGTCCACCGTGACCTTGCCGGAGAGTATAAGCCCCTGCGCCCTCTGGCGCGTGTCCGCGAGGCCGCGCCGCAGGATTTCCTTGTCGAGCCGCTCTTTCTGGGTCTTCAAACTATGTGCGTGCCGGTGCGGTTCATATTCTCAATGGCCGTGTTCGTGAATGATTTTATGCTGGGGCTGCCCGTGTGCCGGCCCTTGTAATGGTTTATGGCTGTCTTTGCGAGCGAAGCGCGGCAACCTCCTTAAATTGTCATTCCCGCGAAAGCGGGAATCCATTTTTGCATAGAGTCAAAATGGGCCCCCGTTTTCACGGGGGTGACAAGTCGCGGATTATTACCCCGCCAACGACCTGATGTTTGACGCCTGCGCCGAGGCCGCGCCCTTGTCCATGAACTCGAGCGCGGAGGCCGCGATGCCCTCCGCGTCCAGGCCGAGCCGCTTCCTTATCTGCGCCTGCGTGCCCTGGAGGACGTACTCGTCCGGGACGCCGAGCCGCCTGACCGGTACGTGCCTCATCCCCGCGTCGTCCAGCGCCTCGAGCACCGCGCTCCCGAACCCGCCCGCGAGCATGTTCTCCTCGACGGTCATGATGCGTTTGACGTTCCGTGCGAGGCTCAGTATAAGCTCCGTGTCCAGAGGCTTGACGAAGCGGGCGTTTACCACCCCGACCGAGTACCCCTTGGCCGCGAGAGTCTCCGCCGCCTTCAGAGACGGCGAAACGGTGTTGCCGAGCGCGATTATCACGAGGTCGGAGCCGTCGGCCAGAAGCTCCGCCCTGCCTACCGGGACCTCGCTGAACTCCGGGTCGAGCGCGACCCCTTCGCCCTTGCCGCGCGGGTACCGGAGCGCGACAGGGCAGCCGAGCTTAAAGCCCGTGTAAAGCATGTTCCGCAGCTCGTTTTCGTCCTTGGGGGCCATGAAGACCAGGTTCGGTATATGCCGCAGGTACGAGACGTCGAAAAGCCCCTGGTGCGTCTCGCCGTCCTCGCCCACTACCCCGGCCCTGTCCATGGCGAAGACCACCGGGAGCTTCTGCATGCAGACGTCGTGTACGACCTGGTCGTAGGACCGCTGGAGGAACGTCGAGTATATGGCCGTGACCGGCTTCAGGCCGGAGGCAGCGAGGCCCGCTGCGAACGTCACGCCGTGCTGCTCGGCTATGCCCACGTCGAAGAACCTGCCAGGTATCTCGCTGGCGAACTTCGACAGGCCCGTCCCCTCAGGCATCGCGGCGGAAATCGCTATTATGGACTCGTCTGCTTTGGCAAGCTCGACGAGCGCGTCTCCGAAGACGCCGGTGTATGTCACGCCGGACGATTTGGCGGTGCTGCCCGACTCGACGTCGAACGGAGGCGTCCCGTGGAACGCGGTCGGGTTGTCCTCGGCCGGCTCGTAGCCCATGCCCTTCTTCGTCAGGACGTGTACCAGCACCGGGCCTTTGCGGCTCCTGACGTCGGTAAGGGTATCGACCAGCATCTCCAGGTCGTGTCCGTCCACCGGGCCGACGTAGTTGAAGCCCATCTCCTCGAACAGCATGCCGGGGGCGAACAGGCCCTTGATGGACTCCTCGGCCTTGGACGCGACCTTGAGCGCGCGCTCGCCGAACCTCGGTATCCTCTTCAGGAAGCTCTCTGTATCGCGCTTGAACTTCTCCGCCCGCTCTCCGGTGATTATCCGGCTGAGGTAGCCGGACAGCGCGCCGACGTTCGTGGATATGGACATCTCGTTGTCGTTCAGGATTACGACGAGGTCTTTTTTGAGGTGGCCAGCCTGGTTCAAACCCTCGAAGGCGAGCCCTGCGGTCATCGAGCCGTCGCCGATGATGGCCGCGACCCTGTAGTCCTCGCCCTTGACGTCCCTAGCGACCGCCATGCCGACCGCGGCCGAGATGGACGTGCTTGAGTGCCCGACGTCGAACGTGTCGTATTCGCTCTCGGAGCGCTTGGGGAAGCCCGATAGCCCGTCCTGCTGGCGCAGTGTGCGGAACCGGTCGCGCCTGCCCGTGAGCAGCTTGTGCGCGTACGCCTGGTGTCCGACGTCCCAGACGAGCTTGTCCTTGGGCGTGTCGTATACGTGGTGGAGCGCAAGGGTCAGCTCGACCACGCCGAGGCTGGACGCGAGGTGCCCACCGTTCGCGGAGACGACCGCTATGATGTCCTCGCGAATGTCAGCCGCGAGTTCCGCGAGCTGTTCCACGCTCAGGCCTTTGAGGTCGGCCGGGGATTTGATTCTGTCGAGCAGGGCCATGCTGCCTCCGTTGCTTGCCAACTATAATACCTTGCGCGATAATTTGTAATAAGCGAACTGTTTTATGCAGGGGCGGGCCTCTGTGCCCGCCCTCTTGCTTTAAGGTAGGGGCCGTACCAAACGAAGCGCGTGTCGGCCCTTCATAGATGTTTTTATGTAGGGGCACCCCCCTGTGGGTGCCCTGCCTTTAAAACCAGGGCAGGCACGGGGCCCTGCCCCTACATGAAATCCTTCAATCCTTCACGAAAGTCCGTCGGACTTATTCTTGCCAGCCCCTAGCCCCTCGTCCCTAGCCCCTGCTCTTCAGCTCCTCCTCGACACGATATACCGCGCGATCTCCCGGAGCGGGTCCGCGGACGGGCCGAAAGTGGAAAGCGCCTCGACCGCAGAGTCCGCGAGTTCCCTCGCCCTGCGTTTCGACTCTTCAAGCCCGACGAACGCGGGGTAGGTCTTCTTGCCGCGCGCGACGTCCGAGCCAACGTCCTTGCCAATCTCTGCCTGGTCGCCCTCAATGTCAAGTATATCATCCGCGACCTGAAACGCCAGGCCGACGTCCATGCCATAGCGCGTCAATGCCGCAAGCTGGGCGGCGTCCGCCCCGGCCGCGAACGCGCCGACCCGCACGGAGGCGCGTATCAGCGCCCCGGTCTTGTGGACATGTATATACTCCAGCGTGGCGAAGTCTACCTGCTTGTCCTCACCCTCGGACTCGATGTCCACCGCCTGGCCGCCTACCATGCCGTGGCTGCCGGAGCCTACCGCGACCTCGCGTATGATGCTCACGAGCGCGCGCGGCTCCGTCCCGCCTGTGTGCGCGGGGTCGGTAAGGAGTTCGAATGCGTGGGTCAGGAGGGCGTCGCCCGCAAGTATGGCCATCGCCTCGCCCCATACCTTGTGGTTGGTAGGCTTCCCGCGCCGGAGGTCGTCGTCGTCCATCGCGGGCAGGTCGTCGTGTATAAGTGAGTACGTGTGTATAAGCTCCAGCGACGAGGCCGCCGCGAGGAGTCCCGGCACGCCGGACGCGTCGCCGCCCTTGACCGCCTCGGCCGCCGCGAGTGCGAGCACCGGCCGGACGCGTTTTCCGCCCGCTTCGAGCGAGTACCGCATCGAGCCGTGCAGGGATGCCGGGTATTTGTCCGCCGCCGGGGTTGCCGAGTACAGGAAGCCGTCTACCAGGTCGCGCTTTGCTTTTAGATATTGTTTCAGGTCCATATCCGGCAAACCTACCCTTCCCTCTTATCCCCTCCCTGAGCAGGGAGGGGAAGATTCGAGTAAGAATTATATAACTGCTTCAACCAATCTCCCCTCGCCCCGCAGTGGGAGAGGGGCCGGGGGTGAGGGCTATATCAAATATGGCTTCAACCAATCTCCCGCCCCCTGCACAGGGGGAGGGCTGGGGTGGGGGTAGGTACTGCTTATTCCTCTTCCCCCTCGTCGAACGGGACTGTGCCGAGCCCGCCGTCCGCGCCGCGTACGAGCATCTCGACCTTGCGTTCCGCCGTCTCCAGCGTCTTGTTCAGCGTGCGCGAGAGCTTTATGCCTTCCTCGAAGAGCTTGAGCGAGTCGTCGAGCGGCAGGTCGCCGGCCTCCATCTTCGCCACTATCTCTTCGAGGCGCTTCATCCCTGCTTCGAATTTCTGTTCGGCCATGTCCTGCCTTCTAAATCCCCTCTCCTCGCGGGAGAGGGGTTGGGGTGAGGGGGTTCCTTTAGATGTAGGGTGGGCTATGCCCACCGTTCCTTATGTCTTTTGTCCGTCATTCCCGCCCCGGCTTGAGGCTTGCCGGGGTAAACTCCGGCGGGAATCCAGGAAGTTCGGTTTGTGTTGTAAATTTAGATACAGGCGGATTCTTCGCTCCGCTCAGAATGACACCCAAATACAGCAATGACACCCATAAACCCGAATGCAGGGCAGACACGACATCCGGTCCCCGCAATATTGTGTAAATTCCTATTATACAACAGCCCCCGCCCCGGTCAAGCTATTTCTGGCCGTCATGCGGACAGGCGACGCCCGCCGCCTCCGCGCGGAGCTGGCCGCAGGCGGCGAGGATGTCCGAGCCCCGGCTGTCCCTTATGAACGCGGCATATCCCATATCCGCGAGGGTGTCCTTGAAGTCGTTTACCGCGTCGTGGCTGGGCCTCCTGTACTTCGAGCCGGCGTGCTCGTTGAAGGGTATCAGGTTTACCTTGCACTTGAGGCCGCGCAGGAGCTTCCCCAGGGCGCGCGCGTCCGCGAGCGAGTCGTTGACGCCCGCGAGCATGACGTACTCGATCGTAATGCGCCGCCTCGGGGCGAGCGGGAACTCCCGGAGCGCGGTCATAAGCTTCGCTATGGGGTATTTGCGGTTGATGGGCATGACCTCGTCCCGGACGGCGTCGTTGGACGCGTTGAGCGAGACGGCGAGGCCTATGCCCAGACCGCTGTCGCCGAGCGCCTTGATGCCCGGCACGACGCCCGCCGTGCTGAGCGTTATCCGCCGGGTGGAGATGGAGAACATCTTGGGGTCGGTCAGGCGGCGAAGCGCCTCGAAGACGTTGTCGCGGTTCAGGAGCGGCTCGCCGGTGCCCATCATGACGATGTTCGTTATGACGTCCGGCGCGGCGAGCGCCCTGGCCATGAAGACCTGCCCGGTTATCTCGTGCGGGAGCAGGTCCCTCTGGAAGCCGCCCGCGCCGGTCAGGCAGAACCGGCAGCCGAGCGCGCAGCCCGCCTGGGACGATATGCAGAGCGTCGTCCTGTCCTCGCCGGGTATAAGCACGGACTCGACGCGTTCTCCGTCCTCCATGCCGAACAGGTATTTTTCGGTGCCATCGGTGGATGTCAGCCTGTCCAGAAGCACTGGCGGCTTTATCTCCGCCGCGCCCGCGAGCATCTCCCGGTCGGCCTTCGAGAGGTTGGTCATGCCCTCGAAGGACGTCATCCCCTCGGCGTATATCCAGCGCGCGACCTGGTCGGCGCGGAAGGCCTTCATGCCGAGCCCGGCGAGGTAATTCTTCAGCCCGTCGCGTCCGAGCGCAAGGAGGTTTGTCTTTTTCGGTTCCGTTATCATTAAATGTGCCCGTCGTTTTATATATCGTACAGAGCGCCTATTATGCTATAATTTCAGATAATTTAAAAGCCCTTTTCGGTATGTGGCGCATGAGACGCGCCGGACGGACGTGGATGAACAAGCCTGAGAACGCACTGCTGTACCTCCTCGTATTCACATCGCTGCTGCTGCACATCGTGGCGGTGCTCGTGATACGGACGGAGACGATCGAAAAGAAAAAGGAGAAGGAGCCTATAGTCGTCGACATAATGGGCCCGCTCAAGGCAGGGCCTGCGACAGTGCTCCCGGCCCCGAATCCGAACGCGCTCCCGCTGCCCGAGCCTCCGGAGCCGAGGCAGCAGCAGAGGGTCGCGAAGGCCGCGCCCCAAAGGCAGCGAATGACGCCGCCATTGAGGCCTTCAGTCCCGTCGATACCGATACCGGCCAGCCAGCCGCCTTCCATGCCCCGGGCGGGCCTGCCGCGGACCGGCGGCGATGGCGTGCCCGCGCCGTCGCCACCTGCATCGTCCGAGGTACGGAGCGCCCCGTCCCGGCCGTCGCCTCCCTCGGGATGGTCGCCCGGAAGCGCGCCGGAAAGGCCGGGCAAGCTCAAGAGGCCGAGCTTCGAGGACCTGGAACGGTACGCGAACGTGGATAAAGAGGTACAGAGGCCGAAGGACGACCAGAGCATAACGCTCGACACCGACGACCTGATGTACGCCTCCTATATGCAGGGGATGAAGAAGCGCATCGAGCTGATATGGAAGTACCCGGAGACCGCGCGGCAGGACGGGCTCCAGGGGAGCCTGGTCATGAGGTTCACGATTGCGAAGTCCGGCAGGGTCGGAGACATCGACATACTCAAGTCGTCCGGCTACCCGCTGCTGGACGACGCGGCGAAACAGGCGCTCATCGACGCGAGCCCGTTCAACCCCCTTCCGGACAGCTGGAAGAAGGAAAGCTTCACCATCACCGGCACGTTTGTCTACAGGCTCTACGGCATGTACGTGAGGTAGCCCGTGAACTACAGTCTCAGCAACAGGCTTGTCGCATGGTGGGCGCTGGTAGTCGCCGTGGTCGTGTCGGCGCACTTCCTGCTGGACTACTTCGGCTGGGAACACGAGTTGAAGGGCATCGTCGAGGCGTTGCTTGCGGCGACGCTCATGGTTGTGCCCTACGTGATGATACGCCGCAGGGTGATGACGCCCCTCGGCAGGCTGAAGGACGCCGCCGTGAGGCTGACCGCCGGAGACATGACGGCAAGGGCGGACGTCGAGTCCCCGGCTGAGTTCAAGGAGCTGGCAGACTCTTTCAACGGGATGGTGGACGAACTCGAGGCCGCTTACGAGCAGATGAAGGCGACCTCTCTCACGCTCGAGAAGGCGGTCGAGGAACGTACGAGGGCTGTCGTCGTCGAGCGGGACAAGCTCTCCGCGATGCTCAGGAGCATCCCTGACGGCGTGGTCTTCATCGGCATCTCCGGCGAGATACTCGAGGTCAACCCCATGATGGCGGACATCTGGGGCATAAAGCCCGAAGACCTGACAGGTAAGATGGTCGAGGCGCTCCCCGACGGCCCGCTGAAAAGCGCGCTGACCTTCGAGTGCGGCGGCCCGTCCGAGAAGCATTGCTGGGAGGTTATGGGCTGCTCGCAGAAGGACTGCCCGGCCTACGACTCCGGAGACATGCGGTGCTGGCTTGTGTCCGGGACGTTCTGCCACAAGGGCGTTCAGGTGAGCGTCCGCCGGAAGCGCGAGGACGTGTGCAGCCAGTGCACGGTATACCGTGGCGCCATGGAGCGCTGCGGCGAGATGAGAGAGGTCGAGGTATCCGGACGGCATTACAAGATAACGAGCGCGCTTGTCCTTGACGACGGGAACCGCGTGATGGGAGAGCTGAAGACGTTCAACGACGTGACCGAGGCGAGGCTGCTGGAGCTGAAAAAGGCCGACCTCGCCTCGATGATAACCCACGACCTCCGTTCGCCGCTATCGTCCATCATGGGGTACGCCGATATAATCATGGACGACGAGTCGGTGCCTGAGGCCGGCAGGGAGTACGCGGCCGCGATAAAGAAGGGCGGGCGGCGGCTCCTCGGACTGGTCGAGCAGTACATGGACATCGCGCGTATCGACACGGGCCAGCTCACGCTCAACAGGTCCAGGGTCGATGCCGCAGCGCTGATAGAGGAAGTAAAAGACGACCTCATGCCACAGGCGATGGCGAAAGGCATAACGGTGGAGGTCTCGGCGCACCCGGAATTGGGCGAGATAGACGTCGACAGGGACAAGATGCTCCGTGTGGTGGAGAACCTCGCGTCGAACGCGATAAAGTTCGCGCCGGAGGGCGGACGCGTGGTCATAACCGCCCAGGAGTACATAGAGGACGGGACGCGTCAGGCGGAGATATGCGTCTCCGACAACGGGGACGGCATACCGGAGGAAGACCTGCCGCACGTCTTCGACCGCTACTACCGCTCCATGTCCGCACAGGGCATAAAGGGGTTCGGCGTCGGCCTCGCCGTGGTCAAGTCGTTCACCGAGGCCCACGACGGCAAGGTCTCCGTCGAAAGCCGCCCCGGCGAGGGGACGAAGTTCAGGGTCTGCATTCCGATGAAAAACACGTGATGGAACTCCCTCACCCCAACCCCCCTTCGGCTTCGCTCAGGGCAGGCTCTCTCCCGCGAGGAGAGGGGATTTATAGTAGGGTGGGCAATGCCCACCATGTTTTTTGTAGGGGCCGTACCAAGCGAAGCGCGTGTCGGCCCTTGCCTTTGAATTTGCATTTGACGTTACGTAGGGGCGGGTCCCCGTGCCCGCCCTCTTGCTTGTAATTACCGGGAAGGTGACAATTGTTAATCGACACGCACGCGCACCTCGACATGGAGCAGTTCAAAGACGACCTGCCTGAGGCGCTGGACAGGGCGCTCGCTGCCGGGGTAAGGTACGTCATAACCATTGGAGCGGACATGGCCTCGTCCCGGCGGGCGGCGGCTCTCGCCGCGAATAACGACGCCATATACTTCTCGCCGGGTTTCCACCCGCATGACGTAAAAGACGTAACCGACGCCGACTACGATGAGTTGAGGAGGCTCGCGCAGTCTCCCAAGGCGGTCGCCATAGGCGAGACGGGCCTCGACTACCACTACGACCTCTCGCCGAGGGACGTCCAGAGGGCGCACTTCGCGCGCCAGATACACATTGCCCGCGAAATCGGGAAGCCCCTCATAGTGCACTCCCGCGAGGCCGAGTCCGACACGATGGAGATAATGGAGTCCGAGGGGGCGGCCGGGGCGGGCGGCACGATGCACTGCTTCGCCGGGGGCAGCGACATGGCCCGGCGCGCGCTCGAAATGGGCTTCTACCTCTCAGTCGGCGGGACGCTCACGTTCAAGAAGTCCGACGAGCTGAGGGAGGTCATAAAGGGCGTCCCCATAGAGCGGCTGATGCTCGAGACCGACTGCCCGTACCTCGCCCCGCAGAAGTTCCGGGGGAAGCGCAACGAGCCCGCGTACGTGACGCACGTCGTGGAGACGCTTGCTTTGCTCAAGGGGCTGTCCGTGGAGGACGTGGCGCGCATCACCAGCTACAACGCGATGACGCTCTTCCGTATGGGTGAGCTGCCGGCGGAGGGCTCGATTGCCTACCCCATACGGGATTCGCTGTACCTGAACATAACCAACAAATGCACGAACGAGTGCGTCTTCTGCGTGAGGAACGACACCGACTTCGTAAAGGGCCACAACCTGCGCCTCGTGCGCGACCCGTCCGCCGCCGAGATAATCGCCGCGATGGAGGCGGCCGGGTTCCGGGACTACCGCGAGGTAGTCTTCTGCGGGTATGGCGAGCCGTTCATTAGGCTGGAGGTGCTCAAGGAGGTGGCGAAGGCCGCCAAGGCCGGAGGCGTCCGGGTGCGCGTCAACACCAACGGCCACGCGCTCCTCATACACAAGAGGGACGTCCTGCCGGAGCTGGCCGGGCTGGTGGACGCGCTGTCCGTCAGCCTGAACTCCCCGGACGCGGCCGGGTACGTGGAGATATGCAGACCCGCCAAAGGGGCGGATGCGTACAAAAGTATAAAAGAGTTCGTGAAGGCCGCGAAGAAGCACGTGCCGGACGTTGTCGTAACCGTGCTCTCCATGCCCGGAGTCGATGTGGAGGCGTGCAGGCGTATCGCGGAGGACGAGCTTGGCGTCCCGCTTCGTGTCCGGGAGTACAACGTCGTGGGGTGAGTGGACAAATCCGGGAGGCATGCTATAATTAACAGTAATTAATCTCGGAGACCAGGGCATGAAGGAAAAAGACCCTATCGAAGAGCTGAAGCGTGCGAACCGCGAGCTGATGTCCCTCTACGACGTAAACCGCCTGTTACAGACGCAGCTTTCCACCGAAGAGAAGCTCTATATAATACTGACCTCGCTCACCTCGGGCGACGGGTTCGGGTACAGCCGCGCCTATATCTTCCTGACCAACGAGCAGAAGGGCACGCTCGAGGGCTGGCTGGGCGTCGGCCCCCTGACCGGCGACGAGGCGAGAGAGATATGGGAGGGCGTGGCCGACATCGAGTACTGCCAGGACGAGTGCGAGCTGGACAGGAAGAACATAGCCGACCTGCTGGAGCACGCCCCGTTCGACATCAAGGTACGGGACTTCATCCAGCCGATAAAGCGCGGCGCCGGGCACCCTGTCCAGACCGTCATATCCCGCAGCCCCAGGCTCGTAAAGGACGCCTTCTCCGGCCGTGACCCGCTCCACCCGGCCTTCCTGCCGCTTCTGTCGTCCCCGCAGGTCGCGTTCATCCCGATGCTCTCCAAGAGCCGCGTGATGGGCGTCATGGCGGTCGAGTCCTTCGGCGGCGAGCGCGGGCTCGACGAGGAGCGGCTCCGGACGCTGACCATATTCGGCAACCTCGCCGCGATTGCCCTCGAAAACGCGAAGCTCTACAGCACCCTCGCGGAGAAGGTGGACAGCCTGGAGAGGCTGAACCGGGAGCTACAGGACGCGCACGCCAAGATCATGCACATGGACAGGCTGTCGTCCATCGGCGCTGTCACCGCCGGGCTCGCCCACGAGATAAAGAACCCGCTCAACTCCATACTTATCAACCTCGACGTCCTGAGGCACGAGGTGCCCGGGCCTTCGGCCGAGGTAGACCGGATAATAGACGTGCTCGAGTCCGAGTCCGAAAGGCTGAACGGCATAGTTACGGACCTCCTGAACTTCGCGAAGACGCCCAAGCTGTCGCTCGTCACGGCGCACCCGCACGCGGTGCTCGACCAGGCGCTCCGGCTCGTCGAGTACCAGGGCGAGAACATGGGCATAGCCATCTCGAAGGACTATAACGATGGCGTCACGGAGCTGATGATAGACGAGAAGATGATGAAGCAGGCCTTCCTGAACGTGATAATAAACGCGATGCAGGCGATGCCGGGCGGCGGGAAGCTCACGGTAAAGACAGGGTTCACCCGCCAGACCGGCGGCGGCGCAGGCGCCGGGCTGTTCTACGTCGAGTTCCGGGACACCGGCCACGGCATACCGGACGACTGCAAGGGGAGGCTTTTCGACCCGTTCTTCACGACGAAGGAGGACGGAACCGGCATGGGCCTGCCCATAGTGGACTCGATACTGCGCTCCCACGGCGGCCGGGTGGAGGTCGAAAGCTCCTCCGGAAAGGGCACGACCGTCACGCTCCACGTCCCTGCCCGCATCGCCTGACACCCTTTAATGACGCACCTTAAAAACCTTGACCGCGCAGGGCTTCCCTGTTATATTTTACAAGTCACTTCCAATCCGCACATTGCAGGTTTCAACCCTGGAGACACACATGAGAAATGTCCTGACCATGGTCATGGCCGGAGGCAAGGGCGAGAGGCTGTACCCGCTCACGCTCCACCGCGCAAAGCCCGCCGTCCCGTTCGGCGGGAAGTACAGGATTATCGACTTCACGCTGTCGAACTGCATCAACTCCGGGATGAGGAAGATAATCGTCCTGACCCAGTACAAGTCCCACTCGCTCGAACGGCACTTAAACCTCGGCTGGAACTTCCTGAACCCGGAGATGGACGAGTACATCATGACGCTGCCCCCACAGCAGAGGGTGGACGAGCACTGGTACCAGGGCACGGCCGACGCGATATACCAGAACCTGTACAGCATAGAGAAGGAAAACCCCTCTCACCTGATGATACTCTCCGGCGACCACATCTACAAGATGGACTACTCGAAGATGCTGGCCTACCATAAAAAGAAGAAGGCGCAGGCGACGGTGGGCGCCATCGAGGTCAGCCTCGCCGAGGCGTCGTCTTTCGGCATAGTCGAGGTGGACGACGAGTACACCATCACCGGGTTTGCCGAGAAGCCCAGGAACCCGAAGCCGATACCCGGCAAGCCGGAGCACGCCTTCGCCTCGATGGGGATATACATATTCAATACCGAGGTAATCACGGAGTTCCTGAAGGAGGACGCGGGGCGAAAATCCTCGCACGACTTCGGCAAGGACATCATCCCGCTGATGCAGAAGAAGTGCAAGGTCGTCGCGTACAACTTCCGTGACGAGAACAAGAAGAAGGCCAAGTACTGGCGGGACGTCGGCACGATAGACTCGTACTGGGAGGCCAACCTCGACCTGGCCACGGTGGACCCGCTTTTCAACCTCTACGACAGGGGGTGGCCGCTCCGGACGTACCAGGGCCAGTACCCCCCGGCGAAGTTCGTCTTCGCGCAGGAGTTCAAGGGCGGCAGGCTCGGCGTCGCGCTCGACTCGGTCGTCTCCGGCGGCGTCATCATCTCCGGCGGCCGGGTCCAGAACTCGGTGCTCGCCCAGAACGTCCGCGTGAACAGCTACACGGAGGTGCACGACTCTGTCATCATGGAGAACGTGGACATCGGCCGGCACTGCCGGATAAAGAAGGCGATAATCGACAAGGACGTGAGGGTCCCGGCCGGCACGACGATAGGCTACGACCCTGCGGAGGACGCGCGCCGTTTCGTCGTTTCGCCCGGCGGCGTGGTCGTCGTGGCGAAGGGGCAGGTTATAGAGTAGGGGGCCATTTGCGGCTATGCATTACCGGTGTCGGATGATTTTCGGTTGCATCGGCGTCGCAATATTTATATACTCAGTCGTGGTTATATAAAGCGATATACAGAAATTGCCGCGAGGTGCCATAATGGTCGCCGAGGGAAGCGTCCGCGAAACCATCCTGACGGTTGTAGACAGGATAGTAAAAGAATACAAGCCCAGGAAGGTCATCCTCTTCGGGTCATACGCCTATGGCACGCCCGACGAGGACAGCGACGTCGACCTCCTGATTATCAAGGATACCTGCGACAGGCCGGTGGACAGGTGGGTCGAGGTCAAGAGGATAATCCGCGGGGCTTCCGGGTTGACGCCCGTGTCACCTCTCGTATACACGGAGAAAGAGGTCGAGGGAAGGTTTGCGATAAAGGACTTCTTCATCGCCGAGGTTTTCGAAAAAGGTGAAGTCCTTTATGGATGACGCCTACCGGATTCAGGCTGAGGAGTGGTACGAGAGGGGCAGGCGAGACCTTGAGACAGCCCGCCTTGTCCTCGAACAGGGAGGATATACCGACGCCGTCGCCTACCACGTCCAGCAGTCGGTCGAGAAATACCTGAAAGGCTACCTCGTCCTGAACGGGAAGCGGCCACCGAAAATCCACGAACACGACACTCTCCTGAACCACGTCGCGGAGTTCGACGGCTCCTTCGAAGGTTTCCGCGACCTCTGTGAAAAGGCGTCGCGCTATTACTTGGACGACAGATACCCGCCCGGCCCGCCACCCGAAAACAACCAGGATGAAGTCGGGGCTGACCTCGGCCGGGCGACGGAACTCATTAATATCATCCGCTCCAGATAGAAAGGTTCGAGTACAATGAAATACAAGTCCGGCAGCATCGGCAGGGTGTTCGTGATAAAGTTCGAGGACGGAGACGACCTGAACGAGGGCATACTTCAGGTCGCCCGCGAGGCAGGCGTCAAGGCCGGGTTCTTCCACCTGCTCGGCGGGATGAGGAGCGCGGGCTTGGTCTGCGGGCCTAAGGAGCCGGTGCTGCCGCCTGAGCCCGCGTGGGAAGGCTTTGCCGACGGCCGCGAGATACTCGGCATCGGCTCTGTCTTCATGAAGGACGGCGAGCCCGCGATTCACCTCCACGGCGCGGTCGGCAAGTTCGGCACGACGCTTACCGGCTGCGTCCGGAAGGACGCGAAGGTCTTCCTCGTGGTCGAGGCGCTGATGATGGAAGTCACCGGCATAGACGCGAAGAAGGTCGTCAACGAGAAGACTGGGATAGCGATGCTGGAGCTGGGGTAAATCATTCGCAGGAGAGGCGAGGCTTGCTGAACAAACTACATCGTGTGGCGGGGAACAAGCATACCATCGTGACAGTGGTGGTGTTGTTCAATCTATACAGGGTGGTTTATGCCTACACGCACCCCGGTACAATGTATCCGGGGCCGATGCTCTCGGTATGGGTGCTTCTTCTGGTCTGCATCTTGTCGTATCTCATGCTCGCCGGGAACAGGGCAGGCGGCTGGATATTTGCGGGCTATATTGGCCTGACGGGGCTGGGAGGCCTAATACTGTCGCCTTTGGTGGTGATAACGAAGCAACCCATACTGGGTACGGTTATCATCGTGTTGGGCCTGTACTTCGTCTATGCGGCGCTTAGCCTGACGGTGTTTTATAGACATGGACAGAAAAAAGGCGAACAGGCATGTGCTCATTAAATCGGCTATGCCGCCTTCCTTAAAGGTACCTCAATCCCGCTGGTCTTGATGTTCCAGGCCAGCGGTTCCTCGTCGACGAACGCCTCCGGCCTGTAGAATACCGGCTCAATGCGCAAGTCCACCTCGTTGCAGATACGAAGAAGCGCAGACCATTCCTCCATGGATTCCGGGTGGAAGTCTGGTGAGACGAATGCGGCGTCTATGTCGCTGTATTCGTGCACGGCGCCCTTTGCGTACGAGCCGTAAAGGTAAACCTTCACGAGCCTGTAGCCGGCGGCGTCAATCTTCTCCGCGACGGTTTCAATCTTAGCGATTATTTCAGACCTGTCTCCAGCCATTTCAGGAACTCCCTATTCGTTTGTGTCACCTCAACTTCATGAAGGCCCGACGCACGGGTCGGTCTTTACATAATAATAGCCGTCCTCCACACAGCCTCCTGTATGGGACCTGAGCGTTGCCCCGGCCGTAAAAAAACCCTCCACCGCCTCCGTGAACGCCTCGACCGTCTCGACATGGTTCACGACCCGCCGGAACTCGGCCGCGCCGTTCATGCACTTCGAGTACCAGGCGGCATGCTTGCGCATCAGCTTCACACCCACAACCTTGTTCCTCATGCGCGCGACCACCGCGTTCAGGTGGGCGAGCAGCATATCTCCGCGCTCGGTGACAGTCGGCGGAGCGGGCAGGACGCCGGTGGCGATGTAGGCCTCCACCTCACGGAATATCCACGGGTTCCCGAGCGCCCCCCGCCCAATCATCACGAGGTCGCAGCCGGTCGTATCCAGCATCCGCTTCGCGTCGTGGGCGGACAGGACGTCGCCGTTTCCCATTACCGGGATGCCGACCGCCTCCTTCACGCGTGCAATCGAAGTCCAGTCGGCGTGTCCGGAAAAGCCCTGCTTCGCGTACCGCCCGTGCACCGCGACCGCGGCCGCGCCGGAGGCCTCGGCCATCCGTGCGAACTCGACCGCGACGAAGTCGGTCTTCTCCCAGCCGGTGCGAATCTTGACCGTGACCGGCACGGACGACGCGGCGACCGTCCTCTTTATCATCTCCTCCGCGCGGGCCAGGTCCTTGAGCAGCGCGGAGCCGGAGCCGTTCCTGACGACCTTCTTGACCGGGCAGCCCATGTTGATGTCCACGATGTCCGCGCCCTGCCCGGACAGAATCCGAGCGGCCTCGGCCATGGACGCGGGCTTCCCGCCGAAGAGCTGGAAGCTGACCGGGCGTTCCTCCGGCACGGACGCGCATACGTCCACCGTCGCAGGCTGCCTGCGGATGAGGCCCTCGCAGCTTATCATCTCGGTATATACGAGCGCCGCGCCCATCTCCCGGCATATGAGCCGGAACGGCAAGTCGGTTATCCCCGCGAGCGGGGCGAGCACCGAGACGCCATTAATTTCAATATTGCCTATGAACATAGTACCTGTTTTGACTTGCTGTAGGGGAGGGCCTCCGCGCCCTCCCGTCTTTGCTAACTGTGCATCCTCTCCATCGGCAGATTCGCCTGCGGGTTCAGGTCCAGCCCGGAAACCTTCCCGGCCATGAACAGCCGGTAGCCAGCCGCGGCTATCATCGCCGCGTTGTCCGTGCAGAGTATCGGAGACGGTATAAGCGCGCGCTTCCCGGCCTTCCCGGCCGCGGCCGTCAACCCATCCCGGAGCGCCCGGTTCGCCGCAACCCCCCCGGCAATTACGATGTCCCGCGCGCCGGTCGCAACCGCCGCCTGGACGGTCTTCTCGACCAGCACCTCGACGACCGCCGCCTGGAACGACGCGCATATGTCCGCGACGTCGGCCTCCGGTATCGGCACGCCCTTGTACGCCCGGACGTGGTTCAGCACTGCGGTCTTCAGCCCGGAGAACGAGAAGTCGAGCGAGCCCGGCTCCAGCCTGCTCCTCGGAAATTTTACCTTTTTCGGGTCACCGGCGGACGCGAGCCGGTCGATAACAGGCCCGCCGGGGTAGCCCAGTCCCATGAGCTTCGCCACTTTGTCATATGCCTCCCCGGCAGCGTCGTCCCTCGTCTGGCCGAGCTTCTCGTAGTCGCAGCAGCCGCGCACGAGGTATATGTGCGTGTGGCCGCCGGATACGACCAGCAGGACGAACGGCATCTCGACGTCGTCCCGCTCCAGGAATATCGCGGATAGATGGCCCTCGATGTGGTTCACGCCGACCAGCGGAAGCCCTGCGGTATACGCCAGGGCCTTGGCCGCCGAGACGCCGACAAGGAGCGCCCCGATGAGCCCCGGCCCGGCCGTCACGGCCACCGCATCGAGTTCATTGAGACGCTTGCCGGACTTGACCAGCGCCTCGTCTATGACCGGCATGATGTTCTCTATGTGCGCGCGCGAGGCGAGCTCTGGGACTATGCCGCCGTACTGCGCGTGCAGCTCCACCTGCGAGGATATGACGTTCGACAGGATGCGGCGTCCGTCCTCGACCACCGCCGCCGCCGTCTCGTCGCAGGACGTCTCAATTCCAAGTATAAGCAAGATTAGGTTCTCTCTTAATTCTTCCCCCTCCCCACCCGGGGGGGAGGGGGGTAGGGGGGCTGGGGGTTCATGCCCATCTATCTCACGATTTCCGATACCCTTACCACATCTATTCCCCGCGCCTTCAGGCGGGGCAGCTCCTCCGCGAGTACCGCGAGGGTCGCCGGGCGCGGGTGGCCTATGCCGACGGCGACGCCGTCCCGTGCAGCCTTTGCGACGAGTTTCTCCAGCTGCTCCCTTATCCGGGCCGGCTCGTCAATGTCGTCGAGGAATACGTCCCGCCCCCTGGCCATGACACCGAGACCCCTTGCCTCGGCCAGGGCGGCCGATCCGGACGTCGTCCGGCTGTCAACGAAGTAGAGGCCCCGCTCCTTCAGGACGCCCATGACGGCCTTCATCGCGCGGGGGTCGCGTGTCAGCGCCGACCCCATGTGGTTGTTGACGCCGGACGCGCTAGGCACGGACTCTAACCCCTGCGATGTTGCCTCGCTTAGCTCCGCATCGGTCATGCCGGTCAGGAGCGCGCCCGGCCCCAGGCCATGCAGGCTGTCCCCGTCCGGCTGCATCGGAAGGTGCAGGAGTACCTCCATCCCCGCCGCCTTCGCGGCGAGCGCGGCGTCCGTGGAATGCCTCAGCCCCGGCAGGACCGCGACCGCGACAGGTGCACCTATCGCCTCGATGTCCGAGAGCGGCGCCATGTTCATGCCAATGTCGTCCATGATTACCGCGACCCGTGGACGAGGCTTCCCGGCCTTGGGCGGTATTTCCTCGCCCGCGCCAAGTTGTTCCGGCGGCTCGTGCTTTGCGGGAAGTGTTGGCCCGGCTGGTAATTCCACGGCCCTGTCCGGGCTGGTGAACAGGAGGTAGCCAAGGACGAACGCCGTGACGGCGAGCGTTACGAGCGCAAGCAGGAAGTTGAGCCAGCCGCCTTTGCCTGTTCCTGGTCCCGAAGCCGCCATATCAAACCCGCCCCCTGCTGGTCACATTCAGCCGAACGACCATTGTATGCCAACGAGGGCTGGTTAGTCAAGCGGGCTGATGAAGACAGGCTGGGGCGGGCCGCTGCATTAAAACAAAGAAAGGGCCGACACACGGGTCGGCCCCTACACAAAAACGGCAAAACCAATAGCCTACGACACCAGCATGAACTGTTCCTTCGTCGCGCCGCAGATGGGGCATTTGTCCGGCGCCTCGCCGAGGACGGTGTTCCCGCAGACCTCGCAGACGTGGTAGTCCGGCCCGGCCGACTTCGACATCCCCGCGAGCGCCTCGGTGAACAGCCCCGCGTGTATCTCCTCGACCTTGTTGGCGACGTCGAAGCTCCACTTGGCCTTCTTGTTGCCATCGGCCTCGGCCACCTTGATGAAGCCGGGGTACATCTCCGTGAACTCGTGGGTCTCACCGCCGATGGCCGAGTTCAGGTTGACGACCGTGTCTCCTATGCCGTCCATGATGCCCAGGTGGTTGTGGGCGTGTACCGTCTCGGCCGCGGCCGCCGCGCGGAAGAGCTTGGCAATCTGCGGGAAACCCTCCGCGTCCGCCTTCTTTGCGAAAGCTAGGTACTTCCTGTTTGCCTGGGACTCGCCCGCGAAGGCCGCGGCGAGGTTGTCGAGTGTCGCCATGTCGATGGCTCCTTCCTATGTTAGTGGTTAGTTGATTGCCGTGCGGTTTGCATCTGACAATAATAGCACAACTTCAAGCCGACCGATGAACCAAATCCGTCATTCCCGCCCCGGCTTCAGGCATACCGGGGTAAACTCCGGCGGGAATCCAGGAATTTGTAGTTGTCTTCATGTAGGGGCGGGTCCCCGTGCCCGCCCTCTCCAAAGCCAGGGCACCCACAGAGGGGTGCCCCTACAAATGGTGCGGGCGCAGTGAACTGCGCCCCTACAATTTCATCATATACAGGCGGGTTCTTCGAGGAGCCTGCCCCGGTACGCCTAAAGCCGGGGCTCAGAATGACACCGTTCGCGCTACCCCGCGTCCCGCTCTATCTCGCGCCTGAGGATAGCCTTCAGGGCCTCTATCACCTTTATCGCCTGCGCCCTGGTGCGGACCCTGTCCATGCCGAGCCGTTTATGTATGAAACCTTCGAGACGCCCGGGGTTGTCCGACCAGCCGAGCGCGCCGGACAGCTTCGCTATAAGCGCCCTCTGCGCGGGCGTGACCATCTCTATCAGCTTGCCGGTCTCCGTCCTGGCAGGGACGCCGAAAATTCTGGATCCGCCCTCCGGGAAGCCCAGCTCGCGGAAATGCTCCATGACCCTGAAGAAGCCCTCCGGGGTCAGGTCCTTTGAAGATGCCGCGTCCCCGTAAAGCGCGAGTATCTCCCTGTACTCCTCGCCGGTCAGGCCCAGCCTGGTCTTCGCCAGGTGTATCAGCTTTATCTGCCCCGTGCTTATCATGGCGCGCCCCCTCCCGGAGGTATAATGCCGCTGCCTATCTAAAGTATAGCACCGGGTGTGCGTGAATAACAGGGCGGACGCCATTTTAATTGACTGTCCCTTCCCCAAGTAGTATCATGAAAATCAAGAGGACGGGCAGTCCGTCCGGAACTCCAGAGCCACAGGGGGTACGATGAAAAAGACATTTGTGCTCGACACCAACGTCCTGTTGCACGACCCGAACTCCATATTTGCATTCGCGGACAACGACGTCGTCATACCCATCGTCGTGATAGAGGAGCTGGACAAGTTCAAGAAGGGCCTGGACGAGATCGGCAGGAACGCCAGGCAGGTGTCGAGGCATCTGGACGAGCTTCGTCTCAGGAACAAGCTCTCGGACGGCGTGACCCTCGATTCCGGCGGTATGCTCAGGGTGGAACTGAACCACAAGCACGAGGAGCCCTGCCCCCTGCCGATGGAACTCGACGCGGGCGTGCCGGACAACCGGATACTGATGATAGCCCTCTGCCTTTCGAAGGATTTGGGAGGCGCGCCGGTCGTCCTCGTGACGAAGGACACAAACCTCAGGATAAAGGCCGACGCGCTGGGCCTCCGCACGGAGGACTACGAGACCGAAGGGGTTGACATATCGGAGCTTTACACCGGCGAGGCGGTACTGGAGGCCGGCCCCGACGAGGTGAACCGCTTCTTCGACGCGGGCGAGATGCCAGTCGCGGACGGGGAGTACTACCCGAACCAGTTTGTCCTTATCAGGGACACGATGAACCCGAACCATACCGCGCTCTCGAAGTACGTCCTCAAGAAGAAGGCGCTCGTCGCGCTCAAGGGCTCCCGCCAGGGGGTCTGGGGCCTGACCGCCCGGAACAAGGAACAGAACTACGCGCTCGACCTCCTGCTGGACGACGACATCTCGCTCGTCACGCTCGTCGGGCAGGCGGGCACCGGCAAGACGCTCCTCGCGCTTGCCGCGGGGCTGGAGAAGACCGTCGAGGAGCGGGTGTACAACAGGCTGGTCGTTTCCCGGCCGATATTCCCGCTGGGCCGGGACCTGGGATTCCTTCCCGGCGACGTGGAAGAAAAATTAAAACCCTGGATGCAGCCGATATTCGACAACCTCGAATACCTGATGGGCGCGCCGGAGGGCCGGGGCAGGAAGCACAAGGACTTCCACGGCCTGGTGGACCTGGGCATGCTGGAACTGGAGCCGCTGACCTACATACGAGGCAGGAGCATGCCGAACAGGTACCTTATAGTGGACGAGGCCCAGAACCTGACCCCTCACGAGATAAAGACGATAATAACCCGCGCGGGCGAGGGTACGAAGATAGTCCTGACCGGCGACCCGTACCAGATAGACAACCCGTACATCGACTCCTCCAGCAACGGCCTGACGTTCGTCGCGGAGAGGTTCAAGGACGAGGACATCTCCGGGCACATAACGCTCAAGAAGGGCGAGCGCTCGGAACTGGCGGAGCGCGCGGCACGGCTCTTGTGATAATCTGACTAATATCAGAGAGTTAAAGATTATCCTTGCAAAAACCGTAATAAGGATAGCCCTTATTACGCAAATCGCCGTAATTGCGTAATAAGTCTGTTGACGTAAATTATAGCCAGTGGTAGGCAATCCTATTTCTCTTGACTTTGCCGCCCCGACAACCTTATAATTTAGAAGTTTTGGGCTATGCGTCAACTTCCGGAGGCAAGGCTTTGACATTCTTGTATGGACTGATGATACCGGTCGGGCTGTTCGGGCTCGGCTGGGGTTTCTGGGCCGCGCACAACGCGAAGAGGCCGCTGGACATAGTCGGCTCGTTCGTCATAATAATCGGGTTCGTCGTGGCCCTGCTCGGGACGCTGCTCGTCTGCGTGCCGGGCTTTTTCAGCTGATAAGGTGCTCGCAATGGACAAGTCCACCGTCCTCAGGTTCTTCAGAAACGGCATCCTCATATTCCTCGTGATGTTCGCGATGGTATGGGCGAAGACGTATCACGCGGGAAACGCCCAGTTCAACGAGGGCGAGAAAAACCTGAAGATAAACAATGTCAAGGACGCGATAACCAACTACGAGACGGCTATCCACATGTACACGCCGTTATCGGGGTACGTGCCGGACTCCGCGCAGAGGCTCTGGGAGATAGGCCAGGACTTCGAGAAGTCCGGCGACTACGACTGGGCGCTTATCGCATACCGGTCTCTCAGGAGCAGCTTCTACGCGGTACGGAGCTTCTACACCCCGTACCAGGAATGGATAGACCGCACGGAGAAGCAGATAGACCTGGTCCTCGCGGCTAAGCAGCAGCAGGAGATGTCCGCGCGGCCGGTCAACCCCCAGGAACCCATTTCAGGCGGGCCACAGTCCAGATGAGCAGGATACTCTTCGGCACAACGCTTTTCTTCTATTTCCTCGGCACCTTCCACTGCCTGCTGTACCTCATCAACCAGCGCGAGGGGATAGGGAAGGTCTGCCAGGTAGCGACCATAGCCGGCTTCGGCTTCCACACGCTCTCCCTCATATACAGCACCGTCCAGACCGGGTACGTCCCGATGACGAACATCCGCGAGTCGCTTGCCTTCTACGCCTGGGCGATAGTCCTGATATACCTGATACTCGAGTACCGCTACAAGATACGCGTCCTGGGCGCGTTCGTCATACCGCTCGCGTTTATAGCCATCGTGGTCTCGCTGACCTTCCCGATAGTGGACACCCCGCTCCCGGAGTACTTCAAGAGCGCGTGGCTGGGAATCCACACGACGCTCGCGTTCCTCGCGGACGCAGCCTTCGCCATCGCGTTCGGCGTCGGTATAATGTACATAATCCAGGAGCGGCAGTTGAAGCACAAGACCGCGGGCGCGTTCTACCGCCGGCTGCCGTCGCTCGACGTCCTCGACGAGCTGAACTACAAGTCGGTGGCGATAGGCTTTCCGCTCCTGACGCTCGCCATAGTCAGCGGCTCCATCTGGGCGAACTCGGTCTGGGGCAACTATTGGGGCTGGGAGCCCAAGGAGATATGGTCGCTCATCACCTGGCTGGTTTACGCGGTGTACCTGCACGCGCGCCTCATATCCGGGTGGCGCGGCCGCAAGGCGGCGTACCTCGCGGTGGCCGGGTTCCTGATAGTGATATTCACCTTCCTGGGCGTAAATCTGTTGTTGCCGGGCAAGCACGCGTTCCAGTAGGGGGCAACGGTTGTCATTGCGAGGAGTCCCGCGTTTCGCGTGACGACGCGGCAATCTACTCCTTTGTCCGTCATTCCCGCGAAAGCGGGAATCCAGTGACTTTGCCTGTCATTCCGAGCGAAGTCGAGGAATCTGCTGTTTTGTTTGAAGAGTAAAGCAGGTCCCTCCACGTTGGTCGGGACGACAACAACTACACAGGAAGGGCCGACACACGGGTCGGCCCCTACATATAGAAGCAACGGATTTATTATTCAATCCACTCTCCTTGCGGGAGAGGGGTTGAGGTGAGGGGTTTCCACCAGGTTTCTCATGGATATAATCGTAGTAGGCCTCAGCCACAAGACCGCCTCCGTGGAGGTGAGGGAGAAGCTTTCGTTTCCGGAGGCGAAGCTCCCCGACGCGCTCGCGTGCCTCGGGCGGGTGGACTCGGTCAACGAGAACGTCATACTCTCGACCTGCAACCGGGTCGAGACATACGCCGCCGTCAAGGACGTCGAGCGCGGCATAGAGCGCGTCAAGGACTTCTACCTCGAGTACCACGGCCTGTCGGACGCAAAGTACCGTGACAGCCTGTACGCCTACCACGGGCGCGAGGCCATCCGCCACTCGTTCAGGGTCGCGGCGTCTCTCGACTCGATGGTCGTCGGCGAGCCGCAGATACTCGGCCAGTTGAAGGACGCCTTCGACCACGCCCTGACCAACAAGACCTCCGGCCTTGTGATGAACCGGCTGATGAAGAAGTCCATCTCCGTGGCGAAGAGGATACGCACGGAGACCAAGATAGCCGAGTCCGCGGTCTCCATCAGCTTCGCTGCGGTGGAACTTGCGAGGAAGATATTCGGGAACCTCGACGGCAAGTCGTGCATGCTGGTCGGGGCGGGCGAGATGGCCGAGCTTGCGGCCAAGCACCTCGTGAACAACGGCGTCAAGTCCGTCCTCGTCGCCAACAGGACGTATGAGAACGCGGTAAAGCTCGCGGAGGAGTTCGACGGCAGGGCCGTCAGGTACGAGGACCTGGTGCCGGAGCTTGTGCACGCGGACATAGTGATAGCGTCCACCGGCGCCGCGCACTACATCCTGACGCAGAAGGACCTGGCCAAGGTTATCAGGGACAGGAAGAACAGGCCTGTCTTCCTGATAGACATCGCAGTGCCGAGGAACCTCGACCCGGACATAAACAAGATAGACAACGTGTACCTCTACGACATAGACGACCTTCAGACGGTCGTCGCTTCGAACATAAAGGAGCGGCAGAAGGAGGCCGAGCTTGCCGAGGAGATCATCGAGGACGAGATAGACACCTTCCTCGCGTGGTTCAACTCGATAGACGTCGTCCCGACGATAGTCGCGCTCCGTGACCACGCGGAGTCCATCAGGCAAGCCGAGCTGGAAAAGTCGCTTTCGAAGATGGGCGACCTCTCCGAGAAACAGAAGAAGCAGATAGAGGGCCTGACGCAGGCGATTGTGAACAAGCTACTGCACACGCCCCAGATAGTCCTCAAGCAGAGCGCGAGCGACCCGGAGGGCTCCGCGTACATACAGTCCGCGCGGGTGCTGTTCGGCCTGTCCGAGCCGGACGCGACCGACCATGAGGAGGCGCACCCCGGCCACGAGGCGGAGGCGGAACGGCCCGGGGCAAGGTAATCGGCATTGCTCGTCATTCCCGCGAATGCGGGAATCCAGGAAGTTGATTTTATGTAAGAGCCGTACCAAGCGAAGCGCGTGTCGGCCCATCATGAACTTCCTGGACCCCGTGTCAAGCACGGGGCGACAAACAATAAGGTGCGGGCGCAATTAATTGAACCCCAGCAATAATCTGATACAAGCGGATTCTTCGCGCAGCCTGCCCCGGTATGCTTAAAGCCGGGGCTCAGAATGACAACGTTGGCGGGCGCCGCCCGCCATTTGATTTCACGAACACGAAACACGAACACGGATCACGTCCGTCCAGGAGGTCTCGACTTGTCCGACAGAAACAAAATAGTAATAGGCACGCGCGGCAGCATGCTCGCGCTCTGGCAGGCCGAGTACGTCCAGAGGACGCTCATGACGCACTGCCCCGGCGTCGAGGTCACGCTCACCAAGATAAAGACGACCGGCGACATGATACTGGACGTCCCGCTGGCGCAGGTCGGCGGCAAGGGGTTGTTCGTCAAGGAGATTGAGGAGGCGATGCTCCGGGGCGAGATAGACCTCGCCGTCCACAGCATGAAGGACGTGCCGACGGTCCTGCCGGACCCGTTACACCTGCGCTCCATGCCAAAGCGCGAGGACCCCAAGGACGCCTTCCTCTCCGCGAAGTACGCGAAGTTCGCCGACCTGCCCCAGGGTGCGACGGTGGGCAGCTCCAGCCTGAGGCGTCAGTGCCAGTTGATGGCCGTACGGCCGGACATAAAGGTAGAGTCGCTCAGGGGCAACCTCGACACCCGCATCAGGAAGATGGAGGAGGGGCTGTTCGACGCCGTGATACTGGCGGCGGCCGGCATCCGCCGTCTCGGCTGGGGCGATAAGATAAAGGAGTACATAGATGCGGACGTCTGCCTCCCGGCCATAGGCCAGGGCGCGATAGGCATAGAGTGCCGGAAGGACGACGAGTTTATCAACCGCGTCCTGATAGAGGCGCTCCAGCACCAGGACACGTGGGACTGCGTCGTCGCCGAGCGTGCCTTCCTCAAGCGCCTCGAAGGCGGCTGCCAGGTCCCAATCGCGGCCTATGCTACTATCATCCGCGAGGGCGGCGGGGAAAAGCTCCGGCTTGCCGGCCTGGTCGGGAGCATCACCGGCGACAGGATAATCAGAGACAGCATGGAGGTCGCCGTGGCGGACGGCGAGAAGGCGGGCGTGGAGCTTGCCGAGAAGCTGCTCGGC
The DNA here is from genome assembly GCA_016212105.1 of Nitrospirota bacterium. GTDB lineage: Bacteria > Nitrospirota > JACRHJ01 > JACRHJ01 > JACRHJ01 > JACRHJ01. Next base: position 29,683 of record JACRHJ010000061.1, read on the forward strand.
CTCGGCGCGGCGGAGATACTGAAGGAAGTGTACGGCAAGGACGTTACCGGATATTAGTACAGGGGAGGTAGCGGTAGTATGGCAAAGTTAGTATCTGTCCTTTCGGCTCTGATGTTTGTGCTTCTTGTCGCGTCCGCGGGACACGCGGGCAAGTGCGAGGTTAACCAGCCCAGATACGTCCCCCCGGCGGACGAGACGGCCAAGAAGGCCGACGCCGCATATGCAAAGGGCCTGCGGGCTATGATGGAAAAGAGGCTGGACGACGCGGTCGCCGGGTTCGAGGAGTCCCTGAAGCTCGACCCCAGGGCCTACAATACGCGCCTCACGCTCGCAAATGTATACCGCATCCAGAAGAATGACGGCGAGGCCGAACGCGTGTTCCGCCAGGCAATAGAGGCGGAACCGAAGTTCCCCGCCGCCTACGAGGCGCTGATGGTCCTGCTTACCGACCACGGGCGTGGCAAGGACGCGGCTTCGGTAGGAGATGCCGCGCTGGCTGGGGGGATACCTGAAAAGTCGCTGCCAACGCTCGGCTGGTCATACTACCTTGCTGGTGAGAAGGAGAAGGCCGGCGCCTGTTTCGGCCGGAACATCGAGTACCGGCCGGGTGACTATTATGCGAACAGGGACATGGGCGCATACCTGCTTGAGGGCGGAGACGCGGCCGGGGCACTGAAGCACTTCGACCTCGCCGAGAAGGCTCTCCCCGGCCAGGCCGTGACGTCGTACCTGAAGGCGGCCGCATACAGGGCGCTCGGGGACGAGGTAATGGTGTTCGAGCATGTTCGGGAGATGATCAGGCGCGACGACGGCTTCAAGTTCAACACCGACAAATACGCCAGACAGAACCTCCCTCACAGCAAGCCTCCGGACCTCAGCAAGTACCTTTTCAACCTGAGCGACGAGTTCCTGAAAAAGAGGGGCGGCCAGGATACCGGCCAGGTTGAAAGTCAGGCACAGGGGGAGCCCGGCGGGACGAGCGGGGAATCCGTAACGCCCGCGGAGCCCGAGGTCAAGTGACCGTCCCCGCCGTTAACGTTAAACAGGGCGCCGCCCTGCCCCTCGCGGGCCGCAGGGTCGTCGTCACGCGCGCGACCGAGCAGGCTGGCGGCTTCGTCAGGATGCTCGAATCGGCCGGTGCGGACGTGGTCGAGTTCCCGACGATAAAGACCGTCCCGCCCGAGAGCTGGGAAGGCGTTGACAGGGCGGTGGCCGGGCTGTCCGGTTTCGGCCATGTCCTGTTCACCAGCGCGAACGCGGTGAAGTACTTCATGGCAAGGATGGCGGAGCTGGGGCACGAGCCCGGCGAGCTTTCCGGTCATGGTATAATAGTAGTAGGGCCCAGGACGGCCGCGGAGCTTGGGAAATACGGGCTGAAGCCGACGGTGACCCCGGCCGAGTTCAAGGCCGAGGGGGTAATCGAGGCGCTGTCAGGGATGGACATGAAGGGGCGGCGGGTGCTCTTCCCGAGGGCCGAGGTGGCGAGGGAAATCCTGCCGGAGAAGCTCGCCGGGATGGGCGCGGAGGTCGTGGTCGCGGTCTCGTACCGCACCGTCGCGCCGGACGTGGCCCCGGAATACATCAGGGAACTTTTCGCCGGGGGCAAGGTCTCGGCGATAACGTTCACGAGTTCGTCCACGGTGACGAACTTCGCCGCGATGGCGGGCGGAGGGGTGGCAAGGTTGCTTGAAGGGGTCTGCGTGGCCGCCATTGGGCCCGTAACGGCCGATACATGCAGGGAGGTCGGGCTGTCCGTGACGGTAATGCCTGAGGACTACACGGTCGAGGCCCTGCTCGATGTCTTAACGGGTTATTTTAAAAGGGAGAAGGTCTGATGCTGGAAGTAACTGGTAGCGCTGTAGCGGAGTTCAAGAAGGTCCTTGAGGATGAGCAGAACAAGGGCCTGTCGATAAAGATAAAGGCCCGCATGGGCCAGTCGTCGTGCTGCTCCTGCGGCCCGACGCCCGAGTACGAGATGGGCCTCGTCGAGAAGGGCGACGCGGGCGACGTGATGCAGGACTTCGACGGCGTGAAGTTCTACCTGGACCCGGAGTCCTCGGAGTTCCTCGGCACGTCCGAGATAGACTTCTCGGAGGAGATGGGCTTCATCGTCAAGGACATGTCCGAGTCCTCCGGCGGCTGCGGTTGCGGCGGCGGAGACTACGGCGAGCATGGCCACGGCCACGGCGGCGGTTCCTGCTGCGGTTAAAGGAGGATGCATGGCTGACAAACCAAAAGTGCCCCACCCCCAGCAGGGCGGCCTCATGTTCGAGATAAAGCCTGAGGTCGAGGGCGGGACGTACTCGAACGTAGCGAGCATCGTCCACAACAAGAACGAGTTCGTGTTCGACTTCGCCGCGCTCCTGCCCGGCAAGGACGCTGCGCGCGTCCAGGCGCGGGTCATAACCAACCCGGCCCACGCGAAGCAGTTCCTCGCCGCGCTCGCCGAAAACATTGCGAACTACGAGCGGAGCTTCGGCGAGATAGCCGTGCCATCGCCCCTGCCCATGGTCAAGGGTACGCAGGCGGTGCATTAAATGACTCCCCTCACCCCCAGCCCCCTCCCCCGCGAGGGGATGGGGATTTATGCAGGGGCGGGCCTCCGTGCCCGCCCTGGTTTTGCTTGTCATTGCGAGCGAAGCGCGGCAATCTCGGTTCTTAAAGGCTGAGATTGCCGCGTCGCCAAGGCTCCTCGCAATGACACCGAAAAACCATACGGCTTCCTCAGCATTACAGGAGGGTTAAATGTTCTTCCCCGCATACCGTGCCCGGCGCGTAAGGGCAAACGAGACGATCAGGCGAATGGTGAGGGAGACGATACTCACGCCCAGCGACTTCATATACCCGCTCTTCGTCACGCACGGCAAGGGCGTGAAGAACGAGATCTCGTCCATGCCCGGCAACTACCAGCAGTCCATAGACAACATCGTCAAGGACTGCCAGGAGGTCAAGTCGCTCGGCGTCCCGGCGGTAATCCTCTTCGGGATACCGGAAAAAAAGGACGCGGTCGGCTCGGAGGCGTACAGCGACAAGGGCATCATCCAGCAGGCGATTAAGGCCATAAAGGACAAGGTGCCCGGGCTTATGGTCATCACCGACGTATGCCTGTGCGAGTACACCGACCACGGACACTGCGGCATAGTCAAGGGCGACGAGATCGTCAACGACGCCACGGTGGACCTGCTCTGCAAAGAGGCGCTCTCGCACGCGAAGGCGGGCGCGGACATGGTCGCCCCGTCCGACATGATGGACGGGCGGGTAGGGGCCATCAGGGAGTCGCTGGACGAAAAGGGTTTCGGGGACATCCCCATAATGTCCTACGCGGTAAAGTATGCGTCCGCGTTCTACGGCCCGTTCAGGGAGGCGGCCGAGTCCACGCCGTCGTTCGGCGACAGGAGGAGCCACCAGATGGACCCGGCCAACGCGAGGGAGGCCATACGCGAGGCCGAGATGGACATAGACGAGGGCGCGGACATCATCATGGTGAAGCCCGCGCTCCCGTACCTTGATATAATCTACCGGTTGCGCGAGTCCACCGACATGCCGATAGCCGCCTACCACGTCTCCGGCGAGTTCTCGATGATAAAGGCTGCGGAGAAGCTCGGCTGGATGGACGGGCAGAGGGCGATGATGGAGTCGCTCACCTGCATAAAGCGCGCGGGCGCGGACATCATCCTGACCTATTACGCCAAGGACGCGGCAAGGCTGCTGAACGGGTAACGCAGCAGCTTTGATGTTAGCCTGCTCTTTGCTTGTCATTCTGAACGAAGTGAAGAATCTGCATATATATGATGGAGTTGTAGGGGCGCGGATTCCGCGTCCGCACCATAAAACCGCCCGATGAATCGGGCAACTACAACTTCAAATGCAGGGCCGACACACGGGTCGGCCCCTACATAAAGGCCGACCCTCCCGTGCCGGCGGTAGCTCATCAACTTGCAAAGAACCGAGATAACAATCGGCGGCCTCTCCATCCGGTACCACGACGCCGGGGAAGGGCCGCCGGTCGTTTTTGTGCATGGCGCGGGCGCGACCGCGAGGCTCTGGCACAGGCAGCTTGGCGCCCTGTCGAAGAGCTTCCGCGTCCTGGCCCCGGACCTGCCCGGCTTCGGCGGCTCGGGGCGCTCCCCTGACATCAAGGGCGTCCGCGACTATGCAGGGTTTCTTGCCCGGTTCATGGACGCGCTCGGCCTGAAACGCGCATCGCTTGTCGGCAGCTCCATGGGCGGCTGGGCCGCCTGCTGGTTCGCGCGGGAGTTCCCTGAAAGGCTGGACAGGCTCGTCCTCATCTCTCCCGCGGGACTTTATTTGCCGGACGACCCGCCCATGCCCGTGTCAGGCGTGATAGAGGAGCTTCGACGCGCATACTCGGGCCCGGCGGAAGCGCCGGCCGCATCCGGAGTCAGGCCGAACGACGAGCTTCTTAACGGGATAGATACACTGCTTGGCCTCGACGAGGCAGGAGGCTTCACCCCGGACCTGGGCGGCAGACTTTCCGGTATAACCGCCCGGACCCTGATAGTCTGGGGCTCGGTGGACAGGGTGATACCGGTGTCTTATGCGGACGAGTTCGCGCGCCGTATACCCGGCTCCCGCCTCGCCGTGCTGAACGGCGCGGGCCACCTGCCATACGTTGACAGCCCAGAGCCCGTGACCGGCCTCCTGGCGGGCTTCCTCGCGCCCCCGCCCCCGGATCCTCCCGCATAATCCCCGAAGTCTGCTATAATAGTACTGACAAGTCAATTGCCTTACCGGTCGTTCAATCCACAGTTTCGCAAGGGGGCGTCATGGAAAAGCGGATACTTCTCGTGGACGACAACGCGCTTTCGTCGAAGGTTATCGGCCAGCTTCTGGCCGGGGCCGGATACACGGTGGAATTCCTGAACAGCCCGTTCGGCATATTCAAGGAGATAAGGGAGTTCATGCCGGACCTCGTCCTGATGGACCTCGACATGCCGGCCCTGAAGGGCGACTCGCTCTCACAGTTGCTTAACAGAAAGCTGCCGGACGTCGAACACAGGGTCGTCCTGTTCTCCGCCGCGGACGACGACGTGTTAGGCGATGCAGTCCGGAGGGCGGGCGCGGTCGGTTATATCAGGAAGACGGACGGGCACGACGAGATACTCGAGCAGGTCAGGCTCTATATCGAGACCGGCTCGGGTGAAGGCGCCACGGACGATGCGGAAGGCCTGCATGAGGCGTCTTCCGGAGACTGAACCCGCCGCATGATTATTTTGTATGCTTCCTTGACAGACCCGCAGTCCGCTGTTATATTAAAGAATACCATGGTAGTCCTATTTTATTTTGCTTGACATGCCGTCAGAGGCATAATATCATCTATAACTCGGGTTATCAAGTACTACCCCCCAACGCAATGAAGCAGGTGTGTTAAATGATCAAGGTTATGCTCGTGGACGACAGCTCGATCGTCACAAACATGGTCTCGTCCTACCTCTCCACCAAGGGCTACATGGTCACCGTTGCCAACAGCCCGTTCGGCGTTTCGAACAAGGTCAAGGAGTTCAAGCCGGAGGTCATCCTGATGGACCTCGGCCTGCCCGGCCTGTCCGGCGAGAAGCTGATCAACGTCTGCCGCGAGAAGGAGACCGGGCACCACAGCCGTATCGTCCTGTTCTCGTCCACGGACGAGGACGTGATGAAGGAGATGGTCGTCAGGGGTATCGCAGACGACTACTTCATCAAGGGCGGCTCCCTGAAGGACCTCGAAGACAAGATACGCACCCAGGCTCGCGCCCTCCACCATTAATCAGTCCAGCTTTCCGTTTGACTTGCCGCCTCTTATGGTTTATAAGTAGGTAATGCCGGACTACGCCCTCATCCTCGCATCCAACTCACCGCGCCGCCGCGAACTGTTAGAACAGGCCGGCATAAAGTACGTCGCCGACCCGGCGCACGTAGACGAGACCGCCCTGCCCGGCGAGACGCCGGAGGACCACGTCAGGCGGCTCGCGCTGTTCAAGGCAGAAACGACCGCGAAACGCCATGCGTCCGGGCTGGTGCTCGGCGCGGATACCGTCGTGGTTGTGGACGGCGAGATTCTCGGCAAGCCCGCCGGCGAGGCGGACGCGGTGCGGATGCTCGGGCTTATATCCGGCCGTGAGCACGAGGTTATTACCGGGGTCGCCATATACGACGCGGCCACCGGCAGGTCGGCCGTATCATATGCGTCCACGGCGGTCAGGATGCGCGCGCTGTCCCCGGATGAGGTCCTGGAGTACGTCGCGACAGGGGAGCCGATGGACAAGGCCGGCGCGTACGGCATACAGGGACGCGCAGCGATATTCGTCGAGGGCATAACAGGCTGCTTCTTCAACGTCGTCGGCCTGCCGCTCGCGTTGACGGATAAGATGGTCAGGGAGTTTTTAAAGTAGGGTGGGCACTGCCCACCATCTGTCATTCCGAGCGGAGTCGAGGAATCTGCTTTTAAGTAGGGGTCGTACCAAGCGAAGCGCGTGTCGGCCCTTGTATGTCACCCCCGTGAAAACGGGGGTCCATTTTAACTTTATGCATTACAATGGATTCCCGCTGGAGTTTACCCCGGCATGCTTAAAGCCGGGGCGGGAATGACAACCATCGGCGCACCGGTGGGGGGGGAAGTGTTGCTCCGGGCTGGGGGGATAATGGACGTCGCTGTAATCGGCATAAGCCCTGTGGGCTGCACTATCGCCTCGCTCCTGTATGAGGCGGGCGAGGACGTGACCATAATCGGCCCGCCGGAAAAGCTCGCGCGCATCAACGAGGGCGGCATCACGGTGCGCCAGGTCTGGGACGGCCACATGTCCACGTCGCGCGTCAAGGCGCGTGCCTCGCTCGACCACACGCCTGACGTGATAGTCTTCGCCACCCGCACGCAGGAGACCGCCGCGGCCGCAGAGGCCGCCGCGCCATACGCGGACGGGGCCGCCATAGCCACCGTCCAGTACGGCACGAAGATAGAGCAGATAGTCTCGAAGTACCTGCCGAGGGACAACATAGTCACCTGCGTCCTGACGATGGGCGCGACCTGCTACACGCCGGGCGACGTGACGCTGAACTTCAAGGGGCACATGGTCGTGGGCCGCGCGTACGCCGCCTCGGAGGAGACGGTAGACCTCGTCCTCGGCCTCATGTCGAAGGTGTTCTTGACCCACAAGGGCAAAAAAATTGCCCACTTCAACTGCACACGGCTCCTTCTGAACCTCCCGTACTGCATACCCGCCATCATCGGCGAGAAGGTGCAGAAGGCGTTCATGGACAGGGAAGTCGCCGAGGTCGCGGTCCGGCTCCTCGCCGAGGGTATACAGGTAATAGAGGACGCGGAGGTCCACATCGAACCGCTCCCGGACTTCGCGGAGGGCGCGCTCAAGGCGCTACTGTCCGTACCGCTCGCGGAGGGCGCGGCGCTCTTTTCCGATATGACGATGAACATGAGCAGGGTCCCGTGCGAGGGGCCGGTGCTCGGAAGCATCGAGCAGGGCGAGCTGACCGAGATAGACTACTTGAACGGCGAGGTGGTCAAGATTGCCGGGATACTCGGCCACCCGACCCCGCTCAACTCGCTTATGGTCGAGCTGGTGCACAGGGTCGAGGAGACGAAGCGGTTCTTCACACGGGACGAGTTCCTGAGGCTGGTCGGCGAGAGGGTGTAACAACGACAGGCAGGGCGGGCACGGAGGCCCGCCCCTACACAAAAGCATGGAAAGAACAAGCGTATGTCACCTGACAGCCCCATAGGCGTTTTCGACTCCGGCATCGGAGGCCTGACCGTACTCAAGGAGATAAAGGCGCGCCTGCCGCACGAGAACATCATATACTTTGGTGACACCGCCCGCGTCCCGTACGGCATAAAGTCCGGCGAGACGGTCACACGGTTCTCCCGCGAGATATCCGAGTACCTCGTCGGACAGGGCGTGAAGATGCTCGTGGTCGCGTGCAACACCGCGTCGTCCGTCGCTCTCCCGACGCTCCGGGACAACTACCCGCTGCCGGTAATCGGCGTACTGATGCCCGGCGCGTACGCCGCCGCGCGCGCGACGAAGTCCGAGCGTGTCGGCGTCATCGGCACCGAGGGCACGGTGAACTCCGGCGCGTACGCGCGCCTGATACGGAACATCCGCTCCGGCACGATGGTATTCGCGCACGCATGCCCGCTGTTCGTGCCGCTGGTGGAGGAGGGGCGGTTGTCCGGCCCAATAACCCGCCTCGCCGCGGAGGAGTACCTCGCACCGCTCATGCTCGAAGACATAGACACTCTGGTGCTGGGCTGCACGCACTACCCGCTCCTGAAGGAGACCATAGCCGGTGTCATGGGCCCGGAAGTGGAGCTGATAGACTCCGCATTCGAGACCGCGCGCGAGGTCGAGCGGGTGCTTGACAAGCTCGACATGCTGAACAAGTCCGGCGCGCCCGGTAACACGCGCTACGCCGTGTCCGACGCGCCTGAGCGGTTCAAAAGGATAGGCGAGCGGTTCCTCGGGTACGAGGTGCCGGAGGTGGAGAAGGTGGAGTTGTAGACTTTGGGTTGGGGTGTTGTTAGAAGGTTGATGTATGAGGAATTTAGAGGCTGGGCGGGGATTTTGAGGTAGCTCACTCATTATGGTACCCCAAGCCTGTATGAATTGACGACGCCGGATAACACTACTTCACCTCACCCAGCATCTTGATGATATGCCTGGCAAGGCTGTCCGTAATCTCGTTATGCCTCGGGACAGGTTGAGAAATATTGTTCTCCGGGTTCTGATACCAGTCGTGCCGTCCGCCGTGCCTTATGAGGACGCATCCCATATCCTCGAGCTTCCTTATCAGCGCACGTCTCTTCACTTGATCTCAAGCTCGGCGACCCGGCGGACATGCGGGATGTCGCCGCTGGTCAAGTCCTTGTAGACGTCTATCAGATTCTCCTTGAGATCCTCCAGTGTCTCGCCCTGAGTCATGTAGTCGGGATACTCCTCAAGATACCCGACCCACATGCCGTCTTCCTGCCAGTACACGTACTTCCGTGCATCCATGTTATTCTCCGTTCTCACGCAGCGCGAAGGCAAACCGCAACTCCGTGCCAGACCCTACTTCGACATTATCGCCTCAACAATGGATATGTCCTTCCGTATCCATTCGTTGACGATGGCCCCAATCTCGACTCCCTTTTTCTTCGAGAGCTTTCTGAGCGCCTCGACCGTATCCTGTTCGAGGTAGACAGGCAACATAAGCTCGGCATCGGGGTGATGAAACTTGCCGCGTTCACCTTTGGAGAAATCGTACTCTTTTTTCATTTGCCTGCCTCCTTGTACTGCCTGGCTTCCGTCCGAGTCGCCTTGCGTGCGGAAATTACACGGACCTTTATTGCGTGTTCTTCTATGTGCTGGTATGTGTGAACGACCACCAATAACGCGTCGTTGTTGTCACTCCCCATCGTTACCCAGCGGTCTTGATCCTCGCTGTGTTCTTCATCGAATATTGTCAAAGCCAGAGGGTCGAGGAAAACTGTGGACGCCTGCTCAAAGCTTAACTTATGTTTTCGCAGGTTAGTTTCCGCCTTATCGGGGTCCCAATCAAAGTAATAGCGCACTATAACCCTCGTTAATATATTATACCCAAAGGTCGAGACGTGCAACGGTAATTGTCGAAGGCCATTCTTGCCCGCTGTTTAACTTGTATATTAAATACCAGTTGAAGTCAAATATTTTCGCATTTTCAAATCCGGCCATACCCCAGGAAACCATTCGAATAACCGCCTTCGCACTTGCCGGTATCATCGTATAACACCTGCATAAACAGATAGTTAGCCCGCGAGTCCGCCTTGACAAACCAGTTACTTGGTGTATACTTTACATTAGATGCGCAACATGGCCGGGTGTGGCTGATACCGCATTTCCCGGCCGGAATCACGAAGGAGGTGGTTGGTATGTTGCCGGTCAAATGGGCTCCGTTCAGGGAACTCGACTCGCTCCACAGGGACCTCGACTCGATGTTCCAGAGGCTCGTCGGGAAGTCCGAGGGCTGGATGCCCGCGTTCCGCCTGGGCGGGGAGGGTTACGGACTCCCGCATACCGAGATAGTGAGGAAGGGCGACAAGCTGAGCATGCACATCGAGTTGCCGGGCATCGACCCCAAGGACGTGGAGATCGAGGTCCACGGCAACCTGCTCACCATCAAGGGCGAGCGGAAGATGGACAAGGAGACTAAGGAGGAGGACTACGTCGTCAGGGAGATCGGCTACGGGACGTTCGAGAGGAGCTTCACGCTGCCCGAGGGCGTGGACACCGACAAGATAAAGGCCGGTTACCACAACGGCATCCTCGAACTGACCATGCCCGCCGGCAAGGCGGTCAAGGGCAGGAAGATAGAGATAGAGACGGTCGAGGAGCACAAGAAGCTGAAGGCCGCATAAGCCGAGACGACACTGACGGCCAGAGTACACGGACGCGAAGCCTCCCTGCAATATGCGGGGAGGCTTTTTCTTGTATGGGCGGTTTGGGCGCGCGGGCAAAAAGTGGTTGACTAAAACGGCTCTATTTGTTAAACTCCGGCATTAAAATTCATCCGGCCCGGCAAAAGGGCTGAGAAGGGGTGGCCACCAGATGGACCGCAAGTTGACCGATATAAAGAAGAAGCTCGAAGAGCAGAGGGCCCAGCTCCTGTTGGAGGCGGGCGAGACCATCAGCGGCGGGCTGAAGCCGGAGAAGGAAAACTACGCCGACCTGGGAGACCAGGCCTCCGCCGAGTCCGACAGGAATTTACTGTTAAGGCTCCGCGGCCGCGAGCAGAAGCTCCTCAAGAAGATCGACGAGGCCCTGAAGCGCATCGAGGACGGGACCTTCGGCATCTGCGAGACGTGCGGCGAGAAGATCGGCATCAAGCGCCTCGAGGCGAGGCCGGTCACGACGCTCTGCATTGACTGCAAGACCGCGCAGGAAGAGGAAGAGAAGCTCAGGAAGTAAACCCCCAGCCGCCTGACAGGAGGACGCCATGCCGAGGGTGCTTATACTCTACTACACGAGGACGGGCAACACCGAGAAGATGGCGCGCCTCGTCGAGGAGGGCGTCAAGGGCGAGGGCATCGAGGCCGTGGTCAAGCCCGTCGCCGACGCCACGCTCGACGACCTCCAGGCGGCCGACGGCATCGTCATCGGCTCACCAACCTACTACGGCCTCCCGGCCGCCGAAATCATCAGACTCATTGACGACAGCGTGAAGCTCCACGGCCGGCTCGAAGGCAAGGTCGGCGGCGCGTACTCGTCCGCGGCCAACATCGGCGGCGGCAACGAGACGGTCATCATGTCCATCATCCAGGCGATGCTCGTGCACGGCATGGTCGTCCAGGGCATACCCAAGGGCGACCACTACGGCCCGGTCTCCATCGGCGCGCCGGACGAACGCGCGACGAAGCAGTGCAGGCTATTGGGCGAGCGCGTAGCGAAGCTGGTCAAGAAGCTCGCGGGGTAAGGGGCCGGCCTGAATGTCATTCTGAGCGAAGCTAAGAATCTGCCTATATCTTATAAATGGGGCCGACCTGTGTGTCGGCCCTTCCGGGTTAAGGCACTGGAGGAACCCCCTCACCCCAACCCCTCTCCCGCGAGGAGAGGGGATTTTGATAGTGTCTTGGTGGCTATGGCTAAACGCGCGATTATAGAGAAGGTCAGGAAATACCTTCACATCCTCCGGGATAACGGGTTCCCTGTCACCAGCGGAATCCTGTACGGCAGCTATGTGCGTGGCGATGAGACTCCTGACAGCGACATAGACGTTATGGTACTGTCCCCACTCTTTGACAAGGACCACAGGGCGCGTGTTGGCCAGCTCTGGTCGCTGACCCGTAAAGTGGACAACCGCATCGAGCCCGTGCCTGTCGGCGAGGAGCGGTTCAAGACCGACAACGTGTCCCCGCTCCTTGCGATCGCGAGGCAGGAGGGGGTGATGGTGAGGATTCGGAAGAAGAAGCTTGAGAAAGCTGGATAACTTAATAAAGGGGCTGACCTGTGTGTCGGCCCTTCAATTTTACCGGAGGATATCATGACCAAGAAGACCCTCGGCCCGCAGACGATGCTTTACCCCATGCCAGCGCTCCTCATAGGCGCGGACGTGGACGGCAAGCCCAACTTCATGGCCGCATCCTGGAGCGGGATAGCGTGCACCGAGCCGCCGATGCTGACCGTCGCCTTCCAGCCGCAGAGGCACACCCTGAAGGGCGTCAAGAAGAACCGGACGTTCTCCGTGAACATACCCTCGGTCGCCCAGATGAAGGAGACCGACTATACCGGCATCTTCTCCGGGAGCAAGGAGCCGGACAAGACCGCTATCGCGGGCTTCGAGGTCTTCTACGGCGCGACAAATGGCGCGCCGATGATCGCCCAGTGCCCGGTCAACCTCGAATGCACCGTGGTCATCACGCTGGAGCTGGGCAGCCACGACCTCATCGTCGGCCAGATACGCGAGGTGCACGCGAGCGAGGACGTGCTCGACGCGGACGGCAAGGTGGACCCGGCGAAGGTGGACCCGCTGATATTCACCGTCCCGGACAGGAGCTACCGCCGTATGGGCGAGGTAGTCGGCAAGGCCTTCAAGGTTGGGGCGGAACTGAAGAAGGGGTAAGAGACGATGTCCCGCCTGTAGGGGTAGTGCCAGGCGAAGCGCGTGCCGGCCCTTTCTTCAGTATCGAGATGCGGCTGTTATCACGGTATAATTGTCCATGTTGAAATCGTTCCTCGACAGCATCCTCCCCCGTGGAATACGTCTCCCGCTGGCCGTAATCGCGGTCGCATGCATCGGCGTGTACATGAACACGCTCTTCTGCGGCTTAGTGGACGACGACATACTCCAGGTGCTCGGCAACGACTGGATCAAGGACGTCCGAAACCTTCCGGAGATATTCACGGACACCGCCTGGGGTTTCTACAGCCACAAGGCCGGCAACTACTACCGGCCGATGATGCACGTGGTATACATGTTCAACTACCACGTCTTTGGCCTCGCCCCGTGGGGCTTCCACCTCGTCAACGTCCTTCTCCATTTCCTGGTCACGGTGGTGGCGTACATGCTGGCAAGGGAGCTGTTGCCCAGGCCTGTCCAGCCGTCTCCAGTCCCGCACGCAACCCCGGCGCTCGTCGCGGCCCTGCTGTTCGCGGTCACCCCCATTCATTCCGAATCCGTCGCGTGGGTGGCGAGCGTGCCGGAGCTTGTCTACACGCTTTGCTTTCTCACGGCCTTGTATATGTACATAAAGTACGTGCATGGTTTCCGGCCAGGCTACTATATATCGCTTGCCGCTTACTTCGTCGCTACGCTCGCAAAGGAGCCCGCGCTCACACTGCCGCTGGTCATCCTGTGCTACGAGCACGGCTTCCGGAGGGCCGGCGAGAGGCAGGCCACATATATCGGGAGGTACGCGCCGTACATCGCCGTCTCCCTGCTGTATCTCGGAATCAGGTATGGCGTACTGAGCGGCTTCGCGCCCCAGGTGCGCCACGCCGGCCTCGGGGCGTACGTCTACGTCATAAACGTGTTCCCGCTCTTTGCCAAGTACCTTCTCAAGCTGCTCCTGCCGGTAAACCTGAACGCGTTCCACGTATTCCATCCGATAAAGACTCTCGCGGGGGTGACCGGGGTTGTCTCTGTCGCGGTGTTCATAGGGGTCATGCTGCTCGCGGCAAGGGCGTTCAAGCGGGACGGCGCCGTATTCCTCGCACTTGCCATAATCGTCCTGCCGCTCCTGCCGGCGCTCTATATACCCGCGCTCGGCGAGAACACGTTCGCGGAGAGGTACCTCTACCTGCCGTCGTTCGGGTTTACGCTCCTCGCGGGCCGGCTTTGGGGCAGCTTTTCCATCCTCTCCCCTCGCGTGAACATCACTCCACCTCACCCGGCCATCCGGGCCACCCTCCCCCACAAGGAGGGATGGATAGTGGAAGGGGGCTGTCAGGGGGCCGGGGGAGAAGGGGAGCCCGCGCTTGTCATTAATAAGGACCGCATGACTTATGCGCTGTACGCCTGCCTCGCCGCCGTCCTCTGTCTTTACGCAGCAGGTACAATAAACCGGAACGCGGTCTGGAAGGACGACCTTACACTCGCTACCGACATGGTGGAACGCTCCCCGGACGGCGCGAAGCCGCGCTCATATCTCGGCAGCACGCTCGGCAGGCTCGGCCGGGACGACGAGTCCATCGTTCAGCTCAAGGAGGCGCTCAGGCTCGACCCCGCGGACTCCGAGGCGAGGAGCCACCTGGGGCTGGAACTCAGGAAGAAGGGGCAGGTAGACCAGGCCATCGAGGAGTACATCCTGGCGCTTGAGTACGGGACGTCGCTCAGGCCAGCGGCCATCCTCAACAACCTGGGAGACGCATACAACATCAAGGGACAGCCCGGCCTCGCTACAGCGCAGTACACAGAGGCCCTACGGCTGGAGCCGGACAACGCGCTGGCCCACTTCAACCTCGGGCTGACGTACGTGCATGAGGGCCGCGCGGACGACGCGCTCACACATATGCGGATCGCTGCCGGTTTGAAGCCGGACAAACCGGAGTTCAGAAACGGCCTCGGTATCGCGTATGCGGAAAAGGGGATGGCGGGCGATGCTGTCAGGGAGTTCGAGGAGGCTGTCAGGCTCGCGCCTGAGAACCAGGGGTTCCGGGAGAACCTGGAGCGGGCGAGGGGGATGGGCGGGAGATAATAGATATGCCGTCCCGGCCGGGGCGGTCTGTTCGAAACCTGTTGAAAACCGGTGGGTTTGGTGGTAGATTGTTGTATAGAGCATAGATGTTACGAGGGGGGGACAATGCAGAGCGTAACCATAATGGTATCGGACGCGCCGGACTCCAGGGAGCTGATTCGCCATGCCCTTGAGCGTGAGAGGAAGGCTGACGCATCCAGCTTGGCCGCGACCGAGAAGAAGGTCAGGCTGATGGCGAAGTCTCTCGGCGTCAAGGTGACCGGCCTCGACAAGGTCGAGCGTACCGAGGAGAACGAGCTTCAGCTTGTCGAGCTTGAGGGCGAGATCGGGATTCTCGGGCGGCTCAAGGAGCGGAGGAAGAGGCTCGACTCGATGGTTGTATGCGACTGAGGCGAAATGTCAACGCGCTGGACCCCAAGGCGCGCAGCCTTCCTACGTATCCCCACCACAAGCATGTCGGCGAAAAGATGGTTGGTTCGCACCCGCCGACTCTCAAGCAGGTGCTGGAAGAAGTCGAGACATATTTCTGAGGTGACTGGATGAACGAACATATAGAGTTGCTCAGGGAGTCGGCCGGGGTGCTGGCGAGGAACGCCTGGAAGGCCTTCAATGTTGGGGCGGAGCTGGGGAAGGGGTGAAGTGTGGTTATTGAAACCTGTTGAAAACCGGCTACCAAAGGCAAGTCGATTGTCGAGCCCAGGAATGAAGTATTTCTATTGACAATGGTAACGTATGTGTTACCATTGAATATGTCCATAGTCGTTCGTGAATATCTGAGCGAAGAGGGTGTTTCGCCTTTTGCGCATTGGTTTGAAGGGTTGGACTTTGTCGCAGCCGCCAAAGTCGGCACGGCTCTTTACCGTCTTGAGCAAGGAAACTTTTCGAGGGTCGAGGGGGTCGGAAGCGGCGTTTATGAATACAAGATCGACTTCGGGCCAGGTTATCGTGTCTATTTTGGCAAGGACGGCGAAGAGCTTGTAATTTTGCTCGGCGGCGGTTCAAAGAAACGGCAGAGCGCCGACATCTCGAAGGCGTTGGCCTGCTGGCAGGACTACAAACGCCGGAAAGGTTAGAAGGCAACATTATGGCATTGACAAGAGGCTTCAGGACAACACTGCTGGAACGCGCCCGGTCCGATGCGGACTTTCGTCGCGCCATGCTCAAGGAAGGCGTCGACGCCATGCTTGCCGGTGACGTCGAGACAGGCAAGGCAATCCTGCGCGACTATATTAACGCGGCGGTCGGCTTCGGGCAGCTGGCGGAAGATACGCACATATCGGCCAAAAGCCTTATGCGGATGTTTGGCCCGAAGGGGAACCCTCGCGCGGATAACCTTTTTCAGGTTATCCATCTACTGCAGGCCCGCGAAGGGATCCACCTGGAAGTTAGGGCGTCTGTTTAAGGGTGACGGCCAGGAGCCACCCGACCTATCCGCATCACAAAGCACGTAGGAGCGATGATGATCGCCTCGCACCCGCCGACGCTCAAGCAGGCGATGGAAGAAGTCGAGACATATTTTGAGGCTGACCGATGAATAGCAGGTCGAGTCGCTAGGGGTGCTGGCGAGGAACGCCTGGAATGCCTTCAAGGTTGGGGCGGAGATGGGGAAGGGGTGAGGGGGCGAGCTTGACTGCATTTCTGAAATACGGAAGGCCGCCCCGGGTGGGGCGGCCTTTGCAGCCACGCAGGACTACTCAATCTGTAGTTCTTGTGCTCTTCTTGAAAATTCTGCAGCTTCTTTTTGAGCTTCTTCCGCTGAGTCCTTTACAGAAGATGCCATATTTGCAGCCGCTAATGCCGCAGCCGCTTGCATGCTTGCCTTATCTGCAGCGCTCCTTGCAGAATCTGACTTCTTTTTCTTCTCATTTGCGGTCAGTATTTTCACTTGGTCGGTACCCGCTGTTGCAATTGCGTTCTCGGCGTCTGCAATTGCCTGTGTCGCAAGAACATTAGCAATATCTGCATGGGCCTTCGCTGCCTTGGCTGACTTATCGGCAGTATCCCATGCTTGTCTTGATTCGGACGCAGCTTTGCTTGCTTTTGTGGCTGCTGATTGGGCTGCTATTTTGGTGTCAGCCAATAGGCTGCTATTATTTTGGAATCTTGCCGTTGAGGCATTTGTAAAAGCAATACTCGCGTTTGTGCGTTCCGTAATGGCTTCGTCTGACATGGTCTTGGCAATAGTAGCGTACTTTATCGCTACCGTCTCCCCTGCGGCTGTTTCAACCTGCGATTCTTCAGCGTTTTGGAGCCGTAATTCCGCCCTGTCCTGCGCCTTTGCGTTGTCCTGGTTTATCGCCCTTAATGCCGCAAAGATAGTCCCACCTCGGGCATACTCCTGGACATCGAGCAACGCCTGGCCAAGAGGGTACTCGGCCGTTGTCTTCTTCAAATTCTCGATGATCCTTGCGCGTGTTTCTTTTCTTACCGCTTCCATGCGATCAATTACAAGGTCGACCGCCTGCGCTTGAAGGAAGTTTTTATTCACTGCGGCTGTGGAGCCGAGAATCCCAGCGCTGAGGGCAGACAATAAGCTTGCCACCCTCGCCGGAGAGGTAACGGAAGCCGCTGTAGACAAACCCAGCGAGGTAATGTCGCCAGCCGAGTTGCCTACAGCGACGCTGCCGTAGAGTTCGGTCTCGAATTTCTGCTGGTACATGTCCATCAGGTCCATGAGTTTGAATACGATTTTCTCCCGTATAAGGCGTTTATCGTCATCCGTTGTGCCTGACGTATAATACTTATCCTCCAGGGCTTCCATGTCTTCAGTTAATGAACTCTGCTTTTGCGTTAATATTGAGACGGAAGTTATGGATGCATCGTTTGGTTGGGCACCGGACGTACTGGGTAATATATTGCCGGGCTCTCCTGCTGGCGCGGGTCCGGTTGTTATTGATTTCTTTTCTTTGGTCGTTGTTTCATTTTTACCGCACCATGCGGTTGATTTGGTAATAGTGGTCGTGGTCTCGGTGCTTGTAACTTGCTTGGAGGGCTGTGAACTTAACATTTGCGTCTGGTTGTACGGGTGTTCCGGGCTGAAGTGGGCAAGATGACGGCTAAACTTACCGCACCCCGTCAACCCCACAGCCATCGCCAAAACCCCGAACAGCATGAGTACTCGTATGTTCTTCATGTACGTTCTCCTCGATGAGAGTAGTATGAGTTATGATACTTTTGACTCCGGAAAAGCATGAAACGGCGGGTTAAGCGCAGGCGCACCTCCTTTGCAAGAAATGTCATCGTCTAAAGTATGGGGTTTAGAAAGAATTGAGGCAGGCCGGAAAAGCATGACCGTAACGGATTATACATAATGCACATATCAAGTCAACATCTAATTTTGAGTATAAGAAAACACTCTTTGTGCGGATTTCGTGGAGGCCCGGAACCCGCCGCTGAATATTCCTCCTGAATATTTCTTCTTCCATATCCCCCCTCACTCTGGTACAATTCTTGCTTATGATATTACCCGTGGCGGAACGCCGCGCATCCCAAGCAACAGGACAGGACCACTAAATGCATAAAATACTATCGCACATCTACTACGAAGTCAGAGAGCCCCAGATGACCTGGGACAACATAGGCGGATTCCAGGACATCAAGGACATACTCAAGGAGATGGTCTGCCTCCCGCTCACCAAGGGCAAGGAACTCGCCGGGATGAACGTCGAGGTCCCGACCGGCGTCATGATCTGGGGCCCGCTCGGCGTCGGCATCACGATGCTCGCCGAGGCGGCCGCGACCGAGGCCGGGGTCGGCTACGTATACATCTCCGGACAGGAGATGCTCGGCAAGCCTGAGGCGCTCCGGACCGCGTTCCACGAGGCGCTCCACGAGGCCCCGTGCGTCCTGTTCATATCCGATACCGAATGGCTCTGCCCGAGGGCGGGCGCGGACTACGAGTGGGAGACCGGCAACTTCCGGGGCATCCCGCCGACCTTCGCGGACAAGGAACTCTCCGAGGTCTTCATACAGGAGATAGACGCGCTCCACGGCGTAAAGGACGTCGCGCTCGTCGGTTCATGCTACCGCGTGGACACCGTAGACCAGGCGATAATCAAGGAGCACAGGCGTTTCAACCGCAAGGTCTTCATGCACCCGCCGACCGTCGCCGACAGGGAAGGCATCCTGAAGGTCTACTTCGACAAGATGAAGATGTACGAGAAGGTTGACTCCGAGGTCACGATTGAGAAGCTCGCGACGATGACCGAGGGCTACGTCGGCTGGGACATAGAGTCGCTCTGCAAGAGGGCCGCGCTCACCGCCGTGAAGTCCGGGGACACGACGCTCACGATGAAACACTTCAATGCCGCGCTGGCGGGCATAGACCCCTGGCTGACGCCGGGCATGACGCGCAAGTACTACGACATACGCGAGAAGGACTGCCCGCACCACTACGCGTTTTAGGCGGTCTTCCGCCGCTGATGGCGGATATTTGTCAGGTGGGGGTTTTTTCAGAGTGTCATTCTGAACGAAGTGAAGAATCCGCCTGTATCCAATAGTGTTCGTCGGCGCGTTTTGCGCCGTACCAAACTGTGGGGGCCGTACCAAGCGAAGCGCGTGTCGGCCCTTTTACAAAATTCCTGGACCCCGTGTCAAGCACGGGGCGACAACATAAAGAAAAGGCAAGGGCCGACACAAGGGTCGGCCCCTGCATAAAGACATGACGGGCAATGCCGGCCCTACAACTGAACGAAGCGAATAATCAGCCTGTATTAAATCCACTCTCCTCGCGGGAGAGGGGTTGGGGTGAGGGGGTTCGTCATTCCCGCCCCGGCTTTAAGCATGCCGGGGTAAACTCCAGCGGGAATCCAGGAATTTGATAGTGTCATTCCGAGCGAAGCCGAGGAATCTGCTGTTAAAAGCAGGTACCTCCTCTTCGGTCGGGACGACAACAAAAGGCAAGAACCAACTGTGCGTTTCCGCGCAGTCCCATGCGGGAATCCCCGCACCCGGGCAGGTCGGGGGCGGGATGGTATATGCGGGCTGTGCATTGATGGGCTGTATCCGCTTGAGAAATAACGATAATATGAAATGCGGGGCCGCGATGCGCCTTCTGGCGTGATTCTTGCATCTTTTCCACATATGCCGGTCTGTCTATTGACACATCGCGCATTTTCTGGTATCAGAATGAGAGGGGCAATGTCTATTCGTGAGTCCGGCGGTGTTGGTGGTGTGATAAACAGGGAGACTGGTTATTTAAAGGGCGTCGGGTTGTTCGTCAATGCGTTCACGGCCCTCGTTGCCCTGCTGATAGGTTCGACGTTCCTGACGGGCTGCACAACCACGGCGGTCGCGGAAAAGCCGATGTCCGTCGTGCGCGGCGTCGTCACCGCCCCGGCCGAAGGGGTGTACCTCTTCTTCTACGAAAAAGGCGCCGACTCGCACGGGCCTCCGTATCTTATGTCCCAGGCGACCGGCACGGACGGCGTCTTCGAGGTCGAGCTCCCGGACGGCGAGTACACCGTCGTCGCCAGGAAGCACATGAACGGCCTTCCGGGCAGCCCGCTTTCCGAGGGCGACCAGAAGAGCGAGGCGGCGAGCGTCTCGGTCAGGGGCGGCAAGGTTGCAATGCCGGCCCTCCAACTCGTGGACAAGTCCGACGACGTCAAGTACTTCGACGCCTCGGAGAAGAGCGAGACCTCGATTTCTGGCATGGTGCTGGACAGCGACGGCAAGCCCAAGGCGGGGCTCAGGGTGCACGTATACACATACGCGCAGATGTCGGAGCGGCCCAAGTACGTCTCCGCCGCGACCGGCCCGGACGGCAAATACGTTATCTACCTCCCCAAGGGCGGCACGTACTACATAGCGGCGAGGGACCACTTCGGCGGCCCGCCCAAGATAGGCGACTTCTACGGCAGATACGACGAGGGGACTATCGACCCCTCCGGTGTCATACTCAGGACAGGACAGAATCTGGAAAACGTGAACATCACGGTGCACAAGGTATGGTAACGGGGATTCATCTTTTGAAAGGAGGAAGTTTATGAAGGCATTCGGAAGGTTCCTGATGCTGGGCCTGGTGGTCGGCCTGGTAAGCTACGCGAGTTCGGCTTCGGCCGGCAAGTCTCTCACCATCTTCTCGGACGTGACGGAAAAGGCGGGGGTGGGTGACAAGGGGCACGGCAAGGGCATTATATTCAACGACTACGACAAGGACGGGTACGCCGACATCCTGGTCTCGAACAAGGGGGGCAGGAACGTCCTGTACCACAACGACAAGGACGGCACCTTCTCGGACGCGACCGAGGCCGCCGGCGTCTATGACACCGGCTTCGCCATGGGCTCCAGCATGGGCGACATGGACAACGACGGCATAGCCGACATCCACGTCGCAAAGGGCGGCAGGACCGAGATAGACTCCAACAAGATATACAGGGGCCTCGGCAATGGCAAGTTCGAGGACGTGACCGCGTCCTGCGGCGCCGGCGTCAAGGACTTCACCTACGGCTCGCTCCTGTGCGACTTCGACCACGACGGCAAGCTCGACCTCTTCCTTTCGAACTACGGCGTCAACTCCAAGAACCGCGTCTTCCGCAACGAGAGCACCCCGGGCAGCATCAAGTTCGTCGAGGTCACCGAGACCGCCGGCGTGACCGAGCGCGGCTGGAGCTGGAGCTCGACCGCGGTGGACGTCAACAACGACGGCTGGGACGACGTGTACGTCTCCCGCGGCCGCTACCCGGCCGGCGAGCCCAACATCATGTACCTGAACGTCAGCACCCCGGGCAAGATACGCTTCGCCGACATCTCCAAGGAGTCCGGCCTCCAGGACAAGAACTGGGCGCTCGGCGCGGCCTTCGCCGACTATGACAACGACGGCAACATGGACTGCTACCTCTCCAACTACGTCGGCCCGAACAAGCTCTTCAAGGGCGACGGCACCGGCCACTTCGTCGAGACCACGCACAAGGCGGGCATGGACGACAAGCCCGACCACTGGGGCAAGGGCCCGGCCTGGGGCGACATAAACAACGACGGCTTCGTGGACCTCTACGAGGGCGACTGCAAGTTCGCCAACCAGCTCTACCTGAACAACGGCGACGGCACCTTCACGAACATCACCGAGCAGAACCCTGACGTCAAGCTCGAGACCGTCCGCACCAAGGGCGTCGCGTTCGCCGACTACGACAACGACGGCCACCTCGACCTCTACGCCATCAACTGGGCGGTCGCCAACTCGCTCTACAGGAACGTCTCGACCGACAAGGACTGGCTCCAGGTCGACTGCGTAGGCACCGTCTCCAACAGGGACGCGGTCAGCACGAAGGTCGCCGTATACGACGCCGGCCACATGGGAGACAGGAAATACTTCAGGGGCATGCGCGAGGTCCAGACCGCCTCGGGCTTCTGCTCCCAGAACATGTCCACCCAGCACTTCGGCGTTAACGGCGACAAGACCTACGACGTCGTCGCCAAGTTCCCCAGCGGCCTCATGGCCTATGCGCTCGACGTCAAGGCCGCGCAGAGGATAAAGATCACCGAGCCGACCTCGGTCGCCCAGCAGGTGGAGATGTACCCGCTTGCCGTCGCCGACGCGGGACTCCGCTACCCGCTGTCCGTCGCAGTGATGGCGCCGTGGACCCCGGCCGCCTCCGACGTCCTGAACGCCAAGGCAGTGGTGAAGTAATCCCGGTTGACGGGTGGTTTTGCTGATTACAACGGGCCGCCTGCGGGGAAGTATCTCGCAGGCGGCCTTATCTTTGGTATGTGTGTGGATTGTCATTCTGAGGCGCAGCCGAAGAATCTGCCTGTATCTAATATTGTAGGGGCGGGTCCCCGTGCCCGCCCTGCCTTTGTAGGGCGCGACGCCCTGGGCGCGCCGGTATTGATAAACAAGGGCCGACACGCGGGTCGGCCCCTACATTAAAGTCTTTGGATTCCCGCTGGAGTTTACCCCGGCATGCTTAAAGCCGGGGCGGGAACTACATCTGGTGGGCGTAGCCCACCCTACAAGTCCCCCTCTCCTCGCGGGAGAGGGGGTTGGGGGTGAGGGGGTTCCACTGCGTCGTTAAGGATATTTCATGAAACAATACATTTGCTTTGCGCTTCTATTTCTGTTAATCACCTCTCCCATTTGCGCCCAAGCCGCTGCCGGCAAGGTGGGCGGCAAGGTCGTCCTCCAGACGAAGCCGGTCGAGGGTGCGTTCGTATACGCGTACAAGGACCCGGCCGGCCTGTTCGCGAAGCTGCCGGACGGAGGCCCAGTCGTGACCGGCCCGGACGGGACGTTCGCCATGGAACTCCCCAGGGGCAAGTACTACATAGCCGCGAAGAAGAAGGGGGCAGGCCTGCTCGAAATTCTGGAGCCGGGCGACTTCTATTCCTTCTACGGCGGGAACCCGGTGGAGGTCGAGCCCGGACGTCCGGCTGAGGTCGTCCTGAACCTGGCCGTGAAGCCCGCGTCGGCGCCGGACACGGACACCAACGGCGGGCGGGGCGGCGTCGAGGGCGTCGCAACGCTAGACGGAGAGCCGCTGGACGGCGTCGTGATAAACGTGTACCTCGACCCGAACGAGGGCTTCCGGGGCATGGGGTATTACATGTCGCCGCCTACCGGCGTGGACGGCAGGTTCCGCCTCAAGATGGAGGAGGGCACGTACTACATCGTCGCACGGAAGCGGTTGTCCGGGAACGTCGCCGGGCCTCTTCAGGAGGGCGACTACTTCGGCTACCTCGAAACGAACCCCGTGGTGATGAAGAAGGGCGCGCTCATGCACGTAACGCTGCCGCTGGTAAAGAAGACCTCCGACGTCTCGGCCGGCGGACACGGCAAGACGCTGGTCAAGGGCGTTATACGCGACATAAACGGCGCACCTGTTTCGGGCGCGTACGCCTGTCTTTACAAGGAGCCGGAGATGCTCAACCGGCCCGCTTACGTCTCGAAGCCGACCGGCCCGGACGGCGCGTTCGCCGTCGAGGCCCCTGTCGGCGGAGTATACTACCTCGGCGCGCGCGACGCCATCGGCGGGCCGGTCGAGCCGGGCCAGCTCTGGGGCCGGTACAACGGCACGGAAGACCACGCAATAAAGGTGGAGACCGGCGGCACTGTCGAGGGGTTGACGGTTACGGTGGAGAAGGTGGAATAGGTTTTATGCAGGGGGCGACCCGCGTGTCGGCCCTGCTTGTCTTTGCGAGGAGCACGTTCGGCTGCGCTCATTGCAGGCTCCGCGACGCGGCAATCTCCGCCTTTAACTTCCTGGGCCCCGTGTCAAGCACGGGGAGACAATAGGGTGTCATTCTGAGCGAAGCGAAGAATCCGCCTGTATCCGGTGATTTCATGTAGGGGCGGGTCCCCGTGCCCGCCCTTCCCTTGAGCCTCAGGTTGTAGCTGCCCGATTCATCGGGCGATTTTAAAGAACGCCCCATAAATGGGGCAGCTACAACTTAAAGCTCCTGACAGGTGAGGGGGTTCCACCTTGCGTCTGTATCTCTTGCTCTTGTTCCTGCTCGTATCCCTCTGCGCCCCCATGTCCTCCGCCGCATCTCTTCTAGAATACAAAGACGGCGATACCATCCACGAAGACACCACCTGGTCGCGCTCGGTAGTGATAGAAGGCGTCGTCTTCGTCCCGGAAGGCGTAACGCTTACGATAGAGCCGGGCACGGAAGTCCGGTTCGGTAAGAGCGATGCGGCCTACTCCGAAGGCGACGAGGGCTCGACCGCCGAGGTACTGATACCCGGCAGCGGCATCCGGGTCGAGGGCAGGGTCATCGCCCGTGGCACCCGCGACAAACGTATAACTTTCACGTCCGCACAGCATAAGCCCGCCCCCGGCGACTGGGGCTGCATATTCCTCGACCACTCCAAAGGCAGCATATTCAAGTACTGCAATTTCTCGTACTCCGCGTACACGATACACGCGCACTTCTCCCGGTTCGACGTATCACGCTGCGTCATAAAGCAAAACGAGGATGGCAGCCGTCTCGGCATGTGCCGCGCCACGTTCGACCACTGCGACATTACCGGGAACACAGGCAAGGGCCTCAACTTCCGCCAGTGCAGGAACACCGTAACCTTCTGCAACATCAGGGACAACCACGAGGGGATATTCCTGAACGAGAAGGACGAAGGCTGCGTCATCGAGAACAACAACATAACCGGCAACGCCGGGATGGCGCTCAGGCTCGGCGAGTTCCACGCGACCGACGTTACACTTAACAACAACTACTGGGGTACCGCCGACCTCGCCGAGATAGACAGGCTCGTCTACGACCATGCCGACGACCCGGAGATAGGCACCGCTTTCATAGGCCCGATGGCCGTCGAGGTCGCTGAGGCAGGCGTGGACGGTTTCGCCGTGAGCGTCCTCTGGAAGTTCAAAACAGGCGGATTCGTGGACTCGTCCGCCTGCGAATCAGGCGGCGTGGTCTACTTCGGCTCGTGGGACAGGAAACTCTACGCCGTAAAGGCGGGCACAGGCGAGCTTCTCTGGAGCTACGAGACCGGTGACTGCGTGGACTCCTCGCCCGCCGTGGCGGACGGGCGGGTCTATTTCGGGTCATGGGACAGGAACATCTACTGCCTGGACGCGGCTACCGGCTTGCTCGTCTGGAAGTTCACGATGGCAAAGTCGGAATTCGACGACCACAGGCAGGCCTCTCCGCTCGTCGAGGGGGGCGTGGTGTATATGGGCGGGTTCAACGGCTCTGTGTACGCGCTGAAGGCAGAGAGTGGAGAGCTAATCTGGGAATACAGGACAGGCGGGCCGGTTCGGTCAAGGCCCGCGCTTGCCGGTGGTTTGCTGTACGTCGGCTCCGGCGACGGCAAGCTCCACGCCATCGACGCCGTCACGGGAAGCCTGCTCTGGACTTATGAGACCGGCGGGCCGGTTAACACGGAGCCGCTCGTCAGGGGCGGCAGCGTATTCTTCGGGTCGCGGGACGGGAATATCTACTTTGCGAACGCCTCCGGCGGCGGGCTAAACTGGGGCTTCGACGCGGCCGCAAGCATCGAATATTCCTCGCCTCTGTTGACCGGAAATGCTATAATAACCGGGTCGTCCGACGGAAAGCTGTACGCGCTTGACAAGGACACCGGCAAGCCGGTATGGGTGTACGATGCGGGGGCTGTCATATATTCGTCACCCCGGTACGTGAACGGGCTGGTGGTAGTGGGCGACAACTGCGGCGGCGTGCACTTCCTCGACGCGATTACAGGCGAGAAAATGGGCTATTTCAAGGCCGGGGAGGCCGTCCAGTCCCTTTCCACGGGGCCCGACGGGACAATCCACGCGGGTTCCAGGGACGGTTACATGTACGCGATAACAGGCGGCTATTAAGGTACGGTTCTTGCATATGCAGTATAGAGGGGCGGCAGACCTTTATCAACCGTATCGCGGGTGTTGCAGGATGTTCAGGAAAATAAATCCATCGTTGTTTTTGTCCGGCCTTGTCCTGGCCGTAATTCTGGCCATACCCTCCGGTTCGTATGCAGGCGGCCCGGCAACCCGCGTCACGGCGGAAAAGATAACCGCCGACACGACCTGGAAGGGGAGCGTGGTCGTCGAGAATACAGTCTCGGTAATCAAGGGCGCGACTCTCGTAATCAAGCCGGGCACGGTGGTCAGGTTCCGGAAGAACACCGGCCTCGAGGTACAGGGCGTCCTGAAGGCCGAAGGCGTCAAGGGGTCGCAGGTGACGCTTACGTCGGACGAGAAGAAGCCCGGGCGCGCGGACTGGTACGGCGTAAACCTGGGCGAGGCGGGCGAGGGCACGGTCCTGAAGCACTGCGTGATGGAGTACGCCGGTGTGCTCTCCATCGCCGCTTGCTCGCCGCTCATCCAGGACTGCGATTTCAGGCACTGCAACCAGGGAATCGTCATGGCGAGAAAGTCGTCTCCCGATGTAAGGGGTAACCGCATCAATGACATGAAGGACGGCGGGATTAGCTGCGAGATGGGCTCGGCACCGGCGATTACCGGGAACACGATAGACGGCTGCGGCCCGGCCGGGATCAACGTCGGCAAGGATTCCCAGCCGGTCATCAAGGGCAACACCATTACCATCTGCGGCGTCGGCATCGGCCTTATGCAGCCGATACCGCCTGTCGAGGACAACGTCCTGAAGAAGAACAATATCGGCATTTCGCTCAGCTCGGTCGGCGGCGGGCTCGTTATCAGAGGGAACAGGTTCCAGGACAACGAGACGGGCATTGCATGCCAGCAGTTCTCGTCACCCCTTATAGAGGGAAACACGATAAGCGGCAACAAGGAGGGCATCGTATGCTTCCGTGCGTCGAGCCCGATAATCAGAAAGAACGAGATAGCCGGCAACACAAAGGGCATAATCTGCATCCAGCTCTGCAACCCGCGCATCATCCAGAACGACATTCGTGGCAACAAAGAGGGCATCTACCTGGACCTCTCGTCCTATGCGACGATAAACGGCAACAACATACACGAAAACGAGATGCACGTGGACCTCGGCAACATGTCCGCCGACTGGGAGCACCGCGTCAACAAGAAGCCGGTGCGCGGCAGCCAGGCCCAGACCGTCGGGATGTCGAACGCGGGCAGGGAGGCCCAGGTCCAGCCGGGAGACGGCTCGGAAGTGATGGACTCCGTGGACGCGACCGGCAACTGGTGGGGCGCCAAGACCACCGAGGAGATGGAGAAGAAGGGCCCGGACGCGGACATCGCCGGGCTCAGGGACTACCACGACCAGCCGACCCGCACCTACGAGGGCTACGAAGGTGTGTACGTCCAGGACAAGGTCAGGTACGAGGGCTGGAAGAAGACGAGGATTAAGGACGCGGGGCTGTAACCCGCACCTTGTACAACATTTCGTCATTCCCGCCCCGGCTTTAGACATACCGGGGTAAACTCCGGCGGGAATCCAGGAAGTTCATAATTCCTGGACCCCCCTTCGGCTTCGCTCAGGGCAGGCTCCGTCAAGCACGGGGCGACACAAAAGGCGTTTGTTCAACCTGCTATCGGGGGTATCTTACCGGATGAAGAAATTTATCGGGCTAACCTTGTTAATATTATTGGCGGTCCTGCCCGCCCTCACCCACGCGGACGGCACGGGCACCATCAAGGGCAAGGTCAACTGCGAGGGCAAGCCGCTCGAAGGCGCGTATGTACTGCTCTATTCCGGAAGCGAGGGCGGGTTCAGGGGAGAACCGGCAGTGACGGCCGGGCCGACAAAGGCCGACGGCCTGTTCGAGGCGCAGGCCGCCCCGGGCAGCTATTACCTCATAGCCCAAAAGCGCACAGGCGGCAGGGACGGGGGCCTCGCGGCCGGCGACTACTACTCGTACTACGGCGGGAACCCGGTGGACGTCGGCGCCGGCGACACCATAAACGTCGGGATAAACTGCACGGCGATAATCGACGTGGGCAAGCCCCGCGTGACGGGCGGCACGGGCATACGCGGCAAGGTGTACGCGGACGGGGCCCCGCTCGACCGCGCGCGCGTCACGCTGTACCAGGACGGCGACACCATATTCCGGGGCATCGGGTACGCCTCGACGCTTACGAACAAGAACGGCGACTTCTCGTTCAGCCTCGAGCCAGGCACGTACTACGCGGTGGCGAGGAAGCGCGCGGGCGACGACCGCATGGGCCCGCTGACCGCGGGCGACATGTTCGCCTACGCCCACGAGAACCCGGTCGAGGTGGTAGAGGACGGCTACTCGGTCATCTCGATGAACGCCGCGACCAAGCTCCTGAAGGTAAAGGAGTCCGGGCAGGAGGTCACGCTCGGCGGCACGGTAAAGGCGGGCGGGACGGTAATCAGCGGGACGGTTGTGGACAAGGACGGCAGGCCGGTCGCGGGCGTGTTCGCGAGCGCGTATAGGGATTCGATGATGACCCAGAAGCCGGACTTCATGTCGCAGGCGACCGGGCCGGACGGCAGGTATGTCATAAACATCTCCGAGGGCGGTGAGTACTTCGTCGGCGCGCGCAACACCATAGGCGGACCCGCCGAGAAGGGCGAACTCCTCGGCCGGTACGCGGGCAACGAGGACCATTCCGTGAACATCGCCACCGGCCAGAAGGTTGACGGTATAGACATCACGGTCGAGCCGGTGGAATAGAGTGGCGTCCTCGCCTGTCATTGCGAGGAGTCCCGCGTTTTGCGGGACGACGCGGCAATCTCCGCCTTTGTCCGTCATGACGACTAACTTCCTGGACCCCGTGTCAGGCACGGGGCGACATAATTGAATCCGTCATTCCCGCCCCGGCTTTAAGCATACCGGGGCAGGCTACAGCGGGAATCCAGGAAGTTGTAGCTGCCCGATTCATCGGGCGCTTTGCCTCTTTACTTGGAATCAGGACTGGAGCATGACATGACACTCAGAACAATAGCGGCATTCTTCGCCTTTGCCTTTATATTATCGGCCTCGCCCGCGTCCGCGGACGACACAGCCACGCTCGTCACGGCGAAGCATGCCGGCACCGGGTTCGAGGGCAGGGTCGTCTGGGAGGGCCAGGTCGTGGCAGGGGCGATGGTCTTCGCATACGCCAGCTTCGACGACATGCTCGCATACAAGGCGGCAGCCGTGTCCGAGCCTTCCGCCGACGACGGGACGTACAGGATGGAGCTGCCGGCCGGGAAGTATTACATGGTGGCGAAGAAGCGCGCGGACACGGCAGCCGACGGCCCGCTCGCCGTCGGCGACTATTTTTCTTTTCACGGCTCGAACCCGGTAACGGTCGCCCCTGATGTATACACGCACGTCGGCTTCTCGCTCCTCAAGGAGACCGAGCAGGTCGCCTACGAGGACGGAGAGGACCCGGGCTCGGGCAGCCTCGCGGGCGAGGTGACGTACATGGGCGAGCCCCTGCCCGGCACGCTGGTACTGCTGTACCTGGACGCCAAGACCGACTTCAAGGGACTCGGTTACTCGTCCTCGCCTCCCACAGGTAAAGCAGGAAAATTCCGCGTGGACTTCCTCCCGGAGAGCGACTACTACGTCATCGCCCGGAAGCGCGCGAGCGGCGCGGGCGCGGGCCCGCTCACGGACGGCGACTACTTCGGGTACTACGTCGGGAACCCGGTCTCGGTCAAGGCAGGCAAGGTTGCGAAGATAAAGTTCGAAGTGCTGAACAAGGCGGGCGAGATAGGCAAGGAGGACAGCCTGTTCCGTAATACCGGCACGCAGATACGCGGCAGGATAACCGGCAAGGACGGCAAGGTGGTCAAGGGCGTGTACGCCTTCGCTTACCTCGACAAGGTCATGGCACACAAGAGGCCGGAGTTCATATCGCGCGAGGTGGACGACAAGGGGAACTACACAATCAACTTCTCCCAGGGCGGTACTTACTACATAGGCGCTCGCTCGGCATACGGCGACTCGCCCGGCATGGGCGAGTGGTACGGCAGGTACGACGTGACAGCGGACCACTCGGTCGTCGTGGAGACCGGCAGGCAGGTGGACGGCATAGACATGGTCGTGGAGCAGATACTGCCGTAGGGTTTTTGTCTGTCATTCTGAACGAAGTGAAGAATCTGCCTGTATCAGATAGAATTGTAGGGGCGCAATTAATTTGCGCCCGCACCGCTGAGTGTCATATCGCGGGACGACGCGGCAATCTCGGCCCTAAAAAACTGAGATTGCCACGCTTCGCTCGCAATGACAAACAAGGCAACTTCCTGGACCCCGTGTCAAAGCCTGCCCTGAGCGCAGTCGAATGGGCACGGGGCGACAAATAGAAGGAACGCGGCTTATTATGAGGTTATCAATGAAAAACGCGTTAACCTGTTTGGTGCTTCTGACGCTCCTCTGCGCCCCGTCCGCGCACGCCGCCGGGCCGCTTTACTACGACAAGGCCGCGATAGACAGTGACACGACCTGGAGCGGGACAGTGGTGCTTCGCGGCCAGAACACGGTCAAGAAGGGCGCGACGCTGACTATAGAACCGGGCACGGTGGTCAAGTTCGTCTGGATAGACGACGACGGCGACAACATCGGCGACGGCGAGCTGAACGTCGAGGGCAGGATAATAGCGAGGGGGACGAAGGACAACAACATCCTGTTCACGTCCGGTCAGGAAAACCCCAAGGTCAAGGACTGGACCTTCCTGATGATTTCGGTTAACAAGGACAGCCTGGTCGAGTACTGCACGTTCGAGTACGCATTCACAGGCGTCCAGGTGCACTACTCCACCGCGACGATAAGGAACAACATATTCAGGAACAACTTCGAGGGCGTGCGTTTCTCGACGACGGACGTGATGATAGCGAACAACTACTTCACCGGCAACACCTACGGGATACGCTACGAGTCGAGGGGCTCCAAGACCACGGTCACGAAGAACCTGTTCAAGGGCAACGAGTACGCCTTCTTCCCGGTCCAGAAATGCTCGTCGACGGTCAGGATATTCGGCAACGACATACTCGACTGCGAGCGCTACTACGTGAACATGGGCTACAACCAGCGCGAGGAGCTTGACTACACGAACAACTGGTGGGGCACGACGGACCCGGGCGAGATAGCCTCCGGCATGTTCGACGCGGGCAAGGACGAGACGCTGGGCCGGGTCGTGTTCGAGCCGTTCCTGGCCGGGCCTGTGCCGGGCTGTGGAGTGGAGTGATTGGATTATTCACCACAGAGTCACAGAGGCACGGAGGACGGCAAGGGAACAGGGGCTAATAACTACGGTGTCATTCTGAACGAAGCGAAGATTCTGCTGTTGACTTTGTAGGGGGCCGTACCAAGCGAAGCGCGTGTCGGCCCTTTCTAAGCGCCCGATAAAATTGGCAGCTATAACTTCCTGGGCCCCGTGTCAAGCACGGGGCGACAAGTAAAAGCAAGAGGGCAGGCACGGGGACCTGCCCCTACATAAAATCGGTTCCAGGTGTTCTCGTTTTCTCTGTGTCTCCGTGCCTCTGTGGTGCAAATTTCGATCATGAGGTCTATGCAATGGACTACAAATTCGACAGACGCGCATTCTTAAAGGGCGCGGCGACGTGCTCGCTCGCGGCGACCGGGCTGAACCTGGTAGACGGCATGGACCCGCTCGGCATCATGGGAGGGGCGTGGGCCGCGGACGCAAGGCCCCTGATAGCCGTCGCGAAAAACGGCGCGCCGGCCCAGATGGCGAGGGCGTCCGTTATGGCGGTCGGCGGGATGGGCAGGTACGTGAAGAAGGGCGACGTGGTCGTGGTCAAGCCGAACATCGGCTGGGACAGGACGCCGGAGCTTGCGGCCAACACCAACCCGGACGTGGTGAAGGAAGTAGTGAAAATGTGCCTGGAGGCGGGCGCGAAGAAGGTGCGCGTGATGGACAGGACCTGCAACGACCCGCGCCGCTGTTACAAACGTAGCGGCATCGCGGACGCGGTGGAGTCCATAGGCGACCCGGCAGTGACCGTCGAGCACATAGACGAGCGCAGGTTCGTGACGCTGCCGATAAAGAAGGGCGGAAGCCTGGAGAGCTGGACGTTCTGCCAGGACATGCTGGACGCGGACAGGTTGATAAACGTCCCCATCGCCAAGCACCACAACGCCGCGAGGCTGACGATGAGCCTCAAGAACATCATGGGCTGCCTGGGCGGGAACAGGGGCAACATCCACCACGACCTGGACGGCAACATCGCCGCGCTCAACACCGTCATGAAGTTCGACCTGATAGTCATGGACGCGGTGCGGGTCCTCACGGCCAACGGCCCGCAGGGCGGGAAGACGAAGGACGTGAAGGTGCTGAACACCGTCGTCGCGGGCACCGACCCTGTCGCGGTGGACGCGTTCGGCGCGACGCTCTTCGGCATCACCGCGAACGACGTCCCGCACGTGATGAACGCGGCGAGGCTCGGACTGGGCGTTGCGGACCTGGCGAAGATTAAGATAAAGACGATAGACCTCGGCTGATGGGCATTGCCGTCATAAATACGCTGGCGGTCGTCCTGATGATGGCTGCGTCCGGGAGCCAGCCGATGTTCACGGACGTGACGGCGGCCTCCGGGATACCGCCTCTCAAGTACGCCGAGGGCGTGAACATAGTGGACCTTGACGGAGACGGGCTCCCGGAGATATTCCTGCCGAACGTCAAGGGCAGGGACAGGCTTTTCAGGAACCTCGGGGGTTGCCGGTTCGGCGACGTTACGGACGAGTACGGACTGACGGAGAGCGGCGGCATCGGTGCGGTATTCGGGGACCTCGACTGCGACGGCCTGCTCGACTTATACGTCGTCCGTGGCGCGTACCCTTACGGCGAGAACGTCCTGTACATGCAGGACCATGGCGGGCGGTTCGTGGATGTGTCTAAGACATCCGGTGCCGCGAACAGGAAGAACGGTATTTCGGCCGTGATGGAGGACGCGGACGGAGACGGCAGGCTGGACATATTCGCGTCCAACTGGGGCGTGAACACGCTATACCGGAACCGCGCGAAGTCCGGTGTGGTGTCCTTCGAGGACGTTACAGTAAAGGCGGGCCTGGCCGAGGAGGGCAAGAGCTGGGGCTCGGTATTCTCGGACTTCGACGGCGACGGCCTGGCCGACCTGTTCGTCGTGAGGGGCGGGTTCGGCAAGCCAGAGGAAGGCAGGCTGTATATTAAACGTCCCGACGGGACGTTCGCGGACAGGACGCCCCAGTCCGGGCTGAAGGAGGCCAGATGGTCGATGGGCGCGGCCGCCTGCGACCTCGACACGGACGGAGACGCCGACCTCTTCATCACAAGCTACGACGGCCCGGACAGGCTGTACATGAACGACGGCAAGGGCCGTTTCTCGCTCAAAGACGGCGCGGGCATCACGTCTTCGAGGAGCGTCGGGGCCGCGGCCGGAGACATCGACGGCGACCTCCTGCCGGACATAGTGGTCGCCGGATACCAGGGGCCGGTAAGGGTCTTCAGGAACCTGGGCGGAGGGAAGTTCAAGGAACTGAAAAACGCGGGTATCGGGAACGCTGACAGGAACGAAGGCATAGCCCTCGCGGACGTGGATGGAGACGGCGACCTCGACATGTACGTCGCAAACTACGACGGAGACAACAGGCTCTACCGGAACAACGCCGCGCCTGGCCCGGCCCTCAAGGTAAGCGCGTTAAGCGGCAAGTGTGCCGCGGCAGGCGCAAAGATAAAGCTATACAAGTCCGGCGGACTGGACGACCCCAAGGCGCTCCTCGCCTCGCACGAGGTCAGGGCGGGCTACGGGTTCTGCTCGCAGTCGCCGTTCGAGGCGGTGTTCCGGCTTGCGGAAAATGTGAAATACGACCTATCGGTCTCATTCCCAGGCGGGAAGAAGGTAATGAAGAAGGGCGTCGGGCCGGGGCAGCTCGTGATACAGAAGCCATAGGGAGGGCATGGGATCATGAACTTGCGATACTCATGACACTAATGCAAGTCGCTGGATTCCCGCTTTCGCGGGAATGACGAGCTATTATGTCGCCCCGTGCCTGACACGGGGGCCAGGAAGTTGGTGTCATTCTGAGCGGAGCGAAGAATCCGCCTATATATATTTCTCCTCTCCTTCCGGGAGAAGGGATGCAGGGGTGAGGGCTTCCATGTCAATTTCTACGGGTGTTACAGATACACGGTAAACTTGAGGAGGTAGCAGCATGTTCAGCAGGTTAAGGATACTTTTCATAGTCCCGGTAGCGGCGGCGATGCTCGCGGTGGCCGGCCCCGCGTCCGCGTGCGTCGGGAAAAACCTCTCGGTCGCGGGAGTCGCCTCGCCGGACGTGATGGTCGTCGCGGAGATGCTCGCGGTGCTCATAACCGAGCGCACCGGCACCACCGTCACGGTCACGTACTACAAGGACTTCCCCCGGTGCTACGAGGCGCTGAAGAACGACGAGGTGGACATCGTCATAGACTTTACCGGCCGGTGCTACACGGACGTCCTCGGCAAGGGCGCGGAGCCCGACGCGGGCAAGGTCTTCTCGGCGGTCAAGGAGGCATACCAGAGGGACCTCAACCTCGTATGGCTTGAGCCGTTCGGGTTCACCGGAACGGGCGCGGAGGCGGGCAAGGGCGGCGCCCCGGCAGTCGCCGCGCCGGTGCTCCGTAAGGACACGCTCAACAAGTTCCCCGCGCTCCCGCGCGTCATCAACAAGCTCTCCGGCAGGCTGACGAACGACGTCGTATCAAAGATCGCCGGGCAGGGCACGGACGAGAAGGCGCTGAAGAAGTCCACGCGCAAGTATCTGAAGGACAACAGGCTGATATAAGGCAGGGGGCAGGGGGCAGGGGCTAGGGACTAGGGCTGGCAGGAAAGAAGTAAGAGGTACGATGCTTAACCGCAGGGAGTTCATAAGGGTTGCGGCGGTGGCCGGGGCGGGTGTAGTCCTGAACCCTGGCGTTCCGGACGGCGCATGGGCCGCGAAGCCCGCGCCTAAAGGCGGGCCGAAGGTGGTCATGGCCAAGGGAGGCCCGGTAGGCAGGCTCACGCGCGAGGCCGTCGACGCGCTCGGCGGCATGTCCGCGTTCGTGAAAAAGGGCGAGACGGTGATAGTAAAGCCGAACATCGGCTGGGACAGGAGGCCGGAGTTCGCGGCCAACACCCACCCGGAGCTGGTCGCCGAGGTCGTCAGGATGTGCCTCGAAGCTGGCGCGGCGAAGGTTAAGGTATTCGACAGGCCGTGCAACGACCCGCGCAGGTGCTACACAAACAGCGGCATCGCCCCTGAGCTTGAGAAGATTGCCGACAAGAGGCTGGAGGTCAGCTACATAGACGAGCGCAGGTTCCGTGACGTCGAGATACCCGGCGGCGTGACGATACCGCGCTGGTCGTTCTATGAGGACGTCCTCGACGCGGACAAGTTCATAAACCTCCCCATAGCCAAGCACCACAACGCGGCGGTGCTGACGCTCGGGCTGAAGAACGTCATGGGTGTCATCGGCAAGAACCGCGCGGTGCTGCACAAGAAGATACACGAGTACCTGCCGGATTTGAACAGGGTGGTGAAGTCGCACCTGACGATAGTGGACGCGACGCGCGTGCTTGTAGCGAACGGGCCGCAGGGCGGCAGCCTTGCCGACGTAAAGGTGCTGGACACCGTGGTCGCCGGCGCGGACGTCGTCTCCGTGGACTCCGTGTCGTGCACCCTCTTTGGCCTGGGGCCCGCGGACGTGCGCTACGTCCAGCTCGCCCAGGACGCGGGGCTGGGCGTGGCGGACTTGAGCAGGATAGACGTAAAGAAGATAAGCGTGTAGGGCGGGCTGCGCCCACTGCTCCATTTGTCGTGGGCGATTTCTGTAGGGCCCGGCTTCCAGACGGGCCGAAAATACGGGCCGTTCGGAGACCGGCCCCTACGAAAGCAAACATTCACGAACACGAAACACGAACACGTTTCACGTCCTCTTAAACGGGTGCCGATGCAAAACCTCAGGCGTGCGTCCCAGTGGCTGGTCTTCCTCGTCTTCGTGTTCCTGTTCCTGAACACGGAGTACAAGGACAACGACGTCCTGGCATACGCCGTGAACATATTCCTCCGGCTCGACCCGCTGGTCGCGGGCGCGGCGGTACTCGCGGGACGCGCTGTTATAACGCTTGTCTGGCCCGCGCTCGTCGTCGTCGGGCTGACGCTCATCCTCGGCAGGTTCTTCTGCGGCTGGTTCTGCCCGCTCGGATCGGTACTCGACTTCACCTCGGCGACAGTATTCAGGAAGCTCAAAAGGAGGACGCAGGTCCCCGAGTCATGGCGGCGGGCCAAATACCTGCTCCTCGCGTTCCTGTTCGCGTCCTCGCTCTTCACGCTCCAGTTCGTGTTCCTGCTGGACCCGATAAGCATAATCATCCGCTCGTTCACGGCCGCGGTCTACCCGGCGATGAACTACGTGATAAACTCCACGCTCGGCCCGCTCTACGCAACTCCCGTCGCGCCTGTGACGGAGCCGGTATACGGGTTTCTCCAGAGACACTTCCTCGCGTTCGAGCAGCCGCACTTCCGCATGGCAGGCCTGATTGGTTTTATCTTCTTCGGCATACTCGCCGCCGAGTACTTTCAGCGGCGGTTCTGGTGCCGGAACCTCTGCCCGCTCGGCGCGATGCTCGGCCTCCTGGGCCGGTCTGGCATCGTGAAGAGGCGCGTGTCCGAGCCGGACTGCATATCCTGCGGCAGGTGCGAACGCGACTGCCGCATGGGCGCGGTGGAAAAGGACTTCTTCACGACGGGGCGCGCCGACTGTATCGACTGCATGGACTGCCGGGCGGTATGCCCGGAGGACGCGATAAGCTTCACGGGCGGTGTGGCCGCGAAGGGCGCCGGCCTCGACCTTTCGCGCAGGGGGGTGCTGACATCACTCGCCATTGGGGCCGCGGCTGTGCCGCTATTCGGGTCCGAGGCGTACAGGAAGTCCGCCGACCCGTCGCTCATCAGGCCTCCTGGCGCGCTTGCCGAGGACGAGTTCCTCGCGCGCTGCACCCGCTGCGGGGAGTGCATGCGTGTCTGCATCGCCAACGGGCTGCAGCCGTCTCTATTCGAGGCGGGCCTGCCCGGGCTCTGGAGCCCCGTGCTCGCGCCGCGCATAGGCTACTGCGAGTACAACTGCACACTCTGCGGCCAGGTCTGCCCGACCGGCGCGATAAAACGGCTGCCGCTGGAGGAGAAGAAAAAGGTGAAGCTTGGCCTCGCCGAGGTGGACAGGGACCACTGCCTGCCGTGGAAGGGCGACTCCGAGTGCATCGTCTGCGAGGAGCACTGCCCGACGGACAAGAAGGCCATACGGCTGCGCGACGAGACGGTCGTGACGATGTACGGCGAGACGCGCAGTTTCAAGCGTCCATACGTGGACGAGGGGCTCTGCGTCGGGTGCGGCATATGCGAGACGAAATGCCCGCTTACGGACCGCTCCGCGATATTCGTGACGTCCCGTGGCGAGTCCCGCGCCGACGCCCCCATGCTGATGTAATACACACAAACCTTGTAACCGCAGGATGTTTGTGGTAAATTTAAACGACCCCATAGTCCGTCATTCCCGCCCATTCGGCTTCGCTCAGGGCAGGCTCCGGCGGGAATCCAGGAAGTTAATATTATCCGGAGGTCTCAATGAAGCGGCTCTTAACTGCGTTTATCGTATCAACCGCCCTTGTCATGCTCGTGTCCGGCTGCGCGGCAATCAGGACGACGGCCGACGTTGAGAAATACAAGGTCAAGGCGGCCGCAGGCGACGACAAGTCCGTCGAGACGCTGCTGGGCGCGTTCGGGTCGAGGGACGCAGGTATCCGTAACGCTGCATACTCCGCCGTCATCGCGGCCGGCGAGCCCGCCGTGCCGAGGCTCCTCGTAATGCTGGACGACGAGAAACCGGACATGCGCGAGTATGCGGCAGGCGCGCTCGGCAACATCGGCGACAAAAGGGCGGTGGCCCCGCTCCTTGCGAAGCTCGACGGCGAGACCGAGAGGCGCTACGTCTACGCCTGGGCGCTCGGCCAGCTCCGGGCCACAGAGGCCATAGAGAAGCTTATCAGGTCGCTCGCTATAAAGAACGACGCCCTCCAGAAGGAGTCCACACGCGCTCTCATCAAGATTGCGGAGCCCGCCGTCCCCGAGCTGATATTCGCGCTCGACAACGCGGAGCCGGACGTCCGCAAGTACGCGGCCCGCGCCCTCGGCATAATCGAGGACAAGGCCGCCGAGGGCAAGCTCATAAAACTCCTCGGAGACGACAAGAGGGAGGTCGCGGCGGCGGCGGCGCTCGCGCTCGGCACTGCCGGGACGAAGGATGCGGTCAGGCCGCTCATAAACGCCCTGAATGCCCCGGACATGAACACGAAGATCAACGCGTCGATCGCGCTCGGCCAGTTAAACGCCAAGGACGCGGTAGATCCGCTGACCGACATAATGGAAAAAGACGGGGACCCGTACGTCCGGCAGTGGTGTGCGCGCGCGCTGGAGAACATCACGGGGAACAGGTACAAGTACAGGGACGAGCATGACGCGATGGTCTTCCCGTACAACCTGTACAGGTAGTACCCGGATATGACGGCAATACCAGGAGGCAGGTGGCGAGTCCCATCTGCCTCTTGTTCGTAGGGGCATACATGGTTAGTTGTAGCTGCCCGATTCATCGGGCGCTTTTGTAGGGCGCCCCGGCTTCAGGCATACCGGGGCAGGCTGTGCCCCC
>JACRHJ010000060.1 GCA_016212105.1 Nitrospirota bacterium
CAACACAAAAAAGACAGGTAAGGGGAGGTGAAGGGCATGGCAATGGAGAGGGACAGGAAGCAGGACGTTATCGGTGAGTTTAAAACCCACGACAGCGACACCGGTTCGCCGGAGGTGCAGATAGCACTCCTGAGCGAGCGGATCAAATACCTGACCGAGCACTTCAAGACGCACAAGAAGGACCACCACTCGAGGCGCGGCTTGTTGAAGATGGTCGGACACAGGAGGAGGCTTCTCGACTACCTGAAGGTCAAGAACGTCGACCGCTACAAGGTGATACTCGAAAGGCTCGGCCTGAGGAAGTAGTCCTCGGGGTTTGATGCCTTTGGCAAAATGACGGACGGAGAAAACAACTGATGCATCAAAAAGTGGAACTGGAGCTCCGGGGCAGGAAGCTCACGCTGGAGACCGGCAAGATAGCAAGGCAGGCGAGCGGCGCGGTCGTCGCCACATACGGAGACACCATAGTGCTCGCCACGGCGGTAGCGACAAAGGTCGAGAAGCCGGGACAGGACTTCTTCCCGCTGTCGGTAGATTACCTGGAGAAGACCTACGCGGCCGGCAAGATCCCCGGCGGCTTCTTCAAGAGGGAAGGCCGTCTCACCGAGAAGGAGATACTGACCTCGCGCCTCATCGACAGGCCGCTCAGGCCTCTCTTCCCCAAGGGCTTCCTCTGCGACACGCAGATAATAGCGAACGTCCTGTCCTTCGGCGACGAGAACATCTCGGACATGCTGGCGCTCATCGCCTCGTCCGCCGCCCTCAGCATCTCCGACGTGCCCTTCTCGGGCCCGGTCAGCGCTGTCAGGATAGGCCGGATTAACGGCGAGTTCGTGGTCAACCCGTCCCTCAAGGAGATGGAGGAGACCACCCTCGAACTGACCGTCGCGGGCACCGCGGAGGCCATCATGATGGTCGAGTCCTGGGCGAAGGAACTCTCGGAAGAGGTCATGCTAGATGCTCTCGAACTCGCCCACCAGGAGATAAAGAAGGGCGTCGCACTCCAGGACGAGCTTCGCGGGTTGGCCGGGCTGCCCAAGCGCGAGGTCAAGAAGATCGAGATCGACCAGGCCCTGGTCGACGAGGTCACGGCCAAGGCGCTCGCAGGCATCGCCGCCTCCATCCAGATACCCAACAAGACCGAACGCCAGAAGACGCTCGACAACATACAGGCCGAGATTGCCGATGCGGTCGCGGGCGACGACCCGGTCAAGAGGCGCGACGTCAGCATGGTCTTCCACGACCTCGAAAAAGACATGGTCAGGAAGATGATACTTGAGAAGGGTGTGCGCGCGGACGGCAGGGGTGTCCGGGACATCCGCCAGATAACCTGCGACGTGGGCATCCTCCCGCGCGTCCACGGCTCGGCGCTCTTCACGAGGGGCGAGACCCAGGCGCTCGTCGCGGCGACGCTCGGCACGTCCGACGACGCCCAGAGGATAGACTCGCTCGAGGGCGAGTCCTCCAAGACGTTCATGCTCCACTACAACTTCCCGCCGTACTCCGTCGGCGAGGCCAAGTTCCTCAGGGGCCCTGGCCGCCGCGAGATAGGGCACGGCGCGCTCGCCGAGAAGTCGCTCCGCCAGGTGCTCCCCACGAAGGAGGACTTCCCGTACACGATAAGGGTCGTCTCGGACATAACCGAGTCGAACGGCTCTTCCTCGATGGCCTCCGTCTGCGGCGGCACGCTCGCCCTGATGGACGGCGGCGTACCCATCAAGGCCCCCGTGGCCGGCATAGCGATGGGCCTCATAAAGGAAGGCGACAACGCCGTGGTGCTCTCCGACATACTCGGGCTTGAGGACCACCTGGGCGACATGGACTTCAAGGTGACCGGCACGTCGGAAGGCGTCTGCGCGCTCCAGATGGACATAAAGATCGCCGGCGTCACCAAGACGCTCATGAAGGACGCGCTCGCTCAGGCGAAGGAAGGCCGCCTCCACATACTCGGCGAGATGGCGAAGGCGCTCACCGCCCCGCGCGAGACGCTCTCCCCGCACGCCCCGAGGATATTCACGATATACATCAAGCCGGACAAGATCCGCGAGGTCATCGGCTCCGGCGGCAAGGTCATCCGGAGCATCGTGGAGCAGACCGGTTGCAAGATAGACATCGAGGACACAGGCGCGATAAACATCGCATCCTCGGACGGCATTGCCGCCCAGAAGGCGATAGACATCATCCAGGGCATCGTGTCCGAGCCGGAGGTCGGCAGGATCTACAAGGGCAAGGTCAGGAAGATCATGGACTTCGGCGCGTTCGTCGAGATAACCCCCGGCACCGACGGCCTGCTCCATATCTCCCAGATAGCGGAACACAGGGTCACCGCCGTCACCGACGAGCTGAAGGAAGGCGACGAGGTCATGGTCAAGGTGCTCGAAGTGGACCGCCAGGGCAAGATCCGCCTGTCCGCGAAGGAAGCGGCGAGGGACCTCAAGGCCAAAGAGGGCTGATAGGATTCCGGCAAATATTGTCATTGCGAGGAGTCCCGCGTTTCGCGGGACGACGCGGCAATCTCCTCCAATAACTTGTAATATAGAGGAGGTTGCTTCGCTTCGCTCGCAAAGACATGTATCTCCCATATCAAACAGGCCTATCCTTAACAAGACAAGGCCTGTTTTCTTTTTTTATGGTACTATATAAATACTATGTTCAAGAAACAGCTGCTCGACAACGGCATAAGGGTGGTTACGGAGCGGATACCGCACGTACGGTCGGTATCGCTCGGCGTGTGGGTCAACGTCGGCTCCCGTGACGAGGACGCCGTCCAGGGCGGCATATCCCACTTCATCGAGCACATGCTCTTCAAGGGGACGGCCCGCCGCACCGCGAAGGACATCGCCATCGAGATGGACTCCATCGGCGGCGAGCTGAACGCGTTCACCTCCAAGGAGGGCACGACCTACTACGTAAAGGTGTTGGACGAGCACCTGCCGATGGCCGCCGACCTCCTGTCCGACATCTTCATCCACTCCGTCTTCGACCTGAAGGACATAGAGCGGGAGAGGAAGGTCATTCTGGAGGAGATAAAGATGGTCGAGGACACGCCGGACGACCTCATCCATGAGCTTCTGTATGAAACCGTCTGGAAGGGCAGCAAGCTCGGCCAGCCGGTGCTCGGCACGAAGAAGACGGTCGGCGGCATTCAGAAGGCGGACTTTCTCGATTACATGAAGAGGTTCTACCTGCCAGGCGAGATAGTAATATCGGCCGCGGGGAAGTTCGAGCAGGACGAGCTGATGGGGCTTCTGAACAAGAGCTTCGGCGGTATCAGGAAGAGGAAGGTTCCCGCCGTCAAGTCTGAACCCGGCTTCCGCGCGGAGGTCAGCGTCAGGCACAAGAAGCTGGAGCAGGTGCACATCTGCATGGGCGCGAAGGGGAAGCCGTACAGCCACGAGGACCGCTACGGGATGTACGCGCTCAACACGCTCCTCGGCAGTTCCATGTCATCGCGCCTGTTCCAGGAGATACGCGAGAAGCGCGGCCTGGCCTACTCGGTCTATTCCTACCTAACGTCGATGAAGGATACGGGGCTTTTCACGATATACGCCGGGGTCAGCCCGTCCAAGGCACCATCCGTCGTGCGTCTGATAAACAAGGAACTGAAGAAGCTCATCAAGGACGGCGTGTCCGAGCTGGAACTGTCCCGCGTCAGGGAACAGTTGAAGGGCAACATGGTCCTGTCGATGGAGCACACCTATACCCGGATGAGCCAGCTCGCAAAGCAGGAACTCTTCCTCGGGCGGCATTACACGCTGGACGAGATACTCGCGTCCATAGAGAAGGTGGACGTGGGGCAGGTGAACCGTCTCGTCCGCGAGACCTTCGGGGGAGGCGGGGTCGCCCTTACCGCGCTCGGCCCCGTGAAGAAGGAAGACATCGAGGCCGGGCTGGAAGGTCTTTAAGACGCTGGTGGTGGTTATGCAATTCGATTAATACTCCGGGGATATATATTGTCATCCCGAGCGAAGTCGAGGGATCTGCTTTTATCATGCCTCACAAAATCACCCTCAAGATAAAACGGCTGCCGCACTCAGAAGGCCTGCCGCTCCCCGAGTACCAGACCGAGCACGCGGCGGGGATGGACCTGCTCGCGGCGGTGGAAGGCGAGGCCGTGGTCGAGCCGGGCCGCTGGAAGCTCGTCCCGACGGGCCTTGCGGTCGAGATACCGCCGGGCTACGAGGCCCAGATACGGCCAAGAAGCGGGCTCGCGCTCAAGCACGGCATAGGCCTCGTAAACGCTCCGGGGACGATCGACGCGGACTACCGGGGCGAGGTCGGCATAATCCTCATCAACTTCGGCGACTCGCCGTTCGTGGTTCGTCGAGGGGACAGGATCGCCCAGATGGTGCTTGGCAAGGTCTACCGGGCCGAGGTTGAGGTCTCGGAAGACCTGTCGGAGACGGGCAGGCACGAGGGCGGGTTTGGGCATACAGGGCATAATTAGCGAGGTAACCATGCCCGTCCGTATAAAAGTCCTCCCGGAGGACCTGGCCAACAAGATCGCCGCGGGCGAGGTCGTGGAGCGCCCGGCGTCGGTAGTAAAGGAGCTTGTCGAAAACGCGCTCGACGCGGGCGCGGCCCGCGTCTTCGTCGATGTCCAGGCGGGCGGGACAAAGCTCATCAGCGTGTCGGACGACGGCTCCGGCATGGGGCCGGACGACGCGCTCCTTTCGCTCGAAAGACACGGCACGAGCAAGATAGCATCCGCAACAGACCTCGAATCAATACACTCGCTCGGCTTCCGGGGCGAGGCCATCCCGAGCATCGCGTCCGTCTCCCGTTTCCGCATGACCACCTCCGAAGGCAAAGGCCCCGGCACGCTCGTCGTCGTGGAGGGCGGGAGGCTCGGCCTCGTCAAGGAAACCGGGGCGGCGAAGGGCACCATCATCGAAGTGCGCGACCTCTTCTTCAACACACCCGCACGGCTCAAGTTCCTTAAAAGCGTCGAAACCGAGTTCGGCCACATAGCTGCCACGGTCGAAAAGCTCGCGCTGATAAACACTGCAGTCCATTTCAGGCTTTCGCACAACGGGCGCGAGGCGCTCGACTGCCCGCCGGTGAACTATTCCAGGGACAGGGTGGCCCAGATTTACGGGTCGGACTTCGCCCGTGGGATGGTCGAGCTTGAGCGCAAGGGAGGGGCGGTAACAGTCGGCGGTTTCATATCCGGCCCCGGACAGACGTATTCCGACAAGGCGCGTCAGGAGGCCTTCGTCAACGGACGGCCAGTAAAGGACCCGGTGATAACGCGCGCGCTGTACGACGCTTACAGGTCGGTGCTTATGAAGGACAGGCACCCGGCGTCAATACTGTTCATAACCGTCGACCCGGCGGATGTGGACGTGAACGTCCACCCGGCGAAGCGAGAGGTCAGGTTCGCCCGCCCGAACGACGTACACCGCGCGGTCTTCGATGCGGTAACGTCCGCGCTCAGGGGCATGGACGATGTCGGCAGAACCGATGAGAGTCCGGGGTCAGCGCGTACACTTGTCGAGTCCGGTTACAGGGACAGGGTGCGCGAGGCGACGGAGAGCTACCTTTCATCGTCGGCATCGCGGAGCGCCGTGGACGACCGGGAGGCGGGCCGCGACCGCTTCCCGCGAGCGGGCGCGGGAACCATGCCGCGTCAGGAGAGCATGAGGATCCCGAGGGCTGGCGGCGGCGGACACGGCTCACAGCCGCCCATACAGACACAGCCCCAGCATGCCTACAATGCCCCTGCCGCTCTCCAGGTCGCCGATTCGTACATCATACTGCCGTCAGAGGACGGCTACATCGTCATAGACCAGCACGCCGCCCACGAGCGCATCCAGTACGAGAGGATAAAGGCGC
The DNA here is from genome assembly GCA_016212105.1 of Nitrospirota bacterium. Classification (GTDB taxonomy): domain Bacteria; phylum Nitrospirota; class JACRHJ01; order JACRHJ01; family JACRHJ01; genus JACRHJ01. Next base: position 5,836 of record JACRHJ010000060.1, read on the forward strand.
GGCTCGGCGGACACGGCGATGCGTCCCAGGGGCTGCTCGTGCCGGTACGTCTCGACCTGACCGCTAAAGAGGCCGCGCTGATGCGAGGCATCATGCCGGAACTGAACGGGATAGGGATAGAGGTCGAGGAGTTCGGCGGGGGGAGCTTCATAATCAGGACAAAGCCGCTGTTCCTCGAAAAGACCGACGTGAAGGAGGCAGTGATGGGCGTCCTCGCGGAGGTCGGGGAGCCGGACGTCAAGGCCGGCGCGGACACGCTCAAGGAGAAGGTCTACCAGCTCATGGCCTGCAAGAGCGCGGTCAAGGCGGGGCAGAGGCTCCACCCTGAGGCGATAAACCGGCTCGTGAAGCAGCTCTTCGAATGCGAGATGCCGTACACCTGCGCGCACGGGAGGCCGACAGTGGCGAGGTTCGGCCTTGCGGAGCTGGAAAAGATGTTCAAGAGGAAGTAAGCGGCGTGCCTACGGACCCGCCGCGGCTTTCTCGGTCACGTCGTCGTATACGTTCGTGATGCTGTAGTCCTTTGAGACCTGCCAGGTATCGACAGCGGAGTCACCGTCTATATTGGCGTATGCGACCGCCGTGAAGTTCCTGCTGTCCGCTGCAGGGGCGGCGTTGTTCATCGGCAGGCCGCCGGGGTTGGCTCTGCCCTTGAAGTCCGCCCCGGCAGTGTAGCGGTAAGTGCACTCCGTCTTCGGTTCCCACTCCAGGTCCCAGAGCTTGTCCGTGAACCTGTTGTTCTCGCCGAAATAGGCCATCTCCGACGTGTGGATGGCCTTTAACTGTATCTTCGCCTCTGCCTGTTTCGCCTTCGTGCGGTATACCAAAAAGTTGGGTATGGCGATGGCCGCGAGGATGCCTATGATGGCGACCACGATCATCAGCTCGACCAGCGTGAAACCGGCGTTGTTCCGGCGGCCCAAGTTAAGCATTTCTGGACGCCCCGTCATTGACGCAGCCTGTATACGGCAAGCGCATCCTTGATGTCATTCAGCCGGGCCCTGAGGGCGGCAACTTCGGCCCCGGCATCCCTGCCTTCGCCCACGGCCGACTTCACGGCTAAAATGTCCCTTGAAATATCCGCCGCCGCACGCTGAAGGGCCGAGACCCTGACGGAGTTGAGCGACAGCATGAGGTTGAACTCGTCTTCCGTGTCCTGGAAGGCGGCGCTGTGTCTCATCAGCAACCGGGAGTTCAGGTCGCCTTCAGCGAAACGGTCGAGGTTCTCGTCGAGGTCTCCGGCTATCCTCTTCGCATGCCAGAAATAGAGCAGCGACATGACGACGATGATCGCTAGCATCGAGACCGAGAACACCGCTGATACCCTGAATACGACCGGCAGGATTATGTCGCCGGTGCTCGATACCTCGGCCGACGGCGTCGCAATATATGATTCTATCTGTTCGTTTATCTCGTGAAGTATCGCGGCGCAGGACAGGGCGAGGCATGCAAGTGCCGCGCCCACGAACGCCAGCGTGATCCGGAGCTGGAACCGCCGGTTGATAAGGTAGTTTGTCCTTCTAGTATTAAGCATGACCGCCGCGCCTCTGGACGTCTAAGTGTTCTTGAACCGGGACAGGGCAAGAGACATCTCACCCGCGGCCGCATTCATCTCTTCTATAATCTCGCCGGCCTTTTCGCCGGCGCATTCTCCCGACCCGAGCGCCCCTTCAAGCTTGTAGGACAGATTCATGAGCCCTTCCGCGCGTGAGGAGCAGAGCGCGACGCCGTCGTGCAGAGACCCGACCGCCTTGTTGAACTTCTCCGCCTGGGGCATCAGTTGGTCGCCGTCCCGAAGCACCGCCCTCGTGGTCAGGTCGCCCCTCGCCACGGACTCGGCGCACCTCTTCAGCCTGTACATCGGGCCGGAAATCCTGTGTGACATGACGATGGAGGCGAGGAACACCATTACGAGCGCCACGATGTATATGAAGGAACTCACCGAGAAGATGAAAAGCATCGAGGTCTGCCTGGCGACTTCGAGGACGACGAGGGCGTCGTAATACGTCTCTCCGAGCGAATGGTCGGTCGTGTAGTAGAAAAGGAGGTCGGACAGGGCTATGCCCAAGAGCAGGTACAGGAAAATCCTGAACCCGAAACTGAGGAAGAGTTTTTTGTCCGGCATCGGCGGAACCCCATCGTTGTTCGTGATAATGCGCAAAAAACGTGAGCGGTTTCCAGCATTATTCTGATTATAGGGTATACCCAGGCCCGAAGTCAACGATTATTGTGAAACAGTACCATATTAATGCCATTTTGTCCAATAATACGCCTTGCGCATTCGATGGTGTCTGTTATAATTATAGACGTATTGATGAAATCCACCGCACCCCCCGCCAAAAAAATAACCGCAGAACTTGACAACCGGCCGCAAACTGTATAAATTTTAACAAGATTAATAAAATATGCAAACTTCAATCAACCTGGTGCAAGCGTCAGCGGAAAGGTGACCCCCTAATGAGCAATACGCACAGGATATCCCTATCGGTATGCGGCATGCTGTTGACGCTGCTGGTCTCGATGACATCATTCGCTCAGGACGGACAACCTGCGCCTGTTCCGCAGCGGCAGCAGGCGGCCTATCCGTTAGCGCAGCCATCCACCGCCTCGGTCCAGGACTTGCCTCCCGGGCAAGGTCCCGTTGCCGAACCCCGGCCTCATGTGCGTGGCGACGGCCTGTCGCAGTTCGAAAGGTTCGTCTCGGTCAGGGCGGTCGACCTGGACGAGTCACAGCTGAAGATAATCCTCGACTTCAAGAAGGTCGCGTTCAGGCATGCGCAGGACGACGTCCCTACCGGCAAGTCGGCTTTTATTGTGAGGATAATCGGCAATGGAACAGTAAAGGACCTGGGCTACCTTATAGGTTCCCAGGAGGATATTTCCGAGGCGTTCGACATCCTCGGGATAATGAGCCCTTTCACGGTGTCCTCCGACATCAGGCAGTTTGGTTATGACGCGTTTGGCGCGGGCGCCGCCGTCTCAGACGCCTCACAGGCGCTGCCTGCCGGCCCCGGCTACCTCATCGGGCCGGGCGATGAACTCAGGATTACCGTATGGGGCAAGATCAGCGCGGACGCGTCCGTGGTCGTCGACAGGGACGGGATGGTGAGCGTCCCGCAGTTCGAGGTAATGCACGTTGCCGGCCTCACCTTCGCGCAGGCCAGGAAGCATATAGAAGACGCGTTCGCTAGGTATTACAGGCCGTCCGAGGTCAAGGTCAACGTGGGCATGGGCAGGCTCAGGTCGATGCGGGTGTTCGTGGTCGGGAACGTCACGGTTCCGGGCAGCTACAACCTGTCCTCGCTCTCCACCGTAATAAATGCGCTTTATGCCTCAGGAGGCCCTTCCAAATCCGGCAGCCTCAGGAATATCCAGGTCAAGAGGGGATCCGAGACCGTCGCCCGTCTCGACCTCTACGACTTCCTGCTGAAAGGCGACAAGTCGGGCGACGTCAGGCTGATGCCGGAGGACGTGGTGTTTGTCCCGCCGGCCGGCCCGCTCGTGGGCGTCGCGGGGACGGTCAGGTCCCCGGCGATATACGAGCTTGAAGGCCCTGCAAGGGTGACGGACGTCATCAGGCTGGCTGGCGGCCTCGACGGCACCGCTTTCGGCGGGAGGCTGCGGCTGGCAAGGGTCGAGAAGGGCGAGAGGAGGACCGTCGCGGAGGCCGACCTCTCGGACATGGAGTCCGGGTCGGCCATGGACTTCCTTGTCCAGGACGGGGACGTAGTAACCGTGTTCCCTGTGCCCAGCAGGGTCGAAAAAGAGGTCCGCATCGCCGGGGCGGTCATGTCGCCCGGCACGTTCGGGTACCGCGACGGCATGAAGCTCGGCGAGCTTCTTGGCTACGCGGGAGGGCCGCTCCGCTTCGCCGACAGGGCAAACGCCGAGCTGACAAGGACCACCGTCACGTCGGGTGGCCCGGTGGTGGAGAGGATGTCTCTCGACCTTGACAAGGCCGCGTCCGGCGACCCCGAGGCCGACATAACCCTGATGCCGGACGACTACGTCTTTGTCAAGGCTGTGCCGGAGTGGGGGCCGACCAAGGTCGTGAGCGTCCGGGGGCAGGTCCTCTACCCCGGAGACTACACAGTGAAGAAGGACGAGACGCTTTCCTCACTGATACAGCGCGCCGGAGGCTTTACAAGCAGGGCCTTCCTGAGGGGCGCGGTGTTCACGAGGCAGTCGGTTAAGGACAGCCAGCAGAGGACGCTCGACGAGTCCATCGACCGCCTGGAACAGCAGCTTTTCGCCACGTCGGCCGAGTCCGTCGAGACCAGCGTCACCGGAGATGCTTACCAGCAGGAGAAGGAGGCGGCCAGCCTGAGGCGTTCGTTCATCGCGAAGCTGAGGTCAGCCAGGGCCAGCGGGCGCATATCCATGAGGCTCGAACCGTACGACGAGTTCAAGGGCGGCCAGTACGACGTCACGCTCGAGGACGGCGACAGCCTGGTGGTTCCGGAAAGGCCGGACCATATCCAGATAATCGGTTCGGTGTACAACCAGACCGCCTTCGTCTACAACCAGGACGGCACGGTAGGGTCTTACCTGAAGGCTGCGGGCGGGATCACGGACGAGGCGGACGAGGACAACATGTACGTCCTGAAAGTCGACGGGACAGCCGTGAGCAAGAGGGACGCGGGGGCCGGATGGTTCAACGTTTCGTTCGACAGCGAGAGCCACAGGTGGACCGGCGGAGGGTTTTCGTCCAGGAGGCTGGACCCCGGCGACACCGTTGTCGTCCCGGCCGAGACGGAGAAGGTCGCCTGGCTCCGTGAGGTCAAGGACATTACCCAGATACTGTTCCAGATAGCGGTGTCGGCTGGCGTGGCGATAGCGGCATTTTAGTCATAATTCATAACCAGAGCATCAAGGGGAGCGCTGACATGGCGGATACTGCTTACCGGGGCTCGCGTGGGGACGACGTCGACCTCTCCGAGTATGCCCGGGTCATTTACAGGCGCAGGTTTGCGGTCGCCGGGATCACCTTCGTATCAATGCTGCTTGGGGCACTGCTCGGATTTCTCCTGCCAAAGGTATATTCGGCGACCTCAAGGGTCATGCCTCCCGCACAGGACAGCCAGTCCGGGATGGCGGCCCTGGTATCACAGCTGCCGCAGGGGCTGGGCTCTTTCGCGGCGCCCCTGCTTGGCGTATCGGCATCGTCGAAGGCCTGGGCGGACATACTCGCGAGCCAGAACGTGCTCGACTCGGTCATCGGTCGGTTCCGGCTGATGGAGGTTTACGGGGTGGACACCATCGAGGAGACACGTAAAAGGCTTCAGGACTCGATGTCCGTTGAGGAGTCCAAAGGGGGTGTCATATCCATAACCGTAGACGACAAGGACCCACAGCTCGCCGCCGAGCTGGCCAACTCCCTGGTCGCCGAGCTGGACCGGGTTAACCGTGAAATGGTAATGTCGTCCGGGACCAGGACCAGGGACTACCTCGACAAGCTTCTCGCGGACTCGAAGGAAAGTCTCGCCAGGTCGGAAGACGCACTCAGGGATTTCCAGGAGAAAAACGGCGCGGTAAAGCTCGACGAACAGTCGAAGGCGGTTGTCGAGGCCATGGGCGCGGTGAAGGGTCATCTTATTGCCAAGGAGGTGGAACTGGCCACCCTCCGGTCATATGCGACAAATGACAACCCTCAGGCAGGTATACTGAGGGCGGAGGTGGAGGGCCTAAGGTCCCAGCTGAGGGAGCTTGAGCAGGGAGGCGGGGAGGACGGCTCCGGCCTGATACTCCCCGCGGCCCGCTTCCCCGCCCTGACGGTCGAGTACGCGAGGCTTTACAGGGAGGCAAAGATTCAGGACACGCTGTACCAGATACTGGTCGCGCAGCACGGGCAGGCGGGGTTCCAGGAGGCGAAGGACAGCTCTACGGTGCAGGTGCTCGACAAGGCCCCCGTCCCGACAAAAAGCTCCAGGCCCAGGAAGGCGCTCATACTGTTTTTTGCGACAGGCGCGGGTTTCATGTTCTCGCTGTTGTTCGTGCTGGTGCGGGAACGCTCTGCCAGGTCCGCGGACAGGGCCTGAGACGCGCACAAGCGCGGGAGGCCGGCCCAGGCATGATGACCGGAATAGTCCGTATGCAGTCACCCCCCTTCCGAATCGCCGGAAACCGCTGTTCGGCCCTTATCAACCCGTATACGTGGCCGCTGGTTTACCCAATGGCATATAATTATGTGTAACCCTGACAACACGGCCACCGCCTGTGACGGTGTGCGGCATATGACTTCGGAGGACGCCGGCGACCTCCGAAGGCTTGCCGGCGGTGCGGTTATCGCCCTTGCCGGGAGCGCGGCCGGCAAGGCCCTGCTGCTAGCCTGCCAGGTAATGATAGCGCGCCTTTTTGGAGCCGAGGCGTTCGGCATGTACGTACTTGGCCTGGCCGCCTTCAAGGTCGCGGAGCTTCTGTCCAGGGGCGGGCTCGGGATAGCGTCGCTCAGGTTCATCTCCATGAACAGGGGGCGCGACCATGCGAGGGTCAAGGGCACGCTCATCTCCGGTGTCGGGCTCTCATTCGCGGCCGGCGTGGTCTTCGCCGTGATACTCTATGCGTCCGCTGGCCTTATCGCGGGACGCGCGTTCCATATGCCGGAGCTCACGGGCATGATCAGGGCATTCGCGCCTGGCGTGCCGCTCATGGCCGCGTCGCTCGTTATCGTCTGCGCGGTCCAGGGGTTTCAGGACATGAGGTATGCGGCCTATATAAAGGACGTCATACAGCCGGGCGTCTGTCTATCCCTGGTCGCGGCCTTCGCAGGGCTCGGACTCGGGCCGGCCGGCGCGGCGCATGCCATGACCGCGTCCTATGCCGTCGCGCTTGCAGCCGCGCTGTACTTCGTCCGGCGGCTTTTCCCGGCCCTGTCCGACCCATGCCTGAGGCCGGTATACGCCACGCGCGAACTCGTGTCCACCTCGGTCCCGCTGATGATGGGCGGGGTTATCGTGTTCCTGCTGATGTGGACGGACACGATAATGCTCGGACTCCTCGCCACCACGGAGGACGTAGGCATTTACAGGGCGGCCTCGCAGCCGACCATCTTGCTGCTCTTGTTTCAGTCCGCGGCGAACGCCATGTACGCGCCGATGGTGTCCGAGGCCCACGCGAGGGGCAACTCCGCGAGGATGGCTGGGCTGTTCGGGACGGCCACCCGCTGGGTGTTCTATCTGGCGCTCCCGGCAGCCCTTGTGCTGATATCGTCAGCGGACGCTGTCGTGTCCATATTCGGGCCGGAGTTCGTGGACAAGGGCGCGCCGGTCCTTGTCGTCCTTACCGCTGCCCAGCTCGTAAACGTGATGACCGGGGGGGTGGCCGTGACCATCAACATGACCGGCAGGCAGAAGCTGGAGTTCTACAACTCCCTGGCCATGTTCGCGGTCAACCTTGTCCTGAACCTGCTCCTGGTCCCGCGTTACGGCGTCATCGGAGCGGCGGCGGCCACGGGCGTCTCCATCGCCCTGGTCAACCTTGTCAGGCTGGCAGAGGTCTACTATATATACCGGATGCACCCCTATGACATCTGGTATGCAAAGCTCGCCCTCTGCGGCGCGGCGGCCGGCCTTGCGCTGTTGACGGCAGGCAGGTGGTACTCAGGGCTCGGCGGCCCCGCCACGCTCGCGTTGAACGTCTCCGTCGTGGCCGCGGTATTCGCCGCGTTCGCCGTGACCGTTGGGTTCCCGCGGGAGGAGCGGTATGTTTTCGAGCAGTTCAGGGCGAAAGTCTTTGCCCGCTGCCCCGGCTCCGGGGCGTCTTCGCGCCGCTGGCTGGGATAATGGAGATGCGATGAAGGGCAACAGGCTCCTTATAATCGGCATAGACGGCGGTACCTTCAGGTTCATCGGGCCCATGATGAAAAGGGGGGATCTCCCGAACCTCGCCCGAATCGCGGGGACGGGGGTGGAGCGGGTGCTCATGAGCACCATCCCGGCCATCACTCCGACCGCGTGGACGTCGTCCGTCACCGGCATGCTGCCGGGAAACCACAACGTGTTCGACTTCTTCTCCCACTCATCCGGCGACTACAACATGGACAAGATGACGGTCAACTCGTCGCACAGACGGGCCCCGGCCTTCTGGGAGATCCTGTCCGGGCTCGGGTATCGCCTTAACATCGTGAATGTCCCGTTCACCTACCCTCCGGACGCTATCAACGGCAACATGGTCGCCGGGACGAACGGGACGCCCGGCCCTGGCAGCGAGTACACGTATCCCAGGTCTCTCAAGCAGGAACTGCACGAGAAGTTCCCAGGCCTGCCACTGGGCATCGACGGGCAGGCGCTGTACTTCCAGGACGACGCGCGCATCGCGTCCGAGACGCTGTCTTGCGTGGGGCTGACCGCCGACCTGCTCTGCTACTTAGACGAGAAGTACCCGGCCGACGTCTCGATGGTGGTCTTCGACGACATAGACCGGATACAGCATTACCTCTGGAAGCACACAGACCCGGACCACCCCCAGCACGACCCGGCCGCTGCAGCCCGCTTCGGGAATGTCATAGACGACACATACCGCGCCATTGACGCGGCCATCGGCCGGATAATCGAGAAATGTCACAGGGACAGCTCCGTCCTGGTGTACTCCGACCACGGGTTCGGCCCCCAGTACTGCAACGTCCACGTCAACGACCTGTTGATGGAGCACGGCCTCCTCCATACGAAGAAGAGGCCGCCGCACCTCGCGCTCCTCAGGCGTGCCGGTTTGACCAAAGACAGGATAAAGAGGTGGCTCAGGAGGCTGGGGCTTCTGGGGGTACTAAAGCTCGTCCCGCAGGACGCCAAGGTCGGCTTCATCACCGAGGGACTGGGCCTGAGGGACGTGGACTGGACGAGGACGTCCGCGTTCTACTCCTCGCTCGAGGCGAGAGCGGTCAGCCTGAACATAAAGGGCCGGTACCCCCAGGGCATCGTGGACGAGGCCGACGCACAGGCCATGTTCGACCGGGTGAATGGACTTCTCGAAGGCCTCCGGGACCCGGATACCGGCAGGCCGGTGGTAAGACAGGTACTGGGCAGGAGTTCGTTCGAGGGGCGGTACATGGACAACGCCCCGGACATGGTGATAATATTCGAAAGCGGCTACAAGGGCCTCAAGGAGATAACCGGCAGGGTGTTCGCGCCCGCCAGGACCGGCCACAGCGGCCGCCACGAGCCGGAAGGCATATTCCTCGCGAGCGGGCCGGGCGTTGTAAGGCACACGGAGGGGCTCCCGTCCATGAGCATAGTGGACGTAACGCCCACCATCCTCCGCATCCTCGGAGAGCCGGCAGGCTCCGGGATGGACGGCGCGGCCCGCGAGGACATGTTCGAGGACGGGTACGCTGCCGAACGGGGCGCGTCCGCGGACTACGCCGCGCGGGAAGCCGGCCAGGAGGAGCTGTCCGACGAGGACAGGCTCGCCGTCGTGGAGCGGCTGAAGAGCATGGGTTACATGGGCTGAGACGCGGGGACGGGTCGTAATATGAAGTCAAGGCCGGACATAATACTCCTTGTGATGGACACGGCGAGGAAGAAGAGCATGTCGGTGTACGGACACGGCAGGCCGACCACGCCAAACCTCGAACGCTTTGCCGGGGAGTGCATGGTCTATGACAACGCCATATCCCCGTCGCCGTGGACCGTGCCTGCGCACGCGAGCATCTTCTCCGGCCTGTACCCGTCCCAGCACGGGCTCCATTCAGCGAACCTCAGGTACTGGAAGAGGGAGTACGACCTCCCCGGGCTCCTGCGGCGTGCGGGCTACAGGACATACGGCCTTTCGGCCAACTCGCTCATAGGAGACACGCTCGGGTTCTCGGAGACGTTCGACCGCTTCGAAAGGCTCTGGCAGAGGTTCCAGGTGGACGGCCGGAAGGGGGCAATGGAGCACCACTGCGTCCCGTGCCCGGGCGGCAAGGGCGGAAGGTTCCCCGCGTTCACCGAGCACCCCGCGGACTTCGTAAAGTCCGTCGCCAACAAGCTCATGGAAAGGGCGCTCGGCGGCGTGATGCGGGACGCCACTCCGAGCACCGTCAGGGGGTTAGGCCGCTCTATCGGGATTATCAGGGAGCATCAGGCCGCGCGGCCGGACACGCCGTATTTCCTGTTTCTGAACGTCCTCCAGCCGCACGAGGTATACAACCCGCCAGAGGAGTACCGGGAGCGGTTCGCGCCTGGCGGAGGAAGGTATCCCGGGACGTCGCGTGAGCACTATTCCGGGAAGAGGCGTCTCTCCCCGGACGACTTCGGGCGGCTCACACGGCTGTACGAGGCGGAGGTCGCGTTCATGGACTTCTGCATAGGCCGCTGGCTGGACGCGCTGCGTTCGCTCCCGTCATACGGCGGCACGGCGGTCGTCCTTGTCAGCGACCACGGCGAACACGTCGGGGAGCACGGCCACTTGTCGCACGAGTTCTCGCTCTACCAGGAGCTTGTGGACGTACCGCTGATGGTAAAATACCCCGGTGGCGTGCGGCCCCCCGGCCGGGACGGCCGTCTTGTCCAGTCGCACGACCTGTTCCCGACGCTGCTCGAGCTCGCCGGTCTGGAGCCGCCCGAACCGCCTGTTGCGCCAGGCGGGCCGGGAGGCGCGTCCGTGTCGCTCCTAACGGGTTCGAGGGACTGCGCCGTCTCGCAACTGGTTGACGTGAACCTCTGGCTGGACGGCCTGAAGCAGTACCACCCGGAGTTCGACGCCGTGGCGTTCCCGTACAAAACGTCACAGTTCGCCTGCTTCATAAAGGAGGACGGCGCGCTGTACAAATGGGTCGGGCACGGGGACGGGACGCGCCAGGTCTATGAACTCGACTCCGACCCAGGCGAGCTGGTGGATGTATGCGGCTCACTCGGGGCCGGCACATTACAGCGCATCGAGTCACGCGCCGCCGACGAGATGGCGAGGCTTGGTTTCGGCCGGCAGGCGGACGCACGCGACGGAGACGGTGAGCAGGCCGACGAAGCGGTGACAAGACAGCTCAGGGGACTTGGTTACATATGAACGGACACCAATACGGGGCGGCATAGAATGTTCATGGACCTGCTATACCGGCTTTATGAGTTTTACGGCAAGCTCAGGGGCACTTACCTGACGATGAGCCCGCTCATGCAAAAGAACAGGAGGTACGATGGGTACGACATCGGCGAATGGACTTATGGAAAACCAAAAATCTGGGACTGGGGTTTGGGCGCCAGGTTCAAAGTAGGCAGATACTCCTCGTTCGCGACCGGGACCGTTATCCTGCTGGGTGGGGAACACCGGACGAACTGGGTCACCGTGTACCCTTTCGACGTGTATTTCCCCGATGCAAAGTCGCGTCCATGTAATTACTCCAAGGGAGACGTTGTAATAGGGAACGACGTCTGGATCGGGCAGGACGCGATGATTTTGTCCGGAATTACCGTCGGCGACGGCGCCGTCGTCGCAGCGAGGAGCGTGGTCACAAGGGACGTCCCGCCATATGCTGTCGTGGCTGGAAACCCGGCCCGCATCATAAAGTACCGTTTTCCGGACGATGTCATAGAGAGGCTGAGCAGGATGAAGTGGTGGGACTGGCCTCACGAGAAAGTGGTGGAGGCGTTGCCACTGCTGCTGTCTGACGACGTGGAGGCTTTTCTGGACAAGTATGAGCCCCATTGAAAATGGCCGCTGGGCCATGCTGTACGAGACAGGGGACGCCCTGATGGCCGGCTGAAAGTTATTGCCTGCCCTTGCGCTGCGAGGCGAGGACGGGCATGCACAAGGGAGAGCGTTATGGAAGGCAGCATCGCGGCCGGAATATCCAGGCGGGAGGCGTTCGAGCTTCCGGGAGTCGACGCGGCGGGCATGTTCCTGTTCCTGCTCGCGGTGTCGTACCTGCCTGCGGCGGGCCTCACGCTCGCGAGCGCGCTGGTGCTTGCCCTGTACCTCTTGAAGAAGAGGTTCATGGTCAGGCGTCAGCTTTTCGGGTTGCTCATTATCCCGTCGGCCCTCGTGGCCTTCGGCGTCTTCGGCCTGTTCAGGCACCCCTTGTACGAGGCGCTTAAGGACGGATGGTACTTCACGAACCCTGTGCTGCTTCTCGCTGCCGGGTTCGCGCTCTGGGACTGGGGCATGGGCGCGAGGAGGACGCTTCGCGTCTTCCTCGCGGCGGCGGTGGCCGTGTCCGCGGTCCACGCCGCATACATGCTCGCGTTCGCAGGGCACGACCTGCTCACGATGCCTGTCGACCTTATACGCATGAAGTACGGGAGGGGGTCGTTCTTCCCAGTCGTCGGGGCGTTAATAGCCTATGCGTGCATAAGGAGGGGCGTGCGCCTGTTCGGCAGGGGGCTGGCGTTCGAGTACGTCTCGCTCGCGGTCTGCGCTGCGGCCCTCGTCCTTACGTTCTCAAGGACGTTCTGGATTTGCCTTCTGGTACTTGTGCTCGTGGACGCCTTCGACTTCAGGAGGCCGGTCAGGGCAGCCTTGGTCCTCGCCGGCTCGGTAGCCGCGCTCTCGGCCGTATTCATATTGTTGTCCATGCACCAGGACACGAGGCGGACGTTCCTCGGCAAGACGGCGCAGTCGCTGACGGAGGTCGCGCCCTCGTCCTACACAGGCCAGAAGGAGATTGCGAAGCACTGGCGCGGCTACGAGACGTTCATGACGCTGATGACCATAGCCTCCGGCGACGGGAAAGACATAGCGCTCGGCCACGGTTTCGGTAAGTCTGTGGACCTCGGGCTGTACATCGACCTCGGCGGCGAGGAGATGAGGTACGTGTCGAGGGTGCATAACGGGTACCTTTACGTAATACTGAAGGAAGGGCTTGCCGGCCTGGCGCTGTACCTGCTCTTCCTGGCCTGGGTAATAAGGAAGGGTTTCGGCGCGGCGAGGGAGCCGGGCCCGGGCGGCATGCTGGCGAGGGCGCTGTCCGGCATGGGCCTCGTGCTCGTGCTCGCGTCGTTCGTTAACGGAGGGCTGTATAACAAGTACGGGATGGCGACGTCGGTCGTGTTCCTGGGAGCGTTGTATGCATCCGTCTCCTGCCGCGTGGGTTATTACTCAAGGGAGGTATCATGATGAGGGGTATGGTTGCCGCCATGGCGATCGCGGCGTCCTTGGGCATCCTCCTTATTGCCATGTCCTCACGCCCGTTCAGGCCTGCGGCGTCCGCTGCGTCCGCGGCGTCGGCTTCTGGCAAGCTGGCCGCCACGGCTCCCGCCGATGGCCTCGGACTGCCTCCCAACTGGCCGTGGCGCGGAGTGCAGCTTGACATGAGCGGCGGAGACGCGGAGGTGGTGGCCGGCATAGCGAGGGATCTGCACGCGAACGCGATAAGGGTGGACCTGGCCCCGCGTTGGACGATGAGCAAGTACGGCTGTTCCGTCCAGAAGGCGTGGGAACTGAACCTCGCGTGGGCGGACAGGGTGCTGGACGCGTGCAGGAGGTTCGGCGTCGTCGGCATAATAAGCTACAGCCAGTACCCGGAGGACCCGGGCGCGGGCTATATACAGGACGACCCCCGGTTCTGGGAGAGCAGGGCGGACAGAGAAGCGTTCATGAAGAACGTATCCACGGTGGTCGGGCGGTTCAGGGGGCGCGGCGACGAGCTTGGCGGATACTACTTCATGATAGAGCCGCTGGAGAGAAGCGGCGGCGTGAAGATACCGGACGCGTGGCCGGGGATGGCGCGCGATATCGTCGGCGCCGTCCGAAGGCTGGACGGGGACCGCCATGTGGTCATGAACCCCGGCCCCGGAGGCCTCGTCGGAGGGTTCAGGGAACTGAGGCCGCTCGACGACCCGCACGTCATATACTCGACGCATATGTACATGCCGCTCGAGTACACGCACCAGGGCGCGAACAAGGAGACGGGGGACTTCAAGAAGTACGAGTACCCCGGCCTCGTCGGCCTGAAGCACTGGGACAAGGCCGCGCTGGAGGATTACCTGAGCCCGGTCGCGGCGTTTCAGGAGAGGCACGGCGGCCTCGTCTGGATAGGCGAGTTCAGCGAGATAAGGTGGGCGCCAGGCTGCGAGCGGTACCTGGAGGACTGCATAGACGTCTTTCAGTCGCACGGCTGGGGCTGGTCTTACTTCGGGTACGGCGGGTACCACGGCTGGAACCTGCACTACAACGGACGGTTCTCCACCGCGAAGGACAGGGCGGACACCATAAGCGATGGCCCGTCCGCGCGCGCCCTCCTCCTTGCCGGGAAGATGTCCGTGCCTTACCCGGGCGCGGAGGCCCGCTGACATGCAAGGGCCGCTGTTGTCGGTGATTATTATCCAGTGGAACCAGAGCGGCCTTCTGAGGGACTGCCTCGACTCGCTTTTCCGGGAGGCCGAGGGCATTGACATCGAGACCATAGTGTTCGACAACGGCTCGACCGACGGCAGCCCGGACATGGTCGAGCGGGACTACCCTTCCGTGCGGCTCATCAGGAACGGAGAGAACATAGGCTTCGCTAAGGGCAACAACCGCGCGGCGAGGCACGCGCGCGGAAAATACCTGCTCCTGCTAAACTCAGACACAGTCATGCAGCCGCGCACGGTCCGGGGCATGGCCGGTTTTCTGGAAGGCAAACCCAAGGCCGCGGGGTGCGCCCCCGCGCTCAGGCTGCCGGACGGCAGGCTCCAGATGGGCGCGTTCGGCTACGCACTGAGCATCCCGACGCTGTTCAACTACTTCTTCTTACTCTCCAGTCTTTTCCCGCGCATGTTCAGGGCCGTCTGGCAGGACCAGGCCTCGTTCGTGAGGTCCGGCGTCCCGGTCGAGGCGGACTGGCTGTGCGGGGCGTGCCTGATGGTCCGGAGGGACGCCTTCGAGGCGGCCGGCGGCTTCGACGAGGGCTACCACCTCTACAGCGAGGACATGGATCTGGGCGACCGGCTGCGTGCGTCCGGCGGGCTATATTTCATCCCGTCGGTGGAGGTAATACACCTTGGAGGCGGCTCCGGCACGCCCGGACAGCTCGGGTGGCTCACGTCTCTCTTCCGGTATATAAGTTCCAGGCACGGGGCAGCCTACCTCGCGGCCTGCCGTGCGATAGCCGCGGCCGGGTTCCTCGCGCGCGGTGTCGCATACAAGGCCGCCGGGCTATTCCGGCCCGGGTACGACGAGAACGCGCTCAGGATGTTCGGCTATCTCGGCCACTGCCTGGGCCCCGTGCCGTCCTCGGGAGGCGAGGGCGTGGACGCTGCGGGAGCAGGAAAGCCATGAGGGTGCTCCTTGTCCACTCCTCTGCCCAGCTTTACGGCTCGGACAGGGCGCTCGTGAACATATGCAAGGCGCTTAAAGGCAGGGCGGTGGTCCGCGTCCTGCTCCCGGAGTCCGGGCCGCTCGTGGCCGTCCTCGAGGCCGAGGGCGCGGAGGTCGCTGTCATGGACGTCCCCGTGATAAGGCGCCGGGACCTGAGGCCGCTGCAGTTTCCCGTCTTTGTCCTCGGCCTTCTGCGGTCGTACCTCCGGCTCCTCCGGTACGTCAGGGAGGCCGCGCCGGACGTCGTGCACGCGAACACCGTCGCCGTGTTCTGGGTTTGCTACCTGAGGTTCCTGTACCCGCGCGCGCGTTACGTCACTCATGTCCGGGAGATATTCCGGACGGACGGATGGCGGGGGATGGCGGGGCGCGCGGTGTACCGGCAGGTGGCGAGGCATTCCGACGCCGTGGTCGCAATATCCAGAGACGTCAGGGACGCGGTAGCGTCCGCCGCGCCGGGCTGCGCGTCCAGGCTGACGCTCATAACCGACGGGCTCGGGTACCTGGGCGGCGCGCGCGCGGCCCGGCCCAGGGATGATGTCAGGCGCGAGCTTGGCATTTCCCCGGACGCGGCCGTAATCATCTGCGTCGCCCGGATAAACGCCTGGAAGGGGCAGGACGTGCTGCTCGACGCATTCGGGCTTTTGAGGCCCGGCTTCCCCGATGCACGGCTCCTTATCGTGGGCGACGCGTTCCGCGGCTATGAATACCTGGCCGAAGGGCTGAGGCGGAAGGCGGAGGATATGGGCATGTCAGGTGCGGTAACGTTCACGGGTTTCAGGGAGGATGTGGCGGACCTGCTCGGTGCGTCGGACGTCTTCGTACTCCCTTCAGTCAGGCCTGAGCCGTTCGGCCTCGTCGTCCTGGAGGCGATGGCTGCCGGGCTCCCGGTGGTGGCGACGGACGGCGGCGGGCCGAGGGAGACGGTACAGGACGGCGTGACCGGCATTCTCGTGCCGTTCTCCGACCCGGCGGCCCTCGCGGCTGCGGCCGTCCGGCTATTATCTGACCCAGTGCTCAGGGAGAGCATGGGAACACAGGGGAGGCGGTATCTCGATGAGCGGTTCCCGGACAGGCTGGACGCAACCGGGCTGATGGCCGCATATGGTTTCAGCTCCTTACACGGATTCGGGCAGGAGGCCGGGGATGTTCTTTGACTGGCCGGACGGGCTTGCCTGGCGCATGCTGGAACGCACTACATTCAGGCTGAGGCGGCGCAAGTTCGATTTCTTCATGGAGACGGCCAGGCCGGGTCCGGAGGAAAGCCTGCTCGACGTCGGCGTGGCCGGGTTCATCGGCAGGGCTACCGACTTCCTGGAGATGTGGTACCCGTACAGGCGGCGGATAACCGCGATTGGTATCGAGAAGCCGGCGATGTACCGCGCATTCCGTGACGCGTACCCGGAGGTCAGGGTAATGGTCGGGGACGGCGCGATGATGCCCTTCCGGGACGGTTCGTTTGACCTGCTGTTCTCGAACGCCGTCCTGGAGCACGCCGGAGACAGGGAGAGGCAGAAGAAGTTCGTCCACGAGTGCGTCAGGGTCGCGGGAAGAGGTTTTATCACGACGCCCAGCTACTGGTTCCCGCTCGAAAGCCACACACTGCTGCCGTTCGTCCATTACCTCCCATATAACATCAAGAGGCGTATATACGGCTGGGCCGGGAAGGGCTTCTGGGCGGACCCGGAGCTGCTGAACCTCCTTACCGAGGACGAGTTCGTGGGGATGTTCCCGCCGGGAGTAAGGACGGTGGTAAGCAGGCAGAGGCTGATGGGCATAACGGCGACCATATGGGTTTACTTCGAACATGCCGGTAACCCGGACTCCCCGGCGTCCGGCGGAAGGACAGGGTCAGGCCAGTGAAGCTCGCCATTATGGGTTTTCGCGGCATACCCGCCAATTACGGCGGCTTCGAGACCTTCGCCGAGGAACTCGCGCCGAGGCTCGTCAGGATGGGCCACGACGTAACGGTCTACTGCCGGTCGAACTCCGTGGACCCAGCCCTCGACGGCGCCTTCTACAAGGGCGTCCGGCTGAAGGTGCTGCCTACCATCGGCACGAAGTACCTCGACACCGTGGCGCACACGTTTATCTCCTCGCTCCACGGGCTCGGACAGGGCTACGACGCCGTCCTGATGCTGAACGCGGCAAACTCGCCCTTCGCCGCCGTTTCCCGGCTGGGAGGCGCGAAGGTCGCGCTTAACGTGGACGGCATCGAGAGGCTCCGGAAGAAATGGGGCCTCGCGGGACGTCTCTACTACAGGCTCGGCGAGTACCTCGCCACTGTCGTCCCCAACGCTATCGTATCGGACGCGGACGTCATCAGGGATTATTACCTGAAAAACCACGGCGCGGACTCCGTGATGATACCCTACGGCTCCGACGTCGAAAGGGCGGAGACGACCGGCGCGCTGGAGCGGGCTGGCGTAACGCCCGGCGAATACATCCTGTACGTCAGCCGGCTCGAACCTGAGAACAACGCGCACATCGTCATCGAGGCGTTCAAGGGCGTGGACACCGGAAAACGGCTTGTGGTGGTCGGGGACGCGCCATATGCATCGGCGTACAAGGACAGGCTTCGTGAACTGGCCGCTGGTGACGCGAGGGTGGTACTCGCGGGCGCGGTATACGGGCTCGGCTACAGGGAACTCCAGAGCCACGCGTACTGCTACGTCCAGGCGACCGAGGTCGGCGGCACCCACCCGGCACTGGTCGAGGCGATGGGGTTCGGGAACTGCGTGGTAGTCAACGGCACGCCGGAAAACGTCGAGGTCGTCGGGGACGCGGGCCTGGTCTACGGGAAGAACGACGTTTCCGAACTGATGTCTATTCTTGAGCGAGTCATGCATAATCCTGAAATTATGTTAGAATGTAAGTTAGCGGCCTCCGCGAGGGCGCGGGAACGTTATTCCTGGGAGCGGGTGGCCCAGGACTACGAGACGCTCTTCAGGTTCTTGACCGAGGGCCGTGCCGGCTGACTGGCGCGGCTGTTGCGATGTTGACTGCAATGAGGTGAATCATGTTGCGTGAAAGGGCGGCAGCCATATCGCTGGCCACCATACTTACCGACGTGTTCATTATCATCGGATGTTTCGTGGCGTCCGTATACATACATTCGCTCAGGGATGGTCACCCCGTACTGTTATACTCCGCCGAATCGCTCCTCGCCGTACTGAGCGGGGTCCTGGTCACCATCTGCATGTACCACAACGAGGTATACCAGTCCATGCGGACCAAGGGCTACATGACCCTGGTCCGAGAGGTAGGTGTCTCGTACCTGCAGGCATTCGGCATTGTCACCATCGTGATATTCCTTTTCAAGGTCAGGGGCGTCGGAGCCAATGCGATGCTCCTGTACTTCTTCTGCTCCGCACCGGTTGTGTTATTCAGGCGTCTGTCCGCGAAGGCCGTGCTCTCCGAGCTGCGCACGAAGGGTTACAACTTCCGGTATATCCTGGTGGTGGGGTCCGGGAGGGAGGCGGTTAACTTCGCCGGGCTGATAGAGGGCTACCAGAGTTGGGGGCTGAGGGTCATGGGGTTTCTGGCGGAAGGCGGCAAGCGTTCGGTCGCGGTAGGCGACTCGGAATACCCTGTGATCGGGAGTATTGAAAAACTGGACGAGAGACTGAGGACGCGCACCATAGACGAGGTCGTGTTCGCGGCGACCGAGGAAGAGATGCCATGGGACAAGGTGCGCCATGCCATGTACATCTGCGAGGAGTACGGCGTCAGGGTGCTGATACTTCCCAAGTTCTTCGACATGCGGCTTTCGAGCATAAGGGTCGAGGAGCTTGGCGGGCTCCAGATGGTGACGTTCGAGACCGGAAACGCCCGGCTCTCCCACCGCATGGTCAAGCGGGTCATGGACATCTCTGTGTCGCTGGCCGCGCTTGCGGTCTCCGGTCCTGTTATGGCCGTGATTGCCTTATTGATAAAGCTTGACTCGCCAGGGCCGGTCCTCTTCCACCAGAAGAGGTGCGGGATGAACGGGAGGGTGTTTGACTTCCTGAAGTTCAGGTCGATGCGCGCCGACGCAGAGAAACGCAAGCGGGAAATAGAAACGCTCAACGAGATGTCCGGCCCCGCTTTCAAGATGAAGGACGACCCGCGGATAACCAGGATCGGAAAATGGATAAGGAAATATTCGCTCGACGAGCTGCCGCAGTTGATCAACGTCCTGAAGGGCGACATGTCCATAGTCGGGCCGAGGCCGCCGCTCCCCTCCGAGGTCGAGAGGTACGAGCGCTGGCAGAGGAGGCGGCTGTCAGTCAGGCCCGGCATAACATGCCTGTGGCAGGTCTCCGGCAGAAATAACATTGACTTCGACGACTGGGTTAAGTTAGACTTGAAGTACATAGACAACTGGTCCCTTAAACTGGACCTGCAGCTTATCCTCAGGACCATCCCCACCGTCTTCAAGGGTACCGGTATGTGAAGCGGCATTTCGCCCGGCTTACATAGCAACAGGGATTATATTGTCAACTTTCCGCCACCACGTGCACCGCGTTCCAGTCGAGCGGCGGCCAATCCTGAACGTATTCGCCGCGGCGCCGCTATTGCTGGTGCTAGTCCTTTCCCCCGGCGTCGCATGGGGGCTTGCCTCCAACAACGTCCCGTTAGACAGCCCAGTATACGTATACCTTGAAAAACTCTCCGGGTTCGGCCTGATAGATACGGACATCCAGGGCCTGAAACCCTTCTCGAAGGCCGAGGCCGCGAGGCTCCTGCTCGAGGCGGACGGCAATATGAACAGGGTGGAAGGCGGGGCGCCCGAACTGGCCAGGGACATATCGCGAAGGCTGCACGAACTGCTGCCGCGCGAGGCCGACCTACTGACGCAGGAGGACGAGGCCCCGGCCTTCGACTGGAACCCGCTGGCGGGAATGCGCGCGCGCTATATATACGTAGACGGCAGGCCCAGGGACTACAACAGGCGGATTCCCGACGAGGGCGGCGAGGGCATATTCGGCATCGGGCATATCAGGCAGAGGAGCCCGAAGGGCACGACTGTCCAGGCCGGAGGCAGCGAGGGGACGCCGCTCCTCGAGAACAACGAGGGCGTGGTCTACCGGAGCGGCCACAACCTCGAACTGAGGCCGGACGTCGAGTTCTACCTGACGAAACACGTCTCGGCGCTGGTTGAGCCGCAGGCGCTCCTTCGGGACGGCGACGCGGACGTCAGGCTCAACAAGGGATACGTCAAGCTCGGCGGAAAGGGGCTGGAGCTTCAGGCCGGGAGGGACGCGAACTGGTTCGGCCAGGGTTACCGGGGCTCCACGGTCCTGACCAGTAACGCACCGAACCTCTACCAGGTAAAACTATCGAGCCCGGAACCTTTGAGGTGGCGCTGGCTCAGGGAGAACGTCGGGCTTGTCAAGTATGCGCTGGTATTTTCGAGGCTGGAGGCGAGCGGGTCCGGAAAGGACCTCCGCCAGCCCTGGTTCACCGCCGTCAAGCTGTCGGTCAAGCCGGCGCCAAACCTCGAACTTGGCTTCAACCTCGGCCGACAGACCGGGGGGCCTGGAGTAAAGGCCGGCGGAGGCGCGGAGGCGGTCATATTCGGAGGCGAGCCGGCCGACGGCACCAACTCCGTTGCCGGGCTCGAGTTCCGGTACAGGCTGCCCGCGCTCAGGGACTCGGTCGTATACTTCGAGTTCGCGGGCGAGGACGCATGGTTCTGGCCGTTCGTCGAGAGCTACGTGGGCGGCGTCTACATCCCGCGTCTGACCGCGGACGGCAGGAACGACCTCCGTTTCGAGTTCTTCTACGGCAACAAGATAGAGTACGCCGACTACCAGTTCCCGCAGGGATTCACGAACGGCAACCTGATAATGGGCCACTCGCAGGGTGGTGACACCAAGGAGTACTTCGCGCGCTTCACGCATTACTTCTCGGCCAGGAACCGTCTCGCCGTCGAGTACATCCACGGCCAGCGCGGCAGGTTAGGCAGGATACCGCCGCAGGTCCCTGAGGTACGGGATGCGGCCAGGTTCTTCTGGAACCTGCCCGTAAGGGGGGACTGGGACGCGTTGTTGAACTACGGCTACGAGGACGTGAGGAATTTCAACCTCGTCAGCGGCGCGCGGCAGAACAATCAGCTGTTCAGGCTAGAAATATCTTACAGGTATTGATCTAAAAATTTTAATATAAGTCTCAAACCCTTTAAATATCACGTGTTCTGTCGAGTATCCTTAATTAGTTAATATTAATAACTGTTAATACACGCTTGACACCCCGGAATATCCTGTTATATTTATAACAACCCCCCAAGAGCACCAAGTTCTAAGCCTGGCATGTCAGCGGCCGGCACGTTTCACGGAAGGCCGAGGGCTTGATAGTCCGGCTTGGTCTTACCCCTGCAACTGCAATACTTAAATATTGTATCGTTCATTGACGGGCCTTTGCGTTTCGGCTGCGCAAGGGTTTTATCGAGGCGTCAGCCGTTTTTTCCGGAAGGGAGAATTGTACAGGGATTATTGTTTTCATTTTGACGATCGGGAGCTGTATCGGTTTCGCTGTACCCGCCGGGAGGCATGGCGGGAATCCAAAACAGGAGGGAAGTTATGAAAAAAGCAAGACAGTCAGCCATCTTGCTGGCGGCGTTCGCGCTGGTGCTCTTGGCGCATTCGCTTGCGCAGGCGTTCACGCTGAACGTCGTTGACCAGAACGGCGCGCCCATCGGCACGTACAAGTGGCTCGCGGAGGAGGACACCACCCACCCGGTGAACCTCGGCCTCGCTGACAACAACAGCTTGAGCGTCAGCATCTACAAGAGCTACAACCCTGTGTTCGCCACCGGCGACAACACCGACCTGACGCCGCTCGACGGGTTCGACCCGCTCAAGCGCTACTACATCTCGGTCCTGCCGCCCGGCTACGCTCTCGGCGGGGCAAATATCGCCGCGGGACAGACTACCGCGACGGTTATCTGCCAGAACCTGCCCATACCCACGGCGCAGATAAGGGTGTACGCCTTCCACGACAACGGGCCGATTAACGGCGCGCCGGACGACCCGGCCGAGGCGCCGCTTCCCGGTTTCAAGGTCGTCATATTTGACACGTTCGGTCAGCAGGCGACCGACACATTCGGCAACCCGATCGGCACGACATACCTCAAGAACCTGGACGGCTCGTTCCAGATGGACATCGACGGGAACCCGATAATGGACGTGCAGGGCGGCGAGGTACTGACCGACGCGAACGGCGAGGCGCTGATAAAGAACCTCGCGCCTGGCAAGTACGGCGTCAGGGTCGTCCCGACTGACGGCCTGCCCTGGAGCCAGACCTCGACAATCGAAGGCACGCCCGGCATAGACGCATGGGTCAGGGCGAACGAGCCCCCGTTCTTCGACGAGCTGGGCTTCCTCTCCTGGCACGCGTTCATGGGCTTCGTCCTTCCGATGGAGTTCCCGGCTCCTGCTCCGGGCGCGACGGTCGGGACGATTACCGGCGCGATACACCAGTCGCACTCGAACAAGCCGCCGCTGCAGCTTGGCGGCAACGTCGGCAAGCCGGCATCCGCCGCGTGGGTCGGGCTCAACAACCTTAGCGGCGCGGACGAGCAGGTGTTCGCCGCCCCGTGCAACCCGGACACCGGCGAGTTCACCATCAACAACGTCCCGCCGGGCACTTACCAGCTCGCCATCTGGGACACGAACCTCGACTACATCATCGACTTCAGGACCATAACGGTGCCACCGACAGGCGGCACGGTAGCGATGGGTCAGGTACCCATCAACTCCTGGTTCGGCAACTTCGAGGGCGTGGTGTTCAACGACGCCGACGAGGATGGCTTCCAGGACCCCGGCGAGATGGGCCTGGCCAACCAGGCGGTCAACCTCCGCTTCAGGGACGGATCTATCTACCAGTCCACCGTCACCGACATGATGGGCGAGTACGGTTTCAACGAGGTATTCCCCTGGTTCAAATGGATAGTGACCGAGGTTGACTTCGCCAGGTTCAAGGCCACCGGCGCGACGTTCATCGTCGACAACGGCGGGCCGATAACGGACTTCGCCCGCTGGATTAACCCGCAGCCGCAGGTGGACGACCTCGGCGTGCCGATCATCAACCCGAATACCGGCGACAACCTCTCGCGCACCGAGGTAGGCCCGGTCCTTACGCAGGGCATGATACTCTACTTCGACCAGACCAACTTCGCCGACTGGGGCAAGAAGGCGTACGTCGTCGGGCCCGACAACATCATGGGCACCCTTGACGATATACCGGGCGAGAACGGCGGCATCTCCGGCATAGTCTACTACGACACGACGAGGGCCGAGAACGACCCGAGGTTCAACGGCGCCGAACCCTGGCAGCCTGGCATACCCAACGTCAACGTGGAGCTGTACAGGATACTCGCAAGGGACATCAACGGCAAGCCGAGCACGCTCGAGTTCGTCGACGCGACACAGACCGACAGCTTCGACGACAGCCAGCCGACCGGCTGCATCGGCGACGAGCAGTCCACCGGCTTCGCGCCTTACGTCGACTGCTCCGAGACGCTCAAGACATGGAACCAGCTCCGCCCGGCGGTCTTCAACGGCGGATACGCGTTCAATAACCTCACGCCCGGCGACTACGTGGTCAAGGTCATCCCGCCGGCCGGCTACAAGATAGTCAAGAACGACGACAAGAACGTCGACTTCGGCATGTCCTTCACCCCCGGCCTCCTGGCGGCCCCGCCGGCCTGCGTGGGCGCCGAGGTAGTCGTCCCGCCGGTCCTGTCGTTCGACGGCGCGACCGAGAACCCGTCCTACGACCCGGCCAACCCCGCCAAGACCATGCCGCTCTGCGACATGAAGGAGGTGCGCCTGGCGCAGTCGATGAACTCGGCGGCCGACTTCTTCATCTTCACGGACGTGCCCAAGGCCGCACGGTTCGTGGGCCTGATAACCAACGACGTCGCCGCCGCCTTCGCCCCCGGCGACCCGAGGGTCGGCGACAAGTTTGGCCCGTCATGGATGCCGGTGTCCTTCCAGGACTACATGGGCAACGAGATAGGCCGCGCCTACACCGACCAGTGGGGCCAGTACAACATCCTTATACCGGGCAGCTACACGGTGAACGTGCCGAACCCGACCGGCGTCTCGCCGAACATGGTAAACGTGGTGCTGAACCACCCTGGCACCCCCACCAACCCGGACCCGTGGTACGACCCCGCATACGCGGTGTTTGCAGTCAACTTCGACGCGTGGCCGGCGAAGACGACGCAGATAGACACGCCGAACCTGCCCAAGACCCCGCTCGTACAGACCGGGATAGTCGACTGCTTCCCTGTCGCGGGCACGCCGGTAATCAGCCGCGTGGACGCAGGGCTGGGCGGACCCTATGTGGCCAACGCACCTGAGACGGTGACGCTGACCTCGGCCGGGCTTTCCCCGCTTCTCGTCCCCAACCCGCTGTTCAACCCCGACTGCCCCGGCCCGGTCTGCGAACCTCCGACCATAACGGTCAACAGGGACTTCGGGTTCGGCAGCTCGCTCGGCATGGTCACCGTCGACGGCGTTTCGCTCCCGGTACTGTCGTGGAGCCCGGCGACTATTACCGTCCTCGTCGGTGCGGGCACCCCCACCGGACAGATCGAGGTCACGAGGGGCGACAACGGCCTCAGGACGCCGATGGGCGTGACGCTGCATGTAAAGTCCGGCGCCTACGATCCGAACGTGGTCCGGGTGGCCGCGGGCGGCTCGATACAGGCCGCCATAGACGCGGCCCCGGCCGGCTCGCTCATACTTGTCGAGTCCGGCGACTACGTCGAGAACCTGCTGATGTACAAGCCGGTCAAGCTCCAGGGCTACGGCGCCATCTCCACCAACATCAGGGCGGCGTTCTTCGACCTCGCGGCCCAGAACGCATGGCTCGCAAAGGTGGCGGACCTCGTCGCCGCTGGCGACGTGACTCTGGTCGACGGACAGCCGGTGGACTTCCCGCTCGACAGGGGCGCGGGCATAACCGTGCTCGGCAAGGCCGGCGACTTCCAGGCGGCCAACAACGCGCTTATCGACGGCTTCAGCGTCATCGGCGCGCTCAAGGGCGGCGGCATATTCGTCAACGGCCACGCCTCGTACCTCGAGATAAGCAACAACAACATCGAGGACAACGGCGGCAACTTCGGCGGCGGCATACGCATGGGCTGGCCGTCCCTGGTCAACGCCACGAACGACGGCTACAACAGCGCGTTCAACGACCACATCAACATCCATAACAACAGGATAAGCGGCAACAGCGCCATAGACGGCGGCGGCGGTATCGCCATCTTCAACGGCGCCGACGACTACAACGTCAACAACAACCTGGTCTGCGGCAACTTCGCACTGCTGTACGGCGGCGGCATAGCCCACTACGGACTGAGCGACAACGGCACCATATACGGCAACGGCGTGCTGTACAACGCGGCATTCGACGAGGGCGGCGGCATAATGCTGGCTGGCGAGCTCGTGCCAGCAGGCGCGCCGCTCGGCACACTCACCCCCGGCGCCGGCTCGGTCGTTGTCGACACGAACGCGATATTCGCCAACAACGCCGGTGACGACGGCGGCGGCATCAGGACGCTCAGCTTCAACGGTCAGGACGTCGTGGCCAACCCGGACACCCCGTCCGCATGGCACGAGCTTGCCATAACCAACAACATGGTAGTCAACAACGTAACGGCCGACGCCGGCGGCGGCCTGTCGTTCGACGACACCGCGAGGGTCGCGGTCATCCACAACACCGTGGCGCACAACGACAGCACCGCGACATCCATAGACGCCTTCACCACCAGCGCGACGATATCAGACCCGCAGGTGGCCGGCATAATGGGCAGGGCGCACAGCGCAGGACTGCAGGGCGCGTTCGGCGCGGGTCTCGAACAGACCTACTCGGACCCGGCGCTCTACAATAACATAGTCTTCAACAACAGGTCGTTCCATTACGACGCGGACCTGCCGAACCTCATCAGCGACGGTTACTGGGACCTCGGCGTGTTCGGGACTCTTACGCCCGCGACGCTCAACCCGGAGTACTGCGTCCTGACCGATAACCCGTTGAACGCGGGCTACAGCGGGACAAACATCCTGGGCGACCCGCTTTTCGACACAGGCGGGTTCAACGACCTGCAGGCGCTCCTCGCGGGCAACGTGGTCGGCGTCATAACCGTAAACTACCTGCCGCCGCTGCCATGGGCGGTCAACTACCACATCACGCCTGGCTCTCCTGCCATCAACGCAGGCGCGGCCAATATACCGCCTATCGGCGGATGGATGCCGATACTGAACACCGACTTTGACCGTCAGCCTCGCGGCGCCACGCCGGACATAGGGGCCGACGAGCTGGTCGGCGCGGCCCCCAACGTGACGCCGGTCAACGTGTCGGCGACCGCCGCCAACGGCGTGCCCGGATCCGCACAGCAGGTGGTCGCCGTCTGGAGCGACGCGAACGGCGCGATGGACCTGAACAACATGCAGCTGCAGGTGGGCACCAACGCCACCGGCGGCATCATCAAGGTCAGGTATGTGAGGTCCACCAACCTGCTGCACATGGTCAACGACGCCGGCAATGCATGGCTGGGCGGCTTCACTCCCGGAAGCGCGAACGTGATAAGCAACTCCAGGGGCAGCCTCAACTGCGCCACCACAACTGTGACGTCCTCTGGCAACAACATAACCGTGAGCTTCAACTTAACTCCGGCTGCGACATATACCGGCTCCAAGAACCTGTCCATGTACGCGGTAGACAACTCAGGCGCTGCGACCGCCTGGCAGAGCAGGGGGACATGGAGCATCAACTCCCCGCCGGTGAACGTCTCTATCAACTCGCCGACCTCGGCGGCCGGCAACGCACAGACGCTGAACGCGGTCTGGTCCGACGGCAACGGAGCGACGGACCTCAAGAACGTGCAGCTGCAGGTAGGCACAGGTGGCGCCGGTTCGATAGTCAAGGCCAGGTACATCAGGGCCACTAACCTGCTCTACCTGCTGAACGACACCGGTTCCGCATGGGTCGGCGGTTTCGCGCCGGGCAGCGCCAATACGATCGTCAACTCGAGGGGCACGCTCAACTGCGCCGCCACGACGGTGAGCGCGGTCGGCAACAACCTGACGGTGAACTTCAGCTTCACCCCGGCAGCCGGGTTCACGGGGGCCAAGCCGCTGTACATGTACGCCATAGACAACAAGAACGCAACGACTCCCGGATTCCAGCCCAAGGGCACCTGGACCATAACGCCGTAGGCGCTATACCGTGACAAAGGGGGCGGCCTTGCCGCCCCCTTGAAGATATAACCGGAAGCATATACAAGGAGGTATCTGATGAACAAAACGGCATTATGGTTTATCCGGGGCGCAGTGTTCTGCGCGCTGATGTATGCCGTGCCGTCCATGGCGATCGTCGACACGTACTGTCCGAGCGACCTGAACGGAGACGGTATATCCGATGACCCGGACGTCGTCTGCCGGCACATCACCGGCGGCGACGGCTTCGCCAAGATGGCGGACGGGAAAGACCTTTACGTCTTCGGTTTCGGAGACGCCACCGGCGTGCCGGACGGCGAGGTCATGATGACGAACATGCTCGGGGCCAACACGCCGGCCCCGACCATAGTGGTCAAGGAGGGCCAGGAGGTTTACCTCACGCTGTCTAACGTAGGAATGGCGAACAGGCCGGACCTCTTCGACGCGCACTCGGTCCATTGGCACGGCTTTCCGAACGCCTCCGTATATTACGACGGCGTCCCCGACGCGTCGGTCGCAATCAACATGGGCGCGAGCCTGTGGTACTACTACAAGGCGATGGACCCCGGCACGTACATGTACCACTGCCACGTCGAGGTCGTCGAGCACATGGAGATGGGCATGGTCGGCAACCTGTTCGTGACCCCGCTCCAGGACGGTACCGCGTTCGACGACCCGACAGACTCGGTCGTCAAGAACTTCACCAAGTTCGCATACAACGACGGCGACGGGACGACCGGCTATGACGTCGACAAGCTGATACAGCTCGGCGACTTCGACTCCAGGTTCCACGACGCCTCCATATCCGTCCAGCCGCTGCCCTTCGACACGCTCGACGGGGACTACCACCTGATAAACGGAAGGGGATACCCGGACACCATAAACCCGGACCCGATTGTCAACGTCGACGGCAACCCCTACCAGCCGGAGGATTCGCTGGTAACGGTAACACAGGGGCAGAGGGTCCTCCTCAGGGTGTCCAACCTGTCGGCCACGGAGTACCACACGCTCAGGTCGCTCGGCATACCGATGAAGGTAATCGGGCGCGATGCGAGGATACTGAGGACCGGCGGCGACCCGGCCGGCACCGACCTTTACTACTACACCTCGTCGGTCACTCTCGGGGGCGGCCAGTCCTATGACGTGCTGCTCGACACCACCGGCGTCGCGCCCGGGACGTACTTCCTGTACTCCCGCAACCTGAACGACCTGAACAACAAGGACGAGCGGCGCGGCGGTATGATGACCCAGATCGTGGTGCAATAACCAGCTCAAGAGGAGGTACGACATGCTGAACAGGTTAAAAAAGAAGCTGGGGCTGGTTGTCGCGATGGCGGTCCTCGGGGTCGTCATGGCGGCCTGCCCGGCGTCGGCCGTGATACAAGGCGTCACCGGCACGGCATTTAATTTCACCGCGAAGCCGGGTTACATCTACGGCGGCGACGGTGTGAGCATTTATATCTGGGGATTCGCCAACGGTACCGGCGTCGTGCAGTACCCCGGGCCGACCCTCCTGCTGCACGAGGGCGACAACGTCTCCATAACACTGACGAACAGCCTGACTACCAACGTCTCCATGGTGTTTCCGGGGATGAGCAACGTCGCCGTAACGCCCGGCGGCAGCGGGGTGCCGGGTATAATCACCACTGAATGCCCGCCGGCCGGGACGGTGACGTACACGTTCACCGCCGCGAACCCCGGGACGTATTACTACCAGAGCGGGACGGACCCGGCCTTGCAGGTGGAGATGGGGCTCTTCGGCGCCATAGTAGTCTACCCGACGGGCTCGTTCCCGGCATCTCCGGGCGTGCTCAGCCAGCCGGGCCATGCATACAACGATACGCAGGGCGACTCAGCGTACGACCGCGAGTACCTGCTTATCGTCAGCGAGATGGACGCCCGCATCCACAGGGCGGCCGAGAGGGGCATCGCCCCGGATACGAACGGGTTCTTCTCCGTGTACTGGTTCTACAACGGCAGGAACATGCCGGACACCATGGGCGCCGCGGGCGACCCGATGCTGCCGACACAGCCGTACAACGCCCTGTTCCAGATGCACCCCGGCGAGAAGGTGCTATACAGGATCGTGGGCATTGGCAGGGAGCTTCACCCGGTTCACCCGCACGGCAACCACACCAACCTGATAGCCCAGGACGGCAGGCTGCTCTCGAGCGGGCCCGCGAACGGGGCGGACCTCAGGAAAAGGCTCTTCACCATACCGACGACTCCCGGCGGGACATACGACACGATATTCGAGTGGACGGGCGCCAACGTTGGCTGGGACATCTACGGCCACGCCCCGGGCGACCCGATGCAGCCGAACGAGTTCGCGGCGGACCACGGCAAGCCGTTCCCGACGCCGATACCGCACCAGCAGGACCTGATGCCGGGTCAGCTGTACAGCGGCAGCCCGTTCCTCGGCGGGTCTGGGGCCTTGCCGCCTGGAGAGGGCGGGTTCAACCCGACAGGCGCATACATGCACATGGTCCACGACCACGTGGAGAAGGAGCTGTGCAACGACGGCATATTCCCG
The DNA here is from genome assembly GCA_016212105.1 of Nitrospirota bacterium. GTDB lineage: Bacteria > Nitrospirota > JACRHJ01 > JACRHJ01 > JACRHJ01 > JACRHJ01. The sequence continues at coordinate 35,785 of JACRHJ010000060.1, forward strand.
GGTGGCGCGATGACCATAATGGCGATAGAGCACCCGTCGGTACCGATACCTTAGAGGCAGGCGCTTACAAGAAATGGAGGATATGCCCATGCGTAATATAAAAATAAAATGCCTGCCGGCCGTATTGGCCGCCCTGATGCTGCTGCTCGCAGCCGGGGTCTCACAGGCGGCGACATACAACCTGAAGACGGGTACGGTCACCGTCACTATGCCCGACGGCAAGGCAGTCCAGATGTGGGGCTACGGTCTCAGCACCGGGCCGATAACCGTACCCGGCCCGACGCTGAACGTCCCCGCCGGGGAGAACCTCACTATCAACCTGACCAACAACCTACCCGTGCCGGTGTCCATCGTGGTCCCCGGCCTCTCGCTCGGCTCGCCCCCCGTGCCGGTGATGGACATTGACGGCAGGGTGGAGTCCTTCACCACGCTTGCCGCGGCGGCCGGCGGGACGGCCAGCTATACCTTCACGTGCAGGCCTGGCACGTTCCTCTACGAGAGCGGCGCCGACCCCGCCCTGCAGGTCCCGATGGGGCTTTACGGCGCGGTCAGGGTTTACCCGGCCACCGCGGGCCAGGCCTATGATAACGCAGTCTCGGCATTTGACAGGGAGCACCTGCTCGTATTCAGTGACGTAGACCCGACGCTCAACGACGCGGTCCAGGCCGGCACGTTCGGCACCCCCGTCTACCCGAGCACGGTATATTACAACCCAAGGTACTTCCTCGTCAACGGGAAGGCATTCCAGGCTGGAGACACGCCGGACTATATAGGGACGGACGGACAGGACGTACTGCTCCGCCTGGTCAACGCGGGCTCGCTCTCGTACAGCCCGACCCTGAACGGCCAGTACATGAAGTCCATAGCGGCGGACGGCTTTCTCCTGCCGTTCCCGGAGGAGAACATCGCGCCTCTGCTGCCTGCGGGCAGCACCAGGGACGTCATGGTCGTCAACGGCTCGAACGGGACCGGGACGCTGTATGACCGCAGGCTCTACCTAGGAAACGGGACGGCGCGGCCGGGCGGCATGATGAAGCAGTTGCAGGTGGCAGGCGCGATGTCCGGGCCGGTCAACGTCTCGGTCTCAGCGGCCAACGGCGTTTCCGGTGTCGCCCAGCAGGTAGAGGCGAACTGGGGCAGCCCGCAGGGCGCGGCATACCTGAAGAACATGCAGCTTCAGGTCGGGACCGGCGGCGCGGGTTCCATCGTCAAACTCAGGTACATCAGGGCCACCAACCTGCTGTACATGATGAACGACACCGGTTCGACCTGGATCGGCGGGTTCGCGCCTGGAAGCGCGAATACCATAGTCAACTCGAGGGCCACGCTCAACTGCGCGAATACCACGGTAAACATTTCCGGCAACAATATCAGGGTGAGCTTCAACCTGACGCCCGCTGCGGGTTTCACAGGCAACAAGGGCCTTTTAATGTATGTCATCGACAACGCGAACGTTGCGGTCGGTTTCCAGACTAAGGGTACGTGGACGATAGCCGCGTTCATCAACGTGGCGCCGACAAATGTCTCGGTGACTGCGGCGAACGGCACGGCGGGCGTTGCCCAGCAGGTCTCGGCCGTCTGGAGCGACGCGAACGGATCGGCCGACCTGAAGAACATGCAGCTACAGGTCGGCACGACGGCCACCGGGGGAATAATCAAACTGAGGTACATCAGGGCAACCAACTTGCTGTACGTGCTGAACGACGCCGGCTCGGCCTGGCTGGGCGGTTTCGCGCCAGGTAGCGCGAACGTCATCAGCAACCTGCGGGGTTCGCTCAACTGCGCGACCACGACGGTCACTCCGGCCGGCAACGACCTGACTGTGAGCTTCAACCTTACGCCAGCCGTCGGCTACAGCGGCTCCAAGGCGATGTCCATGTACGTCCAGGACAACGCGAACGTCGCTGTCGGGTTCCAGTCGAAGGGCATATGGAACATCGCGCCCTGATGCGACATCATTAGCGGGAGTAATGAGGGGGGGGGACTTCCCCCCCCCCTTTTTTTTGGCTATGCTGGTATCCATCCGTATCAAAATTACTGACAATCCGCCGGTTTTGTGATACGATTCTCAGGGGTGCAATTTATGTATATACGTACTTATGTACTAAAACTGCTCATTATGTCGGCCACGGCGATGGCCATCGGCGGGGCCTGCCTGCCGCCTTTGGGAAACGCGGAGGGGTCCGGACTGGCCGGCGGCGCCGCCGAACCAGCCGGGACGGTTGCGGCGGTGGACCGCGTCGGTGCGGTATCCACTGAGGATGGCAGTGGGATACACATTAAATCCTTGAAGCTGACTTCGGCTGGCTACATGCTGGACCTTCGCTACGAGGTGACGGACCAGGACAAGGCTTCGAGACTCCTCAGGCATGACACCAGCCCGTACCTTGTCCACGACAGGAGTGGCAAGGTCCTGGCCGTGCCCAACATGGCAAAGGTTGGGAAGCTACAGCAGACAAACGCCCCGCCAGATCCGGGCAAGGTATATTTCATCATCTTCGACAGCGGCGGTAAGGGGCTGGTAAGACCCGGAGATACTGTCACGCTGATATTAAACGGCGCCTATTTTGAAGGCCTGACAGTGCAGTAAGGAGACCCAACGAGTTGGAGACAACGAAAAGACCCGGTTATGCCGCGACGTTCGCCCTCTTGTTCCTGATGACTTCCATTGCATGGCTGACACCTTCTCCAGCGTTGGCGGGCCCACAGGAAAAACTGGACAAGAAACTACTGGCTCTCGGCCCCAAGGACGAGGCGGCCGTCATAATCAGGCTTAACGGCGGCCCGGTCCCCGGCCTGCTCGATGACACTTTCAAGGGTGTCCCGAGACGTGAGAGGATGAGGTCTGTGGTCAAGCTGATGAGGGAAAGCGCGGAGTCATCCAGAAAGGGTGTCCACGGAGTTCTGAAGATGCGGAAGAAGCAGGGGCTTGTGAAGGGCGACAAGCCGCTCTGGGTTATTAACGGCCTGGCCATGACCGCCAGGCGGGACGTGCTGGAGGAACTGGCGGCCAGACCCGAGGTAGACCGGATATATCCTGACGAGGTCGTGGTGTTTGGCGGGCCTGTCCCTGCCATGCTTCCGCTTGCAACGGCTGGCCAGAACCTTGACATTATTAACGCCCCGGACATATGGTCTCTCGGTTTCACGGGAGAGGGCGTGGTCGTGGCAAGCATCGACTCGGGGGTTGACGTACAGCACCCGGCGCTCGCCTCATCGTACAGGGGCGGCCAGAACAGCTGGTTCGACCCGTACGGCCAGCATGCTGCTCCCTACGACGCCTTGGGACACGGCACCCAGACCACCGGCATTATCGTTGGCAAGGCCCCGGATGGGACTGTTTACGGCGTCGCGCCAGGCGCAAAATGGATAGCGGCCAAGGCATTCAACGACAGCGGCAACGCCGTCATTTCGGCGATACACGAAGCCTACCAGTGGGCCCTCGACCCGGACGGCAACCCCGACACGGACGACGCCCCGGACATCGTCAACAACTCATGGGGGAGCGTTGTCAGCGGGACCTGCGACCAGGAGTTCAACGCGGACATACAGGCGTTCCGGACAGCGGGGATACTGCCTGTCTTCTCCGCGGGAAACTTCGGACCGTCGCCGAACAGCGGCGTCAGCCCAGCCAATGACGCCGGCGCGCTATCAGTGGGCGGCACGGACCTCCAGGACGTCGTGGTAAGCTCCAGCAGCCGGGGGCCGTCCTCCTGCGACGGGTCGATATTTCCGCTACTGACCGCCCCCGGTTGGGACATCCTGACCACGGACCTCTCCCTGGGCGGCAGCCCTAACTATGTATACACGTACGGGACGTCGTTCGCCGCCCCGCATGTTTCGGGGGCCGCGGCAGTCCTGTTGTCGGCGCTCAAGACGGTCGGCGTGGACCAGCTGGAGCAGACGCTCATATCGACCGCAATGGACCTTGGCCAGGCGGGTCCGGACAACAGTTACGGAAACGGCAGGGTTGACCTGCTCGCGGCGATGAACTCGATCAAGCCTGACAACGTCTCCGTCAGCGCTCCGGCCGGAGTGGAAGGCGCCGCACAGCAGGTTGAGGCCGCATGGTCTTCAATGGCCGGGGCCGGATACCTGAACCTGGTGTTTTTGCAGGTTGGCAGCGGCAGCATCATAAAATTGAAGTACGACCATTCAAGCGGCTTGTTGTACCTGTTGAGCGACGACGGAAGCGCTTGGTTAGGCGGGTTCGCGCCGGGCAGCCCAAACACCGTCTCAGGAAAGTACGGCCTGCTCGACTGCTCGAAGACGACCGTCACGCCCAACGGGGACAACCTGACCGTCAGCTTCAACATTACCCCGCAGCCGGGACTTTTTGGACAGCAGCCGTTGTTCATGTACGCCTACGACGACCTGATGAACCATACCGAAGCCTGGCAGAACAAGGGAACATGGAGTATCTCGCCGGCCAAGCCAACACCTGTCAACGTCTCTGTGAATGCGCCGGACGGGAACGAGGGCGTCCCGCAGCAGGTTGTGGCGAAGTGGGGCGATACAGGAGGTGCGGACCTCCTGCGCCTGGTGTTGCTTCAGGTGGGCAGCGGCTCCACCGGAGGCGTTCTAAAGCTGAAATACGACAGGGTGAAAAACCTCCTTTATCTCTTGAACGACGCAGGGAACGCGTGGCTCGGCGGACATGCGCCTGGAAGCACTGCAATTGTATCTAATTCCAGGGGTACACTGGACTGCTCCAAGACCACTGTCTCGACCTCTGGAAACGAGCTTACCGTAAGCTTCAACATCAAGCCTGCTGTGGGTTACTACGGCAAGAAGCCGACATACCTGTATGCATACGACAGCGTATTCATCCCGACCGCGGCCTGGTCCCCGATGGGGAGCTGGCGTATCAGGTCCACTCCGCCCGTCAACCTGTCCGCAGCGGCCCCGGCCGGCAATACTGGAAGCCCGGCGCTGGTAACCGCGTCATGGCGGGACAACAACGGCGCGTCGGACCTCGCGGCGGTCTACATCCAGATCGGTAACAACGCGTCTGGCGGCGTCATTAAGCTCAGGTATAACGCGGCGTCGAACAAGCTGTTCATGCTCAATAATGCAGGGTCGGCCTGGCTTGGCGGTTTCGCCCCGGGGAGCGCCAACACTATTGCGGGTATCTACGGTACGTTGGACTGTTTCGCCTCGACGGTATCCTTCGCGGGCACCGACCTGACAGTGGTGTTCAGCGTGACTCCGTCGGCCGGTTACACCGGCAGCAAGAGGCTGTTTATATATGCCCTGGACAAGGACTCCAACCATCCGCCGGCCTGGGAGCAAAAGGGGACCTGGACCATTTCCGCGCCGTGACTCGAAATTCCGTGAGGATAACTTGGCCGATAAAATCCTTGTCGTGGACGACGAGAGGGACCTGGTGGAGCTTCTGGAGTACAACCTCCGGAAGGACGGGTATACGGTCGTCTCCGCAGGGAACGGGCTCGACGCCCTGAAGCTCGCGGCCTCCGAGCCTCCGGACCTCGTCGTCCTCGACATAATGCTCCCCGGCATGCAGGGGCTCGACGTCATGAAGGGCCTCAAGGGGAAGCCGGCCACCCAGCACGTCCCCGTCATCCTCCTGACCGCCAGGTCCGATGAGTTCGACAGGGTGCTCGGACTGGAACTGGGCGCGGACGACTACGTCACGAAGCCTTTCTCGCCGAGGGAGCTTATAGCCCGCGTCAAGGCGGTGCTCAGGCGCTCGTCCCCGGCCGTGAAGCAGTCCGGGCAGAAGGTCATCGTAACCGGTGGCCTGAGGATAGACCTCCTGAAGCACAAGGTCTACGTGAACGACAACCCCGTCGAACTCTCCCCGACAGAATTCAAACTCATAAAATTCCTCGCGGAGAACCGTGGGCGCGTCATCTCGCGCGAGTCGCTACTGGACAACGTATGGGGGCACGACGCCTTCGTCGAGCCGCGCACGGTGGACGTCCACGTCAGACGCCTCAGGGCGAAGATAGAGGACGACCCTGAAGAACCGGTCTACATAAAGACGGTGCGCGGCGTGGGTTACGAGTTCGGGGGGTAACAGGTCCGCCGCCCGCCCGGAACAGGGCAGGCACGCGAGTCGCCTGGTACGGTCACTGCAAAAAAAGAAAAGAATGCACGAGGGCCTGCCCCATCCTATGCGAAACAGGCTGATCACAAAGATTGTCCTCTCCTACCTGGCGCTCGTGGCGGTGGCCGCGCCTGTCCTGTGGTTATTCCTCTTCGGCACGATCAAAGGCAACTTCGTCGACAGGCTCGCCGACAACCTGAACACGCAGGCGACGCTCATAGCGAAGGAACTCCCGCCGCTCACGGACGAGGCGCGTCTCGACGGGCTCGCGGGTAACTACAAGGGCCTGACGGGGGCGCGCGTGACCATCATATCCGCCGACGGCAGGGTGCTCGGCGACTCAAACGACGACTCGTCGAGGATGGAGAACCACCTGGACAGGCCTGAGGTCGTGGAGGCCGGACGGAGCGGGTGGGGGAGCGCAGTCCGCTACAGCCACACGCTGAAGATAGACATGCTCTATGTCGCCGTGTCGGTCAAGGAGATGGGGCCGGGCGGGTTTGTCAGGCTGTCGATGCCGCTCAACTACGTCGAGGAGGCCATGACCAGCATCACGAAGAGGGTGCTCGCGGGCGCGCTGGTAATCTTCCTGGCGTCGGTCGCGCTCGGCGTGGTGCTGTCCAGGCGCATCGCGCGCAGGGTGGACGGTATGGTGGAGTTCACCAGGCAGGTCGCGTCCGGCGACTTCTCGAGCCGGCTCCGTGTAGACGACCAGGACGAGCTCGGCGTGCTCGCGTCCAACCTGAACGGCATGGCGGTACAACTTAGCGACAAGATCGACGCGATAACCCGGGAGAAGGCTACGTTGGAGGCAGTCCTCGGCGGCATGGTCGAGGGCGTGCTCGTCACCGACCGCGACCAGAGGGTCATCGTGGCCAACAGGCGCCTCCGGGAGACGTTCGGGCTGAACAAGGAAGACACCCTTAACCGTCCGTTCCTGGAGGTAATCCGTAACAGCAAACTTTCAGACCTGGTCCGCCTCGCGCACGATAAGAGAGAGCTGGTCACGGGAGAGGTGGAAGTCCAGTACCCGGAACCGCTGAGCTTCATGGCGGGCTGCGTCCCGCTCATGATGGGGGAGTCGTTCGCGGGAGTCGTCCTTGTGCTCCATGACGTGACCCGGCTCAAGGCGCTGGAGACGGCAAGGCGCGACTTCGTGGCGAACGTCACGCACGAGCTGAAGACGCCGATATCCGCCATACAGGGTTTCGCAGAGACGCTCCTCGCAGGAGCGCTCGACGAGAAGGAGAACGCCCGCCGGTTTCTCGGTATAATCGAGGCGAACTCGAAAAGGCTGTCAAGGCTCATAGAGGACCTGCTTACCATATCGAAGATAGAACTCGGCGAGGTGCGGCTCCAGATGCGGCCGGTATCGCTCGGCAACGTCGGCGCGGAGGTTGCGGCGCTGCTCGGGCCGAGGATAGCCGAGAAGGGGATAAGGCTCGACGTTTCCATACCGGAGGACATGCCGAGGGTGATGGCCGACAGGGACCGGCTGTACCAGGTAATACTGAACGTTCTGGACAACGCCGTGAAGTATACCCCCGTCGGGGGGACGGTGACCGTGTCCGCATGCGTCGAGGCCGGTCAGCCGGACATGGTCGAGCTGTTGGTCGCCGACTCCGGGCCGGGCATACCGCCTGACGTACTCCCGAGGCTCGGCGAGAGGTTCCTCCGCGTCGACCCCGCGCGCTCCCGCGAGCTTGGCGGGACCGGCCTGGGGCTCGCCATAGTAAAACACCTGATGAAGGCCCACGGCGGGACGTTCGAGATGGACAACGCGCCGCGAAAGGGGGCGGTCGTCAAGCTTGGCTTCAGGGCGGCCCGCGATAAATCGTAAACAGATATTCTCCCGTCCGGCACCCGCAACAAATTCTTAACCCGTCTGTAATAATCCTGTAACCTCCCCGTGCTTTAATACCCATCGACGGCATTTACTTCCTTTCGTACCCTGCCAGGAAAGACGGGAAGAAAAACTGGTTGCCCGCGCCGGCGATGCCTCATCCCGCCGGCGCGGGATTTCATTAACGAAATCGTAACGCCTCCGTAATGACCGTGTAACATTCCCGTGGTATAAAAGGGACGATGGAAGGCAACATGAACAACGGAGGTCGGAGATGAGGTGTCCTAACCTGATGGTCGCGGATGCGCCGAGGTGCGTGACGGTGGACGATTCTTACAGGCCGAGCTATTTTCAGCAGAGGGAATACTGCGGCGGACGTTACGCAATATGCCCGTTCTATATGGGGTTCCAGAAAATACAGGCGCGATACATGGGCTCCTCAAGGACGCTGACGCTCGAAAACGCGTTCGCGCAGAGGGTTTGAATCATGAGATGCCCGCACCTCGTTATGCTCGACAAGTTCTTCTGCGCGTCCGGCGGGGCGCTTGAGCGGAGGAAAAAGGACGAAAGGCGCGAGTTCTGTTCCGGCGCCTCGTATACTGGATGCAGTCATATACACGAGCACGCCGGGCGACAGCTCGGCAGGCTGCACGCGTCGCTGACATGCGGCGAAAGGAGGATGTCATGAGGTGCCCGTTCCTGATGAGTTATGAGAGGGATATGTGCGTGTCGGACGAGATGTCTATAATACCCAGCGGCAAGCACAGGGAGAACTTCTGCGAGACCGGATCGCACTGGGCATGCCCGATGAAGAAGTCGTTCTCGACGATTGCCGACGAGTTCTCATACGCTTTATAGGCCCGGAGACTGTCCGGGATTATTTCTGGAAAGGAGGTGTCCGCAGGCTTCACGGGCTTTTTAACGGACTCTTAACAAAGTTGTAACAATTCTGTAACAATCAAGTGTTACATTCACACGGTTCGACCGAAAGGAGCCATTGATGTCAAGGATAACGACAGCGGTACTGGCGGGGCTGATGCTCATGATGAGCGCGGTGCCAGGCTTTTGCGACGAGGGCGGGATGACGCTCTACCAGGACTCCGAGACCGGCCAGCTCTTCACGAAGCCCGCCGACGGCAGGGTCGCGGTGGACCCGGTCAGCGACCTCAAGCTGCCGGAGACCGCGCTCGGCGCGCTGTACGAGGACGAGGAAGGCGCGGTATTCTCCAAGCCCGGCGAGGGCAGGACTCTGGTGGCGATGGCCTCTTCCGCCGAGCCGGCCGCCCCGGAGCCGCTCAACAAGGACGAAGTCACGTCCCTCCTTCCCGAGTGGGTGCAGCAGACGAAGATAGGCGGAGACCTGAGGCTCAGGTACCAGTACGAGGACAGGCACAAGAACACCACCTCCCACCCCAGGCAGAGGGCCCGTTTCCGCGCGAGGCTCGGCATAGAGTCCAAGCCGCTGAAGACAGTGAAGCTGAACCTCGGTTTCGCGAGCGGGAACAGCGACGACAACCGTTCCACCAACCAGACGTTCGACAAAAACTTCTCGAAGAGGGCGCTCTGGATTGACTACGCCTACGCGACCTTCACCCCGAACGACTACATCCAGCTTGTCGGCGGCCGCATGAAGAACCAGATATGGACCGTCAAGGACATGGTCTGGGACTCAGACATCAACCCCGAGGGCGGCGCGGTCATACTGACCTACCCGAACAGCTCGCGGTTCGAGCCGTTCATGAATTCGGTCCTGTATGTGCAGGACGAGAGGTCCGGCGCGTCCCAGCTGAGCACGCGCGACCCGTTCATGTACGCCTTCCAGCCCGGCGTGAACATCGACTTCTCGCCTGACATGAAGGCCAAGGTCGCCGGCATATACTACGGCTTCGACAGCAACCGCGGCACGGCCCCGCTCGCGCACTCCGCCGGCACGAACACGCTCAAGGGCGGCCTGCTCAAGTACGACTACGCCTCTGTAGGCGCGACCGCACAGGTTGACATAAAGTACCCGATACCGGGCCTTGACTTCCTCCATTACGCGGGCATCTACGGCGACTATATCAACAACCTCGAGGTCTCGACACTCGGCAGCGGCTGGATGGCGGGCATCAAGCTCGGCGAAGAGAAGGTCAAGGAGTCCGGCCAGTGGCAGTTCGCATACAACTACAGAAGCCTCGGCAGGGACGCCTTCCTCGACTCCTACCCCGACTCTGACGCCATGGGCGGCGCGACGAACATCAGGGCCAGCGAGTTCGAGCTCGCGTACGGCCTCATGAAGAACGTAACCCTGAACCTCGACTACTACATGACGAGGGATATAACCACCAACCTGGACGAGGACCTGTTCCAGGCCGATGTGAACTTCACCTTCTAAGCCTGAAAAGGCTTTACCGGGACGGTTGTTTGCGGTATACTTTGCTTCGACAATACATGGAGGACTGCATGAAAAAAGTTCTGCTACTTGCCCTGACCGTCCTGGCGCTCACCGCGGGCGCGGCACAGGCCGGTATTACACTTAACGGCGCGGGCGCGACATTCCCTTACCCGCTCTACTCCAAGTGGTTCTATAACTACGAGAAGCAGACCGGCACGAGGGTGAACTACCAGTCCATAGGAAGCGGCGGCGGCATCAGCCAGGTCAAGGCCGGTACGGTCGACTTCGGCGCGAGCGATGCGCCGCTCAAGGCCAAGGAACTCAGGGAGGCGAACCTCTTCCAGTTCCCGATGGTAGCCGGAGCGGTCGCGGTGGTCTACAACCTTCCCGGCGTCGGCAGCGGCCTCAAGCTCAAGTCTCAGACCGTGGCCGACATATACCTCGGCAAGATAAAGAAGTGGAACGACCCGGCGATAGTCAAGGACAACCCCGGCGTGAACCTTTCGGCGATGCCCATAATAGTAGCGCACCGCTCGGACGGCTCCGGCACGACCAATATCTTCACCTGGTACCTCGAGGACGTCAGCTCCCAGTGGAAGCTCGAGGTCGGCTCCGGCAAGGCGGTTAAGTGGCCCGTCGGCATAGGCGGCAAGGGCAACGAGGGCGTCGCGGGCGTCGTGAGGCAGACCAAGGGCGCGATCGGCTATGTCGAACTTGCCTATGCCACCGAGAACAAGATAACCTATGCGACGCTCGGTAACAGGGACGGCGGCTTCGTGGCCCCCTCCACCGAGGGCTGCATTGCCGCCGCCGCAAGCGCCAAGGTCCCGGACGACTACTACGCCAGGTTCACATACGCCCCCGGCAAGGACTCCTACCCCATCTCCGGGTTCACCTATCTGCTTGTACCCAGGAACCTCGAACCCTCGAACATGAAGGCGTTCGCCGGCCTGGTGGGATGGGCGTTCGAAAAGGGCGACAAGGACGCGAAGGCACTGCACTACGTCCCCATCCCGGACAAGCTCAAGGACAGGATAAAGGCCGACCTCAAGAAGCTCGCGAAGTAAGGAGAAGATGGCCGGCTCAATAAAAAGAAGCGGGAAGTTCGACATCGAGAGGGCGTTTCGGGGCGGCACCGCCGCCCTCGCCCTCTCGGTGCTCGTCCTCGGCGCGATAATCGTTTATGAACTGTTCAGCTCGTCCGGCCCGGCGTTCGACAGGTTCGGCTTCGGCTTTATTACTTCCAGGGACTGGGACCCCGTCTCGGAGCTGTACGGCGCGCTCCCGTTCATCTGGGGCACGTTCTACACGTCGATACTCGCGCTCGTCATAGCCCTCCCGCTCAGCCTCGGCATAGCGGTATTCCTGACGGAGCTTGCGCCTGTCTGGCTGCGCGGGCCAATCGGGTTCATGGTCGAGCTGCTTGCGGCGATACCGTCGCTCGTCTACGGCCTCTGGGGGCTCTTCGTCCTCGCCCCCATCATGCAGGAACACATACAGCCCTTCCTCGCGCAGTATGACTACCTGCCGTTCTTCAAGGGTTACCCGCTCGGGCTTGGCATAATGACCGCGAGCGTCATCGTGGCCATCATGATACTCCCTACCATATCCTCCATATCACGCGAGGTGATGTACACCGTCCCGGAAACCCAGCGTGAAGGAGGCCTCGCCCTCGGTATGACACGCTGGGAGGTCGTATCGAAGGTCGTCATACCGTACAGCAGGTCGGGCATCCTCGGCGGCGTGATACTCGGGTTCGGACGCGCACTCGGCGAGACGATGGCCGTGACGATGGTCATAGGCAACACACCGCAGATTACCATGTCTCTCTTCGACCCCGGATATACCATCGCGAGCGTCCTCGCCAACGAGTTCGCGGAGGCGACAGAGAAGGTGCACCTCTCGGTTCTGGTCGAGCTGGGTCTGATACTCTTCGTCATAAGCATACTGATGAACTCGGCCGCCAAGCTGCTTCTCTGGCGGATGAACCGGTACGGTTCGGGGAGCGGGTCGTGAACGGCGGCGGGCTCGGATACGGAAGGCGCAAGCTCACCGGACACGTCATGATGGCGGGGTCGCTGGTCGCGGCATGCATCGCAGTGGCGCTGCTCTTCTGGATTATCGGGTATGTATTCATAAAGGGCATACACGGCATCAACCTCGACTTCTTCACGGAACTCCCGACCCCGGTCGGCGTGGAGGGCGGCGGACTCGCCAATGCCATAGTCGGGAGCATAATCGTCGTCGGCATGGCCGCGCTCATGGCGGTGCCGGTCGGCGTCGCCGCCGCGGTGTACCTTTCCGAGTACGGGCGCGGGCTGTTCGCGAGTTCGGTGCGGTTCGTGGCGGACGTCCTCGCGGGCGTACCGGCAATCGTCGCGGGCATTGTCGCGTACGCGCTGGTCGTATCGCGTATGGGGAGGTTCTCGGCATTCTCCGGCTCGGTCGCGCTCGCCATACTCATGCTGCCCATCATCATCCGCTCGTCCGAGGAGATATTCAAGACCGTCCCGAACACGCTCCGGGAGGCGTCGCTCGCCCTCGGCATACCGCGCTGGAGGACCGTCATCAAGGTCGTCTTGAGGACGGCGAGCGGAGGCCTCGTGACCGGCATAATGCTTGCTGTGGCGAGGGTGGGCGGGGAGGCCGCCCCGCTTCTGTTCACCGCTTTCTCGAACTCTTTCTGGAGCCTGAGGCCGGACCAGCCGATGGCGACGCTGCCTGTCCAGCTGTTCAACTACGCCATATCGCCGTATGACGACTGGCACGAGAAGGCGTGGGCAGCCGCGCTTGTCCTGATATTCATGGTGCTTATGCTTAACATCGCGGCGAAGATGTACGCTCACAGGAGGCCTGGCCGCTGAGAGGACCTATGGCATGACCGACAAACTGAAGGTTGAGGCGCTGAGCGCCTGGTTCGGGAACAACCCCGCGCTATACGACATAAACATCGCAATGCCCGAGAAGTCCGTGACAGCGATAATCGGGCCTTCGGGGTGCGGGAAGTCCACGTTTGTCAGGTGCCTGAACCGCCTGCACGAGGAAGTCCCCGGTGCGTCGTCCAGGGGCATCGTTCTGCTGGACGGGGAGGACGTATACAGCCCGGGCGTGGACCCCGTGCTTCTCAGGCGGCGGATGGGCATGATATTCCAGAAGCCGAACCCGTTCCCGACGATGTCCATCGCGCAGAACGTCGTCGCGGGCATCCTGCTCGAACGCAGGATGAGTAAGTCCGAGGTAGAGGAGTCCGCCGAGAAGTACCTTAAGCTCGCCGCGCTCTGGGACGAGGTGAAGGACAAGCTGCACAAGCCCGGCATGAGCCTCTCCGGAGGACAGCAGCAGAGGCTCTGCATCGCCCGCGCCCTCGCCGTCGAGCCGGAGGTCCTGCTCGCGGACGAGCCCGCGTCCGCGCTCGACCCCATATCCACCGCGAAGGTCGAGGAACTGTTCATGGACCTGAAGGAGCGCTACACCATAATCGTCGTGACGCACAACATGCAGCAGGCCGCGAGGATCTCGGACAAGACAGCGTTCTTCCTTACCGGCAAGCTGGTCGAGTACGACGCGACAGCGAAGATATTCACTAACCCGTCCCGTAAGGAGACGGAGGACTACGTTACGGGAAGGTTCGGGTAAGGTAGAGACGCCCCCAGCCCCCCTGCCCCCCTCCCCCCCCAGGTGGGGAGGGGGAAGAAATTGTAGGGTGGGCTGCGCCCACCGATTCTACTGCCCGATTCATCGGGCGCATTTGTAGGGCGCGACGCCCCCGGCGCGCCGGGGGTGAGGTAATAACGCCCCCTGCCCCCTCTTAAACCAAGAGGGGGACATTAGATATACCGTGCAATACCAACGTTGCATAAGGAGACCACATGGGCAGGATAATGGAGAAGGAACTCCAGGAGCTGAAGGACAAACTCCTGAGGCTGGGCGCGCTGGTTGAGAGCCAGGTCGAGCGTTCCGTGACGTCGCTCGTGGAGCGGGACAACATGCTCGCGGCCTCGGTCATAGACACCGACCACGAGGTCAACCGTCTCGAGGTCGAGATAGACGAGGACTGCATCCTGCTCCTCGCGCTCCGGCACCCGGAGGCGAGCGACCTGCGCTTCGTCACGACCGCGATGAAGATCGTGACCGACCTGGAGCGGATGGGCGACCTCGCCGTGGACATCTCCGAACGCGCCCTGGAGATAAACGAGGAGCCGCTCCTCAAGCCCTACATCGATATTCCGAGGATGGCGCGTGCAGCGCGCCAGATGCTCAAAGACGCTCTCGACGCCTTCGTCAACAAGGACGCCGCGCTCGCCCGGAAGGTGACCGAGTCCGACGACTACGTGGACAACCTGAACCACCAGATATTCCGCGAACTGTTGCTGTTCATGCTGGAGGACCCGCACACCATATCGCGCGCGATACGCATATCGTACGTGTCCAAGTACCTGGAGCGGATAGCCGACCACGCGACGAATATCGCGGAGATGGTCGTGTACCTGGTCGAGGGGAAGATCATCAGGCATATGGACAAGGCTTAGGCCGGTTTTGCTTATCTTGAGACTTGGAAGGCCGGCGGAGACGCCGGCCTTTTGTTGTTTCCATTCACCCCAAAACCACTGGCGGAGACCCCTCACCCCTTGAGATCCCCCTCTCCCCCCGGCTTTAGGCATACCGGGGCAGGCTGCATGAGGAGAGGGGGATCATATACAGGCGGATTCTTCGCTTTGCTCAGAATGACACCATAAGGCTATTCCGCCGCCTTCAGCTCCACCGACATGTTCACCATCCCGCCGACGGTGACGTACGTTTCGGCGAAGTAGTCCCTGTACCCGGGCTTCGAGACCTTAACGTCGTGCCTGCCGGCGGGGAGGCTCAGCTCGTTCGCCACCGCCTGGTCGGGCGAGGTAGCCTTGTACTCGCCGTCCACGAATATCTCCGCACCGCCGGGCGAGACGGTTATTGTCAGCGTCCCGGCGCCGGCCGTCTGTCCGGACTGGTTATATGCGTCTCCGGTAGTACCGCCTGGAGTGCCTGCCGCTGGAGGCGCCGGCTCGACGTAACCTTCCGGAGCTGGCTGCATGACGTGCTCGATGGACGTCGTGTCCTCCGGCGTTATCGTGAAGCTGACCGCGTACGGCAGGTAACCGGGCAGCCGGAACTCCGCCGTGTGCACGCCGAGCGGGAGCTTGAGCGACTCGAACCAGCCGTCGAACTCGGACGCCGTGCCGAAGAACTTACCGTCCACCCAGACCTCCGCTGTGTCCGGCGTCACGTCCGTATCCAGATACCCGTAGTCGGCGGGCGGGTAGTAGTACGGCCTGTAATAATACGGGCCGGTCCAGGGGTCGTACCACGGGTCGTACCAGGGGTTGTAGTAGCCGGGTCCGAAGTAGCCGGGCCCGAAGTATATGGACGTCCCGAAGCTGACGTGTCCGTGGCTGTGTCCATGACCGCGACGGCCCGCCTCGGCTGGCGCGCAGAGCACTGCCGTAAGCGCAAGCGAAAGCGCGGTCAGGGCAAGTACCTTTGCGAGTGTACGCATGGCTGCCTCCTTGCTGTGATGCTTCTTCTTATATTATAGCTCTTGTGGGGGGGAATAGAACCTACCCTTCCCTCTTATCCCCTCCCTGTGCAGGGAGGGGAAGATTCGAGCAGGGATTATATATAAACGGCTTCAACAAATCTCCCGCCCCCTGCACAGGGGGAGGGCTGGGGTGGGGGTAGGTGTTAGAAGGAAGAGACGCCCCCCGCCCCCCTGCCCCCCTCCCCCGCTGGTGGGGAGGGGGAAGAGGTGATACAGGCAAAAGAAAAGGCCCCGTTTCCGGGGCCTTTGATGTTCACCGGCCGTTACCAGCGCCCGTGACGGTGGTGGTTCCTGTAACCGTACGAGAACCCGTACGACGGGCCGTAGTACGGCTGGTAGTAGCGCGGCACGACCCTTACGGGCGGACTGTAGTAGTACGGCCTTGCATAGTGCCTGGGGTAGTATCCGGGCGCATAGTACGGGTCGTAGTATCCGCCGTAGTAGGGCTGCACATAATACGGCTGGCTGTAGTACGGGCCGACGCTGAAGCCGAAGCTAAAGCTCGAACGCCCGCCCGCGAACGCTACAGTCGATAGCGCAAGCACCAGTGCCGTGGCGGTCAGCATCCCGATGATGTACCTTGCCGCCCTTTTCATGGTTTACCCCCTTTGGTTAAAGGGATCTTGGGGGCTCCCTTTATTTAATTATACCACTTGGGGAGGGGGGAGGCAAAGAGGTTTCGGGGGCTTCTATACCGCAAACCTATAAACAAATGGCTAACTCTTCACCTAATTATCCTGGTCTTCAGGCTTCTTGATGCCATAATCTCTGCCACCATACTTTTTGTTGAGCCATATCAATATCAATCCGAATAGAAAGACATGCGCATCGCGCATGGATAATTTATCCACTCCTGACCAATATCCCAAAACCGATATAATAACCCTAAAACATATTACATATCCCACTAAAGAAAAGCCCCACAAGGCCAACTTCAAAAAGAAACCCTCCTCCTCTCTATTGCGTTTCAGCCACATTCGAATACTCCTTTTATTCTGAAGGAAGTCCGTATATTATTCAGCCCGTTGACATGAACCCCTACTCCTTCTTCGCCCCCACAAACCAGTCACTCTTGTCCGCGAACAGCACGTTAAAAGTGGTCAGCGAGCCGTAGCACCGCGTGATGTACTGCTGGAGGTCCACTTTCTCGGAGTCGGTCAGCTTCGCGTTCGAGTTGATGTTCTGCTCCAGGACGCGGAGCTGGTTACGCAACATGACAACCTTGTGGAAGAAGGTCTCGATGGGCACCGACTTCTCCTGGAGCCCCGGTTTTCCGGGCTTCATAACCATCTCGCCGCCGTCCCACTTCTCGGCCAGGTCGGTGACGCCTATGACGCCCTCCTCGCGCAGGACCTCGCGTATCGCCTCCTTCAGGGCGTCCGTGTCCACGGACTCGTCCTCGTCGTCATCGTCGTCGTGCCGGAAAGGCGGGTCGAGGAGGACCGCCTCCGCCTCGTCGTTCCTGAAAAACTTCACGCCCGCCTTGATGAAGTTCACCGTCACGCGAGAGTCGTCCACGTTCACCACGCGCCCGGTCCCGAACTCGCCGTGGTGCACCGCCTTGCCGGTGTATATCTGAGCCATGTATCTCACCTCGTATAATCCATCCAATGTCATTAAAAGGCCGCTTGCGGCGACATATCTCTCCCCTCTCCTTCCGGGAGAGGGGCCGGGGGTGAGGGAGAGCCTTTGGGTCTTAAACCATCCCTCACCCGGCGCTTCGCGCCACCCTCTCCCATTGAAGGGAGAGGGTATATCGAGCCGTCCATGATAAGAAACCATAAATCGCCCTCCGAGTCAACAGCAATGTTGCATGCGAATGAAACGGCGTTTTACAGGGGACGAAATCGCTTGACTCCTGATGCGTTTTGACGCAAAATGAAAGGCTGAAAAATTACCCTGTATCATGCAAATAAAGGAGAGCGGAGAGTTGGCGAAACTGGGCGTAAACATTGACCACGTGGCCACCGTGCGGCAGGCGAGGAGGGGTGTCGAGCCGGACCCGGTGCATGCCGCGGTGCTCGCGGAACTTGCAGGCGCGGACGGCATAACGATACACCTGAGGGAAGACAGGCGTCACATACAGGACAGGGACCTCCGTATCCTTCGTGAGACGGTAAGGACGAGCCTGAACCTCGAGATGGCATGCTCCGACGAGATAATCGCGATCGCGCTCGAAGTCCGGCCGGACATGGTCACGCTCGTCCCCGAGAAACGCGAGGAGCTGACCACCGAGGGCGGCCTTGACGTCCGTCTGAACCGGGACAAAGTCGCGGACGCGGTAAGGCGGCTCCGGGACGGCGGCATCTTCGTGAGCCTGTTCATAGACCCGGACCTGGACCAGGTCAAGGAGTCGTCGAAGGTGCGCGCGGACGCGGTAGAGATACACACCGGCGGATACGCGGACGCGGCGACGTACGAGGTGAGCCACAGCCAGTACGAGAAGATATTCGAGTCCTGCAAGCTCGCGCACAAGCTCAAGATGGTGGTGAACGCGGGCCACGGCCTGAACTACCACAACGTCCGCCAGATAGCGCGGATACCGGAGATATACGAGCTTAACATCGGCCACAGCATCGTGTCGCGCGCGGTGCTCGTCGGCATGGAGCGCGCGGTCAGGGAGATGAAGGGGCTGGTTTCGTAAGCTACGGTGTCATCCTGAGCCCCGGCTTCAGGCCTGCCGGGGCAGGCTCCGCGAAGGATCCGCCTGTATCTTAATGTAGGGGCGGGTCCCCGTGCCCGCCCTTCCTTAGAAACGGCCCGTTTAATCGGGAGAATGCTACTTCCTGGATTCCCGCCTGCGCGGGAATGACGGACAAAGGCAACCCGCCCGATGAATCGGGCAGCTACATTATAGGAGCGGTGGGCGCAGCCCACCCTACATGAATTCCACGAACACGAACCACGAACACGAGACACGTCTTCACATGATAATAGGCATCGGCATAGACCTCGTCAACGTCGAACGCATCGAGCGCGCCATGGAGCGCTGGCAGGACGGGTTTTCCGGGCGCGTCTTCACGCCCGGCGAGCTTGAGTACTGCAACCGCCAGAAGAGTCCGGGGCTGCACCTCGCGGCCCGGTTCGGCGTCAAGGAGGCGGTGATGAAGGCCTTCGGGACGGGACACGCAGGCGGAGTCAGATGGACCGACGTCGAGGTCGTGCACGGGCCGGGCGGTAAACCGCTGGTAAGGCTGTCGGGAAGGCTCGGGGAGCTTGCACGCGAGCGTGGAGTCAAGGAGACGATGACCAGCTTCAGCCACGACAGCGGATACGCCGTGGCCCAGGCTATACTGGTGGGTGAGAGATGAGGCTTGCGACCGCCGCCGAGATGCGGGAACTCGACCGGAAGACTATCGAGGAGTACGGCATCCCCGGCGTCGTCCTTATGGAGAACGCGGGCCGGGGCCTCGTGGACGAGGTCGTCCGCAAATGGGGCGCGGTTACCGGGAAGAAGTTCGTAATATTCTGCGGCAAGGGCAATAACGGCGGCGACGGCCTTGTAATAGCACGGCACCTGCACAACATGGGCGCGAAGGTAGCCGTCCGTATCTTCTCGGATGACATGAAGTCTGACGCGGGCGTGAACCTCTCCGCCGCGAAGAGCATGGGCCTCGACGTAAAGACCGTAAGCGAAGACCTCGCAGCCGAGACCTCGGCGGTCCGGCACGCGGACATAGTGGTGGACGCGATATTCGGCACCGGCCTGGCCTCCGCTGTCGGCGAGCCTTACCGGGGCGTCATAGAGATGGTTAACGCCAACGCACAGCGCGTCGTCTCCGTGGACATACCCTCCGGCGTGGACTCCGACCGGGGACACGTAATGGGATGCGCGGTGCATGCGCACCTTACCGCGACCTTCGGACTGCCCAAGCGCGGGCTGTACCTGTACCCCGGCTCCCAGTTCGCCGGGGAGGTGCGGGTAGTGGACATCAGCATCCCCGCCGAGGCCGTGGCCGCCGCGCCTATAAAGGCTGGGCTGCTCACGGCGGAGGCCGTCTCCGGATTTATTCCCAGGCGCGGGCCGGACACGCACAAGGGCACATACGGCCATCTTTTCATCCTGGCCGGCTCGGTCGGGAAGACCGGGGCCGCGGTCTTGGCCGCGCAGGCGGCGCTCCGCTCCGGAGCCGGGCTTGTAACGGTCGGCGTGCCGGAGAGCCTGAACGGCATTTTCGAGGAGAAGCTGACCGAGGCGATGACCGTGCCTCTCCCGGAGACGCCGGAGAGAAGCCTTGCGTCGTCGGGGCTGGAGCGCATACTCGAAGAGCTTGAGGGCAAGTCAGCCGTCGCCATAGGCCCGGGGATGTCTACCAATACGGATACGGCGAAGCTCGTCGAGTCGCTGCTCCCCAGGTTAAAAGTCCCTATGCTGATAGATGCGGACGGGCTGAACATTCTCGCCCTGCATGACCACCTTGCTGGGCTCATTAACGTCCCGGCGGTGCTGACGCCGCACCCCGGCGAGATGGGCAGGCTCCTCGGGGTGCTCGCGCGCGAGGTTCAGGCCGACAGGCCGGCCGCCGCGCTCGACCTCGCCGCCGAAGTCGGGAAGCACGTGGTTCTCAAAGGCGCGCGGACGCTCATAGCGTCTCCGGACGGGGAGTTCTGGATAAACCCGACCGGCAACCCCGGTATGGCGACCGCCGGAACGGGTGACGTCCTGACGGGTATCATAAGTTCGTTCATTGCCCAGGGGCTTTCCGTGATGGACGCTGCCCGGCTCGGCGTATATGTCCACGGCTTAGCGGGAGACCTGGCCGCGTCAGATAAGGGGCAGTCTGGCCTTATCGCGGGCGACATAATAGACATGGTGCCGAATGGCCTGACCATGCTTTCCGGACATTAATGGGGAGGGGATTTGTGCGCTGGTTAATGCTCGTCCTGGCCGTAGCGTTCGTGTTCGCGGGATGTGAGTCCAAGCTCGACGAGGCCGACAAGGCGTTCGCCGCCGGTGACTATGAAAATGCCATAAAGCTTTACGGTAAAACGCTCGAATTGAAGAAGTTGAAGGCGGGCGAGACGGCCTCCATCAGGTACAAGCTCGGGAAGTCATACAAGGAACTCGGCCGGTTCGACCAGGCAGTCGAGCAGTTCAGGCTTTCCATCGACCTGAAACCGGACGAGCTTCAGCCATACATGGACATGGCGGACTGTCTCGACCAGCTTGGCATGTATGAGCAGGAGATTATCGCACTCAGGAACGCCCTGATACTCGACAAAGAGAACCCGCACGCCGAAGCGATGCTTGGCGTGGCGTACGCGAAGCTCGGCCAGTACATGAACGCGATGGAAGAGTTCAAGCGCGCCCTCAGCCACAACCCGAGGGACCCGGAGAACCACCTGAACCTGGGGCTGGTTTACGACAAACTTGGCTTCACCAATAAGGCTACTGCATACTGGGAGGACGCGCTGGAGCTTAAGCCGGACTACGAACCCGCGCTCCAAAACCTCGCAGCGGTCTACAACAGGCAGAACGATTACGAGGACGCCATAAGAATATACAAGAAACTGGTGGAGGTTAAGCCCGGCGTCCCTAAGCTCCACAACAACCTCGGAGTCGCATATTACAACAGCGGCCGGTTCAATGAGGCGCACGAGCAGTTCATGATGGTCAAGACGCTCGACAGCGCCTTTCCTGGCGTGGAAGACTATATAAGGCTTGCGGAGCGTGGGATGGCTCACGCGCCGGTGAAGCAGGGAAAGAAGTAGGCAGGCATCTATAACAAGAATCAGGGCCGACACGATGGTCCTCCCTTCTTCTATTGGATTGAATTGGATTAGATATATCCGGGGCACTCTCAGGATGCTATACTGTATGGCATGAAACCGACGGTAAAACTCCTGACCGAATATTTCGTGCGGACCCACGGGGCCGAGCCGGAAAGCATCGAGGTGCATACCCTCGGCCGTGGCAGCCACGGGCAGGGGTTCCGGGTATCATTCGTATCCGGCGGCAGGCCGATGAGGCTTATCGTCAAGACTCTCGACGGACGCATAGGGCTTGGGCACGACCACCCGTCCGACAGGGCGGCGGTCTTCCTGCTCGCCCGTGAGAATTACGGCAGGCTTCCACGGCATGTCCAGGCGTCCGACGTACTGGCCTTCGACCCCGGCCGGGGCATCTTCTCCATCGACGGTGGCCGCGAGTACTACCTCGTCATGGAGGAAGCGGCGGGAGAGAGCTACTTCGGCGACCTCGAGGCGATGGCCGGCCGGGAGCGGCTTTCCGGACGGGACAGGCGGCGGATAAAGGCGCTGGTATCCTACCTCGCCGGGATACACAAAAAGAAGAAAGGCTCGCCGGGGCTTTATTACAGGAAGCTCCGGGACACCATAGGGCACGGCGAGTGCCTGATGGGCGTCTTCGACACTTACGTCGACGGCGCGGGGTTCACAAACCTCGCCGAGATGGCGGACATAGAAAAGTCTTGCGTGGACTGGCGGGCGAGGCTCAAACCGCTCGCGCACCGTCTGTCCGTCGTGCACGGTGACTTCCACCCCGGAAACATACTGTTCGACGGGCCGGGTTCCTTCACGCTGCTCGACAGGAGCCGGGGCGAGTTCGGCGAGCCCGCCGACGACCTGACCGCGCTGACGGTCAACTACGTGTTCCACTCGCTGATGAGGCATGGAAAGATTGCCGGCGCGTACGATGAGGCGATGCGGCTATTCTTCGAGAAGTACATTGCCCGTTCGGGAGACTATGATATAACGGGCGTCGTCGCGCCGTTCTTCGCTTTCCGGGGGGCGGTGGTGGCGAACCCCATGTTCTATCCCGGCGTCACGCCGGAAACAAGGGCGAAGATATTCGGTTTTGTCCACGGCGTCCTCGGTTCCGACAGGTTCGAGCCGTCTGAAGTGAACGGCTATATCGAGGCAGGACTTAAATACAGGGAGAGGTTTATCTGATGGAGAACTTCAGCTGGCTGAACGCTTTCAAGGAGATCGGCAAGCGGGTAAGCTCGGAGATGGAAGAGCTGTTCCGCGGCACCGGGGCCGGCAGGGCGCTCGGCAAGGGCGCGAGCGGCGACACCACGCTCGTACTCGACAAGAAGGCGGAGGATGCGGTCATCGCCGTACTCGAGGAGGCCAGGAAGAACGGCGAGGAGTTCTCGCTCGTCTCGGAGGAACTCGGCGAGAAGTCGTTCGGCAACGACGGCGTCGTCATCCTCGTGGACCCCATAGACGGCAGCAACAACGCGAAGTACGGGCTGCCTTTCTACTCCACCGCGCTCGCCATGGCGACAGGGCGGACTCTCGCGGACGTGAACCTGGGCTATATAATAAACCTCAGCACTGGTGACGAGTACTGGGCGATAAAGGGGCAGGGCGCGTACAAAAACGGCATCAAGATAAAGACGGCGACGAGGACCGAGCTTGACCTGATAAGCTTCGAGGCGTCCGTCCCCAAGCGGGACCTGGACACCGCGCTCCCGCTCCTGAAGGCCTTCCGGAAGGTGCGCTGCATCGGGAGCACCGCGCTCGACCTCGCATACCTTGCATCCGGCACGACGGACGCCATACTCGTGCCGTCGGCGTCCCGGAGCTTCGACTATGCCGCGGGCTGGCTCATCACGAAGGAGGCCGGCGGCATAGTTACCGACACCTCCGGCAACCCGCTCGACGATTGCCGCCTCGGGCTCGAGAGGACGAGGCCGATACTCGGCGCGGCGAACCGTACGGTTCTGGACAAGGCACTGAAGGCGCTCGGCGTTTCCGGGAGCACTCCATAGATGGCGAAGGCGCTCATGGTGCAGGGCACAGGCTCCCACGTCGGCAAGAGCGTTATCGTCGCGGCGCTTTGCAGGATACTGAAGAGACGCGGCGTAAAGGTAGCCCCGTTCAAGGCCCAGAACATGGCCCTGAACTCGTTCATTACTCCCGAGGGAGGAGAGATAGGACGCGCCCAGGCCTATCAGGCAGACGCGGCAGGCATCCCGCCCTCGGTCCTCATGAACCCCGTGCTCCTGAAGGCCAACAGCGACACCGGCGCACAGGTGATAGTGCGCGGCAAGGTCGTCGGCAACATGGGCGTCCGGCAGTACCATGCATACAAGGACGAGGCATTCCGGGCGGTCGAGGACTGTTACCGGGAGCTTTCGGAGAGTTTCGACGTCATCGTGATGGAGGGCGCGGGCAGCCCGGCGGAGATTAACCTCAAGGCCAGCGACATCGTGAACATGAAGGCCGCGAAGATGGCCGGTGCAAAGGTCCTCATAGCCGCCGACATAGACAAGGGCGGCGTCTTCGCGTCCATCCTCGGCACGATGGAGATACTCGACCCGGACGAGCGCGACATGGTCGCAGGCTTCCTGATAAACAAGTTCCGGGGCGACGCATCGCTCCTGAAGGACGGCCTGGACTTCGTCCTCGCGCGTACAGGGAAGCCTGTCCTGGGCGTCATACCGCACTTCACCGGCATCCACCTCCAGGAGGAGGACGGCGTCGCGCTCGACGGGCACGTCGATAGCGGCGACGGGGCCATAGACATAGCGGTGCTCCGCCTGGGGCACATATCCAACTTCACGGACTTCGACCCGTTCGCGGCCGAGCCCGGAGTCAGGCTCAGGTATGTTCGCGGCGTCTCCGACTTCGGCCGGCCCGACCTGCTCATCATACCCGGCACGAAGAACACCGTCGCCGACCTGCTGGAACTGCGCGGTTCTGGGCTCGAGAGGAAGACGCTCGAATACCTGGACAGGGGCGGAACTGTCATCGGCATCTGCGGCGGCTACCAGATGCTCGGCCGCGGCATCTCCGACCCGCACGGAGTGGAGACCGACAAGGGCAGGGTGGACGGGATGGGCGTGCTCGACGTGGAGACTACGCTCTACCCCGACAAGGTGACGACGCAGGTCAGGGCGGCGTTTATTGCCGACGCCTCGCTCGGGGAGCTGACCGGGTACGAGATACACATGGGCCGGACGGCGCTCGGCGGCGGCGCGAGGCCGGTATTTTCGGTCCGGTCCGGGCCGGACGGCCCGCACGATGACGGCGCCATGAACGCCGAAGGCTCCTCCTGGGGGACATACCTCCATGGCGTCTTCGAGAACGACCGGCTCCGACGTTCCATCCTTGACTCCCTCAGGGCGTCAAGGGGCCTGGATGCCCAGGTCGCCTCCACGGACTACGGAGTCATAAAAGAGGAGGGCCTGGAGCGCCTCGCCGACCTTGTCGAGGCGAACATCGACATGCGGACGATACTGTCGCTCGTGTAATGGCGGGTTTGCCGCGTGTGTAACATTCTGATATAATTATAAAATAAGAGTTTCATGCACGTTGCGCGCATGTCTGTAAGCGCGCGGGGCCAATACTGGTAAGCGACGTGAAAACAAGAGAACTCCTCAGGAAGGCGGGTCTTGTCGGGAGCATAAGGGGCAGGCTTGCCCTGTACTTCATGCTCCTCGCCATAGTGCCGTTCGTCATAATCGGCGCGATTGCATACAACAGCGAAAAAGACGTGCTCCGGGACAGGATCAGGGGCCACCTCACATCCATCGCGGACAGCCAGAAGACAAGGATCCGGGCCTGGCTCGACGAGCGGGCCAGCGAGGCCAGGTTCCTTGCCAGGGACACGCACGTCATGCGGAACCTCGAGGGTTTCAAGATAACCGGCGACCCGCTCAAATATGTCGGCACAGACAATTACGTCGAGATCCTCGACGAGCTGAACTCCCTCAAGGCAAACCACGAATACCTGGACGTCCTGATCCTCGACGAGCGCGGCAAGGTCATGGTGTCCACCATTGAAAAGGAACTGGGCGAGTCGCGGGCCGGAGAGGGATATTTCAAGGGCGGAGCGTCTACCGGATTCGGCGGCTGCTTTATACAGGACATCTACCAGGATACCCACCTCGGCGACATAGCGATGGCCTTCGCGTCGCCCATACTCGAAAGTCCGGGGTCGAAGAAGCTTGGCGGTGTCGTGGTCATCATCATCGGTATGGAGAAGAGCTTTTACCCGTCCTTCGAGGAATGGCCGGGCATGGGGAGTACCGGAGACGTCCTCATCGCCAGGCAGGAGGCCGGGGAAATCGTCTTTCTCAACCGCCTGAAGTTCCACAAGGAAGCCCCGCTCAATTTCCGGGTGAAGGTAGACGATGACGCGCCCAAGCCGATCCTCTACGGCACGAGCGGCAAGGAAGGCATCATAGAGACAGCGGACTACCGGGGCGTCCAGGTGCTGGCCGCGTACAGGTACATACCGGAGATGAAATGGGGGCTCGTCGTCAAGGAGGACCACGACGACGCTTTCGCCCCTGTCCACGACCTGAGCCGCAAGGTGCTCGTCCTGATGGTGGTCGCCGTAGTCATAGTGTTCCTGCTCATCCACGTCGTCACGGCCAGGATTACCGAGCCGATAGTCACCCTCGACAGGCTGACCGACAGGGTGGCGCAGGGGGACTTCAGCGTCAACCTGCCGGTAACGCGCGACGACGAGATAGGGAGGCTGGCAAGCTCGTTCAACGACATGGCCGGCTCCCTGATGAACTACAAGGTAGAGGTCGACGAGAAGAGCGCGGAACTCGAAAAGGCAAACCGCGAGCTGGCTACACTCGCGGAGTCGCTCGAGGAAAAGGTCAGGGTCCGCACGCAGGAGCTGGAGGAGCTGAACCGCGCGCTGATATCCATGATGGAGGACCTCGACGAACGCACCGTCGAACTCGAAAAGTCCCAGGTGGAGCTGAAGAAGTTCGCCGCGGACCTCGAAGAGTCCAGGAACCGCGTCCGCGACAACCTCGAGATAGTCGAAAGGGCGAACGTCGAGCTTAGGCGCATCGACAGGATGAAGGACCAGTTCCTCGGCATGATGTCCCACGAGCTTCGCACGCCGCTCTCGCTCATCACGGGATACTCGAGCAACCTGCTCGCGGACAGGAACGTCAGGCTGGACCCGTCCGTGGAGGAGGGCCTCGAGGGCATCTACAAGGGCGCGGAGAGGCTCAAGAGCATCGTCACCGAGATGCTCGACATATCGCAGATAGACGCACGCGGGCTCAGGCTTTCGTCTTCGCCGATGGACCTGGGCGAACTGCTGGACGAGGTCCTGAAGGAGCTGTCTTCCTTCGTCAGGGAGAGGGGGCATGTCATCGAGGTTGGCGACTTCTCCGGCATACCGAAGGTTTATATCGACAGGAGGAGGCTACACCAGGTCCTGCTGAATATTGTCGGCAACGCGATAAAGTTCACCCCTGACGGCGGGAAGATATATATCACCCCTACCTTTCACGTGAAGGGTTCCGAGTTTGCCAGGAGGTTCGGCAGGTCCGAGACGGACTACCTCGACCTCGTGATTAAGGACGGGGGCATCGGCGTCGACAGGGAAGAGGCCGAGCGGATATTCGAGAAGTTCTACGAGGTCGGCGAGATAGACAAGCACGCGACGAGCAAGTACCGCTTCCTCGGCCGGGGGGTGGGGCTCGGACTGCCGATAGCAAGGGGCATAATGGAGGCGCACGGAGGCCGGCTCTGGGTTGAGAGCGAGGGGTACGACCCGCTCCGCTGCCCGGGCAGCGCGTTCCACGTCCTGCTGCCGGTCGGGAGGGAGTACGTCGCCGGGTCAATACCATCCGGCCTTCTGAAGGACGAATCGGAAGACGTCACGGACTTCAGGGCGGAACCCCTGGGCCAGGCCGCCGCCGACGTCCATCCCTTCCCGGAAAAGTCAGCGGCGGATATGAAGGGCCGTCCCAAGGTGCTTGTCGTGGAGGACGACGAGGACATCATGAACCTCACGTCGCTCCTTTTGGCCCGCGACTACAAGGTGTACAGGGCGACCAACGGCAGCGACGGCCTGGAAAAGGCGCGCGAGGTTACGCCGGACCTCATCCTCCTCGACGTATACATGGAGGGGATGAACGGGTATGAGGTCTGCGAGGAGCTGAAGTCGGACGAACGCACGAAGTTCATACCGGTAGCGATGTTCACCGCGGGCGTCCAGCGCTGGGAGGTGGACAAGGGTTACAAGTCCGGCGCGGACGACTACATCACAAAGCCTTTCAAGCCCGAGGAGCTTCTTTCGAAGGTCAGGGACATGATCTCGGGCGTATTCGAGGCGAGCGGCAACAGTAACGACTAAACCGGTCTGGTCGCGGAACATCCCCACATGCCTCCACTATACATCGTCCTCGCGTTCGCCCTCGACGCGGCGCTCGGAGACCCCAGGCGCATCCCGCACCCGGTGCGCGCCATCGGCTGGGCCGTAAGCGTCCTTGAGGGCCTCCTTATCAGGCCCGGCGCCGGACGCATCCGGAACAGGCTGGCCGGGACGCTCCTTGTCATCATCGTCGTATCTTCCGTGTTTATTATCACTTACTTGCTTATAGAGTCAGTCAGGCTCGCGTTCGGCGGCTGGGCATGCGCCGCACTGAGCGTCCTGTTGGGATACACCACCCTTGCGGCGAGGGGGCTCGCGGATGCGGGGCGCGACGTTTTGACGCCGCTTGAGGCGGGCGACCTGGGCGCGGCGAGAAAGGCCCTCTCGATGGTGGTCGGCCGGGACACCGGCGGGCTCGACGAGGCGGACGTCGCACGCGGCGCGGTCGAGACCGTATCCGAGAACGCCTCGGACGGCGTCGTAGCGCCGCTATTATACCTTGCCATGGGCGGCGCGCCACTCGCGCTGGCCTACAAGGCTGTGAACACGATGGACTCGATGGTCGGGTACAGGAACGAGAGGTACATGGACTTCGGCTGGGCGGCCGCCCGGCTGGACGACCTGGCAAACTTCATACCAGCGCGTCTGACCGCGCTCCTGATGGTCGCGGCGTCGTCCGTCCTGACGGGTTTTGGTCTTGGGAGCTATTCGCCGGGCGGCTCGTGGCGCGTGCTTGTCCGCGACAGGCGGAACCATACCAGCCCGAACAGCGGTTACCCGGAGGCGGCCGCCGCGGGTGCCCTGCGCGTCCGGCTCGGCGGGACGAGCAGCTACTTCGGCGTCCCGTCCGCGAAGCCGTTCATGGGCGACCCGGACGAGCCGCTCGGTCCCGGCAAGATACGCGACGCGGTCCGGCTGATGTATACGGCGTCGGTCCTTGCCCTTGGCGTGTCCGTGGGAATTGCCTATTGTGTTTCGGCGTTTGACGTTTATTAATCCGGCAACTTTATATGTAAGCCATGCCAAGTAAAAAAAGTCGCTGGATTCCCGCATTCGCGGGAATGACGACTTTATTGTCGTCCCCGTGAAAACGGGGACCCAGTGTCTTTTGCATAATATATTGCCGAAGCAGTAGTATGCTTTTACCTCACAGAAGTTTTTGGGCCGCCTTTTTACAAAAAGGCGGGACTTTGCAGGGGGGAGACTTTTGTCCAATAATCTTAAAGAAATATCCGCCTGGGTGGCGGAACACAGGGATCTCTCCGCCAGGCAGGGGGAGCGCACGCGCGAGGCGCATTTCTCCGGGGCGGGCGGGCTCGCGGTCGTACGCGCCATAACGGCCCAGACCGACTACCTCGTTTCGGCCGCTTTCGGCCGGGTATGCGAGGAGACGGGCGTCAGGCCGGAGACGTCCGGCTGGGCGCTGACGGCGATCGGCGGGTACGGCCGTTCGGAGATGAACCCGTACTCGGACGTGGACATCATGTTCCTGGGGAGGGACGGCACCTCAGGCAGGGAGGAGGTCTTCCCGACGCGCGTGCTTCACATACTCTGGGACCTCGGCATGAACATCGGGTACAGCGTGCGCTGCGCGGACGACTGCCGGGCTCTTGCCAAGGACGACACCACCGTCATGACGTCGCTGCTCGAGGCGAGGTTCGTCTTCGGGGACAGGCGTGTGTACGACGGCTTCACGTCTAAGATGGGCGACGTCAGGCGGCCCAGGGCGGTCGACGACTATATCAGGGAGAAACTTTCGGAGCGCCAGAAGCGGCACAAGAAGCACGGTGACAGCGTATTCCTGCGCGAGCCCAACCTCAAGGAAGGCGCGGGCGGCCTGCGTGACATACACGCAGCGATGTGGATATCCCGTATAAAGTACGGGGTAGACACGCTTGGCGGCCTGGTGCCGCAGGGGAGAATCAAGGAAAACGAGCTGAGGCGGCTCCGGGGCGCGAAGGACTACCTGCTGAGGCTTCGGAGCGAGATGCATTACCTCTCCGGCCACAGGCAGGACGTGCTGACGTACGAGCTTCAGGAGAGGGCCGCGTCCGACTTCGGGTACATACCCTCCACGAAGCACCTCGCGGTCGAGAACTTCATGCGGGCGTATTACCTGCGCGCCCGCGCGGTAAGGGACATCACGCAGGCCATAATAGAGAAGTCCGTGGGCGGGCCGGCGAAGCGGTGGTGGTTCACATTCCCTGAGAAGAAGAAGCCGCTCGACCCGGACTTCTATATGATGGGCAGGACGATATGCCTCGGAGGAGACGCTACCGAGGTGTTCCGGTCGAGGCCGGAGGCGCTTCTCCAGGCCTTCTCTCACAGCCAGGAGCAGGGCGTCCCGATGAGCGACAACCTCTCCGCCGCCGTCGCGGACAACGTGAAGGCTATTAACGCCAAGGCGAGGGAGTCTGTCGAGGCGGGTCGGGTCTTCCTCGGCATGCTCGGCAGGCTCGACCGGCTGTACGAGACCCTTGAGTTAATGCACCGGCTGAAAGCGCTGGGCCGGTTCCTTCCGGAGTTCGGCGGGGTGTCGGCGATGGTGCAGCACGACCTCTACCACATGTACACCGTGGACGAGCACTCGCTCCTCGCGGTCAGGAAGGTGCAGGCGCTCGTTACGTCCGAGGGCATGGCCTACCCGTCTTTCAAGGATGCTCTCGGCCGTATCAAGGACAGGCAGGTCCTCATGCTGTCCGTCCTGATGCACGACACAGGCAAGGCGGCGGGCAATGGGCACGCGGAGCACGGGGCGAGGCTCGCGCGAGGGGCCGCGCTCAGGCTCGGCTTGGACGAACCACGCGCCGCGAAGGTGGAACTACTCGTCAGGAACCACCTCCTCATGGCCCATATCTCGCACAGGCGGGAGCTGTCAGACCCCGGAGTAATAGAGAAGTTCTGCCGTATAATAAAGGACCGGGAACTCCTCGACATGCTGTACGTCCTGACATTCGCGGACATGTCCACGGTAGGCCCGGATACGTTCAACGACTGGCGGGCGTCTCTCCTCAGGGAGCTGTACGAGAGGTCTGCCGCGTTCCTGACCGACAGCGCGTCTGTCATAGCATACGAGAATAAAAGGGTGGAGAAGTTCCTGGCCGCCATGACCAAAGAAGTGAAGGCGGACAAGCTCGGCAAGTCCGAGGAGGTGGCGAAGTTCCTCGCCAACCTTCCGCCACAATACATGCTTACCGTGCCGCTCGACACCGCGGTCCGGCACTTCAGTCTGGCCAGGGGGCTGAAGTCAGGCGGCGTGATAATAGACCATGTGGACTCCGGGAAGGGGTACACCGACCTGTCGGTGATACTGTTTGACATGCTCGGTCTTTTCTACTTTACCGCGGGCGTGCTCGCGGCGAACGGCATGAACATCCTGTCCGCCCAGATATTCACCGGCAGGGACGGGATTGTTATTGATACGCTTCAGGTTACGGATTATAATAAGCAGGTCGCAAGCGACGAGGCGCTCTGGAGGAAGGTCGAATCCGACCTCATGGACGTCCTGACAGGGAGGACGAACGTCGAGCGGCTCATGCCTGCCAGGCCTGCGTACCCGAGGCGTGCCGCGCTCGCGGCCGCGCCGCCGAGGGTCGTCGTGGACAACGAGGCATCCGACCGGTTCACTGTTATCGAGGTCTTCGCCGCCGACAGGGTCGGGCTTCTGCACGACATCACGAAGGCCCTGTTCAATGCCAACTGCTATATATCCCTCGCCAAGATTGACACGAGGGTGGACCAGGTCATCGACGTTTTCTACGTGTCGGACGTGTTCAAGCACAAGATAGAGGACAAGGAGCGCATAGACGCGCTAAGGGAATCGCTTGTTGCCGCCGTATCCACGGAGGGCAGGTGAGAAAAAGGCTCCTCCTCATAACCCTGGCGCTTTGCATGCTCGTGCTGGGGATTAACCTGATTACCCGGAGCGGCTACATCTCCGGGCAGATGCGGGGGCGCGTCCTGTCGATGGCCCGCGAGGAGCTGGGGTTCGATGTGGGCATGGACAGCCTCGTCTTCAACTTCTTCCCTGCATATGTGGACATGGAGCGGCCATACGTCGGCGGCTGGGACAACCAAGACCCCGGACGCTCCGTATCCGCGGAAAGCGTACGCGTTTACTTCAGCCTTGCCTCGCTCATCAACAACGAACTCGACTTACGGCGGATAAGGGTGCTTGCTCCGAGGGTGGACATCGTCAAACTGTCCGGCGGCGGCTATAACATCGACCCGCTGATAAACAGGATAAAGGAGCTTTCGAGGAAGGAGACCCCCGGCGGTGGGCTCCGGACGGAGGTCAGGCAGGTCGTCGTCCTGGGCGCGGAGGTTACCTACAAGGACCGTGCCAGCGGGTTCGGACTGAAGGTCGCAAATGGCGGCGCAGACCTCCGGCTGAAGGAGGGGGGGCGGCTCCGGACGAGTTTCAACATCGAGGACATCACTGTCGAGTCCGCCGGCCGGAGGCCGGTGCACGGAAGCTTCGCGGGCGACATGCTTTACGAGGACGGCAGGTCCGAGTTCGAGGCTCTCAGGCTGGCCGCCGAGGGCGCGACGCTCAAGGCGTCGGGCGCGGTAGTCTGGCAGGATACGCCTTCGTTAGACGTCAGCGCTGACGCCTCGCTCGACCTGGGGATGCTGGACAGGCTTGGGGTCTGGAAGGGCGGTCCCGCCGGCAGGGCGGAGCTTACAGGCACGGTCAAGGGGACGTACCCGAATCTCGCCGGGAATGGCAAACTGTCTCTTACCGGCGTCAGGTACGCGGGCCTCGAAATAGACGACATCGAATCCAGCATCGGTTTCAAGGACGGCTCGCTCGAAATCCCCGGTATAAAGAGCAGGCTCCTCGACGGGACGGTTTCGGGCGACGTCTACGTGGACCTGGGCGGCCAAAGAAACGGAAGCAGGCCCGGTTTCAGGTCGTCGTGGGAACTGGACGGCCTGAACTCAGGCGGATACACGGACGGCCGCGAGGGGGTCGCTTTTATCCCCTGGCACAGGGTGTCCGGCAGCTTCGACGTCTCCGGCGGTTTCGACGCGGACAGCATCGTCGCGGCGGGACACCTGGAGTCGAGGCGTTACGAGAGGCCCTACCCGATGATGGCCATCCACCCCGACCTGGCCATCATTAATGAAGTCCGGCTGAACTTCATGCTGAACGACGGGGTTATAGACGTCAGGCAGTGTAATGTGTTGACCGACGCCACGACTATCGAGGCGGCTGGTACCGTTGGCCTGGACGGGATGACCGCGCTGACTCTCAGGGGCCGGTCGGGCAACATCGGCGAGATCGCCAATATGATAGGATATAGCCGCATGACCGGGTCGCTCGAGACCGCGGCCACGGTGCGCGAGCATATACTGGAGCCGGAGATAATCGGCAAGGCTTACGTTACCGGTGCGCGGGCGAACGGCATTCTTATCGATTCCGGCGCAGGCGACGTAAAACTCTCAGGCTGGGTGCTGTCCTTCCGCGACTTCCTTGTCACGCAGGGCAAGGGGAAATTCCTGCTAAACGGCAGCATCGCGTTCAAGGGCGGTGAGGCCTCCTTCGAGAACCCGCACTTCTCCGCAAAGCTCGGGATAAAGAAGGGGGACGTCCGGAGGGTGGTCGCCATATTCTACAAGGACATACCGGTAAACCTCGTCGCGGACGGCGAGATGAGGTTTGACGGGTTTATCCACGAGTTCGCGGGCGAGGCAGAGCTTACAACCGGCCCAGGCGACGTCTACGGACAGCCGCTCGACAAGGGACACGTCAAGGCCGTCCTCGGCACCAACGACATAAAATTCCCCAAGGTGACCGCCATCCGGGGCAGGGACATCGTTACCGGCACGGGCGGGATAGGTTTCGACGGGACGTTCTACGGCAAGGTAAGCTCGGCGAGGATAGACATCGAGAACTTCAGGCTGCTCATGGACACGGGCGTGCCGCTCAAGGGCAGCGTGTCCGTCTCCATAAGCGGTGACGGGACATTCGACCACCCGGTCATAAATGGGAACGTCCAGGCGTACAGGCTGTTCTACCACTCGGTCGACCTTGGCGACGGCGCCGTTACGGCCGCCATAAAGGACAAGGTGATGACGTACACCGGCTCCATCCTCGACGGCAACGTGAGGCTGGACGGCGCCATGGGGCTCGGCGCGCCGTACACATGGCGGGCGCGTCTGACCTTCGACGAGGGCCGGTTCGAGCCGTTCGTCAGGCTCGCCTGGAAGGACATGCCTGAGGACGTCTCGCTCGTATCCACCGGGGTGTTCTCCGGGGAGGGCGCGCTCGACGACCCGTCGAGGACCTCGCTCTCGCTGGACTTCTCGAAGGTCGACGCGGACTTCATGGGCAGGCGGCTCCGGAACGACGGAGACATAAGCCTCACGTACAAAGGCGGCAGGTTGGGCGTAAAGTCTCTGAAGCTCAAGGGCGACAGGCTGAACCTTGAGGCCTCCGGAGGAGCGGAGAGCGAGGAGCGCCTCGACCTCATGCTGAAGGTGGGCGCAGACCTCGACCTCCTCAAGGAGTTCGCCGAGGAGGGTGTGGACTACGTGGACGGCAAGCTCCAGGCGGACCTCGGCGTCTCCGGCAGCTACGACAACCCGAGCCTGTCCGGCCGGATAAAGGTCGTGAACGCGGGCTTCAAGCTGAAGGGCTTCCCGCAGCGCTTCGACAGGATAAACGGCACGGCCGTGCTCGCCGGGGGCGAGGTTACGCTTTCGGACTTCACGGCGGAGCTTGGCGGCGGGAAGGTGACGGCGTCCGGCAAGGCTGGACTGAACGGCTTCTCGGTAGCGAGTTATACGGTCGCCATCGGTGCGGACGACGTGAGGCTGAAGTACCCCGAGGAACTGCTGTCTAGCGTAGACGCAGGGATTATCCTGGAAGGCGCCGGGGACAGGCACGACATAAGCGGGGACCTGATTATCAGGAAGGCCCGCTACACCGAGAGGGTGGACTGGAAGTCCTGGCTGGTGGACTTCCAGAAGAAGCGCGAGGAGATAAGCTCGGCCGAACCAGGCCCGATGTCGGACGTGTCGCTGAACATCCACGTCACCGCGGACGAGACCATCAGGGTGGACAACAACGTCGCCAAACTCCCCGTCTCGGCCGACATGTACGTCAGGGGCAGCATCGGCAGGCCGATGGTCCTGGGGCGCATCGAGTCATCTGGCGGGTTGGTTTACTTCCGGAACAACGAGTTCAAACTCGCTAACCTTGTGGCCGAGTTCGCCGACCCGAGGAAGATAAACCCGATAATAGACCTCCAGGCGGAGACCAAGGTCAAGGAGTACCAGATACAGCTTGGGGTGTCAGGCACGCTCGACAGGCTCAGGGTGTCGCTCATGTCAGACCCGCCGCTCGAGGACGGCGACATCGTGACGCTCCTAACGCTCGGGCGGACGTCCGAGGCGCTCGTGGGGCGCGAGGCGGTAGTCGGGACCGGCGAGGCGGCGTCATTCGTGACCGGCCAGATACAGGACGCGGTCGAGGGCAGGCTCCGCCGCATCACCGGCTTCGACCGGTTCCAGATAGACCCGTACCTTACAAGCTCCGGGACGTCGAGCGGGCCGAGGGTCACGGTCGGCAAGAGCCTGCTGTCCGACAAGCTGTACATTACATACTCGTCCAACCTCGGCACGTCCGAGGACCAGTTCGTCCGGATGGAGTACATAGTCAACAAAAACCTGTCGGTCATAGCCGAGCGCGACGAGCTCGGCCGAGTAGGCGCCGACCTCAAGCTCAGGTTCGAGTTCAAATGACGAGATACATCTTAGCCGCGATACTGATACTGGCAGGGTTGTGCGGGCAGGCCCCGGCCCATGCGGACGGCGCGCGTCCCTCCTCTACCGTTAGGACCGTCGCCGGTGTCGAGTTCGACTACCCCGGCGAGGTCACGCCCGGGTTGAGGTCGCTCGCCGGGATAAGCCCCGGAGACCGTCTGTCCGCGAGGTCGGTGCGTGACGCCATAAAGCTCCTGTACTTGAAGGGGTTGTTCGAGGACATCACAGTCGAGGGCAGGGACACGGACAACGGTGTAGTGCTCGTCTTCCGCCTCGTGCCAAGGCCCAGGATTTCGGACGTGGACATCGACGGGAACGACGAGCTTTCAAGGAAGGCCATAATCGCTAGGATGGCCCTGAAGGAGGGCGACTTCGTCGAGACCAAGCTGATGGAGAAGTCCCGTGAGAGCATCCTGAAGCTCTACAGGGACGAGGGCTTCCCGAATGCCGCAGTCAATATCACCACGGCGCCGGATGACCCGCTGCATGCCGTCCTCCGCGTGGATATAGTGGAAGGGCTCCCGACCATTGTAGATGAGATAATATTCACCGGACATCCGGTACTGCCTGTCACGGAACTTGTTGGCGAGCTGGAGTTTGACAAAGGCGACATCCTCCGGAAGGAGGATGCCGACAATTCCGTCAACGCGCTCGCGCTGTATTACGCCGACGAGGACTATGTAAAGGCTGAGGTGGGCGCGCCTGTCGTGACGCTCGCGGAAAGCAGGGCTGACCTCGACTTCAACGTAGAAGCCGGGCCGCGTCTGGAGGTAGCGTTCGAGGGGAACCGGTCGGTATCGGACAGGAAGCTCCGCAAGGTCCTGACGTTCTGGAACGACAGGGACCTGAGCGTGGAGACCGTTTCCGAGAACCTCGACAGACTGTTGGAATATTACAAGGACGAAGGCTGGTACTTCGCCTCGCTCACGTCGCGGATGGAGGAGTACAGGGAACCGCCGAAGGTGCTCGTTACGTTCATCGTGGACGAGGGGCCTCGCGTAAAGCTCAAGGGTATAGTATTCGATGGCAACGCCGAGGTGCCGGAAGACGACCTCTTGCGTGTGATGGAGCTCAACCGCTCGTCGCTGTTATCGTCGAGGCGCATCACCGACAGGCTTGTCGACGAAGACGTCGCGAGGCTAAGGACGCTCTACGAGTCGCACGGCTACCTTAAGGCCGAGGTCGGCTCCGGCGGGATAGACTTCAGCAGGGACCTGACCGAGGCCACGCTCAAGGTGGCCGTCAAGGAGGGGCCGAGGACGTACGTCACCGCCCTTGCTGTAGAGGGCGGCGGGCATATCCCGGCCGAAGACGTAACCAGCGTTGTCAGACAGAAGGTCGGGGAGCCGTTCTCGCCGCAGCAGCTCCGGGAGGACCTGGACGCTGTACTCAACCTATATTCGCAGAGAGGTTACATCCATGCCGGGCTCGACGTGAACAAGGAGTTCTCCGAAGACGGCAGGGAGGTCAGGCTGGTCTACCGGCTGGACGAGGGGATGCCGGTCACCATCGGGAAGGTAGTCCTCCGCGGCAACGAGGACACAGACGACGGCGTGATAACCCGCGAGCTGCTCTTCGGCCCCGGCGACCCTTACGACTACGAGAAGATACTCAAGAGCCAGCAGAAGATTTACAGGCTTGGGTTCATGGGACAGGTTAAGGTCCAGCCGGTCGACCCGGAGAAAGTCGAGCCGGTAAAGGACGTCGTCGTATCCGTGAAGGAGAAGGACGCGGGCGCGGTCGAGTTCGGAATCGGGTACGGCGACTTCGACAGGTACAGGGGCTTCGCGGAGGTGTCATACAGGAACCTGTTCGGGCTCGGACACAGGATTTCCGCGCGTGGCGAGGCAAGCACCAAGGAGTTCAAGGCGGCGCTGACGTATAACTGGCCGTGGTTCACCGGCAGGAAGCTCGACTTCCGGGCGGGTATTGCCTACCTGAACGCAAAGAAGGTCAACTACAGCATAAAGGACCTGGTCGGCACCCTTGCCCTCGACAAGACGTTCACGGAGAACATAACCGGCTCGCTTGCTTACCAGTACGAGAACATCAAGCTGCAGGCCATACGCGCGGACGCCGTCCTCGCCCCAGAGGACAAGAAGAAGTCGAACATAGCGAGCGTCACACCGTCCGCCGTGTTCGACTACAGGGACGACCCGTTCAACCCGTCGCGGGGCTCGGTCCATGGCGCCAACCTGAAACTTGCGTCGACCTATATAGGTTCGACCGTGGACTTCGTCAAGCTGACCGCCCAGACGAGCTGGTACATACCGGCGTACAAGAGGGTCGTGGTCGCGCTCTCCGCGAGGGGCGGGATCGAGGGCTGGTTCTCGGAGGACCTCGAGGTGCCCATAAGCGACCGCTTCTTCCTCGGCGGCTCGTCCAGCCTCAGGGGTTTCGACGTGGACAAGGTCGCTCCCAAGGGTGCGGACGGCACCCCGGCCGGCGGCGACGCAATGCTCCTCGCTAACGCCGAGGTGCGCGTACCGCTCCCGTACGGGTTCGGCATCGTTGGGTTCTTCGATACCGGCAACGTCTGGCTCCTCAACAAGAACGTCGCCGCGGCGCACGTGCCACAGGCCGGGACGAACGGGCTGCGCTACGGTGCGGGCGCGGGACTCCGGTACGACACACCGGTCGGCCCGCTCAGGCTGGACTACGGCTTCAACCTGAGCCCGCTGCCGGGCGAGTCGAGGTCTATACTTCACTTCACGCTCGGGCAGGCTTTCTAATACATAAATACACTTCCCGCCTTTTTGTAAAAAGGCGGCCCAAAAACTTATAATAGTCTGACGTGAAAAGTCTGTCGTCCCGACCGTAGCGGAGGGACCCACATTTGACTTCAATAGGGGCAGGATAGATGCTCAAAAGATTCTTAATTGTGTTTCTCTTGAACGTTTCCGTTGTAGCGGTTGCGCATGCCTACGTCATCGACAGGGTCGCGGCCGTCGTGAACGGGCATGTAATCACCGAGAGCGAGGTGGTAAGGGCCGCCGAGACCGAGGCGCTCCGGCGCGGCCTGGCTGGCGACGATGCACACAAGGCCCTCATGGACGAGGCGCTGGGCTCGCTCATTGACAGGACGCTGCTCCTCGACGAGGCCCGCAGGTTCAACATAGTCCAGATAACGGACGAGGAGGTGGAGGACGCGTTCGGGCAGGTCAGGGCGCGGTTCGGCTCGGAAGACGAGTTCATCGAGGCGCTCGGCCATGAAGAGATTACGGTTGAGGAGCTGAAGGCCGACCTCCGGGACCAGCTCCTTGCCTTCGCGTACGTGGACAAGAGGGTGAAGTTCTTCATAAGGGTCTCGGTGGACGACCAGAAGAAGTATTACGAGCAGAACAGGGAGAGGTTCGGCGGCAGGGAGTTCTCCGAGGTGCACGACGAGATACGCGAACTGCTTACGGAAAAGGAGACGGCGGTGAAGCTCGAAGAGTACCTGACCGGACTCAGGGCCAAGTCGGATATAAAAATAATGGGAAATTAAGGGTTTATGCGTCTGCGGTGTTGACACGGCCATGCCGTGCCTATATAATCTTTAGTAGTCCGGTTGTATTATTAATCCGGCTACAATAATATGCAAACCATGCTAAGTAAGAAAAGTCCCTGGATTCCCGCTGGAGTTTACCCCGGTATGCCTAAAGCCGGGGCGGGAATGACGTGTGCTTGTTCGTCTCCCCGTGCTTGACACGGGGTCCAGGAAGTTTGCCTATTCTGTTGCCGGACCAATAGGCGGTCTGCTCCGAACAACCCTCCCGGGAGCCTTGCGGTGAAAACGTTCAGGCTTATATTATTCGTGGTTCTCATCGCGGTATCCGCCGCGCTCGCGGTTGCCAAGGACAGCGGCGTCAGGGTGGACGCGGTCAAGGTGGACGGCGTGATAAACCCCGTCACGGCCGAGTTCCTCGACAAGGCCGTGAACCAGGCGGCCGTGGACAAGGCCGAGGCGCTGGTCATCCTCCTCGACACGCCCGGTGGCCTCGACACGTCCATGCGCCTGATGGTGAAGACCATCACCGGCTCCCCGATACCCATAATAACGTACGTTTCGCCCAGCGGGGCGCGGGCCGCCTCCGCCGGCGTGTTCATCATGATGGCCTCGCCGGTCGCGGCCATGTCTCCCGGTACCAACATAGGCGCGGCCCACCCCGTGTCCGTGGGCGGCGAGAAGGTCGAGGCCGAGATGGCGAGGAAGGTTGAGAACGACGCCGCGGCCTACATCAGGAGCCTCGCCCAGAAAAACGGCCGTAACGCCGACTGGGCGGAAAAGGCGGTAAGGGAAAGCGTGTCCATCTCCGAGACGGACGCACTGAACAAGAACGTCATAGACATCGTCGCGCCGAACCTGGACGACCTGCTTGCGAAGGTGGACGGCCGGAAGGTTGTCACATCCATGGGCGAGAGGACGCTCCACACCAAAGGCGCCGCCGTCGTATGGCACGAGATGGGGGCGAGGCTCAGGCTGCTCAAGGCGATAAGCGACCCCAACGTCGCATACGTCCTCATGATGATAGGCATGCTCGGCCTGTTCTTCGAGCTGTCGAACCCCGGCCTCATACTGCCGGGCGTCCTCGGCGGCATCTGCCTGATACTCGCCTTCTACTCCTTTCAGACCCTCCCGGTCAACTACGCCGGCATGATGCTGATACTCCTCGCCGTCGTGTTCCTTATCGCCGAGGTCAAGGTGACGAGCTACGGCTTGCTCGCCGTCGCTGGCGTCATTTCGCTCGTCCTCGGCTCGGTCATGCTCATAGACTCCCCGCTGCCGTACATGAGGATTTCATTGTCGCTCATCCTGCCGGCCGCGGCGACTATCACGGCGTTCTTCATGATACTGGTCAGGGCGGCAGTCAGGGCTCGCGGGGCGCGGGTGTCCACGGGCGCGGAGGGCATGGTCGGCGCGTACGGAGACGCCCGCACCGACATCGAACCGGGCGGTTCGGGCGACGTGTACGTGATGGGCTCCCACTGGTCCGCGTACTCGGATACGCCCGTCAGGAAGGGCGAAAGGGTCGTGGTGACAGCGATAGAGGGCTTGAAACTGAAGGTAACCAGAAAGTCTTAGAAAAGGGGGAAATATGCCGGGAATCATGGGCTTGGGTATCGCCGTTTTAATCATCTTCGTGATTATCTCCAACACCATCAAGATACTGAAGGAGTACGAGAGGGGCGTGATATTCACGCTCGGCCGGGTGGAGATGGAAGGAGGCGTCAAGGGGCCGGGCCTCATAATACTCCTGCCTGTAATCCAGAAGATGGCCCGTGTCAGCCTGCGCACCGTGACCATGGACGTGCCGTCCCAGGACGTCATAACCAAGGACAACGTAACGGTCAAGGTAAACGCGGTGGTCTACTTCCGCGTGATGGACGCGAGGCGGGCGGTTATAGAGGTCGAGGACTTCTACTACGCGACCTCCCAGATAGCCCAGACGACGCTCCGGAGCGTGCTGGGGCAGTCCACGCTCGACGACCTGCTCGGCAAGCGTGACGAGATAAACATCGAGCTGCAGAAGATCATCGACCTCCAGACCGAGCCCTGGGGCGTGAAGGTCACGGTCGTCGAGGTAAAGAACGTAGACCTGCCGGAGTCCATGCAGAGGGCGATAGCGAGGCAGGCCGAGGCCGAACGCGAGAGGCGCGCTAAGGTAATCAGCGCCGAGGGCGAGTACCAGGCTGCCCAGAAGCTCGCGGACGCGGCCAAGATAATCCAGACCGAGCCCGCCGCGCTACAGCTCAGGTACCTCCAGTCCATGCTCGCGATGGGCGGCGACAAGAACACGACTACCATATTCCCCATACCCATCGACCTCATCAAGCCTTTCATGAAGGCCTACAGGGACTCCGGGGAATAGATGTAGCGGCGTCTGCCGGAGGGCATGATGGGCGAACGCGGGGGCATGGGTTTCGGGGCGGTGGCGAAGTTCGGCGCGCTGTTTTTCGCCGTACTGCTTGCCGTCCTGAGCGTAAGCGGGCTTTCGCTCCTGTCCAGGACAAGGGCGTACCTCGAAGAGGACCTCGACAAGCGGCTGAGGACGCTCTCCGAGATAATACCGGCCGAGATCGAGTCCCGCTACCCGGAGTCGATAACCGACCCGTATTACCTGTATGCCATTATCGTGAGGGAGTCGCTGGCTGGTTTGACCGTCCTCGACAAGGACGGCTCGGTCGTGTCCGACGCCACGGAGTTATACAAGTCGGGCGAGAAGTACGAGCCGCTCGGCATAACGGCCGGAGAGTATACCGACGTAGTCCGGGGGGCTACAAGGTCGTCGCCCATAATCAAGAGAAAGGGGAAGACCGTCCGCTCAGTATTCTTCCCTGTCAGGGCGGAAGGCGGCTCGGTCGCACTGGTGGGCGTCCTGACGCTCGATGCCGGATATATAGACGACCTGACGCAACAGGGCACGACCAACTTCATCCTCAAGTCGGTCGCCTTTGTCTTTCTGATTATCATACTGCTGTACGTCATCAGGTCGCTCGTGATGTCCCAGAGGGGCCTGGTCAACGCGGTCAGGGGCGAGGGTCTGGACGAGGTGGTTGGCCGCTCCCCCGGCGACAACGTGTCCTTTATGGTCGGCGCGTTCCATACGATGGTGGAGAAGCTCAAGGAGAAGGAAAAGGAGCTCCAGGAACTGAAGGAGCAGGCCGAGCAGAGGGCGAAGTCGATAGAGAGCTACAATGAGGACATTCTCAAGAGCATATCGAGCGGTGTCATGACCTTCGGCCTCGACGGCGCCGTGAGGACCGCGAACCAGGCCGCATACGACATCCTCGGACGTCCGTCCGGCTCTGCCGTGGGGAAAAACGCAGGCGACGTGTTCGGCGCGGACGGCTGGGTAACCGGCCTAATAAAGAAGACGCTGGACAACGCCGTGCCGGAGAAGCGCGGCGAGGGCGAGGTCCGGACCGCGGACGGACGAAGCCGCTGGCTCGGGGCGGGCGCGTCACCGCTCTTCGGCGTTGACGGTACCATGCAGGGCGCGATCCTTGTGTTCACCGACATCACCGAGGTCAAGGAACTCCGGGAGCGCATGGAGCTGAAGGAGCGCATGACCGTGCTTGGGGACATGTCCGCGGGCATCGCGCACGAGCTGCGGAACCCGCTGGGCGTTATTTCCGGTTATGCGGAACTCCTTGCAAGGAGGCTCGGCGACGATGCGCAGGGGAAGGATGCGGTAAAGAGCATACAGGACGAGGTACGGGTGATGGACGAGATCATCCGGGAGTTCATGAGCTTTAGCCAGCCCACGGAACTAAACATCACCGAGGTAGACGTCAGGTCGCTGGTCGAGGAGGCGATGAAGGCGGTCTCCGGAGCGGGTGAGGGGGTCGTCAGGAGGTTGAGCCTGCCGGATAGCCAGCTCCTTGTGGAGGGCGACTGGGTGCTTCTGCGTCAGGCGTTCGTGAACATGATGAAGAACGCGATAGACGCGATGCCGGAAGGCGGCAGCCTCTCGGTGACAGTCGGGTCCGCTGACCCGGAAACCGCCGAGGTCGGCCTGCCCGGAACGCATTATATAAGGATAGATATTACGGATACCGGGTCCGGCATAGCCGAAAAGGACCTGAAAAAAATATTCACGCCGTTTTTCACCACAAAGCCCAAGGGTACCGGCCTGGGGCTCGCGCTTGTGCAGAAGATCCTGGTCTACCACGGGGGCAGGGCGATTGTAAAAAGCGCGCCCGGCAAGGGCTCGACGTTCAGCGTCTACCTGCCGGCAAAGACACTATAATGCGGAACCCCCTCACCCCAACCCCTCTCCCGCGAGGAGAGGGGATTTATTATTAATCCGGCAGCATTATATGCAAACCATGCTAAGTAAGAAAGTCCCTGGATTCCCGCTGGAGTTTACCCCGGTATGCTTAAAGCCGGGGCGGGAATGACGTGTGCTTGTTCGTCGCCCCGTGCTTGACACGGGGTCCAGGAAGTTTGCCTGTATTGTTGCCGGTTTAATAAGGGCAGACTTATAACCTGTTAAAAGTTTTTGGGCCGCCTTTTTACTAAAAAGGCGGGACTTTTCTTGCACTCTTCTGGAGATTTGCTCGTAAAATGGTCCCAGTGATACTCGTCATAGAAGACAAAAAGTCGATGGCCGAGATGCTGGCCGAG
Source organism: Nitrospirota bacterium (assembly GCA_016212105.1). Classification (GTDB taxonomy): domain Bacteria; phylum Nitrospirota; class JACRHJ01; order JACRHJ01; family JACRHJ01; genus JACRHJ01. The sequence continues at coordinate 79,627 of JACRHJ010000060.1, forward strand.
ACGCTCAGGGCCGAGGGCTTCGAGGCCGTGACCGCGCCGAGCGGCGAGGACGGGGTAAAGGCCGCTCTTGGAGGTGGGGTGGACCTCGTCCTGACTGACCTGAAGCTCCCCGGCATGAACGGGCTCGAGGTGTTGAGGACTCTGAAGGCCAAGAGGCCGCTCCTGCCGGTAATAATGATGACCGCGTTCGGGACTATTGACACGGCGGTCGAGGCGGTCAAGGCCGGTGCGTTCGACTTCCTTACCAAGCCATTCGACATATCGCACATGCTTGTGCTGGTAAAACGTGCGGTCGAGGCCGGGCAGATGGAGGCGGAGAACATCCTCCTCCGGGAGGAGTTCGCGGAGGTCCTCGGTTTCCCCAAGATAATCGGCAGGAGCAGGCCGCTTCTGGACGTCGTAGAGATGGTCAGGAAGGCCGCGCCCACGAAGGCAACGATACTGCTCACGGGCGAGTCCGGCACCGGCAAGGAGCTTTTCGCTCGCGCCATACACCACCTCTCACCGAGGGCCAGGGGGCCGTTTGTCGCCATAAACTGCGCGGCCATCCCCAAGGACCTCATGGAGTCCGAGTTCTTCGGACACGAGAAGGGCGCGTTCACGGGCGCCGAGGCAAGGCGGCTCGGCAAGTTCGAGCTTGCGGACAAGGGGACTGTGTTCCTGGACGAGGTCGGCGAGATGGAACTGAACCTCCAGGCGAAGCTCCTGAGGGTCCTCCAGGGCGAGTCCATAGAGCGTGTCGGCGGTTCCGACCCCATAACCGTGGACGTAAGGGTGGTCGCCGCGAGCAACAGGGACTTGGAGAAGGCGGTGGCCGGGGGCGGTTTCAGGGAGGACCTGTTCTACAGGCTCAACGTGTTCCCGGTGAGGATACCGCCGCTCCGGGACAGGGCGGAGGACGTGCCCCGGCTTGCGAGGCATTTCGCCGCCATGTACTGCACGGAGATAAAGAAGCCGCCGCTTGCCATATCAGACGCCTCACTGGACGTGCTTTCAGGGCTTCCGTGGAAGGGCAACGTCCGGGAACTCAAGAACTGCATGGAGAGGGCGGTCATTCTCGCGGACGGCGAGATAAGGCCGGAACACCTGGGCGTCTGCCCGCCGCCTGCGGCGCCGGACGAGTCGGGAGGCTTCGAAGGCCCGCTCCACGCGGTGGCCGAGCGGGCGTCCCGGACGGCGGAGACAAAGGCAATACGGGCCGCGCTATCGGCATGCGGGGGGAACAAGACAAAGGCGGCGGAGATACTGGAGGTCAGCTACAAGACGCTCCTCACGAAGGTTAAAGACTATGACATTGTGTAGCCGGTTACACAACCGGACTGTGTAACCGGTTACACAATGGCCCGGCCATGCGCTCCGCGCAGGCCCGCAACACGCTGAAAATATTGATAATGCCGGTATTGTTCATTGCTGGCACGGAATTTGCTTGTTAATATGGCAAGGAGGATACATGAAACAGGTAATGGACAACAGGGGCTTTACGCTTGTGGAACTGGCGATAGTCCTGGCCGTCGCTGGCATAATCGCCACCATAGCGATACCGAACTACCTGAAGGCCTTGCCGAAGATAAGGGTGAACCAGGCCATGGCGGACGTCTCCGGCCTCATGATAAAGGCTAAACTCAGGGCCATATCCGAGAACCATGCTTATATCGTCGTGTTCGACACCTCGACCAACAGCTGCAGGCTTTACAAGGACAGCGACCATGAGTTGGACGCGGATGCGGGCGAATTACTCCAGACCGTGAACATAGGCGTCCTTTATCCCGGCATCATCATCAATTTTAACGTCAACAGGGACACCAAGGGTGTGCCGTTCGTCGCGCCGCTTTACAGGGTCAAGTTCGAGGACCTGGGCGGCACAGTCCATGCCAGCGAGGTCTTCCTGCCCAGCGGCTCGGCCATGTATTCTGGCGCGGTCTACCTCATACCTTCCCAGGACGTCGCCGCGTCGCGCTACGACAGGAACAGGGCAATCACGGTCCAGGCGATGACGGGTTTTATAAAGACATGGAGCCATGACAACTCTTACGACGGGGAGTGGTACTGATAATGAAAAAAGCGCTAAACAACAAAGACGGTTTCACCCTTGTCGAGTCCATGATGTCGCTCGTGGTCCTCATGGTCGGGATACTCGCCGTCATACAGCTGTTCACGCTGTCCATCAGCGGCAGGAGAAACGGCAAGGACCTAAGCATCGCCAACAACCTGGCGAAGCGTCTCATGGAAGACATGAAGAACGTCGGCGTGGACACCGCCATTAACAACATGAACAACCCGGCCGTGACGTACCCGCAGGAAGTGGAGGACGGGGACGGGGTCAAACGGTATGTGTTTTTTGCCGGTACCGCGCCGGCCGCGAACATAAGGGAGCAGAAGGTAGCCACGGCGAATAAGGTGTTCACGGTCAGGGTGGAGTCTCTGGATGACCAGCCGGATACCAACCTAACCACCGTGATAGTCACCGTGACGTGGGTGGGCCTGGACAGGACTGCCAGCACGGGCAGCACGAAGACGCATTCCGTGAGATATGTGACGATTTATTATACATGATTCAAGCAACTGCCGGAGGTAGTCATGAAGCCCGCAGAACACAAACTCGGGAACAAGGGTTATACCCTCGTGGAACTCGTTATCGCAGCCGCGATAGCCGCCGTGGTCCTGTACGGCCTGACGCAGGCCTTCAAGGCGCTCAGCAACTCGTACCAGTCAGCCAAGCTCAACACAGAGCTCCAGCAGAACGTCCGCTCGACTGTCGAGCAGCTTACGAGGCTGACGTCCATGGCAGGCTATGCCGGAGGCTGTCTTGTCGACGCCGACAAGCACGTGCACGGCCTCGTTTACAAGCGTGACGCGGACGACCACGTCCCGTTCACCGACACGACGGACGATTCATTCGATATCATCGCCTCCAGCGCCAACTCCCTGTGCTTCACGTTCTGGGACGAGGACCCCGCGTACGAATACGACGACGCCATGTACACGCGGGAGAAGCGGTTAAGGATATACCACAACGCCGCCACCGACAAGGTGTACGCTATTATAGAGAGGTGCAAGGTCGAGGACGCGTCGTCGGAATCCGAGAAGTTCGAGGTCATGCCGGGGATGCCGGTGGAACTCGCGGAGGACATCACAAGCCTGGAGTTCAGGTATATCAAGAGCAACAACATGGACATCACCGGCACCCTGAGCGACGACACCATCAAGGAAGTCAGGAAGGTGGAGCTCATAGTCACCGGCAAGTCGAGCAGGAAGGACCCGTCCACCATAACCAAGACCTCGTCCGGCAGGTTCATCACGTACTCGCTGATGTCCGACGTGCGGCCTTTCAACCTCGGCCTGGAGGGGCAGGTCGCGGACGTCACCCCGCCGGTCGTGCCTAGCGGCCTGAGCGCATCCGACCCGCACAACTGCGGTGACATACGGCTGCACTGGCACCCGAACACCGAGATAGACATCGCCGGTTACGAGGTGAACTGGGGCCTCGACTCAAGCCTCGGCGAAAGACAGAGGTTCGGGAACGTCACGGCCTGCACCATCACCGTCATGTCCACCAATACGGACTATTATTTCGGCCTGTCCGCGTACGACACCTCCGGACTCGGCAGCGCCACGTCCGCGCCCATACACACGGACGGCGTGAACGACACCACCTCCAACCCGGACGAGCCGTCCGTGGCGCCGGTCAACTACAGGGCCACCGCCGGACCCGGCAACGGAGAGATTACGCTCGCATGGGACATGCACCCTGACCCGGACGTGACGTACTACGAGATATACCGGAAGATGATAACCAACACCGACAGCATATCCGGCTTCACGTATCCCGCCGTCGCCTCGACACCGGGCGTGACGACGCTCGTGGCCGACAAGGTCGCGTTCGATACCCTCGTCACGACGACCGCAGGCGGCTACGAGTTCACGGACAGCAACCTGATAGGCTGCCGGATGTACGACTACGCCGTGGTGCCGCGCGTGTGGTGCGACACGGCGGCCCCGTTGCTCAAAGACTCGTACCCGGATACCGTGTTCGCCAGGGCGTACGGCAACGGGGCGGATATCGGCACCGGCACGCCCAAGGACAACACCGTACCGCCGGACGACCAGGCGCCGTCCGCGCCCACGCAGTTTGTCGCCATACCAGGCGCGAACAGGGTCTTCCTGACCTGGCAGAACCCGTCCGACGCGGACATAGACCGCATACAGATAGTCAGGACCGACGCATACCCGTTCCCGGACACGCTCAGCGACGGCGTGCTTGCATACGACAGCGCCACCGACCCGGCGTATATAGGCGACCCGGGCGCCACCAACGCCGGGAAGATAGACGACGGAGACGTCCAGAACGACACCTGCTACTACTACACTGCGTTCGCGGTGGACCGGTGCGAGCACGTCAGCGCCCTCTGGGACGCGACATTGGTCCCCCCGAGCTGGGAGCAGCAAGGCACGCACAGCAGGAACAGCGTGGACGGCGATGAGGCCTGCGCCAGGCCGTGCAATGACGACCCGCACGGCAGCCCGCAGTCGCCGCCTTTGGGCACGTTCACCGCCGGATACTGCTCCAACCCCGTCCCGAGCGTTGCCATCCGGTGGGGCGACCCCACCCCGCTGGACGCCGACACCGTCGGCTACAAGGCGTACAGGGCAACCGGGACCACGGCCAGCCACACGGAGACCGCCCTGCTGTCCAACATCAAGGGTACCGGCGGGTACAACCTATACTCTGACACCGGCGCGACAGAGGGCGAGATATACACATACTACGTCAGGCAGGAGGACTGCTCGAACAACCTCAGCGACACAACCGGCATCACGGATGTGACCGCGTACCCCGGCAAGGTGTACTACAACAGCGCGGCGGCCACCAGGGTAACCGGCACGTACTACAACGCAGTCCGCATCACCGGCAAGAACTCGAGCAGGTACAACGCCTGGCTGAACGGCGTCACGCTCACCTGGTCCGGTGGAGGAAGGGAGACCGACGCGTTTCTTACCAAGGTCCAGATATGGGACGGCGTCGCATATTCCACAGTCTACGACGGGCCCGCGGTCACTTCCGGGACGTATGTGCCGTTCGGCGCCGGGAACCAGGCTTATGACGCAAGGTTCCTGCGCGCGGCCACAAGCCTGACGGCGCGGCCGTACTTCTACCTGAGCTTCACGTTCAAGACGGCGGCCGGGCTGGTCAACAGCACCGTTGACATGCGCGACGCCAGCATGACCATATCATACGACTTCGACCTGTACTACCGTCTAAACGGCGGGGAACCCATACGGCAGGACAGTTCGCTTACCGGTTCTTGCCAGGACGAGGTCTACACGGTCATGAAGCCGACCGGCCCGACCTTCATGCAGGTGACCCAGAACCAGCCGAGGACGTCCACCATCTCCGTGACGAACACCGGCCTGATAAGGGTGCCGGCGAGCGCCCTTACGGACGTGAGCACGTACGTCACGGACACGTCCGCTGCCGCCACAGGCATCGAGTCGGTGAAGCTGTTCTACGCCTTCACCAACAGGACGACATCCCGTCCGCCGTCCGTCGGGTCTATACCTGACGCGATCAACAGGAAGACGGCCAGCAACCCGAGGGGCTTCACGGGCATGACGACCGTCGCGGTCAACCCCGGCAGCGACTTCGTCCAGTACAAGACGACCTTCGGCACGGACGGACACCCTGTGCCCGCGAGCAACGACTCCAGGGTGTGGTACTTCCTTGTAGCGACGGACAACGACGGCAACTTCACTCGCTGGCCGCAGCAGGCGGACCCGGACGTCGCCTTCAACTACGACCAGAACCCGGCCGGGCCGAGCGACAGCGACACGTACACCGTCTCCGCGACCATCACCTCGCCTGCCGCGCTGGCGGTCGTGGGCAACACCGTCAATATAACCGGCACGGCCACGTCCTCGTCGGCCGACCCGACACTGCAGGTGTCGTCCGTGCAGGTCCAGATAGACGGCGGGGCCTGGTCCGACTGCGTCTACAACAGCGTCACCCACGCCTGGACGTTCGGATGGGTCACGGACCCGGGTGACGTCGCCCCGGGCGTGGCCCGCACTATTACAGTCATCGCGTCCGCCGGCTCCGGGGACTCGCTGAAGACCGCTACAGTGACGCGCACCGTGACCGTGAACAACACACCGTCCGCGAGCTGCAGCATAACGTCGCCGCTCAACGGCGCGGAGGTATTAGGGCCTGTAAACGTAACGGTGAACGCGGCCGCGTCGCCGGGGACGCCGGACGAGGTCGCTGTAACTGTCGACGGCGGGGCGACGTGGAACCCGGCGATATACAACAGCGGGACTGGCTTGTACGAGTTCCTCTGGAGCACCACCTCGGTGGCTGACAGCCCGCCGAACTACACGCTGCAGGCGCGCGCGGTCAAGGACACCGTCACGGCCAACAGCGCGGCGGTCAGCGTGACGGTGAACAACCCGGACAACGTCAGTTGTCAGATAGTCAGCCCTGTCAACAACAGCACCGTCAGCGGCGTCGTCAATGTACAGATAGCCGCTGCTTCGAACGGGTCATTTACCGTCCAGGTATCCTTCGACGACGGCGCGACATGGACTACCATAGGCGCCCCGGGCGCAAGCGGTTACTACGAGAGAAGCTGGGATACGGCCGCCTTCGACGACGTCTGGAAAAACATAAAGGCAAGGGCGACCAAGGGCGTCGCCACGGCCAACGACGCGGTGAAGGTCTATGTTAACAACGACGTAACCGTGACGTGCGATATAACCTCGCCGGCATCCGGCAGCACGGTATTCAGCACAGTGCCCATTACCGTGAACGCCACGTCCTCTCCGACCGCGCTCAGCGGCGTCACGGCCACCATCGACGGCGTGCCTCACGCGATGACGGACAGCGGAGGCGGGACGTACACGTACAACTGGGACACGTCCGTTTATGGGGACGGCACGTCGCACACCATAACAGTGACCGCGACATCCGGCGTCAACACGGCGACGGACAGCATAACCGTGACGAAGAACTCCGGCTCGGTGACCCTGACCATATCCAACCCGGCGGCCGGCTCCGTGCAGACCGGGACGTTCACGGTCCAGGCCCAGGCGTCCACAGACGTCGGCACGATAGACGCTGTCGAGGTGTCCACGGACGGCTTGAGTTGGGCTGGAACCACCCTCGTCGGGGCAAACTACGAGCAGACATACACCATCAGCACGCCGCGCAACTGCGAGGCCTGGACGGTGTACGTCAGGGCGACAAACTCCCAGCAAGTGCAGACGACGAGGTCGGTGAGCTTCACGGTCAACACCGCCTCCGATCTCCTGTGCGAGATAACCAGCCCGACGGGCGGCACGCTGCCGGGCTTCTATGTGGCGTCGAGGCCTGTCACCAAGCGCATCATGCTGAACGCGCCGACCACCGGCAACCCGGCCACCAGTGTGGATGTAAGCATAGACGGCGGTGCGTGGATGCCGGCCGTGCTTGAGACCACGCCTACATGGCACTACGACTGGACCCTGCCGGAAGGCGAGACGCTGACCGCGCACACCATCAACGCGAGGGCGAGGATCGTCGCCACCTGCTCGACCACGACGGCAAACGCGACACAGGTGAACGTCAACGTGGACACCGTGGTGCCGACTATCACGTTCACCAGCCTGGGCTACAGTTACGTCAAGACGGGTGTACCTTATACAGGCACCGTTGCAAGCCCGTCCACCAGTGCTGCGGCCCCGACTGTTTTATACAGGGGTGCTGCGCTCACCTGGAGAATAACCGTAAGCGATACGGCAGGCTCCGGGATGAAGAAGCTCACTATGAATTACAACAACAACGGTACGAACACTAGCGTGGTCCAGGACATATCCGCAGGCGGGACGTACATATTTACCGCGACGTTGCCGGGCAATACAAAACTTGGCGTATTCAACTTCGAAGCCGAGGACGTGGCTGGCAACGTCTCACTCTTGCCGACTATAGGGACGTTCTACCAGTTTAAGTCCAACTAACCATGACCAGGCTCTGAGACAACGGAGGCGCGGGATGCGGTACATAAATAAGCTGAAAGTGGTCATGAAGGACGAAAGGGGCGCGGCGCTCGTCATAGCGATGCTGATGATGATCGTCCTGACGCTCCTCGGGTTCACGTCCATGATGTACAGCACCATAGACCTGACCGTCGCGGGCAACGAGAGGAGTTCGCTCGCGGCCCAGTACGCCGCCGAGGCGGGCATAAGCCGCGGGATGGCGGAGCTTAACGCGGACCCGAGCCCGATTGCCGCGGCAGGGCCGTACGGAGCGGACGACCTGGACATTGACATGTCGGACTCCGTATCCGGGTACACGTATAACGTCCACATGCAGTACAAGGCCGACCCGGACATTGACGGCACTGGTGTTGGGCTGGACGGCGATGTGCTTACCGAGGTTGTCCTGTACAACAAGGAGTTCTACACGACATCGACCAAGGCGCCGGACGACGGCGGATACCCGGTCGTGGTCATCACCTCCACCGCGACGGATAATGTAACCGGGAGCAGCTCCATAATAGAGGTGGAGCTGACCAAGTTCACGATACCAATCGCCACCAGGATACACGGCGCGCTGACCGCGAACGGCGCGGTGGACCTTCAGGGAAGCTTCGACATCGACGGAAACAACTTCGAAGAGGACGGCACCACCCCCTCCTCCATCGGGGCCAAGCCAGGCATAGACGCGCAGGGGGACGTCACCGTCCAGGCGAGCAAGGAGGACCAGGTATCCGGCAGCACGGGCGGCTCCAACTCCTTCACGGAGAACGGCGCCGGGGCCAGCGACATGCTCACGTCGCTCGGCGACGCGCTCGGCTTCGACAACACGGCCGACGCGGACGAGTTCCTGGAAAACGAAAGCGTGGTGCAGGTCTTCGACTACTCCGCGGGCGAATGGCCGAGCCCGATGGACTCGTCGAAGGTCTATTATGTGCAGGTGTCCGGCGGTGTAAACTGCAACACTGAGCCGAACGGTACCGGCCTTCTGATCATCCACAACCCGCTGTTTAACCCGGAGGTGTGGTATTACTCCGACATGACCAGCTCCGGCTTCGACACATCAAACCCGCTGTACGACGCAAGGCTAGACCAATCTGTCGGCAACGCCGCCTATGATGCAGCCTACAAGACCAGCGTCGGCCCGGCGACACTGGGAAACGTAAACGGCAACGCCAACTTCAGGGGCGTCATCATAGCGGACGAGGTCAACGCGCTGCTCGGCAACATCAGCATAACCGGGGCAATCATAAGCCTCGCCAACGTGGCGGCCCATGCGGACGACCTTACCGGCAACTGCACCGTTAAATACAGCAGCGATGCGGTAGAGAAGTACGCGATGGCCGGCGGGACGCAGTTCAACACGAAGCTCTCCTGGAAGAAGAAGACCGCATACTGATAAGCCGCAAGGCGGCCTAAGGGGACGGGTAGCCGTCCCCTTTTTTATTTGTGGAGACCCCTCACCCCCAGCCCCCCCGTTCGACTTCGCTCAGGGCAGGCTCTCTCCCGCGAGGAGAGGGGGATTAAGAGTGGCCGCCTCCTGCATTTATTCCCCTCCCCTTGCGGGAGGGGACTGAGGGGAGGGGGAATCGTAGAGACGCCCCCAGCCCACCTGCCCCCCTCCCACGCAGGTGGGGAGGGGGAAGAAATGCAAAACCCACCCTTCCCTCTTATCCCCTCCCTGTGCAGGGAGGGGAAGTTTCGAGCAAGAATTATTATATTATTAAACCGGCAACAAAATAGGCAAACTTCCTGGACCCCGTGTCAAGCACGGGGCGACGAACAAGCACACGTCATTCCCGCCCCGGCTTTAGACATACCGGGGCAGGCTTCAGCGGGAATCAAGTGACTTTTCTTACTTCGCATGGTTTGCATCTAATGCTGCCGGATTAACAATGGCTTCGACGAATCTCCCGCCCCCTGCAAGGGGGAGGGCTGGGGTGGGGGTAGGTTTGGGCTGTGGTGAGTGTGGGTTTACAGAAACCAGTCACCCGACAGATTCCCCTCGCCCCCGGCCCTGTTTTTCCTTGCCAATATTCACGGCGGCATGGTATCTTAGGGTTATACGACAAACAGGAGGCCATACATGCTTACCGCGAAGGATATAATGACAACCGAGGTCGTAACGGTAGGCCCGCGCACGACGGTAGAGGAGCTGGCAAGGATACTGATGGAGCACCACTTCTCAGGCGCGCCGGTCGTGGACGAGGCGGGCGTGCTCGTCGGCATCGTCACGGAGCACGACCTGATAAACAAGCAGAAGAGGCTCCACATACCCACCGTCGTCCGGATACTCGACGCCTTCATCTACCTGGAGTCCTCGAAGAAGTTCGAGGAGGACCTCAAGCTCATGCTCGCCGAGAAGGTCGGCGACATCTGCAAGACGGACGTCGTGACCGTGGGCGAGGACGCGAGCGTGACCGAGATGGCCACGATAATGTCCGAGAAGGGCATACACCTCCTCCCCGTGATGCGCGGCGGCAGGATGGTAGGCGTCGTCGGCAAGGAGGACATACTCCGGGCGATGACGCAGGGCTGAGCATGGCGGGAACGCTTACCCTGCGCCTCGACGCGCCGGAGAAGACGCGCGCCCTCGGCGAGGCAGTCGGGCGGCTTGCCGGGCCCGGTTGTTACATATGCCTGTACGGCGACCTCGGCGCGGGCAAGACGACCTTCGTCCAGGGGCTCGCGGCCGGGCTCGGGGTTACGGAGGCGTACATCACCAGCCCAAGCTTCGCGCTCGTCAACGAGTACGCAGGGCGGCTTACGCTTTACCATATAGACCTCTACCGTCTTTCCGGGCCGGACGACCTGGCCGACATCGGTTTTTCCGAGTACCCCGGCGCGGGCGTCGCCGCCGTGGAGTGGCCTGAGCGCGCCGGTGAGTACCTCCCGGACGAGAGGCTTGACATCTTCATCGAGTATGACGGCGAAGGCCGGAGTATAAGGCTCGCCGCCTACGGCAAGTCATGCGAGGCGCTCCTGGAGGCGATATGTCGGACGTCCTGAAGGTCAGGACCGTTGGTATAATCTGCAAGCACGACAACCCGGAGGCCTGCGCCGCGGCCGGAAGGCTGTCCGCGTGGCTTCGGGAGCGCGGCGTCGAGCCGCTCGTGGACCAGTCCGCCGCGCGCTGCCTGTCCGTGCCCGGCACGCCCAAGGAGGAGATGCCGGAGCGCTCCGACGTACTTGTCGTACTCGGTGGGGACGGCACGCTCCTGTCCGTCGCGCGTCTCGTCGGGGCGAGGGGGAAGCCCATCGTCGGCGTGAACCTCGGCACCCTCGGCTTCATCACCACGGTCGCCCTCGACCAGCTCTACCCGACGATGGAGACGGTGCTCTCCGGACAGTACAAGGTGCTGGAGCGGATAACACTGCGCGCATCGATAAAACGGGACGGCAAGACCATCGCCCAGCACCACGTCCTAAACGACGCCGTGATAAACAAGGGCGCGCTCGCGAGGATTATCGACCTCGACGCGCACGTGGACGGCAGGTACCTGACGACATTCAAGGCCGACGGGCTCATCATGCACACGCCGACCGGCTCGACTGCGTACTCTCTCGCGGCCGGAGGGCCGATAGTCCACCCGGCGATGAGCTGCATAGGCGTGACGCCCATCTGCCCGCATACCCTGACCAACAGGCCGCTAATCGTCCCGGACGCCGCAGTGCTGGAGGTCGTGCTCATGTCCGAGAACGAAGACGTTTACCTGACGCTCGACGGGCAGGTCGGCTTCCTTCTCAAGTACAAGGACGTCGTCGAGGTCAGGGCGAGCACGCACAGGATGTACTTTGTTATGTCCCCGCATGAGGACTACTACCTAATGCTACGGACGAAGCTCAAGTGGGGGGAGAGGTGAGCGCTGGTAATGTCAACATGCCTGCAGACGGCGCGGTACTCGCCGAATACCTCGAATATTTGCGCGACTCCGGCGTGACGGAGCGCTGGGGGCCGAGGAGCTTCCTCTGGGCGCGGGGAGGGGATCCTGCTCCGGAGCACGCCGAAGCACGGGATACCGACAGGGACTTAACGGACGAGGACGACCAGATGGCCGGAAAGACGCGCACCACGGGTGTTGCCGTGGAGCCATACGAAGACCCGAACCACATGAAGGACCTGCGCATCGAACCGCCGGACGGCGGCTTCGGCACACTCGAAGAGGTACGCGGGTACCTGGGCGAGTGTACGCGGTGCAAGCTCTGCCGGGCCCGGACACACATTGTCTTCGGCGAGGGCAACCCGGACGCGAGGCTTGTCTTTGTCGGGGAGGGGCCTGGCAGGGACGAGGACATCAAGGGCGAGCCGTTCGTCGGACGCGCGGGACAGCTCCTTACCGACATCATAGAGAAGGGCATGAAGCTCACACGCTCCGACGTCTACATTGCGAACGTAGTCAAGTGCCGCCCTCCGGAGAACAGGAACCCGGAAGACGACGAGATAGCCGCCTGCGAGCCGTTCCTGCTCGCCCAGCTGGACGTCATAAAGCCCAAGCTGATATGCGCGCTCGGCAAGTTCGCCGCCCAGACGCTCCTCAAGACCAGCGAGCCTATATCGTCCCTCAGGGGGCGCGTGTTCGACTACCACTGCATGAAGCTCGTGCCTACATACCACCCGGCCTATCTCCTCAGGAACCCCAAGGAGAAGGCGGCCGTCTGGAAGGACGTGCAGTTGATAATGTCGATGTACGGGGAGGATTATTAATGAAGCGTCTCTGGGCGCCCTGGCGGCTCGAATACATACTCGCGAAGAAGGAAGGCGGATGCGTCTTCTGCGCCGCCGTGGACGAGGACGACGACGCGAAGAACTACATCCTGCACAGGGCGGAGCGCTGCTTCGTGATAATGAACATCTACCCGTACAACAACGGGCATATGATGGTCATACCATACGAGCACGTAGAGGACCTGGAGAGCCTGCCGGACGAGACGCTCGCCGAGATGACCGTCATGACCAAGCACTGCTGCACCGTCATGCGTGATGCCATGAACCCGCACGGCTTCAACATCGGCGCGAACGTGGGCGACGCGGCGGGCGCGGGCATCAAGGAGCATCTGCACTTCCATATCGTACCCCGCTGGCACGGGGACACGAACTACATGGCAGTGATAGACGACTGCCGTGTCATGCCGCAGCACCTGCGTGAGTCGTTTGACCAGATGAAGCCCGGGTTTGCGAAATTATTTGGGGGAAAGTAACGGGAACAATACGGCAGCTGCACTTCATGGGTTTGGCAATGAAATGCACGCAACCCGGCCCTGAGCGGTATTTCTACGGGTTGCACTTCCCGCAGATGGACTTGAATAGGGTCGTGGACAGGTAACGGTCGCCACGGTCGGGGAAGACGGTCACGACCAGGCCTGATTCCATGGACTTCGCTGCCTGTATAGCACCGGCCATGGCCGCTCCGCTCGACATCCCGACGAATATGCCTTCCTTGAGCGCCAGGTCGCGCGCGGTCTCGTAGGCGGTGTCGTCGTCTATCACGACCTTCTCGTCGAGCTTCGACGGGTCGAATATCTTTGGGACGATGGCCTCCTTCATGTTCTTGAGGCCTTGTATCTTGTGGCCCTTGACAGGCTCCACGCCGATTATCTTTATGTCCCTGTTGTACTCCTTGAGCCTCCGGCCGACGCCCATCACCGTGCCGGTCGTGCCAATACCCGTGACGAACGCCGTCACCTCTCCGCCGGTCTGGGCGATTATCTCAGGGCCGGTAGTCTCGTAATGCGCAAGCACGTTGTACGCGTTGTCGAACTGGTTCGGCATGTAGTATATATCCGGCGACTCGCCGAGTATCCTGTGAGCCTCCATTATCGCGCCGTCCGTGCCGAGCTCGGCGGGCGTCAGCACCAGCTCCGCGCCGAGCGCCTCGAGGATGCTCCGCCTCTCAAGCGAGACGCAGGCGGGCATCGTGAGCTTCAGCCTGTAGCCCTTCGCCGCCGCGACCATCGCGAGGCCTATGCCGGTGTTCCCGGACGTGGCCTCGAGTATGACCTTGTCATGGGTGAGCCTGCCCTCTTCCTCGGCCATCTTCACCATGTAGTAGGCAGGGCGGTCCTTGACCGAGCCGCCGGGGTTCGCGCCTTCGAGCTTTGCGAAGATGCGTACCTTCTGGTTTGGGTTGATGTTGGCGATTTCGACGAGGGGGGTGTTTCCGATACTGTCCAGAACGCTCATGTTGCTTTCCGTCCGTGAATTTGCCGTGCAATTGATGGGAAATCAGGTCACAAGGCGATTATAGAGATTACGACAAAAACTGTCAACTGATATTAAGGACCTGTCTGGCATTTGCGTATTTGATTGTCGTCCCGACCCCCGGCTTAATGACTGCCGGGGGAGGCTGCGCTGAGGGACCTGCTTCTATCTAAATTAAGAAGGGAGGACACGATGGTCCTCCCCTACAATTTTGTAGGGGCCGACCGTCGTGTCGGCCCTGCCTATTTTGATGGGCTATGATTTCCTGAACGACACGACGATGCCGTCGTTAAGGAGGATGTTCAGAGAGGTGAGCCGCGCGGCAAGCTCGCGGGTTTCCGCGTCCTTGGAGATGTGCTTGAGGAACGAGAAACATTTGAAGTACAGGCTCGTAAATATGAACCGGTAGGCTGACGCCTTGGGCTTGAGATCGTGTACGCGCCCGAGCGAAAACCCGGCCTTCCTCGCGAATGCTATGAGGAATGACAAGTTAATGGGGTTGATGTGGAGGTGCGTCCCCTCCTCAGGTGTCCTGATGATGTGCGGGAAGCCGTAGTACGTGCCTGTCCAACAGAACCGGTAACGGTTTTTTGTGTTAAGTATGTTCGGCGTGGAGATTACGAGCGTCCCGCCGGGCCTCAGGACACGGTGGAACTCGCGCAGGATGTGGTGTGTATTCTCGACATGTTCGATGCCTTCGAGGCATGCGACGTAGTCGAAACTCGCATCGTCATATGGGAGCGGCTTGTTGAGGTCCGCCCTGACCAGGCCCGGCACGCCGGGGTCGGCGTACAGGTCGGCCGGGTGGTACTCCCAGCCGGGGCCGAGGACGTCCCTGAGCCAGCACTTGCCGGCGGGAATGTCGAGAAGCTTTCCGGGTCTCGCGTCCCTGAAGAACGCCCGGACTGTGTTGTATGTCTCTTTCTGCATTGAGGCTCCGTGTTGTGACAGGCGGATAATATAACATTTCTGAAACGTTGTTGTAAAGCTGCCTTTAACTAGTAGAAGTTTTTGGGCCGCCTTTTTACAAAAAGGCGGGACTTGTCAGTCGCCCTCAAGTTTTCCATTGACATTCCGTCTCTCATTAATTAGCCTTATCAGCCATGAACAAACTGAAACTCCCCCGCTTGACCATATCCGCCCCGCACAGAAGCTCCGGCAAGAGCACCATCACTATAGGCCTCTGCGCCGCGTTCACGGAGATGGGCCTGAAGGTCCAGCCGTTCAAGAAGGGGCCGGACTTCATAGACCCTATGTGGCACGAGGCCGCTACCGGGCGGCAGTCTCATAACCTCGACTTCTACATGCTCGGCGAGGACATTATACGCCAGAGCTTCCAGAGGCACGCCTCCGACGCGGACATAAGCATCATCGAGGGCAACATGGGGCTCTACGACGGGCTCGACATGGCGGGGTCGGACTCGACGGCGGGCCTCGCGCGGCTCCTGAAGTCCCCCGTGGTCCTCGTAGTCGACTGCTCCGGAATGACACGCGGCATCGCGCCGCTCGTTAAAGGTTTCGAGAGTTTTGAGCCGGAGACAGGCGTCAGGGCAGTCATACTCAACAAGGTAAAGGGCGCGCGGCACGAGCGTAAGCTCCGGGATGCGATAGAGCGCTACTGCGACGCGGTGGTCGTCGGGGCGCTCCCGCATGAGGACGAGATGGGAATCGCCATGCGCCACCTGGGGCTCGTGCCGGTCAGGGAGGACAGGGGGCTCTCGCCGGTCGTCGAGGCGATGCGCAAGGTCATAAAGGACGGGGTAGACCTGGACCGGGTGCTGGATATGGCGAGGGGGGCGGAGCCGCTCGACCCCGTCGTGGTGCCTGACATGACCATAAACCCGCCGGTGGTCAGGATAGGCATGGCGATGGACAGCGCGTTCACGTTTTATTACCCGGAGAACCTGGAGGCGCTCCGGGCGGCCGGGGCGGAGCTTGTCCCGTTCAGCCCGATGTCCGATTCAAAACTCCCGGTGGTGGACGCCCTTTATATAGGAGGCGGCTTCCCCGAGGTGCATATGGAGGCGCTGGAGAAAAACGAGTCCATGCGCGCGGACATAAAGCGCCGC
This sequence comes from Nitrospirota bacterium, assembly GCA_016212105.1. Lineage (GTDB taxonomy): Bacteria > Nitrospirota > JACRHJ01 > JACRHJ01 > JACRHJ01 > JACRHJ01. The sequence goes on from JACRHJ010000060.1 coordinate 95,899, forward strand.
ATCGAGGACGGCATGCCGGTATATGCCGAGTGCGGCGGGCTGATGTACCTCTGCCGGGCTATTAGCTGGGAGGGCAGGACGTGCGGCATGGTCGGGGCGCTACCTTGCGGGATAAAGATGTCGAAGCGGCCAGCCGGGCACGGGTACGTGAAGCTTAAGGCCACCGGCGCAGGAAACTGGCCGGCCTTCGGCGATACGATAAAGGCGCACGAGTTCCACCATTCGAGTGTCGTCGAGCTGGAGAACGGAACATTCGCGTTCGAGATGCTCCGGGGCAAGGGGGTGGACGCGGAACACGACGGCCTGACATATAAGAACGTACTAGCGGCCTACGCGCACATCCACAGCCTGGGCACGCCTGACTGGGCTCCCGTGTTCGTAAGCTTTATCAGGAAGGCTTGCTACAGTTACAAGCCTGGCTGACCATTTCAATAAAATACATCTTGACAAGCCTGGTTATCGGGTATATATTTCGGGGCGTTATTTATTATAACGATGTTTTAGAACACGTTGACCGGCAGTACGGCATCCGCGTATCGTCATCTCCCGGCGCACGCCATTACGGATAAAGTTATAACATCGTTTTAAAAATGCGGTTTTTCGGAAAATTTCCCTTGACAAAAACCCCTCGGGTTTATTATATTAGCGTCTCGGCGTAGTCAGGTCTCACGACTGCGTCCGCAAGCCTGGCTTTTCCCGGAAAATATAAAACGCAGTTAGCTTATAAAGTTGAATGGGGCACAGGTGTCATTAGGGGCGTCTGTGGAAGTGCGGGACAACATATCTCAATTTCAAGGAGGTAATGTAAGATGCCGAGCATGGAGTTTAAGGGCAAAACTTACGAAGTGGACGAGGACGGTTATCTGTTGAACCTGGACGAGTGGAACGAGGAAGTCGCCGGGTACATAGCCGAGCAGGAAGAGGTCGAGATGACCGAGGCCCACTGGGAAGTCGTCAACTTCCTGAGGGAGTACTATGCCGAGTACAAGATCGCCCCGATGATCAAGATACTCGTCAAGGCGCTCGGCCAGAAGCTCGGGCCGGAGAAGGGCAACACGAAGTACCTCTATGAGCTCTACCCGGCTGGCCCGGCCAAGCAGGCCTGCAAGATCGCCGGCCTCCCCAAGCCGACCGGTTGCGTCTAGTTTTTCAATAACAGGTCCGGCCGTCCCGCGTCTGACATGCGCGGGGCGGCTGTATCTTAACATTGAGAAGGAAGGAGATCGATGGAACCCTCGGTGTTGCTAACTCTCGTCTTCACGGCGATGGCGTACGGCGCGATAGCGGTATTCGTCGCAGGTGTCGCCGCCAAGTTGTACAGGTACAAAACTACGCCTTCCCCTCTTAGAATTCCTACTACCCCGGCGCCAATAAGCCCCATTGGCGTGCCCTTCAGGATTTTCGGCGACGTCGTATTCTTTAACAGCCTCTTCAAGGGCAACAAATGGACCTGGATAGGCGGCATCGTATTTCACTATGCCTTCCTGATGGTGGTCCTCAGGCACCTCAGGTATTTCTTCTATCCGGAGCCCGGCTGGGTGATGTCCCTGCAGGCCGCCGGCATCTACGCCGGCATACTCCTGCCGCTGGCCGTCCTCTACCTCTTGATGAGGAGGACCTCGGTGGACAGGACGATGTTCGTGTCCTCCCTGGCCGACTATTTTGTCCTGGCCCTCATTTTTTGCATAGCCGTAACCGGGCTCCTCATGAAATATTATGTCAGGCCCTTCATGGTCGACGTGAAGGGTTTTGTTTACGGCCTGGTGACGCTGAACCCTTCGGCTGTCCCGTTCGAGCCGGTGTTCCTCCTTCATCTACTCCTGGTGTTCACGCTTCTGGTCTATTTCCCGTTCAGCAAGCTGATGCACTCCGGCGGCATATTCTTCAGCCCGACAAGGAACCAGTGCGACAACCCGAGGGAAAAGAGACACATCAACCCCTGGTCGCCCAACTTAGGCGCGTAAGGAGAATACAACAGTGGCAAAGGTAAAGGTTGAAGTTCCTGTACTGACAGGAAGCACGGTATTCCCGGTCATGAAGGAAGGGGCCACCTCCGGGATTAAGTCGCACCTGGCCAAGGAGAAGGACATGGTCGCCCTCGGCTTCCCCGGCGCGCTGCTCCCGGACTGGAAGGAGAGGGCGGTCGAGAGGATGGCCGAGCTGCTGAAGAAGTACAAGTCGCTCCAGGTCTACCTCGACATCTGCGTCAAGTGCGGTTCCTGCACCGACAAGTGCCAGTTCTACCTGGGCACCAAGGACCCGCGCAACATGCCGGTGGCAAGGCAGGAACTCCTCAGGAAGGTCTACCGCCGCTATCTGACCGTCAGCGGCAAGGTGCTCGGCCCGCTGGTAGACGCCGAAGACCTGACGATGGAGACGCTGGACGAGTGGCATACATACTTCTACCAGTGCTCCGAATGCAGGCGCTGCTCGGTCTACTGCCCGTACGGCATAGACACCGCCGAGATTACCATGGCGGCGCGCGAGATACTGGACGCCATCGGCTATGGTCAGAAGTACATCACCGAGATCATCCACAAGGTCTACACGATAGGCAACAACCTCGGAATGCCCGGCCCGGCCATACAGTCCACGCTCGACTTCATAGTCGAGGACATCAAGGACACCACCGGCGCCGAGGTCGAGCTCCCGATGGACGTCGTTGGCGCGGACGTCCTCCTGGTCACGCCTTCCGCGGACTTCTTCGCATCCCCGCACGTCGAGTCGCTCGCGGGCTACGCGAAGGTGTTCAAGCAGGCGGGCCTCTCCTGGACGCTCAGCTCTCACGCCTCCGAGGCCGGCAACTTCGGCATGTTCATCGGCAACTTCGAGGTCATGAGGAACGTCGCCAAGAGGATACGCGAAGGCATCGAGATAATCAAGCCCAAGAGGCTGGTGCACGGCGAGTGCGGCCACGCCTGGCGTATCGCCTACTCCTTCTGGAACACCCTCATCGGCCCGTTCGACTCGCTCGACCCGAACTACCCGGCCCCGCAGCACATCTGCGAGTTCACGCACGACCTCATCAAGAGGGGCGCGCTCAAGCTCGACAAGACCGCGAACGATGATTTCGTCGTCACGTTCCACGACTCCTGCAACGTAGCCAGGGGTGCGAGGATGGGCAACATGAAGGGCGGACAGTTCGTCATACCGAGGGAGATAATCAAGGCGACCTGCAACAAGTTCGTAGACATGGCCCCGAACACCATCCACGAGCACACGTTCTGCTGCGGCGGCGGCGGCGGTATCCTTACCGACGAGCTGATAGACGTCCGCATCAAGGGCGCGATGCCGAGGATGAACGCGTACAAGGCTATCAAGGACAGCCACGGCGCGAACTTCTTCGCCCTCATATGCGCCATATGCAAGGCCCAGATGACGAAGGTATTCCCCTACTACGGCTATGAGATGGAAGAGGTGGGCGGTGTCCACCAGCTCGTCAACAGGGCGATAGTCATGGGTGGAAAGGAGGGGATATAATGAAGACACGACTCACAAGGATTGTGTCGTCACTGGCGATAATGGCCGCCCTCCTGATGGTCATGGTGGTCGCGGGCTGCGACAGGGTGTCGAAGCCGGAACTCAAGGGCGAGGGCCCGCTGGCGCTCACGCTGCCGGAAGGCATGCTCTCTCCGGAGTACCACCAGCCGGTCGAGTACTGGAAGACGCACCACATGGACATTATCGCACACGGCGACTACGAGAAGCAGGAGTGCATGCTCTGCCACGACGCCAACACCTCGTGCAACAACTGCCACGAGTACGTCGGCGTGGCCACCGTGGAAACCTACGAATAGTCTAACTTCAGGTCTTTAATTCAAAGGACAGGAGCCGTTATAAATGGATGAGAAGAAAGAGACTAAGGAAGTGGAGGAGACCCACGAGGGGGGCAAGTTCCTGGCCAACAGGAGACAGTTCTTGGGCGCCTTCGCGGGTATAGTCGGAGCCGCCGGCGCGCTTCAGGTCGGAGTCCCGCTGCTGGCTTCCTTCAAGCCCGTACAGAGGGGCAAGCCGGAGCCGGTGACGCTCAACCTGGGTGACATACCTGTGGGCGGCTTTGCACAGGCTGTGTATGCGGGTTCAACTTTCCTGGCTTTCAACAGGAAGACCGGCATCGAGTGCATATCGCTCAAGTGCACGCACCTCGGCTGCTTCGTCAAGTGGGAGGCCGACAAGGAAAGGTTCCAGTGTCCGTGCCACGACGGTTGGTTCGACAAGAACGGGGTCAACAAGGGCGGACCGCCTCCCGCCCCGCTCGAGCTGCTTCCGTTCAAGGTAGCCGGCGACAAGCTAATCGTGGGAGGTGAATAACAATGCAGAGGATAATTGACTGGGTTGAGTCCCGCACCGGCATCCAGGAGCTGCTGGACGATGAGGTGTTCTCCAAGAAAGCCCCCAAGATGCACCACTGGTACGAGCTGTTCGGGTGCTTCGGCGGCCTTTCGCTGATACTGTTCATTATACAGGTGCTCTCGGGCATCTTCCTCCTGATATACTACGTGCCGTCTCCGGCCGAGGCATTCTCGAGCGTCGTCTTCATAGACAACGGCGTCGTGTTCGGATGGCTGTTCCGGAGGCTGCATGCGGTCGGCGCGAACATCATGATACTGCTCGTCATGATACACATGCTCAAGGTCATCATCTCCGGCGCTTACAAGGCCCCGAGAGAGTTCCACTGGCTGTCCGGGTTCATGCTTCTGATGCTCACCATGATGATGGGCATCTCCGGCTACCTGCTCCCGTGGACGCAGCTGTCATACTGGGCGGTCACGGTCCTCACGACCTCGTTTTCGCTCATGCCTGTCATCGGGCCGGACATGATGAAGATCATCAGGGGCGCGGACAACGTCGGCGCGGCTACGCTTGGGCGGTTCTTCGCCCTGCACCTCGCCACACCGGTGCTGATGGTGCTGCTGCTGGCGGTGCATTTCATGATGATCAAGAAGACGGGTATCAACGAGACACTTTGACGGAACGCTTCGACGGCTGACACCAGGTGCGAGGCCCGGCGGTACACGCTTCCCTTGCATTATTCAAACAGTGAGGTGACTCAGGGATGAAATACAACAAAGACAACTGGCATGGCGAGCTCGAGCCGTTCTGGCCGAACGACGTCATTGACAAGGGCATAATAGCCTCTATCGTGCTCGGGTTCTTCTTCGCGGTAGCGTTCTTCTATCCGGCACTGTTCCTGCCGCCGGAGATACCCGCTGACCCGACGACCACACCCCTCGCGGTCAAGCCGGAATGGTACTTCCTCGCGGCGTACCAGACGCTTAAGCTGTTCCCGGCCGACAAACTCGGCGGCGAGCTTGCCGAGCTGATGGGCATGGGCGTCCAGATGATAGCCATCACCGGCCTGATGTTCCTGCCGTTTCTCGACAGGTCGCCGGAGAAGAACTGGAGGCGCAGGCCCTACTTCCTCAAGCTGGTATTCGCGGGCCTTGGCGTGTTCCTTATCCTTACGGTATGGGGCGCGATTTCCGGCGAGGTACATTGGGGAATCAAATTCTAATCCTCTGAAGACCGAGACAAGGAGAAAAACGTGAGCGGTAAAGTCATGAAGCTGATACCCTTGGCGCTTGTCGTCGGGCTGGCGATGTTCGCCACCCAGGCCTTCGCCAAGGACAACTACTGCGCCGAATGCCACACGGCGGACGAGGTCGCGGCCTTCGGAAACGTGATCGAGTGGGACAGGAGCGTCTTCCAGGTCAAGGACACGCTCTGCCCCGGCATGCTCGAACTCAAGAAGGACGCTTACTTCACGGAGAGCCGCCTGGCCAACTACAGAGAGTTCCTCAAGGAGACAGAGGAAAGCACCAGGCGCTACACAGTCTACAAGGAAGAGGACCTGGACAGGATCGCGGTGAAGTACGCCGACCTTGCTTCGGTCAGCCCGGCGTCGATAGGCTCCTTCATCGGACCGAACCTCAAGATAAAGAAGAGCGTTCACGAGATCTACGAGAACCTCAACAAGCTGAGGGGCGACTACAGGATGGAGAAGGTTGTCGGGTTCGGGCTGGTGGGCGTGATGCTGATTACGTTCCTGCTGCACCTGGGTCTCAAAAATACTCTAAAGGAATAGGGGTTCGAGGATGCGCAAAAGACTACTACTGTTGCTTTTGGTACTTGTAACGCCCGTCTTCCTTGTCGCGTGCGAGGAGGAGAAGGCCGCCACCACGGTCGACCCGAAGGTGCTCGCGGCCACCGTCGAGGAGGCCATGAAGTCGGCCACAGTCCTCGGCAAGAAGAACATGGAAGCCTACGGCAAGGCCACCCTCGGCGCCGCCATGGCCTCGTCTGACCCGGGCGCCGCGATGGGCGTGCTCGACCAGGCCGTCGCCATCGTGCGCGACACGCATTCGGCCTCCAACAAGGCGATGGTCGCCGACCTCAAGGCCAAGACCGAGGGCTGGTCCGCCTCAGAGAAGGAGCAGCTCGCCCCGGCCATCAAGGACCTCGAAGAGGCCACGACCCGCGTCTGGGTGATGAGGGCCGCGGCCGAAGGCATCGCCCGGATGGACAGGGGCAAGGCGATGGGCGTACTCGCCGAGGCCGCCGCCGAGGCGGAAGCCAACGCTAACGCGCGTTACCGCGACCTCGACCTCCGCTCCGTCGCCGCGGCTATGGGCGGTATAGACACCGCGTCCGCCGTGGCCGTCGCCGGGAAGATCGCCGACGCGCGGGTCAAGACCATGGCGCTGACCTCCATCGGCTCCGCCATCGCCGGCTCCAACCCGGCCGAGGCGGACAGGGTGCTTTCCGCCGCCGCCGAGGTGGCCAAGAGCATACAGAGGATGGAACCCGCGTCCGCCCTCATAAGTGACGAGACCAAGGCAGAGACCCGCGATAAGGTCCTTGCAGGAGCGAAGTCAAGGCTCGTCGCGGCAAGCGCTGAGGGCGTCGCCGCAGCGGCGAAGGCGCTATACGCCGTCAACCCGGGCAAGGCATCCTCGATGTTCGCGGACGCGGTCAGCATTGCCGACGGCATTGAGCATCCATACACGAAGGCCTACGCGCTCAGCAACGTCGGCATCGACATTTCCGCGGGCGACCCGGCGGGCGGCATGGCCGTCGCCGAGAAGATTGACGCCGCCCACGCGGACGCCAAGTTCGCCTGCATGATGGCCGCCATCCGCACGCATGCGGCGAAAACCGGCTCCCCCGACGTGACCAAGCTTAAGGAGGCGCAGCACGTCGCCGAGGGCATCGAGAACCCCTACGAGAAGGCCAGGGCGCTCGAGATGGTTGGCCTCGCCCTCGTACCGGCCAGCAAGGACGTCGCTATCGAGGTCGCCAACTCCATAGAGGCGCCGGAGCTTCGGGACGAAGTCATGGCGGCCATAGCGGTCGAGTGGTCGAAGCAGAGCGACGACGAGGCCAAAGCCGCGCTCGACAAGATAGCCGAGCCGCGCTTCGCAAACCTCGCGGTCAAGTACACGAAGGGCAGCGCCCTCCTCGATATGGCCGAAATTAAGCTTGCTACCGACGCCGAGGCGGCCGCGAAGCTCTACGGCAAGGCCGCAGGCGTCGGCGCGGACTGCAAGAGCGGCGTCCTCCAGTGGAAGGCCGCGGTCGGCCTCTGCAAGTTGGACAGCGACAAGCTGTTCGACATGGCCGCCAAAATAGAGGCGGACAACTACACCAAGGCCATGGCACTTGCCGAGATAGCCGAGGACTGGTCCATGAAGGGCGACTTCAAGGCCCCGATGGTCTGGGACATGGCCGCCAAGGCCGCCGCCGGTATGGACGACGACCTGGCCGCGGGCGAGGCGCTCGCGAAGATAGGCTCGATGTGCGCGAAGCACGACAAGGCCCGCGCCGCCGCGATATTCGCCAGGTCTCTCGAGAAGATGAACAAGGTCGGCACGATGCCCGAGGAGGGCTAATACGGCCATGCTGCCGTCATTCCCGCGAAGGCGGGAATCCAGGGAGTTATGCGTGCGTTACATTTCCGGATAAGAATTAACCGGGTTAGAGCGTTGACTGTCTGACAATTAACGTGGATTCTCAAAGGAGGGGAAATGAAGATAGGGGTACTGGTACAGGAAGGGCCCTACAACCACGAGGCCTCCGACTCCGCCTACAAGTTCATAGAGGCGGCGATGGCCAAGGGCCACACCATACAGGGCGTGTTCTTCTACGACGACGGCGTCTACAACGTGGCCAGCAAGATGGAACCGCCGCAGGACGACAGGCACATCGCGAAGAGGTGGTCCGAGCTGGGCGCGAAGGGCGTGGACCTCATAGTCTGCGTCGCGGCCGCCAAGAGGCGCGGCATCAACCCGGACCTCATCATGCCCAACAGCCGCATATCCGGCCTCGGGCAGTTGAGCGAGATGTGCACTGAAGCCGACAGGCTCATCACGTTCGGCGACTAAGCCAAGACATAAAGGAGAAAACACCCATGGCCAAGATAATGTTCTTAAACAGGAAGGCCCCGCACGGCTCGATATATGCCTGGGAAGGCCTCGAGGTCGTGCTTATATTCGGCGCGTTCGACAACGAGCTCGCCGCCGTATACATGGACGACGCCGTGTTCTCCCTCAAGAAGGGCCAGGACACCTCCGAGCTCGGCATAAAGGGCTTCATCCAGACCCTGCCGGTCCTCGAGGACTACGGCTGCGAGACGATACTCGTGGAGAAGGAGTCCCTCGACGCAAGGGGCATGACCGCGGACGACATCGCCATCCCGGTCCAGATAGTGGACGCGGAGGCCATAGCAAACCTTATGGCCGAGCAGGACGTCATACTCCCCTTCTAAAGAGGGGAATGCGGGTGGGCGGTCGAAGGCCGCGGCCAAGTTGTGTACCGGAAATTAGAAGGGCCTGTGCGCCCTTAAATAAGGAGGCTTAAAAGTGCTTCATATAGTCAGCAGGTCCCCGTTCAGCGACGACAGCCTCAAGAGCTGCGTCAGGATTGCCAAGAAGGACGACCCGATACTGCTCACGGAAGACGCCGTCACGGGCGTGATGCCCGGCAGCGCCGTCGCCTCGCTCCTCCAGGACGCGATGAAGTCCCACGCCGTCTATGCGCTCTCCGCCGACCTCAAGGCGAGGGGCGTGGACAGGATGCTGGACGGCATAAAGGTAGTAGACTACGCCGGCTTCGTCGAGCTTGTCGAGCAGCACAAGCCGATGACCTGGCTCTAATCTCAGCCGTAAAGCAGGAAGAATGTCTCATTCGTTCCGTGAGAAGGTTGCGGACCTGCTTAGAGAGAAGCGGTTCGACGAGGTTATCGGGCTCGCCGGAAGCGACAAGCGCACGCTCCGTACGCTGTACGGCCTGCTCTACCACGACGAGCCGCTGGTAAGCTGGCGTACCGTCACCATGCTGGGCAGGTTCGCCGAGGTCGAGCCGGAACTGGTCAGGCCGTTCCTGAGGCGGCTCTACTGGTCGCTGTGCGAGGAGTCGAGCGTTGTCGGATGGGGCTCGGCGCAGGCCATTGGCGAGATGGCAAGGCGGAACTCCGAACTGGCCAAGGACGTAATAAGGCCAATTGTCCACTTCCTCGACGACGAGGAACTGTCGGCCCCGGCGAACCGCAACACCGTGATACTCTGCGGATCGATATGGACCATCGGAGAGCTTGCGGACGTCGAGCCTGAGATGACCAGGGAGATGGGGCAGCCGCTTGTGCCTTTCCTCGATGACCCGGACCCGCAGGTGAGGGGGCTGGTCGCCTGGGTGCTGGGCGAGATAAGGTGGCTGGCCGCGGCGGACAGGTTGGGCGGGATGCTTGAGGATCAGGGCACTGCGTCGGTTTATATCGATGAGGAGCTTGTCGACGGCACCGTTGGCGATTTTGCTGCCCGCGCACTCGACAGGATGAAGAGGAAATAGTAATCTACTCTGGACTTTGGCGGCCTGGACGTCACAGAAACGTCTTTTTCCACGTTAAAGTTCAAGTTATTAGATAAGGCCATAGATTGGTATACAACTCAAAATCAAAAAGGAGGTGACGCAGGGACGCGGGGCAGTTGAGATGCCCCCGGAAATACCGGGCAGACGAGGGGACAGGGGGCGGAGCCTCCGAAACCCCGGCGTTCGCGAAGGGATGAGGCATATTCGAAACTAGAAAAGGAGACCGTAAATAATGTCTAACACCCCGTTGATTGACGAACTCGTAAAAGGTCCTTGGCCAAGCTTCATCAAGGACATCAAGAGGACGGCGGAGAAGAACGAGATGTGCAAGGACCTTCTCAACCTTCTCGAAATGTCTTATAGAGACAAGAAGACCCACTGGAAGCACGGCGGCATCGTCGGCGTCCGCGGTTACGGCGGCGGCATCATCGGCCGTTACTCCGATTCGCCCGAGCTGTACCCCGGCGTCTCGCACTTCCACACCGTCCGTATCAACCAGCCTGCCGGCTGGTTCTACAGCACCAGCGCGCTCCGTTACATATGCGACCTGTGGGAGAAGCACGGCTCCGGCCTGACCAACCTCCACGGCTCGACCGGCGACATGGTCATGCTGGGCACCACCACCGAGCACCTCGAGGACATCTTCACCGACCTCTCCGAGCACGGCTGGGACCTCGGCGGTTCGGGCTCCGACATGAGGACCCCGTCCTGCTGCCTCGGCAAGTCCCGCTGCGAGTTCGCCTGCATCGACACCATGGCCATATGCCATGACCTGACCAACGAGTGGCAGGACGAGCTGCACAGGCCGGCCTTCCCGTACAAGTTCAAGATAAAGATCGCCGGCTGCCCGAACGACTGCGTAGCCTCGATAGCCCGCTCCGACTGCTCCATTATCGGCACCTGGAGGGACAACATCCGCCAGGACGACGCCGCTGTCGCCAAGTACGCCTCCGGCGAGCTGGTCTACGGCGCGCGCGCCGACGGCAAGGTAGACATCAAGGCAGACGTCGTCGACAAGTGCCCGACCGGCTGCATGTCCTACGAGGGCGGCAAGCTTTCGATAGACAACAAGAACTGCAACCGCTGCATGCACTGCATAAACCTGATGCCGCAGGCACTCAGGGTCGGCGTCGACGGCGGCGCGACCATACTCCTCGGCGCAAAGGCCCCGATCGTCCAGGGCGCGCTTCTCTCCTCCGTCCTGGTGCCGTTCATAAAGATGGACCCGCCGTACGAGGAGTTCAAGGAGCTCATCGGCCGCATATGGGAGTTCTGGGATGAGAACGGCGAGGCCAGGGAGCGTATCGGCGAGATGATCGTCCGCATAGGCAAGGGCAACTTCGTCGAGGAAGTCGGCTGCGACCCTATCCCCGAGATGATATGCGAGCCCAGGTCCAACCCGTACATCTTCTATGAAGAGTACTTCGAGGAAGAGTAGGCCAAAAGCGCCAAAAGCGCCGTGCCTTACCGAAACACCTTGAGATAACGACCCTTTTATCATAGATTGTCCAATGGAGGGATAACGAAAATGGCTGCTCCGAAGAGAAAGACTGACATAGGCCCACCCCATTACGACCAGATGCTCCACCCGGCCATCAAGGCCAACTACGGCAAGTGGAAGTCGCACCAGAACCTGAAGCCCGGCGTGCTGATGCACGAGGGCGAGTCCGGCGCCAAGGTGTACACCGTCAGGGGCGCGTCCGCGAGGCTCATATCCATCACGACCATCCGTGAGATGTGCGACCTGGCCGACAAGTACTGCGACGGCTTCCTGCGCTACACCAGCCGCAACAACGTCGAGTTCATGACCGACAAGGAAGCCAACGTCGAGCCGCTCATAGCGGACCTCAAGGCGATGGGCGTGCCCGTCGGCGGCACCGGCTCCAGCATCTCGAACATCGTCCATACCCAGGGCTGGGTCCACTGCCACAGCTCTGCGACCGACGCCTCCGGCGTGGTCAAGGTCGTCATGGACGAGCTCATCGACTACTTCACCAGCATGAGCCTCCCGGCGCACCTCAGGATAGCGGTCGCCTGCTGCCTGAACATGTGCGGCGCGGTCCACTGCTCGGACATAGCGATCCTCGGCATACACAGGACCCCGCCGACGATCGACCACGACAAGCTCGGCAACATGTGCGAGATCCCGACCACCGTAGCTTCCTGCCCCAAGGCCGCCATCAGGCCGGCCATGGTCGAGGGCAAGCAGTCGGTCGAGGTCATCGAGGACCTCTGCATGTACTGCGGCAACTGCTACACGGTCTGCCCGGCGATGCCGATAGCGAACCCGCTGAACGACGGCATATCCATCTGGGTCGGCGGCAAGGTGTCGAACTCCAGGACCAAGCCGATGTTCTCCAAGCTTGCGATACCGTACCTCCCGAACACCCCGCCGCGCTGGCCGGAAGTCTCCGACGCCGTCAAGAACATCGTCGAGGTCTACGCCAGGGACGCCAAGAAGTACGAGCGCGTCGGCGAGTGGATCAACAGGATCGGCTGGCCGCAGTTCTTCGAGAAGACGAACCTCGAGTTCACGAAGTATCACATAGACGACTTCACCCTGGCGTCGAGCACGTACAATTCCTCAACCCACATCAAATTCTAAGGGGGGGATAACATGGCTACCGTAGAGGAAGTAAAAGACTACATCTTCAAGAAGGTCGAATCTTACGCCGGCAAGAAGCAGGTCAAGGTCCCGCAGATGACGCAGGACGTCATAGAGCACTTCGGCGAGGACAACTGCTCGAAGAAGGACGTCAAGGAAGCCCTCAGGGAGCTCATCGACGACGAGAAGCTCGTGTACGGCTACTTCGGCGGCACAACGATAGAGCTTCCGCACAAGGAAGGCAGCGCCAACTAAATCAACGCCGCGCGGCCGGTAGTGGCATCCTTCGGCCTGGTGTTGCAAGATGATGGTTCAGTCTGGGCCCCTCACCCCCAGGGACAGGTTTCATCGTCCTCCTGAAGGGTGAGGGGCTTTTAAAACACAGTTCCCGAAGGATGTCGGGCAATAGAAGTAAAAGGAGATTAGAATCATGGCAATGGTCTCGAAGAAGAAGAAAAGCTACGGCGCGAAGTCGGGCGGCGCGCAGACTTCCAGCCTGCGTCCCAAGTACCAGCCCAAGACCCCGCCCTGCACCCACAAGTGCCCCTCCGGCATCGACATCAGGGGCTACGTGATGCACATCAGCCAGTCCGAGATGTACGGCAGGACGATAGACCAGTCCGTCGCCGAGGCGTGGTACATGCTTACCGACAAGAACCCGTTCCCCGCCGTCACCGGCAGGGTATGCCCGCACCCCTGCGAGAGCGAGTGCAACAGGGGCAGCCTCGAGGGCCCGCTCAACATCAACAACGTCGAGCGGTACATGGGCGACTACGGCATAAAGAACAACCTTCCGCTGAGGAAGCTTACCGAGGAAAAGAAGGCCGAGTCCGTGGCGGTCGTCGGCGCGGGACCCGCGGGCCTGTCCTGCGCGTACCAGCTCGCGCGCCGCGGCTACGGCGTCACCGTCTACGAGTCCTTTGCGAAGGCCGGCGGCATGCTCCGCTACGGCATCCCGGCGTACAGGCTCTCGGACGAGGTGCTTGACGCCGAGATAAAGAAGATCGCGGACATCGGCGTGGACATAAAGCTGAACACCAGGGTCGGCAAGGACGTCGCCATGGACGACATCAGGAAGAACAACAAGGTCGTGTTCATGGGCATAGGCGCCCACATAGGCAAGAAGCTCGGCGTGCCGGGCGAGGACGCCACGAACGTGCAGACCGGCGCTGACTTCCTGCACAAGGTCAACATGGGCGAGAAGGTCGAGATAGGCGACAAGGTCGTCGTCATCGGCGGCGGCAACTCCGCCATCGACGCGGCCCGCGTGGCCGTCAGGCTCGGCGCGGACGTGACGCTCTCCTACAGGCGCACCCGGAACGAGATGCCAGCGATAGAGCACGAGATACACTCCGCCGAGGAGGAAGGTATAAAGTTCGAATACCTCACCGCGCCGATGGAGGTCGTCGTCGAGGGCGGCAAGGCCACCGGCCTGAAGGTCCAGAGGATGGAGCTCGGCGAGCCCGACGCATCCGGCAGGCGCAGGCCGGTCGCGGTACCCGGCTCCGAGTTCGTCATACCGGCCACGTTCATATGCCCGTCGATCAGCCAGGAGCCCGAGTGGACCGGCCTCGACAACATAAAGAACGAGTGGGGCTGGATATCCGCCGACGCGGGCGGCAAGACGGCGGCAGAGGGCGTGTTCGCCGGCGGCGACGTCACCAACCAGCTCGGCCTCGTGACCGAGGCGATAGGTCTTGGCCGCATGGCGGCTGAGGCGATAGACGACTACATCCAGAACAAGCCGAAGGCGGACGTCGCGCCGCTCACCGTCGTCCGCTACCAGAACATGTTCACGTCCTTCTTCCCCAAGAAGGACAAGAACGTGACCAAGTTCCTTCCGGCCGGCGAGGTAAAGCACAGCATGACCATCGAGCCGATGCAGCCGCTCACCGACGAGGAGTTCAAGGACGAGGTCACCCGCTGCATGTCCTGCGGCCTCTGCTTCGACTGCGACAACTGCTGGATGTACTGCTCGGACGGCGCCGTCGAGAAGGTCTCGAAGGACACCCCGAGGGGCACGCACTACGCCTTCGTCCTGGACAAGTGCCAGGGCTGCAAGAAGTGCGCCGAGGCCTGCCCCTGCGGCTACATCGACATGCTTTAAACCTGGGCCAGGCAGGGAGGCAATAAACTGGCGGCACCGTGTCGGAAAAACGGTGTCATTCCCGCGAAAGCGGGAATCCAGTGACTTAGCCTTTCCGCCACTTCCGGGGCATACCACTATGGGACGTCGCGGGGCCGTCGCAAGCCGGTCCCGCGATGTCCCGCTGTATCTTGATTCTTAGGAGCGTATATGGAAGACATAACCCTGAAAGAGATCATAGACTACGCCAAGATAAACGAGGACAACGCGCGCCAGTTCTACCTGAACGCCGCCGAGCACGCGAAGCGCGACAACGTCAAGACGTTTCTCCTGGCGCTCGCGAAGCAGGAGCAGACGCACATCGACAGGCTGAACGAGCTTGACAAGATAGTCGACAAGGGCGGAAGGATACCCAAGCCCCACGGCATCGTCAAGCCGCTCGGCTACGCCGAGCACCTGGGCAACGTCACGATAGACGCGGACGCCGACTACCAGCAGGTGCTGAAGTTCGCCATGGCCCGCGAGAAAGAGGCCCTCGAGTCCTATCAGAAGTATGCAAAGCTCGTCGACGACAAGAAGGCCAAGGACCTGTTCCTGCTCCTCGCTGGCGAGGAGAGCGAGCACCTGAGGGGCTTCGAGAACCAGTACGACGACTTCATGAAGGAGATAGAGAACTGGTAGCCGTCATTATCAACATCTATAAAGACCGGGTGAAATATAATGCATGAGATTCTGAAAAAGACCGTCTGGTCGGACCAGGTGCCGAGGATAACCGAGTTCGTCCTTGACGCGCCGGAGATAGCCAGGGCGCACCAGGCAGGCCAGTTCGTGATAATAATCAACGGCGAGACCGGCGAGAGGATACCCCTCACCATAGCCGCCAAGGACGCCGAAAAGGGCACCATCAGCATCCTGTTCCAGGAGGTCGGCGCGTCCACCATGATGCTCGGCCAGATGAACGAGGGCGACAAGCTGATGCACGTCGCCGGCCCGCTCGGCAAGCCGACCCACGTCGAGAAGTTCGGCACGGTCGTGTGCATCGGCGGCGGCGTGGGCATTGCCCCGGTCCACCCCATCGCGCAGGCGATGAAGGCGGCGGGCAACCGCGTCATCTCAATCCTCGGCGCGAGGAACAAGGACCTCCTGATATACGAGGACTACATGAGGGCCGCGAGCCACGAGGTGCGCATAACCACCGACGACGGCTCGTACCACAAGAAGGGCTTCGTCACGGACGAGCTGAAGGGGATGATCGAGGTCGAGAAGATACCAATCGACCTGGTCGTCGTCATCGGCCCGCCGATAATGATGAAGTTCGTCTGCAAGGTCACCGAGCCCCACAAGATTCAGACGTTCGCCAGCCTCAACACCATCATGGTCGACGGCACCGGCATGTGCGGCGCCTGCCGCGTCACGGTGGGCGGGCAGACCAAGTTCGTCTGCGTGGACGGGCCGGAGTTCGACGGCCACCAGGTGGACTACGACGAGATGATGGCCCGCCAGAGGCAGTACCTGCCCGAGGAGAAGCTGGCCGTCGATATCTGCAAGAAAAAGATGTGTCATTCCGCGTAAAGGAAGGAAACCCTAATGAGCGACGAGATCAAGGACGAAAAACCTAAGAAGCCCAAAGTGCCCCGCCAGCCTATGCCTGAGCAGGACGCCCACAAGAGGGCCAGGAATTTTGAAGAGGTCACCACCGGCTATACCGAGGAGCAGGCGCTCCTCGAGGCGTCGAGGTGCATACAGTGCAAGAAGCCGCTTTGCACCACCGGCTGCCCGGTCGGCATCGATATAAAGTCCTTCATCGGGCTTATATCCGAGAAGAACTACCTGGGCGCGCTGGGCAAGATAAAAGAGTCGAGCCTCCTCCCGGCGGTCTGCGGCAGGGTCTGCCCGCAGGAGATGCAGTGCGAGAACGTCTGCATCGTCGGCAAGAAGAACGAGCCGGTCGCAATAGGCAGGCTTGAGCGTTTCGTGGCCGACTACCAGGGCAAGCACGGCGGCGGTGACCTGCCCAAGTGCGCCCCGTCCACCGGCAAGAAGGTCGCCGTGGTAGGCGCGGGCCCGTCCGGCCTCACCGCCGCGTTCGACCTCACCGTCCTTGGCCACAAGGTCACGGTCTTCGAGGCCCTGCACAAGGCCGGCGGCGTGCTCGTGTACGGCATACCGGAGTTCAGGCTCCCAAAGGCCATAGTCGAGCGCGAGGTCAAGGTGCTCGAGGCTATGGGCGTCGAGATAAAGCTGAACTACGTCATAGGCAAGATAAAGACCATAGACCAGCTTATGCAGGAAGACGGCTACGACGCCGTGTACGTCTGCAACGGAGCGGGCCTGCCCTGGTTCATGGGCGTGCCGGGCGAGAACCTGAACGGCGTGTTCTCGGCCAACGAGTTCCTCACCCGTTCCAACCTCATGAAGGCGTTCGACTTCCCGAACTACGAGACGCCGATAAAGAAGTTCAAGAACGTCGCGGTCGTCGGCGGCGGCAACGTCGCGATGGACGCAGTACGTACGGCGCTCAGGCTTGGCGCGGAGAACGCGTATATCGTCTACCGCCGCTCCAAGGACGAGCTGCCCGCGAGGGCGGAGGAGATCGAGCATGCCGGCCACGAGGGCGTGAAGTTCCAGCTCCTCACCGCGCCGGTCAGGGTCATCGGCAACGACGAGGGCTGGGTCAGCGGCATGGAGTGCCTCCAGATGGAACTCGGCGAGCCGGACGACTCCGGCCGCAGGAGGCCTGTCGCCAAGAAGGGCTCCGAGTTCGTCATGGAGCTGGACGCGGTAATCGTGTCCATCGGCACCAGCTCGAACCCGCTGCTCTTCCAGACCACACCTGGACTCGGCCAGACCAAGAAGGGCTACATCGAGGTCGAGAGCGAGGAGTCCTGCCGCACGACCAAGAAGGGCGTGTTCGCCGGGGGTGACATAGTCACCGGCGCGGCGACCGTCATCCTTGCGATGGGCGCGGGCAGGAACGCCGCGAAGAACATCGACAAGTACCTGAAGGACGGCGAGTGGTGGAGCAAGGAGAACGCATAGCAATTTAGGCGTGGCCGCCCGTATTTCAGGACGGCCCTGATGGAGTATAATTGTTTCTATCCGGCTCAAGCCGGAGAAAGGCAGGTGTTCATGGACATTACTGCGGATCAGGAACTGGACTGTTGCGGCATGGTGTGCCCCGAGCCTATCCTCAAGACGAACATGACCGTCAAGAAGATGGAGACCGGCAAGGTCCTCCACATGATCGGCACCGACCTCGGCACGAAGAACGACATCGTCGCCTGGGCGAACAGGACCGGCAACGAGCTCATGGGTTCTGAGGAGAAGGACGGGAAGATGCACTTCTGGATCAAGAAGCTTAAATAGTCCGGGTTTCCTGCCGGGCCCCGGCATCCGGGGCCCGGTTTTTTTATTCCGGCCTTGACAACCGGGCCGGATTTCTGGTATACAAATGTAGTTATTACATAGCATTACGCTCCACGCGAACGGCATGAAACAGTTGGTTCAGGCTCTATCACGGGACAAGGGGCAATAATATGAAGATCAAGGACATCATAGATTCCAAGAGGGGCGTGTTTACTGTCGGCTACCAGGAGAAGGTCACCGACGCGCTGAAGCTGCTCTTCACGCACCGTATCAGCTGCCTGCCTGTCCTCGACGACAACAGGAAGGTGATGGGCGTCATCTCCGAGAGGGACATACTCAGGGTCATAAACAACAACCCCGGGGACCTGGACGCAAAGTACGTCGGCGACGTTATGACCAAGGACATACTCATCGGCCTCGCGGACGACGACCTCGACTACATCATGAACATCATGTCCAAGAACAACATCAGGCACATGCCCATCATGACGGGCCACCAGCTCACCGGCATACTGTCGATAAGGGACGTCGTCAAGGGCCTGATGCACAAGGTCGAGGCCGAGAACCGCTACCTCAAGGACTACATCGAGGGCAAGTTCGAGGGCTACCAGTAGGGTGCCATGGGGCATGGTGTCTTGCTTTCCTGCCGCCTCCGCGTTACAATATATGTTGTAAACAAAGGAGGTGACTTATGTCATCACTCAAATTCGAAGGTGGTTCGGTAGAACTCGACAGGAACGGTTACCTGAAGAACATCAACATGTGGAACGAGTCCGTCGCCGAGGCGATAGCCGTGAAGCAGGGCTTCAAGAAGCTGACCGACGACCAGATGGAGGTCATCAGGTTCCTGAGGGGCTACTACATAAAGTTCAACGCGTTCCCGTTCATACAGATGGTCTGCACCAACCTCCACAAGCCCAAGAGCTGCATGACCAAGGACTTCAAGATGGACCCGCTCAAGGCATGGAAGATCGCCGGACTCCCGCAGCCGGGAGAAGAGGCAATTTCCTACCTCCAGGGCCCGGTGCACCCGCAGAAATAGAAGAGGACAAAGCAACATGGAACAAAGCAGCAACCCCGGCACCGTCTACCTCGTCGGCGCCGGGCCGGGTGACCCGGAACTCCTCACGCTCAAGGGCGCGAGGGTTCTCGGTCTCGCGGAGGTTGTGGTATTCGACGCCCTCATTCAAGAGGGCCTGCTCAGCATGATACCCAAAGACGCCGAGCTTGTATTCATGGGCAAACGGTGCGGCAGGAGCTGTCCGTCCCAGGATGAGATAAACGACGCACTCATAGCACACGCGAGGACCGGCAGGACGGTTGTCAGGCTGAAGGGCGGCGACCCGTTCGTCTTCGGCAGGGGTGGCGAGGAAGTGCTTGCGCTTGGCGCGGCAGGGATACCCTGCGAGGTAATCCCGGGCGTAACGGCAGGCGTGGCCGTACCGGCATCGATGGGCATACCAGTCACGCACCGGGGGAAGTCCGGGAGCGTGGCGTTCGTGACCGGCCATCCCGGAAGCGGGCTCGACGACCCGGTGAACTGGGAGTCGCTCGCGACCGCGGTCAGCACCATAATCATCTATATGGGACTTACCCGCCTGCCGGAGATAGCCGAGAGGCTCATAGCCGCGGGACGCGCGTCAGACACGCC
This sequence comes from Nitrospirota bacterium, assembly GCA_016212105.1. Lineage (GTDB taxonomy): Bacteria > Nitrospirota > JACRHJ01 > JACRHJ01 > JACRHJ01 > JACRHJ01. The sequence goes on from JACRHJ010000060.1 coordinate 115,471, forward strand.
TGCCGCGGTCGTCAGCCAGGGCACCGGCAAGGACCAGCGCCAGGTCGTCTCGACGCTCGATAACCTTTTCGCGGACGCATGCGCGGCCGGGATAGAGACGCCCGCGCTTATAATCATTGGCCCCGTCGTAGGCCTGAGGAAGCAGTTTGCGACACTGACCGCGGCCGCGCTTCCGGCGGAGCCGTAGGGGGAGTCCTCAGCCTGATTCAGCGAATGTTTGTGAATTATACTGTACAAGACCTATACTGGCAGCATCGCAGTATATGGAGGACCGAGATGAACAAGAGGCTGACTATAACCCTTGACGAGGAAGTGTACGACGGCCTTCAGAAGACCGCCGGCCCACGGAAGATAAGCAGGTTTGTCGAGGACCTTGTCCGCCCTCACGTCGTACATGCAGACCTCGATTCCGCCTACGCCAGGATGGCAAGGGACAAGAAACGTGAAGGCGAGGCGCTCGAATGGGCCGAGTCCACTTTTCACTGCCCCGTATAATAACTTCCTTGACCCCGTGTCAAGCACGGGGAGACGTGCTTTATGAATCTTGTGTCAAGAAAGTTTCGCGACACTTATAGCTAACAAATCAGCCGGTCCGTCTCTCGATGGGCCGGCAGTGTTTTCTCATCCACGGGAAGTGTGCGGTTGAAGGAAGAAGAGAAGACGTCCGGGGATAGGCAGCCGGAGGCGAAGCCCAAGGTCGTAGCCAAAAAGCGCAAGAAGAAGGTGCTCCTTGTGTGCGACAGGACGTGCCGGACATGCCGTACTAACTGCGACACGCCTTTTTTTCCAGACCAGATAAACAAAGGCAACAAATAAAGGGGAGTTTCTACCCATCACCACAGCCCCACTCATCTGGAGACGGGGAGTTGAGATTCATAAGGAGGACGCAGGCGACATGACCACGAAGGAAGACATGAACCTTGAAGGCTACAAGGAGAAGGTGAAGACCACCGCGAAGGGGTTCCTGTTCTGGGACAAGGAGCTGATATTCCGGGGCATGACCCAGTCGGGCTACGAGATAGAGTTCGATGCGCAGGTGCAGTGGGGCTGCATGCCGACCGAGTCTCTGATGCTGTCGCTCGCGGGCTGCATGGGGATAGACGTGGTCTCGTTCCTCCAGAAGATGAAGGTGGAGCTGCACAAGTTCAAGCTCGACATAGAGGGCGAGCGTAACCCGACCCCGCCCCAGTACTACAAGAGCTTCACGATGCACCTGCACCTGACAGGCAAGGGCATAAAGGAGAAGCAGGTCGAGCGTGCGATAGCCCTGTCGCAGGAGAAGTACTGCTCGGTCTACCACTCGCTCAGGAAGGACCTGACTGTCAAGGTCGGCTACACCATAACGGACGTCGAGGAGCCTCACATAGTAAAATGAAGTTCAAGGGCCTGAACCACGTCGCCATGGCGACGGGCGACATGGACAAGACGGTGCGTTTCTGGCGCGACCTGCTTGGCATGCGGCTTGTGGCCAGCCACGGCGGGCCGGGCCGCAGGCAGTACTTCTTCGAGATAACCGAAGGCGAGTACGTCGCGTTCTTCGAGTGGACTGGCGTTACGCGCGTGCCGAACAAGAGGCACGGCCAGCCTGTCGAAGGGCCTTTCATTTTCGACCATATATCGTTCGGTCTGGAGACAGAGGACGAGCTGTGGGAGCTTGCGGACAGGTTAATCGAGGCGGGGTTCTCCTGCTCGAACGTCATAGACCACGGCTTCATCCACTCGATCTATTCCTTCGACCCCAACGGCCTGCCGATAGAGTTCAGCGTCTTCGTGCCGGGCGTGGATTTACACGAGCACCCGATACTCGCGGACAGGGAGAAGGGGCCCGCCGCGAGCGAAGGCCCGGAGCCGGTGCAAGGCATTTGGCCGGAGCCGCGGGCGCCGTTCGCGGAAGACGAGAAGATAATCGTGCCGGGCGAGGGGAAGTCCGAGTTCGGTCCTTAGAAAACTATCCCCGCATACCCCACGGCCATGTCGAACTCGCCGGTCGGGTAGACGTCGTAGCTGGTCGTGTACTGGACGAGGTGGCCACGGCCGGCGTCCATTGCACGGGCGGCGGCTACGGCCGCGGCCATCGCCCCCGCACCGCACGCGTTTCTGTGCGACGCTGCCTCCGTCAGTACCTCTTCCGCCTTCAGCTTCATGGCAAGCTCGATGATACGCTTGTCGTTCTCCACCATCCATTCGTATGCGTGACGCCCGTTGCCGACCGGCGAGAAGGCGTAGTTGTCGCCGTAGTGGGTCAGGTCGGTCGACGCGATCACGACCGCATTGAACCAGCCCTCGTGTATCATCTTCCCTATCGCATCTCCCAGCTTCGCCGCGTCCCTGCCAGGCGGGACGGCTATCGGCACGATCCTCGCGTCCGGGAAGAGGTATTTTATCATCGGGGTCTGCACCTCGATCGAGTGCTCGTTCGCGTGCGCCCTGTGGTCGCCGGTCACAAGTTCCGGGAGTTGGTTGATGAGCCGCGCGGCGACCGCGGAGTCCACTTCGAGCGGGCCGAACGGGGTCTCCCACCGGCCTGTGTAGTATACGGAGTTCTTCCATACGCCGGGCGAATGCACCGCGCCGAGGAGTATGAACGTGGACGGCATCTCCTTTGCCTGGATGGTAGCGAATACCTTCGCGGCTGTCTCGCCGGAGAAGAACCAGCCCGCGTGCGGGACGATGCCCGCGACCACGCGTCGCGGCTCATCGGGCGGAGTGAAGTCTCTGAGATAGGTCTCTATCTGGGCCTTGCAGTCGCCCGCATAGAACTGCGCGGCGACGGGCTGTCTCATCGGCATGGAAGGCTCCTTTGTGGTAACGGTAGCGGAACGGTAATTAGAATATAGCAGAAAAAACTCTGTATGCAAAGGCCCGTCAAGGGTATGTTGAATTGTAATATTAGGCTAAATTATTCGGTGTTGGAGAGGGGGTAGGGGCGCGGTCAGGACTTTTCCACAATCTCCCGCCCGGCCTCGTATGCTTCCCTGAGCGCGGCCGGGTGCTTCTTGATCGCGCCCATCTCGTCCACGTTGTGGTAAAGCAGGTTCCTGTGGTGGGTCACTCCGATGGCGTCGAAGAAGAACTTCATCGTGAAGACAGCGCCGTCGAAGGCCTGCTTCACGCTGGAGCCGCACGCGGATATGAACACGCCCTTGCGTTTCAGTCCCCCGCGGTACTCCGGCACCGGGTCTTTCAGGACATACTTTTTCGCCCAGTAGCACTGGCAACGGTCTATGAGCGTCTTGGCCCAGGCGGAGACGGTCATGAAGTAGATGGGGGATGCGAGGACGACGTGGTCCGCCTCCATCAGCTTGTCGTAGATGGGCTGGAACGCGTCCTCGACCTCGCACCTGCCGGTCTTGAAGCACCGGTTGCAGGATATGCACGGGTCAAAGCGGACCTTCTTCACCTGTAAAAGCTCCGTCTCGGCCCCTGCGTCCGCCGCGCCGCGCAGGAACTCCTTGAGCAGAAGCTCGGTGTTGCCGTTCTGTCTCGGGCTGCCGGAAATGCCAAGTACCTTCATAATGATGATGCCCCTCACCCCAACCCTTCTCCCGCGAGGAGAGGGGATTAATAGAAATGGTTAATCACATGGGTTAGTTTATCACAATTCTTCACCGTGCGGTCAAGAGAAAAACGCGCCGTTGCATCCGCACGTTTTCGCGGGTATAATATGCTCAATGGGTACTTAGCCCTGAATACGCCGGATAACAGGAGGGTGCGATGCGCAGGTCGTATATAATACTCGTGGGTATGGCAGTGATACTCCCGCTCGTCCTGGGAGGCTGCAAGCCGGAACCCGCGCAGGATGCGGAAAGTCGGACGGGCAAGGATGTTACCGTCGAGGACGTGAAGAAGGAGGCGTCCGAGGCGCTGGATATTGCCGGCAAGTACGCCTCTCAGCGGAAGGCAGAGTACGAGAAGGAGCTTGCGGCGCGTCTGAAAGACATGGAGGCCAGGTTGGGCGAGCTGAAGGCCGAGGCGGAGAAGAAGGGCGACAAGCTCGATGCGGAGCGCCGGAAGGAGATCGACGCCCTCCAGAAAGAACTGGACAGGCTGAAGCTCCGGCTGGAGGAACTGAAGGGCAGGAGCGCAAAGGCCTGGGACCTTCTGAAGGAGCAGTTCGAGAAGGACACGGAGAACCTCGACAGGGAGCTTGGCAAGGAGAAGAAGCTTATCCAGACTTGAGGGTACAAGGCCGCCCGGGTAGATAACTCAGGCGGCCTTTTTAACCATCGCCCGCTCCTCGATGTAGCTCTTGAGAGCGGCCGCGTTGTTGTACCTCTCGTCGCGCGCGGCGTATACCAGTGTAACCGGAGCCCTTTCCGCCTCGCGGATTACCAGGCCTACCTCGTCCGCGTCCCTCCTGTCAAGCTCGCGGAAGTACCTGTCCTGGAACTCGTTCCACCTAGCCGGGTCGTGGCCGAACCATTTTCTGAGTTTTTCCGACGGTGCGATGTCCTTGAGCCACAGCCGTATCGCCGCGTCTTCTTTCTTCAGCCCCCGGGGCCAGAGCCGGTCAACCAGTATCCTGGCGCCGTCCGAGCCTTCGGGCGGGTCGTACGCCCTCTTGATGTGTATCACCATCTCACACCTCCCGGGCAATCAGTTGAAATGCAAACCTATACTATAATTATAGCACAGGTACCCTCACCCCCGGCCCCTCTCCCGGGAACAGATGGGGGTGAATGAGGTATTAACCCGGCAACTACATAGAGCAACTTCCTGGACCCCGTGTCAAGCACGGGGCGACAATAAGAGCCGTCATTCCCGCGAAAGCGGGAATCCAGTGACTTAAATTGCTTTGCATAATTGACCTAATTAATTGCCGGATTAATAATAACACCCCCAGCCCCCTCTTAAACTAAGAGGGGGACTATATCTAATGTACCCTCTCCCTTCAATGGGAGAGGGTGGCCCGAAGGGCCGGGTGAGGGTTGGTCTGGTTTTATGTAGGGGCGGGCCTCCGTGCCCGCCCTGTTTTTGAATGCGAAGAGGGCACCCACAGAGGGGTGCCCCTACATATAATCTTTCACGAACACGAAACACGAACACGTATCACGGTTTTCCCAGTCAGCCCACCCGCCGCACCTTCTGGGCCGCGCCCGCCTTGTCGTGGTTGGGGTCCTTCTTTATCTCGAACTCGACGTGCAGCCCCTCCTCGACCTCCTGGAACTCGAGGTCGCCCTCCAAGTCGGTCAGGTGGAAGAAGTACTGGAGGCCCTCCTCCGTCTGGATGAAGCCGAAGCCGCGGTCGGCGACCTTCTTCTTTACGACGCCGGGTATGCGCATCCCCGGCGTGGGGGCCGGAGCGGCCTCGGCGGCGGGCTTGACCTCCTCTACGTTAGAGCTCACGTACTCCTGCTGGGCCTCCTGCTTCTGGCTTGCGAACTCCGACTGGCAGTCCGGGCAGTAGAAACGCTGGCCGCGCCTCGGGTAGAACGTCGTCCAGACCTCGCGGTCTCCCTTGTGCATCGGGGACTGGCAGGGGAGCTTGTGCCGCTCGTAGCGGAGCGCGAGTTCCTCAAGCAGGTCGTCCAGCCAGATTATGCCGTAGTCCTTGACCCTCGCCTCGTCTCTCGCGTCGGCATACTCCGGGGCGCAGCTTCCCTTGATGCTCGCGATGGCGACGCGCTTTCCGAGTTTCCTGACGTTCTGGAGCACCGGCTTGAAGTCTTGGTCGCCGACGACGCATATCGCTATGTCGTATGCGTTGGGGATGGCGGCGTAGTAGAGCATCGCGGTGGCGAGCGATATGTCTACGCACTTCTCCTTGGGCTCGAACGAGTCCTCCGGGTCGCGGTCGTTTCGCCTGAGCCGCCTGCCCCGGAAGTTGATTGGGAACAGCTCAAGCTCGTAGTTGTGCTCCTCCTTCAGCATGTCGAAGAAGTCGAGCCGCCTCTGTACCGCGTCGTCGTCCTTGAGGTCGTAGTTCGCGGCGTAGCTCCCGAAGAGGTGCGTCCTGACCACGTCCACGCTGGTGGAGCCGAGCTGGCGCGCGACCTCGCCGGACAGCACCAGCGGGAGCTTCCCGAAGTCTATCCTGAAGTCCGCCTGACCGTATGCCTCGGACAGCCTCGGCATGTTCTTGTAGAGCCAAGTGCCGTCGATAAAAAGCATCACCTTTGCCATATCTGTTCTTTCACCTCTTTCGAAAAATTAACAACAATGCTGGCTGCCGAATAATTCTGGCCTTCCCGCGCTATGCCCAATTTTGTGAAACCTTAATAATATAACAGAAAATTATCGTGATGTCATGAAAAACATGCGGCAAGGTTTGGAAATAGATGGGACATAGCCGGCGTTTTGTGCCTTTGTGTTTTGTCCGAGATAAGCCAATAGAAATCGCTGGCAGGTTGTAGTTGCCAGGCCAATCCCTTTCGGGTTGAAGTCCCTGCCGCTTGCGGCGACCTTATTAACCGGTTCTATTCCCTTGTTTTATTCACCAGCCTCCTGACCACAGCCATATTCCTCGCGTCGTCCTCCGGGCTGGCCTTGGGAGTCTCTATAATGAACGGCAGGTCCCGGAGCTTGTGGTGGTTGAGGATGAGCCGGAACGCTGGAAGGCCGAGCAGACCTTCCCCGATATTCTCGTGCCGGTCCCGGTTGCTCCCGAGCGGGTGCTTGGAGTCGTTCAGGTGTATGAGTTTTACCCGCTCAAACCCGAACGAGCCCTCGATGGCCTTTATCGTAGCATCAATCCCCTTCCTCGTCCTGAAATCGTAACCCGCGCCGAAGCTGTGGCAGGTGTCTACCGTCACGCCGAGCGAGCTGATGCCGGTGCGTTCGATTATCCAGGCAATGTCATCGAACCTGTGTCCCACGTCGCCCCTCTCTCCGGCGGTGTTCTCAAGCAGGAGGTCTGTCTTGACGTTTAGGCCGTCGAGCGTCCTGACGAGCGCATCGGCGACACGCTCTCGCGCACGGTCGGGCTCGCTCGACGACGCGCTGCCCAGGTGCGTGACGACGTACTCCGCGCCGATTTGATCGGCGCGTTGCATCTCCGTCCTGAGCGCGTCTATCGAACGCATGTACAGCGCATCGTCGGCCGAGGCCAGGTTTATAAGGTATGACGTGTGGACGAAGAGGGGAGAGATGCCGGCCTCGGCGCGTGCCTTGATGAACGCCTCTGCCTGCTCGCGCGGTATGTCGTCGAGCTTCCACGAGCGCGGGCTGTGCGAGAAAATCTGCATCGTCGTGCAGCCGACCTCGACCGCGCGCTTTACCGCGAGCGGCAAGCCGCCTGCTATGGAGGTGTGGAATCCGATCAGCAAAACTGGGCCTCGTGGAATATTCCGATATTGATAAAAGATGCGGCTGAGGTTAGAGCGAGTAGGCAGTTAGCTTGGCTGTCACGGCAAGGAACTCCCTGAATGGCCTGCGTTTATCGCCTTCACGCTCATAGACGATCGCGATGTCTATCAGGTCCTCGCGCAGGCTCTTGTCTTTGAGGAGCTTGGTCAGAAAGATGTCCTGCTCTTCCTTTTTCATGGTCTTAAAGGCCGAAAGAAAGACCTCCGCTGTCGCACCGCTGGTTTTCATGTTGTAACCTCCTGACTAATTATCCGGTTATCACGACCGGCTGTCAACAAAATTCTTCCTTGAATCCATGCACCTGTTTATGTTAACGTAAGCGTCTATGAAGTTCTTAAAGCTGCTCGTATTCTCCGGCATCTCAATCCTCGGCGCGTTCTCGCTACTTGTCGTCACGCGCGTGATAAACCCCGGCGAGACGGTGAACGCGCTCTGGCTCGTCGTCGCGGCTGCATGCGTATTCATCATCGCTTACCGGTTCTACGGCTCGTTCCTGGCGGCGAAGGTCATGTCGCTCGACGACTCACGTGAAACGCCCGTCACGACGATGGCGGACGGACGGGACTACCACCCGACAAACCGCTGGGTGCTCCTCGGCCACCACTTCGCCGCCATAGCAGGGGCCGGCCCGCTCATCGGCCCGGTCCTCGCGGCCCAGTTCGGGTACCTGCCCGGCACGCTCTGGATACTCATCGGGGCTGTCTTCGCCGGGGCGGTGCACGACTTCGTCATACTCGTCGCGTCCATGAGGCGGGGAGGGCGTTCGCTCGCCCGCATAGCACGCGACGAGGTCGGCCCGATAACCGGCCTCGCATCGGCAATAGCCGTCCTGTTCATCATCATAATTGCGCTAGCGGGCCTCGGCCTCGCGGTCGTCAACGCGCTCACGCACTCGCCCTGGGGTACTTACACCATCTTCATGACCATACCCATCGCGCTCCTCATGGGCGTCTACATGCACAGCGTCAGGCCGGGCAGGGTGTCCGAGGTCACGGTCATCGGCGTGACGCTGCTGATACTGGCGGTCGTGACCGGGCATTACATACCAGGCTCGTGGGCGGCCCCGATGTTCGACCACGGCAAGGGTACGCTCGTCCTGTCGCTCGCGGTATACGGATTCCTCGCCTCGGTGCTCCCGGTCTGGCTCCTGCTCGCTCCCCGCGACTACCTTTCGACATACATGAAGGTTGGCACCGTGGCGATACTCGCGGCGGGTGTAATCTTCCTTGCGCCCGAGATACACATGCCGGCCGTGACGCAGTTCGTGGACGGCGGCGGGCCTGTCATACCCGGTAAGGTTTTCCCGTTCATGTTCATTACGATAGCATGCGGGGCCATTTCCGGGTTCCATTCGCTTATATCGTCCGGCACCACGCCCAAGATGATAACACGCGAGACCGACGCGAAGATGATAGGGTACGGCTCGATGCTCATCGAGGGGTTCGTCGGCATCGTCGCCCTCGTCGCCGCGACAATTCTGATACCCGGCGATTATCTGGCGATAAACAGCATGCTCACCCCGTCCGAGCTTGCGGCCATCGGGTTCCCGGTGTCCCGGCTGGCCGAACTGTCCGCGATGGTCGGCGTGGACGTCGCCAACCGTCCCGGCGGGGCGGTCTCGCTCGCGGTCGGTATGGCTTCGATATTCTCCGCGCTCCCGGGCATGAAGGCGCTGATGTCCTACTGGTACAACTTCGCGCTGATGTTCGAGGCGCTGTTCATCCTGACTACCATAGACGCAGGCACGCGGGTCGCGCGTTTCCTCGTCCAGGAGTTCGCCGGGCACGCCTACAGGCCGCTCGGCCGCATAGACTGGATGCCGGGCATCGTCGGCGCGAGCGCGCTGGTCGTCGCGGCATGGGGCCTGCTTATCTACGGAGGGAGCGTATCGACCATATGGCCGATGTTCGGCGTCGCAAACCAGCTCCTCGCGGGCATCGCCCTGTCAGTCGGCACGACCGTCCTTATCCGCTCCGGCCGGGCCCGCTACGCATGGGTCACGGTCGTGCCGCTCGCCTTCATCGCGGTCACGACTTTCACGGCGGCGCACCTGCTCTTCTACGGCTTCCTCGACAAGGCCGCCGCCGACCCCGCCAGGGCGTTCACTTTCCGGCTCAACGCCGGCCTGGTAGGGCTTATGGCCGGGCTCTCGCTCGTTGTACTGCTGGACTCCGCGTACAAGTGGTATGTATACCTGGGCAGCGGGGTATGGCGCTCGCCTTCGACCTCCGCCGCGGACGATGACGTCATAGACGTCCCCGCCTGGGAAGAATAGCCAACCTTTTTTTCTCCAATCCTTTACTACCTGGATATTCTCTGTTATATTTTTATGTCAGAATAACCGATGCGAGGCTCTTACTTTAACTGGAGGAGTCCCATGTATGACAGGGTGCTGATACCGGTGGACGGAAGCGAGGTGTCCAGCCATGCGGCCCGGGAGGGTTTCAGGCTGGCGAAGGCTTTGGGCTCCAAAGTGACGCTGCTTTACGTTATCGACCTGGCTATCGTGACCATCCCGGAGGCCGAGACGGGGCTGACGAACTACGACGTGATACACCAGACGTTCAAGGAGCAGGGGGAGCGGGTCCTCGGCGGCCTGTCGGCGCTGGCTGGCCAGGCCGGCGTGGTCTCGGACGCGGTCGTCGCGGAGGGCGACGTACACGACGAGATAATAAACAAGGCGGAGGACATGAAGGCCGGCCTCATCGTCATGGGCACCCACGGCCGGCGCGGCCTGAACAGGCTCCTTCTGGGGAGCGTGGCCGAGTCCGTGGCGAGGCGCGCCCACTGCGCTGTTTTGTTGATACGTCCGGAATAACAGGTCATTTGTGGTATAATTAAAATTACGGAGGCAGAGGATGGAATTATTGAACCTGGCGGCCGTCGTGGTCGCCCTGGCCGTGGTGGTGCTGGTGGCCGTCCTGGTGCCGGCGCTGCAGCAGCTCAGGAAGACCCTTGAGGCGACCGAGGTGTCGATGAAGAGCCTGAACGCTCTCGTCGAGGAGGAGGTAAGGCCGGCGGTAAAGTCCATCAACGCGCTCGTCGCGGAGATGGACGAGGTTGTAAAGGTCGCAAAAGACGGCGTCATGAAGGTGGACGACACCATAGGCGCGTTCCATGAGGTAGGCGAAACAGTGAGGTCCCTGAACACACTTCTGGACACGAAGCTCAAGGGGACGGTCGTCAACCTGCTCGGCTATGCGGCAGGGATAAAGGCAGGGGCGGAGACGCTTTACAAGGTATGCGGGCTCTTTAAACAAAAGGAGGCAGAGCTATGAGCGAGGATAGATATTCAACTGGTTCGGTGGTGCTGGCATTCGTGGTGGGCGGCCTTGTCGGCGCAGGTATCGCACTTCTGACCGCGCCGCAGTCCGGACGCGAGACCAGGGAGAAGATAAAGGACCTCACCGAGGACGCCAAGGACAAGATCAAGACCCTGACCGCCGAGGCCAAGGACAAGATCCAGCAGACCTACGAGCAGGGCAAGGACGCGGTAGCAGACAAGAAGAACGTCATCGCCTCCGCTATAGAGGCCGGCAAGAAGGCCATGGAAGAGGAGAAGGTCCGGTTGGCCGAGGGAAAATAGCCGTCCTTGCATACGGTAAACGCTGAGGGGCCGGAGTTTCGGCCCCTTTTTGTTTGTGCCGGGGCGGGGTTGGGTGTAAAATAACAAACAGTCAAATCCCTAAGGGGGATTTTGTAGGGCGCGACGCCCCCGGCGCGCCGAAAACTGTTATTAAACCGGCGGCTGAATATTTGGATTCATCGCCGATACTTCATAACACCCCAACCCCTCTTATCTTAAGAGGGGGAGTTAGAGGTGGGGGCCAGATTGTTATAAATCCGGCGGGCGAAGCTCGCCATAATTTGGCTTCCATCCTAACAGGATCGAGGGGATGCAAGGGGGAACGTTTCCCCCTTGTCCGGGGGTGCAAGGGGGCCGCGCCCCATCGAGGCCGCGCAATATTGAAGAGGATGTCCGGATATTTATCCGCCGCGTTAATAAGATGGTGGGCAGTGCCCACCCTACAAGAAAATTGGAATATGACCAAACTGGCAAAAAAAGAAAAGAAACCCGTCTTCTGCACGTTGCAGGTTGGCGGGATGACCTGCGCCTCGTGCGCGGCTTCCATAGAGAAGGGCCTGGGCAGGCTTCCCGGAGTCCGGGAGGCATCGGTCAACTTCGGGGCCGACCAGGTAAAGGTCGAGTTCGACCCCGGCGCGGCAAACCTCGAAGCCGTTGTCGGAACGATTAAGGAACTGGGCTACACGCCGAGGGTCGAGACATGGGACGCGCGGGTCGGCGGGATGACATGCGGGGCGTGCTCGGCGGCGGTGGAGAGGGCGCTGAACAGGCTCCCCGGCATCGTATCCGCCAACGTAAACTTCGCGGCCGAGAAGGCCCATGTCGAGTACATACCCGAAGCGGTCGGCCCGGGAGAGATGAAGCAGGCTGTAATCGACGCCGGGTACAGGGTGCTGGACGAGCAGGCGGCTACGCCGGACCGCGAGGCGGCCGAGCGTGCCAGGGAGACGTCGGCGCTCAGGCTCAGGCTTACGACAAGCCTGATACTCGGCGGCCTCATAATGTTCATACCGATGTTCGGGATGGGTGTCGTCCCGCACGCATATATGGACTACGCCCTGTTTGCCCTCGCTACGCCCGTGCAGTTCTGGGCCGGCTGGCGGTTTTATCGGGGCGCGTACGCGAACCTCACCCACGGAAGCGCAAACATGGACGTCCTGATAGCGATGGGCACGTCGTCGGCGTATTTCTACAGCGCGGCCATTACTTTCGTGCCGGGAGTCTTCGGTGGCCTGGGCGCGTCGGTATACTACGACACGTCCGCGATGATAATCGGCCTGATACTGCTCGGCAAGTTCCTTGAGGCGAGGTCCAAGGGGCGCGCATCCGAGGCCATGAAGCGGCTGATGAAGCTCAGGCCAAAGACGGCGCGTGTCGAACGGGACGGGACCGAGATGGAGGTCCCGGTCGACGACGTCAGGGTAGGGGACGTCGTGTCGCTTCGGCCCGGTGAGAAGGCTCCGGTGGATGGCGAGGTCATATCCGGGTCTTCGAGCGTGGACGAGTCCATGCTTACGGGCGAGCCGCTGCCGGTGGAGAAACGTCCGGGCGACTGGGTCGTCGGGGCGACAATCAACATCACCGGCGCGCTGAAGTTTCGCGCGGAGAAGGTAGGCCGGGACACGATGCTCGCGGGTATCATAAGGCTGGTAGAGCAGGCGCAGGGCGCAAAGGCCCCTATACAGAGGCTGGCGGACAGGGTCGCCGGTGTGTTCGTGCCGTCGGTCATTGTAACGGCGTTTGTCGCATTCGGCGCGTGGATGCTCGCGGGCGCGGGATTCACGTTCTCGCTCCTCGCGTTCATTTCGGTGCTGATAATCGCGTGTCCGTGCGCGCTGGGCCTCGCCACGCCGACCGCGATAATGGTCGGGACCGGCAGGGGCGCGGAGAAGGGGATCATATACCGGGGCGGCGACATACTTGAGAGGGGCGCGCGGGTGGACACCGTCGTCCTGGACAAGACCGGGACGATTACGGAGGGCAGGCCGCAGGTCACGGACATCGTCGATGTCTCTGGATATGGAGAGGATGCGGTGCTGAAGCTTGCCGCGTCCGTCGAGCGAATGTCAGAGCACCCGGTCGCGCACGCCGTACTCGAGGCCGCGAAGGCGCGCGGCATCGAGGCCCCGGAGGCCGAAGGCTTTGCCGCACTGCCCGGCTTCGGCGCGGCAGGGATGGTCGATGGCCGCGAGGTCGTCATAGGCAGCTCGCGGCTGATGTCTGAAAGGGGCATGGACGTATCCGGCGCGGCTGACAAGGCGGCAGCCCTCGCATCAGTGGGCAAGACAGCGCTGTTCGTTGCCTCGGACGGCAGGCTTGCGGGCGTCATCGCTGTATCAGATACGATAAAGCCCGGCTCGGCCGAAGCCGTCAGGCGGATGAAGGATATGGGGCTCGCCGTGTACATGCTGACCGGCGACGTGGAGTCCGCCGCTCGCGCGGTGGCGGCGAAGGTCGGCATAGAAAACGTCATCGCGGGTGTGCTGCCCGAAGGCAAGGACAAGGCGGTCGCGGGGCTTCAGGCCCAGGGCCGTGTCGTGGCGATGGTCGGAGACGGCATCAACGACGCGCCCGCGCTCGCACGGGCCGACATAGGAGTAGCAATAGGCACCGGCGCGGACGTCGCCATCGAGGCCTCGGACATGACCCTCGTCCGGTCCGACCTGAACGACGTGGTCGAGGCGTTCCTTATCAGCCGGAAAACGCTGCGGGTGATAAAGCAGAACCTTTTCTGGGCGTTTATCTACAACATCATCGGGATACCGCTCGCGGCCGGGGTACTCTATCCCGCCTTCGGGATACTTCTCAAGCCCATAGTCGCCGCGGCCGCGATGGCCATGAGTTCGGTATCGGTCGTGTCCAACTCGCTCCGTCTCAGAAAGGCTTGAACTTTCGCGCTGATTGGACTATAATCGGCGGACAGTTGATGTTACGCCCCGGCAGCACGGTGGTTGTCATTCCCGCGAAAGCGGGAATCCATTGTAATACGTAAAATCAAAATAGACCCCCGTTTTCACGGGGGTGACAGGCTTGGCCGACCAGCATGCCTGCCCAAATATGATATTGGAGGATGGAAGCATATGAAGGCGACGTTCCGTTTCTTGCTGTTGCTCGGCGCGCTTGTGATGTTCCTGCAGAGCGGCTGGGTGTCGTATTCCTCCGAGAAGGACTGCCCGTACCCGCCAAAGGAAGAGGGGCCGGTGGACAAGGCCAGGTTCCTGTCCGCGCACGGTCTGACGCAGGACAACTACTCTATCTGGCTCAAGGAGCACTCCGTCTGGCGCAGGAAGTACGCGGACGAGCTGAAGACCTACACGTTCATACCACAGGACTTCGACACCGAGAGGAGCGAGTAATTGCAAGGACTTGATACCGTCTCGTTCAATGCGGCGTTCGCCTTCGCGGCGGGCGCGGCCGTGCTGTTCCTGCTCTGCCTGCCGGTCAAGAACCGCGCCCTCATGCTTGCCGCCGAGGGCTTTACCCTACTATATCTCATAGCGATGACCGTCTCGCTCGGTGTCAGGACTTATATATCCGGACACGCCCCGATGGCGAACCGGTACGAGTCGCTCGCCTGTTTCGCCTGGTCGCTCGGATTCGTCTACTGGTACGTCCGGCTCCGGTACGCCGAGAGGCGTGTCGGGTACTTCCTGATGCCGCTCGCCGTCCTCGTCATGTACGCCGCGTCCATATCACCGAACGAGATTACGCCTATGTACCCCGCGCTCGACACATGGATGTTCGAGACGCACGTTGGCTCGGCATTCGTCGGATACGGTTTCTTCGGGGCGTCCTTTGCCGGGGCGGTGCTGTACCTCGTCGACAAGGGGCAGGCGGAGCGCACGCTCGAGAAGCTCATCGTGCGCACAGGCTATTACGGGTTCGCGCTCTTCACCATCTCGATGGTCATAGGCGGCATCTGGGCCTACCTCGCATGGGGGACTTACTGGCTCTGGAAGGTCAAGGAACTCTGGTCGTTCCTGATATGGATATACTACGCTGGCTTCCTGCACGCGCTGTACGTCAAGAAGCTCCGGGGCAGGGGAGTGGCGTGGTTGTCCATACTGGGTTTTGCCATAACCATGTTCACGTACCTGGGCGTTGGCATACTTATGAAGAGCACGCACCAGCTGTAGCTTTGTGCGTCATTCCCGCCCCGGCTTCAGGGATACGGGAGTGGCACCTGGTTTATTGTTTGTCATTCCGAGCGAAGTCGAGGAATCTGCTTGTTGTAGGGGCCGGCACGTGTGTCGGCCCTGCCTTGATGATAAGGAAATTAGATACAGGCGGATTCTTCGCGTTGCTCAGAATGACAACCATTGGTTCGGTGGGCGAAGCCCACCCTACAGTAGGAGAAACTATTGAAAGCCCTCTGGGACTTCCTCAACTCGCTCAAGCTGACCGTATACCTGATACTCGCCATAACGGCCGTGACGATGTACGGCTCGTTCGTGCTGTACCTCCACCCGGAGGTCTTCGGCGAGATGGACAGCAACCTGCTGTTCCCGTGGCTTGCCACGGTCGGCGTCAAGAACCTCGGGTACACCTGGTGGCTGTTCCCGCTCATAGCCATGGTCGTCCTGCTCGGGTTCAACACGCTCGTCTGCACCGTGTCCCGGCTGCCGCTCCTCGTAAAGAAGTACAACGAGCCGCTCCTGAACCTGCGCGACATAGAGATGGGCGGCGGGGAGGGCGAGGAGGTCGCCTTGGGTGACGGCGGCACTGCGACGCTTACCGGCTATCTGGAGAAGAACCGTTACAAGGTATTCAGGGACGGCGACAATATTTTCGCGGAGAAGAACCGCTGGCTCCCGTTCATGCCGCACGTCGTACACGCCGGTATCATGATATTCATGATAGCCCACCTGATAAACGGCGTGTTCGGGTACAGGAACACCGGCCTGTACATATTCGAGGGGCAGACGGCGAAGTCGCCCGCTGGTAACTACGATATCCGGCTCGACAAGGTCAAGGTGGACTACAGGGAGGACGGGAGCCTCAAGGACTACGGCAGCCTGATTACTGCTGTCAAGGGTGGTAAAGAAATAAAAACCGGATGGGTCACGGCGAACACGCCGATGTTCGTCGAAGGGGGCGCGGTCTACCAGAGACAGTTCGGCCAGGAGTTCGCGGGCATTTACCTGTATGTGGACATGGGGCAGGGCGGGTTCAGGAACTACGTCCTTGTCCCCAAGGGCGCGGACTACGTGGAGGTGCCCGGCACTGGCTACAGGCTGAGCATAGACCGGTTCCTCGCTGACTTCGCGCTCGACGAGAACGGCCAGCCGTACTCGCGTGGCGACGAGATGGTCAACCCTACCGTCATGGTCACGTTCTACGAGGGCGCGCGGCCTATGGCGAGCGGCTGGGTCTTCCTCCGGGAGCCGATGCGCGACACCTTCCGCGACTCCGCCGTGTCCATCAAGTTCGCAGACCTCGACATGAGGGCTTACAGCAGCTTCGACGTCAACCGCGACCCGAGCGCGCTCATCGCGCTTATCGCCTCTCTCATCGTCATGTTCGTCACGGTCGTGACGCTGTACTTCCGCCGCGAGCGCGTCTGGGCGAGGCTCGACGAGGCCACCGGGCGGGCGCAGGTCGTATGCACGGACGATGAGATGTATGAGGGGATGGTAGGCTGTAATTTTCACCCCACCACTGCCGAAAACAATTGACTATCCCGCCAACTGATAATAGAATTACTCGCATTTATTAATCCGGCAGCGTTATATGCAAACCATGCGAAGTAACAAAAGTCACTGGATTCCCGCTTTCGCGGGAATGACGTGCGCTTGTTCGTCGCCCCGTGCTTGACACGGGGTCCAGGAAGTTTGCCTGTTTAGTTGCCATATAATAACAACCATCTCCAGGGTTTTTGCGAAAGTGAGCACTACGAATAACCTCAACGGGCTGTTCATAACCGGGACAGACACCGGCGTCGGCAAGACGGCGGTCGCCGGTGCCATCGCCACGTACCTGCGCGGTCAGGGAGGCTCAGTCGGCGTTATGAAGCCGGTCGAGACCGGATGCCGCACGGGCAAGGGCGGCCTCGTGCCTGCGGACGCGGTGTTTCTGAGGCGCGTCTCCGGGACGGACGACGTTGCCGGCGCGGTATGCCCGTACCGGTTCGCCGAGCCCCTCGCCCCGTGGATAGCCGCGAAGCGCGCCGGAAAGAAAATAAACACGCGTCTCATCGTCAAGATTTGCAGGGCGATAGCCGCCGGGCACGATATGACCGTCGTCGAGGGCGCGGGCGGGATGATGGTCCCTTTGGACGAGAAGTACCTGTTCCTCGACCTCGCGGCCGAGCTTGGGTTCCCGGTGGTCATAGTCGGCCGGGCCGGGCTCGGGGCTATAAACCACACGCTCCTCACCGTAAAGGCGGCCCGCGAGCGAAACATCGAAATCTCTGGTATAATCTTGAATCATGACAGACGCGGGCCGGGCGGCGCGGCCGAATCCACTAACCCCGAGGCCATAAGGGAGCTGTCCGGCGTGGCGCGCGTGTTCAGCATGCAGTATATGCCGGGTATAAAGAGGTCGGCTAAGGCCCTTGACGACGCGGGAAAGGATTTGGCGCGACAGGGTTTTTTTGGCTTGACAAAAAAATAGCCGTTAGGCTATCATGTCCAGACTTTTCCAAAAACACCAAAGAGTATAATATACGCTGTCGAACTTTCAAGGAGGTGAAAGAATGAACCCTGAAAACCTGAAGTACCACAAAGAGCATTCCTGGGTAAAGGTGGACGGCAACCGCGCGACCATCGGCATCACCGAGTACGCGCAGGAGTCGCTCGGCGACATCGTCTACATGGACCTGCCGGAGGCCGACTCACAGGTTGAGGCGGACGGCGAGATAGGCGAGATCGAGTCCACCAAGGCGACCTCTTCCGTCGTCAGCCCCGTCACCGGGACGATCGTCAAGGTGAACGAGGAGCTCGAGGACGCCCCCGAGACCATAAACGAAGACCCCTACGGCAAGGGCTGGATAGTCGTCGTCGAGATGGACGACGCCTCCGAGCTTGGCGGCCTTATGGACGCAGAGGAGTACGGCAAGTTCGTGGAAGAGAGCAAGTAACCGGTTTATCCCGGGATGCGTGTCGGTCCTTTGGTTATTATACAGGGGGAGCTTCCGGCTCCCCCTTATTTTTTCATGGAGGTTTTGAGAAAATGTCCGAGACAAAGATTGCGATAATAGGTGCGGGTCCGGGCGGGTACGTCGCGGCGATCAGGGCGGCCCAGCTTGGCGCGAAGGTTACGGTCATAGAGGACATCGAGGTCGGCGGGACGTGCCTGAACAGGGGATGCATACCCACCAAGACGCTCGTCGCGACCACCGAGGTCTACGAGAAGGTCAAGGAGGCCGCGTCCTTCGGCATAGACATCGAGGGCGGCGCGAAGGTCAACGTGCCCAAGATAATGGAGCGCCAGGGCAAGGTCATCGGCACGCTCGTCAAGGGCATACGCGGCCTGTTCAAGATGCACGGCATTACGCTCATCGAGGGCCGGGGCGCGTTCGTGGACGGCAAGACGATAGAGGTCACGCCCAAGGGCGGCGGCGACAAGGTCACGGTCACGGCGGACAAGATAATAATCGCTACAGGCTCTCGCCCGGCGGAGATACCGACGTTCAAGTTCGACCGCGAGAAGATAATATCGAGCGACGACGCGATATGCTTCGGCGCCGTGCCGAGGCGCATCCTCATCGTCGGCGCCGGCGTCATCGGCTGCGAGTTCGCCTGCGTCTTCAAGGGGCTCGGCGCGGAAGAGGTCACTATGGTGGAACTCCTGCCGCGCTGCCTCTCGACCGAGGACCCTGAAATCTCGGAGATGATGGCGAGGGAACTCAAGAAGAAGAAGATCAAGCTCATAACCAACGCCAAGATAGAGAAGGTGACGGTGAACGCCGACGGCACGGTTACGTCGTCGATGGAGGGCGGGGCCGAGGTCGTCTCCGACCAGGTGCTCGTGTCCATCGGCCGCGCGCTGAACGTCGAGGGTCTTGGCCTCGACAAGGCGGGCGTCCAGCAGGGAAAGAGGGGCGAGATACTGGTCAACGAGTTCCTCGAGACAAACGTTCCAGGCGTGTACGCCATCGGCGACGTAATCGGCGGGATCATGCTCGCGCACGTTGCGTCCGCGGAGGGAATCACGGCGGTCGAGAACATCCTGCACGGGAACGTCCGGAAGATGGACTACAGGGTCGTCCCGGCCGGCATCTTCACGATACCGGAGATAGGCAGCGTCGGGCTCCGCGAGCACGAGGCCGAAGCGAAGGGCATAAAGGTAAAGATAGGAAGGTTCCAACTCAGGGGCCTCGGCAAGGCGCAGGCCATGAACGAGCTTGCGGGCATGGTAAAGGTTATCGCGGACGCGGAGACCGACAAGGTCCTCGGCGTACACATCATGGGCGCGCACTCGACCGATTACATACACGAGGGCGCGCTCGCCATAGCGATGGGCGCGACGGCGAAGCAGGTCGCGGAGATGATACACTCGCACCCGACGCTCGCCGAGTCCGTCATGGAGGCGATGGAGGACGTGCACGGCATGGCCGTCCATGTCCCCCCGGCGAAGTAGCCATAGTATAAATCCGGCAGAGGCCCCGTCAGAAATGGCGGGGCCTTTGTTTTGGGTTGCCTAAAGTGCGGGATTGTGCTACAAATTTAGGGATGCGGTATCGCTACGCCTGTCATTCTGAGCGAAGCGAAGAATCTGCCTGTATGTGATATTGTAGGGGCGCAATTCATTGCGCCCGCACCTATTCCGAAAGGCAAACAGTTACATGGCCACAATCAAGTTCGGCACCTCCGGCTGGCGCGCTATAATCTCGGACGAGTTCACGGTCGAAAACGTGAAGATAGTCTCGCAGGCCATAGCGGACTATATCAAGTCCAAGGGGCTGATGGACAGGGGCGTCGTGGTCGGGTACGACACGCGGTTCATGTCCGAGTATTTCGCCGAGAAGGCCGCGTGCGTCTTGGCTGCGAACGGCATAATAGCATACCTGTCCGACAGGGACTCGCCGACACCGGCCATATCCGCCGAGATACTGAGGCGCGGCGCGGCCGGCGGGATAAACATAACAGCCTCACACAACCCTCCAGAATATAGTGGCATAAAGTTCTCGCCCGCGTGGGGCGGCCCCGCGCTTCCGGAGGAGACGAAGCAGATAGAGGACCGCGCCAACGAGCTGATGGCAAACCCGGAAGTCTCGTACATGCCGATAGAGCTTGCCAAGCAGAAGGGCCTTGTCGAGGAGATAAGCATGGTCAAGCCGTTCATGGCTGACCTGCGGTCCAGGCTCGACCTCACCATGATCGAGGCAAAGGCCCCGAGGGTGGCGATGGACCTCCTTTACGGAACGTCGCACGGATACCTCGATGATATACTGAGAGGGATGGGCATGGAAGTCACTGTCCTCCACAGCAGGCGCGACCCGTACTTCGGCGGGCACAGGCCGGAGCCTGCCGAGGAGTACCTCGAAGAGCTGACCAAGGTCGTGACCGAGGGCGGGTACACCATAGGCCTCGCGACGGACGGGGACGCCGACCGCTTCGGCATCGTGGACTCGGACGGCGAGTTCATAACCCCGAACGAGATAATCGCGCTCGCGTTCGACTACCTTGTCAGGAAG
Source organism: Nitrospirota bacterium (assembly GCA_016212105.1). GTDB lineage: Bacteria > Nitrospirota > JACRHJ01 > JACRHJ01 > JACRHJ01 > JACRHJ01. The sequence goes on from JACRHJ010000060.1 coordinate 135,999, forward strand.
CGCGGGTTTACCGGCGGGGTAGCACGGTCCGTCGCCACGACGCACCTCATAGACCGCGTGGCGAAGCTGCACGGACGCGAGGTGTACGAGACGCCGGTCGGGTTCAAGTACATAGGCGACCTGATTTCGCAGGACAAGATTGTTATAGGCGGCGAGGAGAGCTCCGGCCTGACGATAAAGGGCCACGTCCCGGAGAAGGACGGGATACTCGCCTGCCTGCTGGTGCTGGAGATGGTCTGCTCCGAGGGCATGCCGCTCCGGAAGCAGCTCGACCGCCTGTTCGAAAAGACCGGCAAGATACTGACGCGCCGGGTAAACCTGACGCTTACCGACGAGCTGAAGGCGAGGCTCAAGGATAAGCTCGCAGGTCCGCCGCCTGCCGAGTTCGCTGGCCACAAAGTCGTCAAGACCGTTACCATCGACGGCCACAAGTTCATACTCGACGACGGGAGCTGGCTCCTGATGCGTCTTTCCGGCACCGAGCCGGTTGTAAGGCTTTACGTAGAGGCGAACTCCGCCGACGACCTCATGACGCTTTCGAAGGAAGGCGAAAAATTCATAACCCGGTAAAGGAGAGATAAAATGGGCGAGATTGTTGAAGTATTCGCGCGGGAGATTCTGGATTCGAGGGGCAACCCGACCATAGAGGTTGACGTTACGCTGGAGAGCGGGGCGACGGGCCGCGCGGCGGTCCCGTCGGGCGCGTCCACGGGCACGCGCGAGGCGCTCGAGCTTCGTGACGGCGACAAGAAGCGCTACCTCGGCAAGGGCGTATCCCAGGCCGTGGCGAACGTCAACGAGGAGATAGGCCCGAACCTCGAAGGCCTGGAGTCCACGGAGCAGGCGTTCATCGACAGGATGATGATCGACCTGGACGGCACCGAGAACAAGGGCAACCTCGGCGCGAACGCCATACTCGGAGTCTCGCTCGCGGTGGCCAAGGCCTCGGCCGAGGAGCGGGGCCTGCCGCTATACAGGTAC
>JACRHJ010000006.1 GCA_016212105.1 Nitrospirota bacterium
ATTGCGTCACCCCGTGCATATATATCTTGTCGCCCCGTGCTTGACACGGGGTCCAGGAAGTTGTAGTTGCCCGATTCATCGGGCGCTTTTCGAACAAGGGCCGACACACGGGTCGGCCCCTGCATAAAATCAAAGTCACTGGGTTCCCGCTTTCGCGGGAATGACAACATAAGGTGCGGGCGCGGAATCCGCGCCCCTACAATTGGCAACAGTTTTAACTATTAGAAGTTTCTGGGCCGCCTCTTTTCAAAGAGGCGGGACTTTGTTCCTATTCTTCCTTCTTCACCGCATGCCCCCCGAACTCGTTCCGGAGCGCCGCGAGGAGCTTGTCCGAGAAGTCTCCGCCTCCGCGCGAGGCGAACCTCTGGAACAGCGCGGCCGCGATGACCGGCGCGGGCACGGCGGTGTCCACCGCCTGCTGGAGAGTCCAGCGTCCCTCTCCGGAGTCGTCCACGTAGGGCTTGAGTGTTGGCAGTCCCGGGTCGCGCCTGAACGCGTCCTCGGCGAGCTCCAGGAGCCACGACCGGACGACGCTGCCCTGGTTCCAGAGGTGCGAGACCCTGGACATGTCGAGGCCCGCCCCGTAAGGCGATGCGTGCAATATGTTGAAGCCCTCTCCGTACGCGGCCATCATGCCGTACTCGATGCCGTTGTGCACCATCTTCACGAAGTGGCCGGCGCCGGCCGGGCCGCAGTAGAGGTATCCGTCCCTGGGCGAGAGCGTCTCGAAGATCGGGACGTGCCGGTCGTAGACCTCCCTGTCTCCGCCCGCCATCAGGCAGTACCCGGCTGTGAGCCCCCATACGCCGCCGCTCACGCCGACGTCCATGAAATATATGCCTTTGGCGTCCAGGACTTCCGTGTGGCGCAGTGCGTCCTTGTAAAAACTGTTGCCGCCGTCGATGACCGTATCGCCGGGTTCGAGCAGTTCCGCGAGCCTTTCGACGGTCTCGTCCACCGGCCTGCCCGCGGGCAGCATCAGCCAGAGCGTCCTCGGAGCGGGCAGCCAGTCGGCGAGGCCCTCAAGGGTCGTCTCCCCTTTTATGCCCTCCGCGTCCGCCCTGTTGACCGCGTCGATGTCCCTGTCGAAAGCGGCGACGGTATGCTCGCCCTTCATTAGCCGGACGGCCATGTTCATCCCCATCCTGCCCAAGCCGACCATGCCGATATGCATGATGTGTGCCCCCTTCCGGTTATTACCCGGCCGCGTGGACTGGTAAACGTCCTGTGTCCGGGCCAAAGCGCGTTACAGCCCCAGAAGCCGCTTGACGGCCTTCACGATATTATCCGCCGTGAAGCCGAACTTCTCCATGTTTGCCTTGACCGGCGCGGACGCGCCGAACCTGTCTATGCCGAGCATGACGCCGCCGCTGCCGACGTAGCGCTCCCAGCCGAACGTCGCGCCAGCCTCGACCGAGACACGCGCGGTAACTTCCGGCGGCATGACGGACATCCTGTACCGTTCCGGCTGCTCCTCGAAAAGCTCCCACGACGGCATGGAGACGACGCGCGCCCTGATGCCCTCGGCGGACAGCGTCTCGTATGCGTCGAGCGCGATGCCGACCTCCGAGCCGGTCGCTATGATGATTGCGTCCGGTCGTCCCTTCTTGGGCCCAGCGAGGACGTACGCGCCCGAAGCTAAGCCGGAGGCAGGGGCGTACCTGGTCCGGTCGGTTATCTTTAAATCCTGCCGCGACATGACGAGCGAGACCGGGCCGGCCTTCCGTGTCATGGCGGCCTTCCATGCCTCCGCGGTCTCGCTGGCGTCAGCGGGACGGATGACGGTCATCCCCGGCATCGCCCGGAGCGAGGCGACGTGCTCGACCGGCTGGTGTGTCGGGCCGTCCTCGCCGAGCGAGACAGAGTCGTGGGTGAAGACATACAGGACGTGCAGGCCGGCAAGCGCGGCGAGCCGCATCGACGGGCGCATGTAGTCCGAGAATACGAGGAAGGTGCTGCCGTATGGGATTAGCCCGCCGTGCGCGGCCATGCCGTTGAGGATACCGCCCATGCCGTGCTCGCGCACGCCGAACGCGACGTTGGGCGAGCCGTAGCCCCACGGGCCTTTTTGCGAACCCTGGACGGTGTCGTCGCCCGTGCCGGGTGCCTGGAAGCTGCCCATGCCCTTGAGCGCGGTCTTCGTGGACGGGTCGAGGTCCGCCGAACCGCCGATTAAGTTCGGGACTCGTTTCGCCAAGGCGTTCATTATCTCGCCGCCCGCGGTGCGTGTTGCTACAGGCTTGTGGTCTGGGGTGTATACGGGGACGTCCGAGTCCCAGCCCTCGGGCAGCCTGCCGGACATGAAGCGCGACCACTCGGCGGCCTCGGCCGGGTATTTTTTCGCGTAACGCGCGAAGAGTTTTTCCCACGCCGCCTGCGCCTTCTCTCCGTGCTTCACCGAACTCCTGTAAACCTTCAGCGCCTCGGCGGGTATATGGAACTTCGCTTCGGCAGGCCAGCCGAGGTTCTTCTTCGTGGCGATGGTCTCGTCCGGGCCGAGCGGGGAGCCGTGCGCCTCGAAGGAGTCCTGCATGTGCGGGCTGCCGTATCCTATGTGCGTGTCCACGATGATGATCGACGGCTTCGCACCTTCTGCCTTGGCGGCTAGGAGGGCTTTTTCAACCGCGCCTGCATCGTTGCCTTTACGCACCCGCTGGACGTGCCAGCCGTATGCCGCAAACCGGCCCGCGACGTCCTCGGTGAAGGTCATCTTCGTGGATGCCGCGAGTGATACGCGGTTGTTGTCGTAGAGGCATATCAGCCGGCCGAGGCCCAGGTGCCCCGCGAGCGACGCGGCCTCGGAGGCGACGCCCTCCATCAGGTCGCCGTCCCCGCATAATGTGTAGGTGAAGTGGTCGACAATTTCGAAGCCGGGCCTGTTGAAACGCGCCGCGAGGGACCGCTCGGCGACCGCGAGGCCGACAGCGTTCGCAAGGCCCTGGCCGAGCGGGCCGGTCGTCACCTCGACGCCCTTCGCCAGCTCGGACTCCGGGTGTCCGGGCGTTATGCTCCCCCACTGCCGGAAGGCCTTCAACTGCTCCATCGTCATGGACTCGTAACCGGTCAGGTGGAGGAGCGAGTACAGGAGCGCGGAGCCGTGTCCCGCGGACAGGACGAACCGGTCCCTGTCCGGCCAGGCCGGGTCTTTGGGGTTGTGTTTCATCACGCGCGTCCAGAGCGCGTAGGCCATGGGGGCCGCGCCCATGCATATGCCGGGGTGCCCGGAGTTGGCCTTCTCGACCATGTCCACCGCGAGCATGCGGAGCGTGTTTATGCAGAGGGTATCGAGGTCCTTTTCGGGCATTGATATGTTCCTTTCGGGGTTGTTTGTATTTGCTGGAGAAACATGTTATGACATTTCAGCGGGCATTACAAGTATAACAGATGAAACCAGCCCTTCCCTCCTGTCCCCTCCCTTCACAGGGGGAGGGCTGGGGTGGGGGTTGGTTTTGCCCCCGCCTTGTGCTAAAATATGAATAACATGCCCAAGCACAAAAAACCCAAAAAACCGTTCAGGCTTTCGATTGGAAGCCGGAGCCTGACCTTCACCCCGCTCGGGTGGCGGTTCATCCTGATAAGCCTCGGCGTCGGCCTCGCGGCCGTCAACAGCGGCAGCAACCTCCTGTACCTTGTCGTCGCCATGATGCTCTCGATGGTGCTCATCTCGGGAGTCCTGTCCGAGCAGGCCATCAGCGGCCTCCGGGTCACGAGGCGGCTGCCCGACGCCGTGTACGCGCTGACGCCCGTCCAGGTCCGCTACACCGTCGTCAACAGGAAGAAGTTCATGCCGTCTTTCGGCCTCGCGGTATCGGACTACTGGCCGGGCGGGCCTTCCGGGCCGGGGGCGTATGTCCTGAAGCTCGGGCCGGGCGAAGAGGGCAAAGCCGCCGCGTCCGTCGTGGCCCCCGCGCGCGGGCGGTGGTCCATAACCGGCACGGAGGTTACAACCAGTTTCCCGTTCGGTTTGTTCCGGAAGACGCAGAGGCTCGCCAGGGAAGAGGTCAAGCTCGTGTACCCGCGCATAAGGGAGCTTGGCGGGGACGAGCTGGATCCGCTGGCCGGAGGGCTGGGCGAGGAACCTGCGCCCCGTCGCGGACAGGGCGGCGGCCTCCACGGCCTGCGCGGGTACCAAAGGACGGACGACGCAAGGCACATACACTGGAAACGCTCCGCCGGGCGTGATACGCTGATGGTGAAGGAGTTCGAGGCGGAGGAGACGCGGGCGGTGCGGGTGGTGTTCGACAACCACGCCCCTGAACGGCCCGCGCCGGACTACGAGACAAGGTTTGAGGAGGCGGTGACGCGCGCGGCCTCCGTGGTCCATCACCTGCTCACAGACCGGGACGTCCCGGTCTCCTTCGTCAGCCGGGACGCGTACATACCTCCGGGGAGCGGCCAGGCCCAGTACAGGCTCGTCATGGAGACGCTCGCGGGCATTACGCCGGTAAAGGACACCGGCCCGGACATGCTCTCCCTGCAAACGGACGACGCCCAGACGCTCATGATAGCAGTGGACAGCGGCACCGGACCGGCCACCGTGGATGCGTCCGCCGGACGCTCCGCCGGACGCACTGGCGGACGCCCCGGGCTGGCGCCGGAGGCGAAGCCATGAGGTTCTCGCGCGCATTCGGGATGTCGTACCGGCTCGCGGCGCTGTCTGGCCTGCTCGCCCTCGCCCTGACGTTCGAGGCGGCCTACTGGCTCATTGTCCCGGCGGCGGCCCTTGTCCTCGCGGGGTTCGCATACCCGGAGAGGCTCGGGCGGCCGGTCATCCCGGCGGGGGCGGTAGCCGCGCTCACGGCCGCCGCGTTCTTATTCTCCATAATAGACTTCTTCTACATCGGCGGCTCGCTCGTGATGGCGGGCGCGGACTTCCTCGTCATAATCCTCTGCATAAAGCTCCTCTCGCTCGCGGAGGAGAAGGACTACGTCCAGCTCTTCGCGGTCAGCTTCTTCCTGCTCCTCGCCTCGACCGGCCTGTCGACGGAGATTTACTTCCTCGCGGCCTTCTTCATGTTCTTCGTCTCGCTCACCTGGTCGCTGATGCTGCTCAACGTGAAGGGCGAGTCCGAGCGTGTCGCGGGCAGGCAGCCCAACTGGCGGGTCGGAAAAGGCTTCTTCGCCGGGTCGGCGTTCATGACGCTCGGCGCGGCGGCGGCGACCCTCGCCATATTCCTCGTGATACCGAGGGTCGGCATCGGGTTCTTCAGCAAGCGGGCGGGCGGGCTCCTCAAGACCTCCGGCTTCTCGGACACGGTGGACCTCGGCTCGATGGGCGGGGTAAAGCTCGACCCGACGACGGTGATGCGCATCAGCCTGTCCGGGCCCGGGCTGAGGCCGGATGCGCCGATGTACTGGCGGGGCCGGTCGTTCGACCTGTACAGCGGCACGGGGTGGGAGGACACGCAGGGCGGCGGGCAGGAGACATACCAGGCCCGGATGGGCATGTTCTACCTTTCGGGCGGCAGGCCGGACGCGGCCAGGGCCGTAATCCAGGAGGTCTCGCTGGAGCCGCTCGACACGGCGGTCATCTTCGGACTGTCCCCGGCCTACGCGGTGACCGGTTCGTTCAGGGTCATGCGCGTGTCGCCCTCGGGCGTCCTGTCCCTGCCCTTCGCGCCGGGCAGCAGGCTTCACTACACCGTGTACTCCACCCCCGGCCCCGCCCCGGAGGGGCCGAAGGCGCTCATCCCCGGATACTTGCGGATGCCGGATGGCTCCGGTGAACTCGCGCGTCTGGCGGCCGGGACCACTGCGGGGGCGGCAGGCCCGGAGGAAAAGGCCGCGCGTATAGAAGGATACCTGGAGAGAAACTACGCATACTCGCTCGACCCGCCGAGGGACAGCCGATACAGCCCCATAGACGACTTCCTTTTTCATGGGAAGTCCGGCTACTGCGAACATTTCGCTACCGCGATGGCGCTGATGCTGCGCGCCTCGGGCGTGCCCGCGCGTATGGTATCCGGCTTCTCGGGCGGGGAGTGGAACGGGTACGGCGGCTACTACATCGTCCGGGAGAGGGACGCGCACACCTGGGTCGAGGCGCTTGTGCCGGGCAAGGGTTGGGTGGTGTACGACCCGACCCCGCAGTCCGCCGCGCAGGAGAGGCCGTCGGCCTTCTCGGCCGTTTCCGGCGCGCTCGACTACCTGAAGTACCGCTGGGACCGCTACGTCGTATACTACAACATCCGGGACCAGCTCGAGGGCATCGGCGCCCTGTCCGACGCGTACCGGAGCGTCAGGGACGGACTGTCCGGCGTTTCATCGTCCATCGGGGACAGCCTCGGCATGCCGGATACAGGCGGGCTCAGGATTAAACCCGGCAGGCTGCTGCTCGGCCTCGCGGCAATGTTTATTGTAGCGGCAATGGCATACGCCGTCTGGCGGGTCCGCAAGGGGCCGGGCGGCAGGGGCCGGTCTTCCGTCCGGTTCTACGAGGATATGGCGGCGGCCCTGGCGAAGAGGGGCGCGGTCAGAAACCCCGGCAACACGCCTCTCGAGTTCGCGGGTGTGGTAGAGCCGTCGGATACCGGCCGGTACAAAGGCGTCGTATACGTTACCCGGCTGTACAACCGCGTGCGATTCGGAGGCAGGCCGCTGGACGCCGCCGAGCGGGAGCGGGTTAAGGGCGTCATAGAGCGGATTGGGCGGGAGTGAGGAAACCATGAGACGTATTATACAGGCAACTAATCAGGGCCGACACGCGTCCCAAAGTCGGGCCTTGGTACGGCCCCTGCAACTTCCTGACGTCATATCATAAAAATCACTTCCAATCCCGCGCGTTTTGTGTTAATTTTCATTAATATACTGATAGGATGGGGGGCCAAATGCCTAAGATACTGATAGCCTGTCCACACTGCGGGTTCAGCAAGGAATTAGCATCCGACGCAATACCCAGGGGCACGGTAAAGGTCAACTGCCCCAAGTGCAGGCAGGCCTTCCCGCTCGCAGGCAACGTACGCGATGCCGCGCCGACGCCCCCCTCCCCGCCCGCGCCTGTTACGCCGCGTCCCGAGCAGGAGCGTCCGGCACCGCAACCCCCTGTACAACCGCCAGCCCCACCCGCACCCGCGCCTCCGGCGGCTCCAGAGCCCCCGCGACCGGCCCGCCCGTATTCCGTTGACATATCGGACATAGTCTCCGCCGCCGGTACAGGCGATGAGGGCATACCCGTGGCCGAGCCGGAGCCGGAGCCAGAACCCGCGCCCCGGAAGCCTGCCCCGCCCCGCCACTCCTACTCCGTGGACCTGTCCGCTATCGAGGCCGAGCTTGAGGGGGTGCCGGACGATGAGCTTGAGGCCGGGCCCAAACCTGGCACGGGGCGGCAGACGGCCGGTGTGCGGCCGGCCGTGGCCTCCGCGTCCCGGCCGGAGACCGGCGCCGCCCCGCGGCCAGCGCCAAAGGCGAAGGGCACCGGCGGCGGGCTGTCCGGCATAAGCGAGATGTTCGACTCCGCCTGGGACATATACAAGGAACGGGCGGTCACGCTGCTCGTGCTCACGCTTCTTATGACGCTTGTCCCGGCGCTGGTGATAGCCGCCGGGGCCGGGGCCGCTGCCCTTGCCGCGTCGCTGTCGCTCGCCGTCGCGGGCGTGGTCGCGCTCCTGGGCGTAGTCGCCGGGCTCGCGGGCGCGTTCTGGGTATTCGCGGGTGTCATCTCCGCCATCATGGACGACGGGCTCGGCATCAAGGACGCGCTGGACGTGGGCCGGTTCAAGCTTTGGCCGATGTTCTGGGTAATGGCACTCTCCGCCTTCATGGTCATCGGCGGCTACCTCTTCCTGATAATACCCGGCATAGTATTTTCCGTCTGGTTCTTCCTCGCCATATTCCTGCTCATGGACCAGGACGGGCGGGGCGTATCCGCCCTCCTCGCGAGCAGGGAGTACGTCCGCGGCAACGGCTGGGGCGTCTTCGGCAGGCTCCTGCTTCTCTGGGGGCTGTCCACGTTCGCCGGCATGATACCCTTTGTCGGACCGCTGCTCTCGTTCCTCGTCTGGCCGTATACCATAATATGCGGCTACCTGATCTATTCCGACCTCAAGGCGTCCAAGGGCGAGGCCGAGTTCACATTCTCCACGGGCGAGAAGGCGAAGCTCATCGCCACAGGCGCGTTCGGCTACGTCCTCATCCCGCTCCTGATAACGGCCTTCATATTCTCATATGCCGCGAAGCTCGGCGTCTCACCCAGGGACGTGCTCGCCCTCTCCGGCATCAGCCTGCCGTCTCTGTCCGGGTCCCTGTCCGGGCTGACCGGCGGCCTGTTCGAAAAAGACGCGGACGTGCGCCAGGCCTACGCCGAGTACAGGAAGGCGCTGGCGGAGGGCGACGCCGATACTCTCAAGGGGCATATTGCGAAGGACAAGGCGAAGGACCTCGAAGGGCCCATGGCGGAGGTGGGGCTCGCCATGCTGAAGGCGTTCGTGCCGGACAACGTCACGATAACCGACTCCTCCGTGGACGGTGATGTCGCAAAGCTGACGCTGTCCGCCGAGACTGAAGGCGGCGTCATGAAGGGCACCGCCACGATGGTGCGCGAGGACGGCGACTGGAAGCTCTCCGAGGAGAACTGGGAGATGAACGTCGGCCCGCCGTCCATGAAGCTCAAGGGCGGGAGGGGCGCGCCGGACGTCGAGCCGCTGGCCGACAACAACCTCGCGGCGCCGTCCATGTACGTGACGGGCCTGGCCCAGCAGTTCATAAAGGACAAGGCCAACCCGCCCAGGGAGCTGATAACGCTCACGGGACACGAGGGCGAGGTGACCGGCCTGGAGTTCCTGCCGTCCGGACGGCTCGTGTCCGCGTCCTACGACGACTACACCGTCCGGATGTGGGACGTCGCCACGGGCGCGGAGCTTGCCTCGTACAAGATGGAGAACCGGCCGACCGGTATGGCGGTCACGCCGGACGGGAACACCGTCATACTCGCGGACGCGTACCAGAACCTGACATTCCTCCCGGTCCTGGGGGATTTGTTCGGCGATGCGGCGGTCGAGGCCGCGGGCGTCGGCAGCACCGCGCAGGTCGCTGTCTCCCCGAACGGGCAGCTCCTCGCTGCCGCGTCATACGACAAGACGGTCACGCTCTGGGACGTCCCGCACAGGGCGAAGCTCCGGACCATCGAGACGCCGGAGCCGATGCGCGCCGTGGACTTCTCGCCTTCGGGCGAGATACTCGCCGCGAGCGACAGTACCAACAAGTTCACGCTGTGGGACCTGCGGGGGGGCGAGGGCCGCACTTACGTCGTCTCCAAGGTCGACGGCCGCTCGGACGTCGGCTCCATAGACATCAGCCCGAACAGCAAGTACATCGCTACCGGCCACATGGACTCGAGCGTCACCATCTGGGACGCGAAGGAGTTCAAGGAACTCCAGAACTTCTACGTGACCGACGCGTCCACATGGAAGGTGCTCTTCAGCCCGGACAGCGGCCTGCTCGCCACCGCGCACGCGAACGGCGATGTATACCTCTGGAACCCTGCCACGGCGGTCAAGAAGGCGACGCTCAAGGGAAACCCGGGCGGGGTCAGGAGCCTCGCATTCAACCAGGAAGGCAGCCTGCTCGCCACCGGCGGACCCGACTTCACGATCAAGATATGGGGCTACGACCTCGCGGCGGCAAGTTCCGGCATGGGGATGACGTCGGGCATGGGGGGCATGGGTGATATGGGCGGGACGATGTCCGTGACGCCCAAGGACGAGACGCCGTCCTCTCCGGACACCGTGACCGCCGCAGTCGGGCCGAACCGCTTCGGGCCCGGCTCGACCGGCTCCATGATGTCCGTGTACATCTACTCGATAAACTACAAGGGCATGGTGAGGCTGAACGGGAAGGACTTCTACGAGATTAAGGGCGAGCGCGACATGAACTACAACTACTCCGGCGGCGGGACCGACCTCCAGTACGGCAGGAACGTCTTCGACGTGGACTACCAGGCGCTGCCGGACGACCCGTGGACAACCGAGCTTAGGATCAAGGTATACGAGTACAACTTCGACACGAACAAGGAGGTCGTCTTCGCCGACTGGAAGGTTACGGACAAGGGCGGGAAGAGGGAGTTTGTGCTGGAGCTTACGGAGTAGGGGGCTTAAAGCTCATTGTTTAATATGGCTTCCAATAAGCCCTTGCTCAACATATCAAGATTTAACGTATAGTTAATATGCCTGAAGGTTTCCTCAAGGGGACGCAATGTTGTTGCCCATCCCTTTCCATCAGTTATCCATACAAAAGCATGGCCATCTTCAGAAAGGAAGTCGTATAGCGATTTATATTCACCTGCCGTTGCCTTTAGTTTGGAGCCGCCACCGCCATAATAGTTAGTTTCAATCAGGCAAAGTTTGCTTGATTTTCTTAGAGCAAAGTCAAAGCGTCTTGACGATTTGTCCACGCGCAAATTAAGGCCCCACTCGGCTCTAATACGTGCTGCGTCGGCTTGCACCATATATGAGATGCCGTTACGTTCACAAATAGGCTTGAGCAACTCTTCAACAATACGCTCCATAGTAGAACCACCGCGGTTCTTTCTGCCGTTGCTGTCTAGCCCAACCTCAACACCCAAAACATAGTCAGGTATGCTTTTGACTTTCTTGGCTTGGAAAATTTCTAAAATGCCAGCATTTTTTGCAAAGCGACAAGCTTTGTCTATTTCTATATCTGAAAGCTGCTCTTTGTTTTCAAAGTAGAAATCCTCGTATACAAAATTACCGCCAATATAACTGTCAAGAATTGTGAAATTATTCTCTCTGGAAGCCAATAGTATCGGTATGAGCCTGGCTATCGTGCCGTGTCTCTTGAGCAAGACTTTAAACTCTTCTTCGATGTTGTCTTTGCCGACCAAATAATTCAGCGTATTAAGGTCCATCTCTATAGCCTGGATATTTCCGAACACCTTTTCCCAATTAACAAAATAATCCCAATAAGTAATAGAACGGTTAATAGTTTTAACAAAATACTCGAAGGCCGTCTCAGCCGAGTTGCAGCCGATATTAGAACTATAATCCTTGAGCAGCTTCATGTTGTCTCCAATAAAACGGCGTGACCGCTACAGGTTCAGTTTTTCCCTGAGCTTCTCGTCTTCGCGTAAGCAATCAAAAAGGTGCGGGTCTGCTATAATCTCCGAGATGCGCTTCTTTGAAATATCCAAGTAATCGCTCTCTTGGTCAATGCCAACATACTTCCGCTTTAGCATCATCGCGGCAACACCCGTAGAAGAGCTACCACAAAACGGATCGAGTACCAGGTCGTTCTGTTTGGTAGATGCCTGAAGGATCCGATAAAGAAGCTCAACAGGCTTTTGTGTCGGGTGCTTCCCGAAAGTTTTCTCAGCTCTTGATGGCGCGCCCATAGTCCATACATTGCGCATCTGCTTGCCGCCGTTAATCTCCTTCATGAGCGGGTAGTTGAAATAGTGCTTGCTCTTCCCATTCTTCGCGGCCCAAAGGACGGTCTCGGTCGAATGCGTGAAGTATCGGCAAGAAAGGTTGGGTGGAGCGTTACGCTTGTACCAGATTATGTCGTTCAAAATCTTGAAGCCGAGCAACTGCATAGCGTAGCCGACAGAATGAATAATATGAGAAGTGCCGGATACCCAAATGGTCCCGTTCGGCTTCAAAGCTTTCTGACAAGCTTCAAGCCAGGTCAGGTTAAAGACATGGTTCTCGTATGCGCCTTTGGACTTGTCCCACTTCCCCTTATTTACAGAAACCATTTTACCTGCATGGCAGGTAATGCCGTCATTGGACAAAAAGTAAGGAGGGTCTGCGAAGATCGTATCCACGCAACCTTCGGGGGCAACATCATGGACATACTTAAGGACTTTCAGGCAATCACCATGGAACAGCTTCACATGGTGCTTCGGGTCGGAGTAGTAAGGCTCGATAACACTTTTGTATTTAGCGGCAGTCTCGCGGACAGAGAAAGAAAAGGGGTTGTCCCTTTCTTCTCTGGTTGGGTACGTGCTAATTTTTGACATGCTTATTTAAAGCCCCTTGAATAATTCTTCTATGCTGACGTTAAGAGCCTTGGCGAGCTTACCGATGTTTTCGAGGCTGACGTTTCTTTTCCCACCCTCAATACCGCTAATGTACGTGCTGTGCAGGTTGGCGAGTTCGGCAAGTTTCTCTTGTGAAAGTTCGCGAGCTTTTCTTAGTTGCCTGATTCTATCGCCAAATATTTCAGGTAGGGATTTCATGAGCGCACCACTCCGAGATTCTGGTTATCTTATTATCTAAGGCGGCGCATGGCCATAGACTATAAGTAAAGTCCGTCGAAAGAAGTGAATGAGCGGAAGGGGAGTAATAGACAACAAAAAAGCCCCAGTAATAACTGGGGCCTGCAATCAACGATTTCTAAATTATAATGTTTGCTAAATCACCAAATTAAATGAACCCCTTCACGCCCCCCTCAACCCCGCGTTGTGCACTTCGGTGTTCTTCCTGTGGTCGGACAGCTTCTGGTCCACGTCCTGCACGTATTCGAGGATGCCGTCGAACTTCTTCGTGAACTTCCTGTCCATCTTCTTTAAATCCTTGCTGACTTCCGCCAGCTCGTCCTTCGTCGCAAGGGTCGCCATCGTCGCCTTGACCTCGGCCAGCTCGTCCTTCGTCACCATAGTCGCCTTGACTTCGGCCAGCTCGGTTGCCAGAGAATCGACCTTGCCCGTCAGGTTGTCGATATTTCCGGACAGCTTTTCCAGGTAATCCTTCAGGTCCTTTTCCATCACGCCCCCCTCAGCCCCGCGTTGTGGGCCTCGGTGTTCTTCCTGTGGTCGCAGATTTCCTTGTCCAGAAACTTCGTGTACTCGATGTTGTCGTCAAGCTTCTTGGTGAGCTTCCTCTCAACCTTGCGTATTTCCTTGGTGAGGGAGCCTTTGACTTCAGCCAGACCACCGGCCAGCTCGTCCTTCGTCGCAAGGGTCGCCATCGTCGCCTTGACCTCGGCCAACTCGTCTTTCGTCGCCATCGTCGCCTTGACCTCTGTGAGGTCGGCAGCCATTGTTACCATTGTTGAAGACAGCTTGTCCAGATATTCCTTGAGTTCTTTTTCCATGGAAGCCTCCTTGAAACTGATGGTACTACTATAGCCGATTCGGCGCCGCAAGAGAAGTATTTTCTACGGCTCCGTCAGCTTCATCGGGTCAAGCGCCTTCTTCAGCTCGTCCTCGGTCATGTAGCCCTTTTCGAGGGCTATCTCGGCGACGGAGCGGCCGGTCTTGACCGCCTCCTTTGCGACCTCGGCCGCCTTCATGTACCCTATGTGCGGGTTGAGCGCGGTGGCTATCGCGGGCGAGGAGTCCACGTAGGAGCGGCAGCGCGCCCTGTCCGCGGTCAGGCCGTCCACGCATTTCGTGCGGAATGCGGACAAGGCGTTCTTCAGTATGGTAGAGGAGGTGAGCAGGTTGTGGGCCATGACCGGCATCATTACGTTGAGTTCGAGCTGGCCGGCCTGAGCCGCCATGGCGACGGTCAGGTCGTTGCCGACGACCTGGAAGCAGACCATGTCGAGCATCTCGGCCATGACAGGGTTGACCTTGCCGGGCATGATGGAGGAGCCGGGCTGTACGGCGGGCGGCGTTATCTCGGCGAGGCCCGTCAGCGGGCCGGAGGACAGGAGCCTTATGTCGTTGGCGATGCGGATGAGGTCGGTCGCAATCCCCCGGAGCGCGGCCGATGCGGAGAGTATCGCGGTCTGGCTCTGCATTGCGTAGAAGAGGTTCGGGGACGGGCGGAGGTCGAAGCCGGTGATGTCCCGGAGGTGCGAGACCGTGGCCGAGGCGTAGCCCTTTCCGGAGTTGATGCCGGTCCCGGCGGCTGTCCCGCCGATACCCAGCTCGCCCATCTCCGTAGCGGCGGAAATGAGCTTCGCCACGCCCTTTTCCGCCGCGACGGTGTAGCCGGAGAACTCCTGTCCGAGTCGTATCGGCACCGCGTCCTGGAGGTGTGTGCGCGCGGACTTCAGGACGCCGTCGAACTCGGACGCCTTGTTCCGGAAGGACATGGCGAGCGTCTGCACCTCGTCGATAAGCTCGAAGAACGAGGCTATGCCCGCAACCCGCATAGCGGTCGGGAAGACGTCGTTCGTGGACTGGGACATGTTGACGTGGTCGTTGGGGTGGCATGCGGAGTACTCGCCCAAGGGTCTGCCCATGAGCAAGGCGACGCGGTTCGCAATGACCTCGTTCGCGTTCATGTTGTGCGAGGTGCCCGCGCCAGCCTGGTAGACGTCCACGACGAAGTGGGCGTCGAGGAGCCCGGTCATCACCTCGTCCGCCGCCTGTATGATGTAACCGGCAAGCACCGGGTCGAGCTTGCCCATGTCGCGGTTAGTCATCGCGGCCGCCTTCTTTACTGCGGCCGTAGCCCAGATCAACTTAGGGTGCGCCCGGAGCCCGGAGATTGGGAAGTTCTCCACAGCCCTCTGCGCCTGCACGCCCCAGAGCGCGTCCGCCGGGACCTTTACCTCGCCTAATGAGTCCGTCTCTGTCCTGTAGTCCATTTGGGTTTCTTTTCCATTGGTGAAGAAAAAGCACGGGCGCAAATAAATTGCGCCCTGCAATAAACATGGTGGGCAATGCCCACCCTACAAGCTGTGCCGGTCCTATATTGTCTTTGCGAGGAGCGAAGCGATGTGGCAATCTCCTCGTTCGACTGTCATTCCCGCGAAAGCGGGAATCCATTGTCCATCTTGACGATCAAAATGGCCCCCCGTTTTCACGGGGGTGACAAACAATGTTGCTCTACGGCAGCGTAAGTATCCAGACCGGGTTAAGGACATACGGTATGGCAATGAACACTCCCTTGACGACCTCCTCGACCGCGCCGGCCCTCGCCCTAAGGTCGTTCTCGACGTCCTTGGCGCGCATGACCTTGGTCGGGTAGTCCCCGTTCGCGAACGCGGAGCCAGGCCTGAAGAGCGACTTGACCACACGCGCCTCGGAGACGTTGGACCTCCTGAGCCCGGACGCGAAATCCCTGTACTCGTCCTTCACGGTAAGCACGAACCTCGTCATGTCCCCTTTGGTAACCCCGGAAGGCGTCCCGTCGAGGACGACAGACCCGGCGTACGAGGCGTCGTGGCCGTCGGGGACAAAGAGCGTCAGTTCCTCGGGGGCCAAGGTATAGCCGGAGACCGCGACCCTGGCCACATGGTACTCGCCGGCGGGCAGGTACGCTCCGAACTCGCCGGTGTCGAGGCACCTCAACTTGTATGTGTTGCCGGTATCCGTCTTGATTATGTACACGCTTGCGTCCTGTTCGGGCGAGGGCATCGGGGCACGCGCGACGAACTCTATAAGGCGTATCTTGCCGAAAACAGCGACCTCGCCATCCGCGTGTTCCGGGAGCTTGTCCAGCTCGGTGCTGACACGCGTGGCGGTCGTGGCGCACCCGGTGAGGGCCAGCAGCAGGGCCGCCGTAAGTATCAAAGCAAACTGACGCATCATTTCCTCCGTGTATGCGGTACAGGCTCTAAACTATCACTAAATACGGAGCGTTGTCAACGGTAAACGGCCTGGTTCGGACGGCATTTGGTTGTGACCGGTTGTGAGGCGGCCATCACGTCCGCCTGCCTGGATGCCCGCTACTTGACCTGTATGGTGTTCCTGACGCCCCTGACACCGCTTACCTCATACGCAAGCTGCCCGGCCCTGTCCTTTTCCTTGAAGGTGTTCACGAAGCCGCTCAGCTGCACCACGCCCTTGAACGTCTCGACCGATATCTGGCGGGCCTTGGTGACGGGGTCGCCGACCAGCGCGGCCTTCACCTTCGTGGTTATGACGGAGTCGTCGACGTACTCGCCCGCACTCTCCATCGTGCGGGTGGACGCGCATCCGGACAGGGCGAGCAGCATGGCAAGGCAGACGAGCAGCGCGGACAGCCTCATGGGATCTCTCATGATACGGCCTCCTTGTTTTTCTTTATCTTGTCATTCCCGTGAAAACGGGGGCCCAGTGTCTATTGCATATTTTATTTCCGGAGCAATAGTAATATACCACAAGTCCGCTGGTTATAATAACGGAATTTCGCCTGTGCCGGATTCCCGGCCGCACAGGACGTACCTGTCGCGGCCCTGGTCCTTGGAAAGGTAAAGTGCCCTGTCCGCCTTCTTGAGGAGCGTCCCGGCATCCTCGCCGTCGTCGGGGTACATGGCGATCCCGATGCTCGCGGTGGATATGACCGGACGGCCTTCTATCGTGAACGTCCTGCGGAGCGAGTCGAGCACCCTGTCCGCGACCGTCTCAGCTCCGTCGCCGCCCGCGACGTCCGGGACGACCATCCCGAACTCGTCGCCTCCGAGACGGGCCACGGTGTCGCACTCCCGCAGGCAGGCGCTTATCCTCCTGGACACGTCGACGAGCAGGCTGTCGCCTGCGGAATGACCGAACTCGTCGTTGACCGCCTTGAACCGGTCGAGGTCGAGGAACATCACGGCCACGCGCTCCCTGTGCCTGTGCGCGTGGGCCAGGGCGACGTCCAGCCTGTCCGCGAACAGCAGGCGGTTCGGCAGGCCGGTGAGCGGGTCGTGGTGTGCGAGGTGATCGAGCCGGGCCTCGTGCTCCTTCATGCGTTCTTCCGCCAGTACACGCGTTGTCACGTCGCGTGACGACACAACCGCGGCGTACATCGTTCCGTCCGTGGCGCGCAGCGGGGATGCGAGTATGTCAACAACGCATATCTGGCCACTCGATGTTGAATGTTCGTGTGTGACGGACACTGGGTGCCCCAGTCTCAGGGCCTCCCGCATAGGGCAGAGGTCCACGCCATGGCCCGTGCATGGACGTTCAAGGTTGTGGGCCAGCTTGTAGCACGGGACCGGGCTCCCGGGGCTCCATGAGCCGGGGTCCACCATATACGTCTCGCATGCGGCGCGGTTCATCATAGCTACCCTGTAGTCCGCCCCGATGACCATGACAGGCTCCGACATCCCGTCCATAACGCTTTGCAGGTATGCCCGTGAGGCGTTCACCTCTGCCTCCGCCCGTTTGCGGGCGCTAATGTCCCTCACCATCCCTACGATATGCCGCCTGCCGCCCGCAACGAACGAAGAAAGCGAGATCTCCACCGGGACTTCCGAGCCGTCCCGCCGGACCGCATCGAGTTCTGTAATCATCCCTACAAGAGGAGAGTCGCCCGTTTCCTCATAATACTTCAAGCCCCTCTCTATCCGGTCGCGGTACCTCGCGGGCGCGATGAGGCGGTGCAGGTCCAGGCCGACGGCATCGTGAACGGCGTAGCCGAACATCCTCTCCGCTGCGGGGTTCCAGTACGAGACCCTGCCCTCGGCGTCCATGATTATAACCGCGTCGGTCGCGGTCTCGGTAACGGCCCGCGCCTTTTCCTCGGATTCGAGGAAGGCGGACTCTGTCCGAACGAGCCTATTCAGGATTGCCCGCATATATAGGCTGAACGCGGTAAACGAGACGAGGACGAAAAGCCTTGTCCAGACCTCCACGGGCTCGGGGCGCAGCAGCTGGGAGACCAGGGTATGCTCCGCGAATACCACCGCGTCCACGAAGGAGTCCAAGAGCCAGTACAGGATGCCTATAGACACCCCGGCGGCCAGCACGAAGTTTTCGTTGAAGGTATGTGATTTACTGGCCATGCCGTCACCACGCGTTATTGCTCATAATAATACACTAATAATGTACCACTCATAACCCGTATAGTCAAATCGCAATATTACGCAGGAGGCCTTGACTTTGCATACGGCAGCAACTAAAATAACAACCAGTTGTACATGGTGCTTCCCGTAACCCGGACGCCGCAAAAATGCATACCAGAAAACTCCTTCTCGTGGACGACAGCGCCGAGTTCAGCGACATGCTGAGGCGAAGGCTGAAAAACGACGCACCCCACTTCGACGTCACAATAGCCGGGGGCGGCGACGAATGCCTGCGGCTCTTGAAGGATGACCGGTACGGCTGCATCCTGTCCGACTTCCAGATGCCCGGCATGGACGGCCTCGAACTCCTGAAGAAGATACGGTCGAACGGGGACGACACGCCGTTCATATTCCTGACCGGGCAGGGCAACGAGGGGCTGGCGCGCGAGGCGTTCAAGGGCGGCGCATACGACTACTTCACGAAGGAGGTCGGTTTCGCCCACTATGCGAGGATAATCAACTCGGTCGAGCAGGCGATAAACCACCGGCTCGCACAGAGGCTCGTCCGCAAGGCGGAACTCGAACTGCTGGACGAAAAGAACAAGCTCGACGACGTCCTTTCCTGCATCGGCGACGCCATCAGCATACAGGACAGGGAGTACCGGGTGCTGTACCAGAACCCGGCGCACAGGGAGCTCGCGGGCGACCACGCGGGCGAGTTCTGCTACAGGGCCTATAACAGGAACGACGACATCTGCTCCGACTGCGCCGTGGCCCTCTGCTTCGCCGATGGGAAAGCCCATACCGTCCAGAAGGCTGGACGGCTGGAAAAGGGCGACGTGTACGTGGAGATACACGCCTCGCCGCTGCGTGACTCCGCGGGCCAGATAATAGGCGGCATAGAGTCCGTCCGGGACATAACCGCAATCAGGAAGGCCGGCCTCGAGAACGAGCGCCTGTTCAAGGCGGTCTCCGCGAGCCACGAGGGGATAGCCTTCACGGACAGGGCCGACAGGTTCGTCTACGTGAACGCGGCGCACGCCGGCATCTACGGCTACACCCCTGAGGAACTCATCGGAAGGACCTGGAGGGACATAACTCCGCCGGACGCCCTCGCCGAGGCCGAGGGCTTCATAGAGAAGACGCTCTACAACAGCGAGGTCGGTGAGTTCTCCGCGGAACTGCCGGGCCTCCGTAAGGACGGGACGCTTGCCCAGACAGAGGTACACGCGACCTCGATATGGGACGAGGACGGCTCGTACCAGGGACATGTCTGCATCGTGAAGGACATAGCCGAGCGAAAGCGCCTTGAGCGGGAGAGGTCGGACTTCTACGCCATGGTCACGCACGACATCAAGTCGCCGCTCACCACCATAATGGGCTACACCGAACTCCTGGCGATGCCGGGAAACCGCGTTGACGGCGATGACTCGAAGGAGATGCTGGGCGGCATCCACAAGAGCGCCAGGAAGGTCGTCAACCTCATAGAGGACTTCCTTACGGTGTCCAAGATGGAGTCCGGACGCCTCGTCCCGGAGCGCTCAATCCACGACATCGCGGAGATGCTTGCCGAGGCATGGGACGAGATGGAGTCTGCGTTCCGGAAGAAACTCATAGACTGCCGGTGCGAGGTCGCTCACGACCTGCCACCCGCATTTGTGGACAGGAAGCTCCTGCACCGCGCGGTGTCGAACCTCCTGGGGAACGCCGCCAGCTATACCCAGGCGGGCGGCGAGGTGACGCTCCGTGCGGGCCGCCTGGCCGGGGACGGCAGGGTCTGTGTCGTCATATCCGTGTCGGACAACGGGTTCGGCATCCCGCCGGAGGAGCAGGGCAGGGTGTTCGAGATGTACTACCGCGCGAAGGGCTCGGCGGGCACAAAGGGCACAGGCCTCGGCCTCGCGATTGTCGCGGCGGCGGCCGCCGCCCACGGCGGCAGGGTCGAGCTCGAGAGCGAGCCCGGCAAGGGTTCCACATTCCGGCTTGTGATACCCGTCGTCCCCGAGTAGCGCCCCTCCCCCGAAATCGGAAAACCCGCTGCCGGTTTTTCTTGCCTTTTGCCATTTCCGGTGATATAAAAGATATAGTTATCGCAAGGGACAGTTTTGCAGTTTTGGTTTTACATATAGTAAGGCCGGCTGTGGGGCTGTCCTTTTTTTATCGCGCGCGTGCCTGGTCTTTAAGAGGAGGCTAAAACGATGCTCGTATTTGTGATGATAGCGTTGGCCGGACTTTTGTTCCTGCTTGTATCCGCTCTTTTCGGCGGACAGGACGACTTCGCCGAGCACGAGTTCAGCGCGGAGGCCGGGTACGAGGCCGGGGGCGACGTCGATGCGGGCCCCAGCCCGTTCTCCATCAGGATACTCTCGCTGTTCGCTACGGCCTTCGGCGCGGTCGGGGCGATAACGCGGTACTACGGCCAGTCGTACCCGGTCAGCTCGGCGGCGGGCGTATTGAGCGGCCTGGTGTTCGGGTTCCTCGGCTGGCAGCTTATCAGGCTCTTCTGGAAGCAGCAGGCCTCCTCCACCGTGGAGAGCGGCGAGCTTATCGGCGCGACCGGCGTGGTCAAGACCGCGATACCCGCGTCCGGCACGGGCGAGATCAGCGTCGAGCTGAAGCAGCAGAGGCTGTACATGCCCGCGCGGTCGAAGGACGGCGGCCCGGTCGCCGAGGGCGCGTTCGTCAGGATAACAGCCAACCCCGGCGGCGCGGCGGTGGTGGAGATGGTGGAGGAGAAGTAGGGCAGGGGCTTAGGGACGAGGGCCGAGGGACGAGGGGCTGGCAGGAAAAGTCTGTGGAGTGCATCCCTGATAAATAGTTCGATGCCGAGCGCATGCCAATCATGTCACCCCCGTGAAAACGGGGGTCCATTTTGACTTTGCATTTTACAATGGATTCCCGCCTTCGCGGGAATGACAAGCATGAGGGCGGGCATCCCGCACGGTGTGCGGGACCCCTGCATTAGAACAAGAAGGGCCGACACGCGCTTCGCTTGGTACGGCCCCTACCTGAAGCAGGCCTAATCATTACCCGGTACGGCCTGCATTCCGGTACCTCATAGAAGTTTTTGGGCGACCGCCCCGCGCTAAGGCTCGGAACGACCTCGCCCAAGCGGTGGGGACCCCCCTTTTCCAAAAAGGCGGGACTTGTCTTTATTGTATCGGCGGTTCTGCTTCGGTTCTCTAACAGGAGGCATTGATGGTCATCTTCGGTCTGAACCTGCTTGTGCCGTTCATGGTGTTTACGCTCGTCGCGGCGGTACTCGCCATGATGAAGTTCATCTCGAACAACTACGTGAAGGTCCCGCCCAACAAGGTCGCTGTGTTCTACGGGCGGAAGCAGAGGACGCTCGACAACCGGGTGGTCGGGTACAAGGTCGTCACGGGCGGCGCGAAGTTCAGGGTGCCGCTGCTCGAAAGCGTGACCTACCTCGACCTGAACGTCTTCTCTATAGACCTGACCGTGACCGGCGCTCCGAACAAGGACGGCGTCCTTGTCATGGTGAGGGGCGTTGCGAACGTCAAGGTGCTCAGTGACGAGGCGTCCCTGATGGCGGCCTGCGAGCGGTTCCTCGGCAAGTCCCCGGACGAGATAAAGGACATCGCATACAAGAACCTCGAAGGCCACCTGCGCTCGATCATCGGCAGGCTGACGATAGAGGAGATAGTCTCAGACCGCACGAAGTTCAACCAGGAGGTCCTGAAGGAGGCGGGCGAGGACCTGAAGAAGCTCGGCCTCGGCGTGGACGTCCTGACCATCCAGGAGATAGACGACCAGTACGGGTACATCAAGTCGCTGGGCCAGAAGCGTACCGCCGAGGTAAAGAGGGACGCGGACATCGGCCGGGCCGAGGCGGAGCGTGACGCGACGGTAAAGACGACCGACGCCATCCGTGAGGGCAAGACGCGGGAGAACGAGAACCTCGTAAAGGTGGCCGAGGCGGAGAAGATACGCCAGGTGCAGCAGGCGATATTCGAGGCCGAGGTGGCCAAGGAGAAGGCGAAGGCCGAGCAGGCCGGGCCTCTTGCACAGGCGCTCGCGCGCAGGGACGTCGTCGAGCGCGAGGTGGACGTCGAGAAGATTCGGACCCTGAAGGAGGCCGAGGTCGCCATAGCCGAGGCGGACAAGCGGGAGAAGGAGCTTATCGCCCAGGTCATAAAGCCTGCCGAGGCGGAGAAGCTTGCCGCCATAGCGCGCGCCGAGGGCGAGCGCGAGGCTGCCATCCGGCGGGCCGAGGCGGAGAAGCAGAAGAAGTCGCTCGAAGGCGAGGGCGCGGCGGCCGCGACCCGCGCGACCGGCCAGGCCGAGGCGGACATCATACGCGCGACCGGCCAGGCCGAGGCGGACATCACGAGGGCGAAACTCCTCGCGGAGGCCGAGGGTATCGAGAAGAAGGCCGAGGCATACAAGAAGCTGGACGAGGCGGGCAAGCTGCTCCAGGTGCTCGACGCGGTGGAGAGGATACTCCCCGCGGGCCTCGAGAAGCTCGCGCCGGTCATGGCCGAGATAGCCAAGCCGCTCGGCAACGTGGACCGCATCTCGCTCGTGGACTTCGGCGGGGGCGGGACGAATGGCGGGAGCGTGAACAAGTACGCGCAGATTGTGCCCGCGACTCTCGTGCAGTTCCTGGAGGGGATGAAGGCGCTCGGCCTCGACCCGTCGCAGATAGAGAAGCTCCTCCGTATAAAGTCCGAGGGGCAGTCCCTGACCGCCGAGGTTGTGGAGAAGGTACTGCACAAGGATGAGGCGGGGGAAGGGCCGAAGGCGTAAGGCTAATCATGGAACACCAGACCCTGGCGGAGACCCCTCACCCCCAGCCCCCCGTTCGACTTCGCTCAGGGCAGGCTCTCTCCCGCGAGGAGAGGGGGATTAAGAGGTCGTCATTCCCGCCCCGGCTTCAGGCATACCGGGGCAGGCTCCGGCGGGAATCCAGGAATTAGATTTTTCTGCTGGGGCCGGCGCGTTTGCCGGCCCCGCATTTTTCTGTTGTCGAGGTTGTTATGGGCCTGTTCACGCGTAAAGAAACCAGGGTGGCGACACCGGCCGCCGGGTACACGGAATATTGCGCGGGTATGCCTTTCACCGGCATGCGCCCGCTCGGGGCGGACGAGCTTGCCGCATTGAACAGGGAGAGAAAAGGATACCTGAAAAAAGCGCTGCTGTACCTTTCGGTCCTGTGTTTCTCTTTCTTCGGCGCATGCATGTCCATTGCCTATGACCTGAATATCGACTTAGGTGCCTTCGATACGATATTTGTGATTCTGACATTGTTGGTCTCAATAATCGGGGTCCCGCTTCTAATAGTGTATGCCAACGATAATTACAGGCACTATGGAACCCTTAAAGGTACTTGTTCAAGAGCATTTGTGAGGCACTACGAGGGGCGGGTCAATTTCGATGACTGGACCGACCCCGTTGTCGAGATGCTCAACGACTCGGGGTTGTTAATACGCGAACCGGATACGGTAAACTCGGTCGAGCTGCTGTCTGACAGGGATACTTTATACAGGATTAACGGGCAAAGGGCCGTATCGTGGGGGGGAGTCGGACTGACAATCGCGGCTGGCGCTCCTGAAAAAACCGTTCTTTACGCATTGCCGAAGGAATGGGGGGCGCCAGACTCGCTATCGCTTCTAAGGAGACGGCTTTCCGATGATGAGAAGGTGGAGATTGAAGCGCATGTCCGGAACATACAAAGGAGAAGATGGTCGGATATGTTCTGGCTTTCATTACTGCTCGCTTATCTTGCCAAGGCTATTTCCCGCGTTTTCTTTAAACTGACACTTGAACAGGCGTCCCCTTATATAGCAATACTTGTTGTGTCAGCTTGCGCGTTTATCTTCCTCAACTCAAGAAAGAAGGCCAACGAATTGCTTCTGGATTTGGAGGGCGGCTGGGTAGTGCAACTGGACCCTGATAAATCGGATTTGAAAGGGGCACCGATCATACCTGCCCAATTAACAGAATTGTTGCCGGTTTCCACTGCCGTCTGGCGTATCGGCGACAAGCCCGCAGGCTGGAGAAACGCGAAGGGATAGGGTGGAATATATATGGCCGCCCCGCTTAATCAGCGGGACGGCCTTTTTCATCTCACGCCTTGCGCGCGTCTCAGTCTATCTTCTTCATCGGCTTGCCGCAGCAGACCAGTCCGCCGCCGCCCGCCTTCGTGACCAGGACTTCGTTGCCGCATACGTCGCATAAGTAATGCTTTCCGAGATCAGCCATGATTTCCTCCTGTTGATATTGTGCGCCGGTGGCGCGGTCATGTTTTCCGCCTCTATGCAATCCCCTATCCTCGCGGGAGAGGGGCTGGGGTGAGGGGTCTCCTTACCTAACCTTCTCGAACTCTTCCTTCCCGGCGAAGCAGACCGGGCACTTCCAGACGTCCGGCAGGTCCGCGAACGGGGTGCCCTCTACCGCCTCGTCATACTCGTAGCCGCATACCGTGCATTTGTACATGTTGTGTGAATCTCCTTTCTATTAACGATATCGTCGTGCAATATTTCCAGGAAGGGCCGACACGCGGGTCGGCCCCTACATAAAAGCAGGTCCCTCGGCTTCGCTCGGGACGACACGAAATATGTAACCTGTCGAAAGTTCTTGGGCCGCCTTCTTACAAGAAGGCGGGACTTTCGCCCTTGACGCTAAAACTTCGCGTGGTATTCCCTGAGCCTGACCGCGAACTCGCGGCCGAAGTTGTAGCAGGCAAGCTCGTCTTCGTGGGACGGCTTGTAGTTCACCTGCACGCCCGGCTCGAAGACCTCGAGGCCCATCTTCTTGAACTCGTCGTAGGCCTCCCTTACAGCGCCCCCGCCCCAGCCGTAGCTGCCGAACGCGCCGACCATCCTGTTCTTTGGCCGGAGTCCCCTCAGGTGAGTCAGGAACTCGGCCACCGTCGGGTACAGGATGTTGTTCAGCGTGGGCGAGCCGATGAGGCAGCCGCGCGCCTTCCAGAACTCCTTTATCGCCGCGCTCATCGGCGTTGCCCGGAGCTTTATGACCTTGCAGTCGAGCCCCTCGTCCTTGACGCCCTGCATGATGGCGAGCGCCATGTTGGCGGTGGACTTCCACATCGTGTCGTAGATGATGGGCACGGAAAGTTCGGCCGCGCCGTTTGCCAGGTCTAAGTACTTCTGCACGACCTTCTTCGAGTGGCTCCGCCAGATGATGCCGTGGTCCGGGGCTATCATGTCTATGTCGAGCCCGAGCCTGCCGACCTCGGCCAGCTTGTTCTTTATGATTGGCCCGAACGGCATCAGGATGTTCGCGTAGTAGTCGAGGACCGCGTCGTCCAGCTCGGATACGGACTGGCATGTCACGAACTCGTCGTCGAACCGGGAGGCCGAGGCTATGTGCTGGCCGAATCCGTCCTGCGAGATGAGGAGCTTCTTCTCCTGGACGTAGGTCATCATCGAGTCCGGCCAGTGGAGCATCGGGGTTTCGAGGAATGTCAGCGTGTGGTGGCCGGTGGACAGAGTGTCGCCTGTCTTGACCACGTTAATCTTCCATTTGGAGGTGTCGAAGAACCTCTCCAGCCCCTTCCTGCCCTTCTCGGTGATGTAGATCGTCGCGTCCGGCGCGAGCGCCATGATACGGTCGAGCCCGGTGACGTGGTCGTCCTCTATATGGTTTACTACCATGTTCTTTATCTTGGACGGGTCCACCAAGCCCTTGATGCTCTTAATGGAGACGTCCACGAAGTCGAACTTGACGGTGTCCACGAGGGTTATGTCGTCGTCAATTATCAGGTAGTTGTTGTAGGTCGTGCCGCGCGGGGTCTCGTAGCCGTGGAAGTCCCTCACCGCCCAGTCCACGGCGCCTACCCAGAAGATGTTCTCTTTTATCTCGACGGACATCATGATGCAAGGACCTCCTTAATCCATGCCAGTAGCAGTATACCGCGTAATTAAATCCACGCAAGTCCTGCAAGGATGTCATTCTGAGCGTAGCGAAGAATCCACGGTTGACTTTGGATGTAAAGAAAAGTCAAAGGTGGGTCCTTCGGCTTCGCTCAGGACGACAAGCGATAACCTATTTCATCCTGATGTTACAGCCTTCCCTCGGCCGAGGCCCAGTCTATGTTCCTGAAGAACGCGCCGATATAGTCCGCGCGCTTGATGCCGTAGTCCGTCATGTATGCGTGCTCGAAGACGTCCATGATGAGGAGCGGACGGCAGCCGGCCGGGTGGGCGGTGTCGTGCTCGTTGATCCAGAAGTTGACAAGCCTGCCGTCGGAGGAGTCCTCGTACAGCACCACCCAGCCGATGCCGCGCATCGCGCCGGTCGCGCGGAAGTCCTTCTCCCAGGCCTCGACGCTTCCGAACGAGGCCGCCATCTTCTTTGCCAGCTTGCCACCCGCGTCCAGCTTCCCGTCGCCGCCCAGGTTCCCGAAGTAAAGCTCGTGGAGGCGCATCCCGTTCCACTCCCAGCCGAGCCGGCGCTTCATCTCCGCGTACTCGTAGGCCGAGGCCTTGTCGTCCGCGAGCATCTGCGCGAGGGTGTTCAGCACCTTGTTGGTGTTGGTCACATAGCCCTGGTACAGGGTGAAGTGGTTCTTCAGAAGCGTCTCGGAAAAGCCTTCCATGCCGATGAGCTTGCTGTAATCCTTGGCAGCGTAATCCATTAATGCCTCCTTTAGCCGACTTTTTCAAATGCGTCCTTCCCCGCAAAGCAGACGGGGCATTTCCAGTCATCCGGCAGGGATTCGAACGGCGTCGCCTGCTCCTTCTCCTTGTACAGCCATCTGCAGGCGGCACAGCGCCAGAGCCCGAAGTCCTCCCGTTCGACGCGTTTCTCGACAAGCTCCCAGCCCCTCGCGAGCCATTCCTCCAGGGCGGGCGGGTAAACCCCGGAGAAGATTACCTTGTCCCTGGCGTCTTCCATCGTCACTTCGACCGTGGTGCCGTCCTTCCTAACGGTGTAGCCCCACTCGAAGTTGTCCTTTGTGTCGGGAGCGGACGTCTTCCCGGTGTATGTGACGGTGTCGCCGGACTTCTTTACCTTCGACCAGCTGTGGCAGCAGGGCAGCACCGCGGTGCAGCCGCACTTGCCGTTGAACATCTCAAGCCCGTCCACAGACAACCCGCCCGGCACCTTCTCTATGACTACTCCCATGAAGCCTCCTGTAATTATACCGGAATATCCGGATTTTGTAAGAAATAATTCGCCACGCAAACGGCGGGCCGTCAGGGCTTGCGGACCTCCCTGCCGCAGGACGGGCATACGGCCGCGTCCTCGTCGGACCAGACCTCGACCTCCTCGCTGCAGCCAGGGCAGCCGAGTACCGTCGGCGAGGGTGAAACGCTTACACTGCAATGGGGCTTTGTGAAGAAATCGTCCTGCATTGTGTGCCTCCCTTGGATTTGATAGTAATTATCCCGATTATAGTATTGGAAGCGTTACTTGTCAAGAAGAATTCCATTGACATAGACTGAAACGTATGTTAATCTTACGCAATGAGGTGATGATTATGGAAAAGAAGATAAAGATGACCCCGCAGAGGGCCGCTATAATGGAGTACCTCGATGGCAACATGTCCCACCCGTCCGCGGACGAGATATATACCGAGGTACACAAGATGTACCCGATGATGTCGTTTGCTACGGTATACAACACGCTGGACGCGCTCAAGAAGCAGAACATGGTCTGGGAGCTGTCCGTAGACGGCGACAGGCGGCGGTACGACCCCAGGACAGAGCCGCACGACCACCTGGTCTGCGTGGACTGCCGCAGCATCAAGGACATAGGACACAACGGCCACAAATGCCCGTCCGGCGACGAGCTGAAGGGTTACATGATACTGAGGGAGCACGTCGAGTACTTCGGGCTGTGCCCCAAATGCCAGAGGAAGAGGGGCATGGGCGGGGACGGCTGACGGACGGGTTCATGTGCGCAATATGCGGCGCGGGCAGGGACACTTACGCGGAGCCGTGGGCGGCGTCAGGCCGTGTCCGGCTGAAGCTTCTTTTTGACTATGGAGAGGTTAATCTGGAGCGTCTTGTCCGCGGGGTTGGCCTTGTACGCCTCCTCCCAGTCGGCAAGGGCGCCCGCGTAGTCCTTGTCCCTGTACTTCTCGAAACCCGACTCGAAGAACCTGCTGAACCGCGCGGAGACGGACTCGCCCGAAGACTCCTTCTTTTTTACAATCCCGCTTATCTTGTCCCGGACCTCGCCCTCCACGGCGGTATGCTGCTCCTCTATGACACGCTCGAGCGCGGTCTTGTCCATGCCAGCCGGAGGCGGGACGGACTTCTTGAATACCACCTTCCCGTCGAGGATGACGATGGACAGGAGCTGGTCGGACGGGTAGGTCACGAACTCGGTCTGTACCTGGAGGAGCCGGCCGTTGACGTCTATCCCGGAGAGCTTCCCCATCGGGATCTCGCGGTCCTTCCTGCCCTCCGCCGGGGCAGGTTTCGTAACAGCCGCGTCCCCAAGCTCGGAGAAGTCCACCGGGACGGCGTGTATGGAGAACCCGCCCTCCGTAAGGTCGTACAGCCGCTCTATGAGCGAGTCGGCGTCGTCCAGGCCGTCGAGGACGACGTTTCCCGCCTTGAACCCGAGCGTCGTCCGGAAGCCCGGCGCGGTAATCTCGACGGACCCGGTCAGCCCTTTAAGCTCGCAGAACTGCATCAGCTTGACGAACGGGTACCTGGCGAGGTCGCCGTGGAAGATGGGCGTGAGGCATGCGGCCTTGCGGCCGAGTATCGAGCGCACCTTGGCCTTCATGACCTCCGGGTGGACCGGCTTGACCAGGTAGTCTTCGGCGCCCGAGTCGAGGCCCTTTACCATGACGACCGGGTCCGTGAGAGACGACATGAAGACGAAGGGCGTCGCCCGGCCCGGGAAGGCCGCCCCGTACTGCTCCTTCAGGTCGAAGCCGCCCATCTCCGGCATCACGATGTCCGAGATTACCAGCCGCGGCTCGTGCGACGCGGCGTACTCCAGGACGTCGGAGCCGGAGCCGAACGCGGCAACGTTGTAGCCCGCGCCCGCGAGCGTCTCCTTAAGACCGCCGAGTACCTCGTCGTCGTCGTCGACTATGATAATCAAGTCCGCCATCCGGCTCCCCCGTCAGTAAGACATGCAGGAATGGAATATATAATTTTCCAGGGCGAGAGTCAACAGGAATCCATAATAGTCTAACTTCCTGGACCCCGTGTCAAGCACGGGGCGACACGTAAGTGCCGGTCGGCCGGCCCTCAGCTCGCGGTCATGATGGACGCTATCTCGTCGATCGAGACCTCTATCTCGCTGCGCTCCTCGACCGTCTGCGGGCAGAGCACCATGAGGAAGTAGGGCCTGTTGTCTATGTTGAACCGCCGGAGCACCACCTTGTCCGTGTAGTTGATGTCCATCGAGATGTTCTCCGCGCCGGTCTGGCCGAGCATGGGGCCCGCCTTCTCCAGCGCGTCGCCGAGCACCGACGTGAACGCCGCGAGCAGGCCGCCGTCCACCGGGCTGTTGTACAGCGCGAGGGCGAGGCCGCTCCTGTCCGCGACGACCGCGCCGGCAAAGCCAGCCCGCCTGCAAAGCGCGGAAAGCGCGTTCTCAAGGCGGTCGCCCCTGAACTCCGCCTCGGGCAGCGGAGCGGCCTGGACATGGGCTGGTGCGGATGCGGGTGCGGGTGCGGGAGGCGCAGGAGCAGCCACGGCCGGAGGCGCGGATACGGGCATTTCCGGAACGGGCGGCGGCGAGGCGACAGCCGGCGCGGGCGCCGCCTGTACAGGCGCGGGGCGCGGCGCCTCAGCCGCGGGCGCGGGCGCGGGCGCGGACGGGGCGGCCTCCGCCTGTGCGGGCTTCGCGCCGAGGAGGCCCGCGATAAGCCTCGCGGCCTCCTTTATCTCAGAAGAGTCCTGTAACAGGCTCATCGTCCGCACCTCCCCCCTGGTTCAGCTCGCGCTGCTTCAGCTCCATCGCGAGGTCCATGTAATGCTTCGCCGCCTCATGGCCGGACTGGAGGAGCGCGACCGGCACCGAGCGCATGCTCGCCTTCTCGAACGACTCGTCGTACGGGATGGTCGTCTTGAAGAATATCTCCTCCGGCAGGCTGTCCATCAGCTCGCCGAAAATCTGGGTCTCGGACTGGTTCCTGCCGTCGATCATCGTCAGGGCGACACCTTCGAGCCGGAGCGCCGGGTTCATATTCTCCTTTACCCATCCGACGAGGTTCAGAAACGACGGCAGAGTCTTGAGCGACAGCGTCCTCGACACAACGACAAGTATCACGGAGTCGCTCGCCGAGAGGAACGAGGTGACGATGCCGCCAACTCCGGCCGGGGCGTCTATTATGACATAGTCGAACGCGGACGCGGTCTCCCGCACCGCCCGGCCGAGCGCGCCGTTACGCGCCCAGTCCTCGAACATCAGCACCTCGTCCGGCGTCATCGTACCGACACCCGCGACCGCCAGCGTGTTGTCCCTGGTCTGCATCACGATTTGAGATGGCGGCACGCCGTCCTTCATCACGTCCTTCAGGCCCAGCTCCGTCCGCTTCCTGAGGTTCGTCGCGACCGTTATCCCGCCCTGCGGGTCCCCGTCCACAAGAAGCACCCTGTTGCCGAACCTGCTCAGGCTGTAGCCCAGGTTGAGCGCCGTGGTCGTCTTGCCGACTCCGCCCTTCTGGCTGGCTATCGTAATAACCTTGCCCATTAAATTAGTCTCCGTGTAAGAAAATCAAAATCGGAAATCCCGCCTTTTTGTAAAGGGGGTCCCCACCGCTTAGGTGAGGTCTTGTCGAGCCTTAGCGCGGGGCGGTCCGGCCCAGAAACTTTTGACAGGCTATGCCGCCAACTTTATCAGTCCGTCTCGGTACGCGTCCGCGAGAAGCGACGCGTTGTCCTTGAGGTCGCCCTCCATGAGCACCGCGACGTCGGCCAGCGGGGCGGGAAGCATCCCGGCCAGCGCGGCAAGCCCGGCGGGAAGCGACGCGCCCTTTACCGCCTCGACGACGGGGCTTCCGGGCGGGAAGACGGACAGGACGAGCTTCAGCTCGTCCACATACGTCACCGCCCCCATCAGGAGCGACTGCACGGACTCGGGCCCGTCACCTCTCTCCGGGGGGGCGGTATCGAAAAACACGGCGAACGAGCCGGACTCGAGGTACAACAGGCGGTACATCGCCTGCGCCCCCCGGGACGCGCCCTGCCTCGCCCCGGCAAGCATGCCGTCCGCAAGGTAGACGTCGCCGTCCATGTCCTTCAGGTTAATCCTCGCGGTCTTCCTGCCCATCTCCAGCGTCTGGAGCAGCTCGGACAGGCTGATGTCCGACAGCCTGCCCTCCATCGCGCCCTCTATCCGCCTGTACCTCGAACTCCGCCTGAGCGCCGCCTTTACGCGGGCCATCAGCTCCGCCTTGTTGAACGGCTTCACGACGTAGTCCTCGGCCCCGAGCTCCAGCCCCTTCACCTTCAGGTTGTATCGGTCGAGGCTGGTCAGGAAGATGACCGGTATGTCCCTGAGCCCCTTGTCCCTGCGGATAAGCTCCATCGCCTGGAACCCGTCCATCTCCGGCATCTGGACGTCGAGCAGGACAAGGTCCGGCGGCGTCTCCTCCAGCATCGAAAGGCCCTCGAGCGCGTTCATCGCGTCCATGACGGAGTAGCCGGAGAGCCGCAGGTACTGGCCGAGCACCTCGTGGGTGGACTCGTCGTCGTCAATTATCATAACTCTGTAGCTCATGGAGCCTCCGTCATAAGGCCGGGCCCGCCTGCACGTCCCGGAGTAGTTCGTAGACCTCGACATCAGCGACCGGGGCGGTGAGGGTCAGGTCGTAAATTGCATCCCCGGCGTGCCCTTCGCCGTCCGTGATGTTGACGACCACCGGCCGCCGGGCCGCCGCCATTACGCCGGACAGGAACCCGGCCATCTCGGGGCCGAGCGCCTCGTGCCGGACTATGACGATGTCCGGCCTCTCGTACTCGAATACGCGCCTCGCCTCGTCCGGCGTCTTCGTGATGAAGCAGGACGCGCCCTTGCCCTTCAGCGGCCCCTCGACATAACCGAAGATGCATGCGTCAGGGTCGTGCACCATGACCGCGACGTCGCGGCCGGAGCTTACGGAGCACCTGGCCGGAAGCTCGACGGCGAACTCGCAGCCGCCGCCCTCCCTGTTCCGGGCGCTCACCGCCCCGCCGTGCAGTTCTACTATCTGCCTCACGATGCTGAGGCCGAGGCCGACGCCCGCGCCGAAGCCCCGCTTGGGGACGTTCGCGCCCTTCTTCGCCTGGTAGAACCTGTCGAATATCGCGCCCAGGTCCTCGTCCGGTATGCCCGGCCCCCGGTCTAGTATGGTGACGCGCACGGAGCCGTCCTCGGACTGGTGGTACACCGCCTCGACCTCCGAGCCGGGCGGCGAGAACTTGAGCGCGTTCGAGAGCAGGTTCATGAACACCTGCTCCATCTTGACCGCGTCCGCGACGACCGGCCTCGGGCTGCCGGTGACACGCGTCCTGACCGCCACGCCCGCCGCCGCCGCGCTGGCCGACACCGTGTCGGCGCAGAGCGCGAGCGAGTAGTCGAGGTGCAGCCTCGACGTGTTGAGGCCGACGTTCCCGGACTCCAGCTTCTCCAGGTCGAGCAGGTCGTTTATGAATGCGGTCATCCGCATCCCGGCCGCGACTATGCGCTCCAGGTGGTCCTTCAGCTCGCCGGGCGTCATCCGCCCGGCAAGGTCCAGCATTAAATTTGCCCGGCTTATCATCGAGTTCAGGGGGGCCTTCAGGTCGTGGCTGGTTATCGCCATCAGGTCGCTCTTCAGCCGGCTCATCTCGGACAGCTCAGCGTTGTACGAGAGTATCTCCGCCTCGAGCCGCTTCTGCCGGGAGATGTCGGTCGCGCTCGCTATGTACCCGATGAACTCGCCGCCCCACCGCCTGACGGCGGATATGGTCAGGAGCACCGTCACCTCGGTCCCGTCCTTCTTCCGGTTGACGACCTCGCCGGTCCAGCTGCCCACGGCGGGGTCGGAAATCATCTCCCACATGTCCCGGTAGACCTCAGGCGACTGGCGGCCGGACTTGAGTATCCTCGGGTTCCTGCCCCTGACCTCGTCCATGGCATAGCCGTAGAAGTCGAGGAAGGCGCGGTTCGCCTCCAGGATGTTGCCGTCCCTGTCTGTGTAGCACATGGCGGTCGGGGTGGTGAGGAAGTTCCTGTAGAAGAGCGCGAGGCTCTCCAGCGAGCGGACCCTGCCCTCCATCGAACGGAAGAAGACGTCGTGCCCGCCCTCGCGCCCGGCGATAAGCACCTCTATCGGGACGCCGGAGGCGGATATGTACGCGCCGGTCGATACCCCGGACACGCCAGTCTCGGCCGCGTCCGCCTCGAACTGCGCGCGCGCGCCGTCTTCCAGGCAGTCGAGGATACAGGCCGGGGACGCGCACCCGAACACTGACGCGACCGCCTCGGCCCCGGACGTCACGGCGTATCCCGGCCCGAGCGAGGCCCTCCCCCAGCCTTCGAGCTCCAGGAGCAGAAGCCCCAGGTCTTTTCTGTTACCCATCTGTCCTCCCGCGGCCTGGGTCAGGCGGCGCCCGCGGCCCTCGTGCCCGCGGCCTCCGCCCTCACGTCGTCGAACTCCCTGTGCGCGGAGGCCTCGGCCTTCCGGCATGCGTTGTACAGCCTGTCGTACTCCCTCTCGACCAGACCGACCAGGTGCCGGTCCAGCTTCCTGACGGACGACATCCTCGACATAAGGTCGTGCGCGTCGCCGCGCGGCATCGCCGGCCGGTAGGGCCTGTCCTGCATCAGCGCGGAGAACACGTCCGCGACCGCGAGTATCCTTGAGCCGAGCGGTATGACGTCGCCCACGTGGTGGAACGGGTAGCCCGTGCCGTCGAGGCACTCGTGGTGGAAAGACGCCCAGGCGTTGACGGCCTCCATCACCGGGTCCATCCCGCTTATCGTGCTCAGGACCCTGTGCGTATGGTAGACGTGGCACTTCATTATGTCGCGCTCCTGCTTGTCCAGCGGGCCCGGCTTGTCGAGCACCTCGACCGGCACCGCGAGCTTGCCCAGGTCGTGGAGGTTGCCCGCCGTCCTTATCATCCGGCACTCGTACTCGGAGAAGCCCGTCATCCGCGCAAGCTCCTCCGAGACCGCCGCGACGCTCTTGGAGTGAGCGGCCGTGTGCGTGCTCCTGAAGTCTATTATCTTCCTGAACATCTCCGAGAACTTGAGCAGCATCCCGAGGTCGAGTTCCTCGTTCCATGCCACGCCGCCGCTCTTTATGTCGAGTATGCCGTCCTCCATGTACATCGAGTCGAGCCAGAAGAACTCCCTGGCCGAGACCCGCATGAACGCGTCCACCACGTCCGGGTGGAACATGTTGCCCTTCTCCCGCAGTATCGCGTCGCGCACGCCGTCCACCTGCGTCAGGACGTGGCCCCGGTTGTCCAGCAGGACGGCCGCCCTGTCCGCAAGGTGTATTATGTGGCCGCCGAGTGGCACCGGCTTCCCCTTGTACTCGCTCCCGTTGCCGTGGTCCCAGGGGATGTGGTGGCACCTTATCATCCGGGCCGCCTGCCGGAAAGGCGTGAAGTCTTTAAGGAGCAGGTACCCGAGTTCCGCGTGCTTCTGAAGGCCGGTGGCGTTGAACGTCATCTCGAATCGCTCGTTGAACGAGACCGCGCCGATGTCGTGCAGGGCGGAGGCTATGGCCAGGTCGCTCATCTCGCTGTCGGGCAGGCCCATCTCGTCGGCTATCTTCCCGGCGAAGCCCGTTACCTGCCTGTGGTGGTTGACCACGAACTGGTTCACCAGGTCGAGCGCGGACGAAAGGCCCATGATGACCCGCGAGAGCTTTATGTGGGGGTGCGCTATCATAGTGCCGCCTGCTTTCTTGCTTACGCGGGCACCGGGAACGAGTCTCCCATGATGTCCACGCCGCATTCAAGGCCGTCTATCCAGTCTATGAACCTCACGGACAGCTCCCGCGTCGGGAAGACCGCGCCGTGCTGCGGGGCTATCATCTCGATGTCGAGCGTCCGGGCGGTCTTCGCCCACATCTTCAGCGCCTTGGTCGCAGGCATGTACCTCTTGTGGAAGCCCTCCATGTACTGGACGTGCGAGTCGAAGTCCTCGACCTTCGAGTAGGTCTGGCCGAGCGAGGCCCCGAGGTCGCCCGTGTAAAATATCTTAGAGACCGGGTCGTAGACGTGGAAGTTCCCGCAGGAGTGCAGGAAGTGGGCCGGTATGAACTTCAGCGGCGAGCCGCCGAGCGAGATGGTCAGCCCCTCGTCCGGTATCGGCTTAATGCGTTCGGTCACCTTCTCGTCCACGCCGAAGTGCGGTATGAACCGCATCCAGAGCGCGGACAGGTATGCCTGCGCGTCCGTGACCATCAGCCAGCCGTTCGCGGCGGCGATGATGTCCGGGTCCTGGTGGCTGAAGAAGACGTGCTTCAGGTCGTTTATCTTCATCACGCCGGGAAGCTGGGAGAAGAGCTTCGTGTAGACCTTGTGGCCGCCCGGGTCGAGTACGATGCCCTCGTTTCCGTGGAATATTACGTGCTGGTTGGCCTGCACCATCTGGCCCGAGGTGAGGTCGTCGAAGAAGACGTTCTTGTGCTCACCTTTGTCGTATAGGGAAATCATTTAAACACCTCGTCTTGTTGGGGGGTAGGTCATGACAACAGGTTCTTCGTCTCCTCCGCGGCCTTGCCGAGGTCGAAGAATATAAGCCCGAGCTTCGCGTCCTTCCGGGCCATCGCGATGAGCACCGCATGCGGGCCCGCGTGCATGGACAGGAAGTAGCCGTTGTCGCCCTTGACGTAGAGCTGCTCGAGGTTGCCCCTCTTCAGCTCGACCGATATGCGCTCGCCCATGGACAGCATCGCCGCGCTCATCGCGGCTATCATGCCCTCCTCGACCGACTGCGGGAGCGAGCTTGCTATGATAAGCCCGTCCTCGGATACCACGGCGCACGCCTCTATGTCGCTGGAGCTTGCCTGAAGCCGCGCCAGCGTCTTGTTCAGCTCTTCAATCCTTGACATTGTCGTCCTCCTTGTGGATGTGGAACACTGACTTCTTCATGGTGTCCTGGCAATCGGAGCCTGCCGTACCGGCGGCCTCCATATCGGATTATAGTCGTCCTGTTAACGACAGATGATAACCGCATGAAGCCCTATTGTCAATAGGTTTAATAAGTTATTCGCAAACTGTCAAGTCACAACATCAGGCCAACCGCCGGCTGGCTACCAGAATATCCAGTGCGGTACGATGCCGCTGGATGCCAGCCCGCGCAGGAACGCCTGCACGCCAAGGAGTATGACCATCGCCGCCGCGAGCCTGTATATCCTGTCCTTCAGGCGGCCTGTCAGGTACGATGAGAAGAACCCGAAGCCCGCCATCGCGGGCACTGTGCCGAGCCCGAATACGGTCATAAGCGTGAACCCCTGCCAGAAGCCGCCGGACGAGGCCGCCTTTATCTCCATCGTGTACGACAGGCCGCAGGGCACAAGGCCTAGTAGCAGGCCGAGAGGGAGCATGGACAGCGGCCCGCCCGAGCCGACGAGGCTCCTGAACGCGGACCGGAACGCGCCAAGCCCGGTAAGCCCCGAGGAGTCGAGCGCGTCCCGACGCCCGAGCACGCCCATGAGGTTCAGGCCCATCAGCACCATGAAGAAACCCGCGACGATGAGCGCGAGCCCCTGCACGCCTTTTATGCGGCCCGCCGCCTCGACGAACGAGCCCACCCAGCCCATGAATCCGCCGACCAGGCTGTAGGTCAGGATGCGGCCCATGTTGTACGTCAGGTGCGCATACCAGTTGGACGTCCCGCCGGAGGCCTCGACCGAGTACATCAGGACGAAGCCGCCGCACATGCCGATGCAGTGCGCGCCGCCGAGGAACCCGGTGGTCAGGACGGCCAGGTATTCGGTCACGGGCGGCATCTACTTGTCTACCGCGTCGAACCTGAACTCGCTGGCAGCGGTCGAGCATTCGTGCGTGACCTCGACCTTCGCGAGCCAGCCGCCGCCCATCGTGAGAATGCCCTTGCCCTCGTAGACGCCCGGCGCGGTCTCCGCGAGGACAGGCCTGTTCTCGCCGTGGTACATGCCCGGCATAGAGAGGTCGAGCATTACTGTCGCGCCGGGCAACGGCTTGCCGTCCGCGCCGGTTACGTTTATGGTGAACGCGGTGTCCTTGAGCGCGACCGGCGGGTCCGGGGCGTACTTGAGGGCTATAGTGGCCGCAAGCGGCGCCGAGGCGGGCGCCGGGGCCTCGGCCGCCGCCGGGGCCGCCTGCTCGGGCTCCTTGGCCTTGCAGCCTGTGAATGCGAGAGTCAGCGTGAGTATGGCCGCGAGCGCGGCCGATGCGGCTGTCTTTTTCATCTGGTTACCTCTTCTCTTATGTAGGGGCGGGTCCCTGTGCCCGCCCTTCTTAAAATGCGCCCGATGAATCGGGCAGCTACAACCGACAAACAGATTCTTCGCTTCGCTCAGAATACCAAGGCAAAGAGGGCGGGCACGGGGACCCGCCCCTACATTAACTACTTATCGTCCTTATCCTCCTTCTTCCCCCCGCCGCCATCCCGCCGCACCTCGTCGTCGTCGTCCAGCATGCGGTGCTTGGGCCCCTCGATGTCGTCGAACTGGCCGGTCTTTACCGCCCACATGAATATGAGCCAGGCGGCCAGGCCGAACGCGAGGGATATGATTATCAGCGGGACCATCGAGTCGAGCATCAGAGTGGTATCCTTTTTATCCTGAGTGAGTTGCCGACGACGCTCACGGACGACAGCGCCATCGCCGCCGCCGCGACGATGGGAGAGACTATCCCCGCCGCCGCGAGCGGGAGCGACATGACGTTGTAGAAGAACGCCCAGAACAGGTTCTGGTATATGATGCGGAAGCCGCGCTTCGCGAGCGTCAGGGCGGCCGCCACGCCGAGCGGGCTGTCGCCGAGCAGCACGACGTCCGCCGACTCTATGGCGATGTCCGAGCCGCGCCCGACGGCGAAGCCGACGTCGGCCGCCGAAAGCGCGGGTGCGTCGTTGATGCCGTCTCCTACGACAGCCACCGAGCGGCGCCCGGCTTTCAGGCGCTTCACCAATGCGGCCTTGTCCGCGGGGGACTGTCCTGAGTACACCTCGTCCACGCCGCATAAGTCCGCTATCGCCTTTGCCGTGCGTTCGTTGTCACCGGTAACGAGGAGGGTGCGCACCCCCATCGCCCTGAGCCGCCTCACCGACTCCGGAGAGTCCGCGCGCACCTCGTCCGCGATCGCGATTATGCCGATGCAGACGCCCGCGTGCGAGGCGAACACCACTGTGTTGCCAGCCGCCTCCAGCCGCTCCGCCTCGCCGGTTAAAAAGTCCGGGACGGCTACACCGCACGAGACAAGGAGCGGCCGCTTCCCGACGACCGCGACCTCGCCCCCGACGGATGACGAGCAGCCCTCGCCGGGGAACGCGGTATAGCCGATGCGGGCCGGGAGCGGAAGCCCTCCCGACACGGCTGCGTTGTATATAGCCCTGCCCACCGGGTGCTCGGAGGCCTCCTCGGCGGATGCCGCGACGGACAGCACGCGGGCGGAGTCCGCGCCATCCGCC
Source organism: Nitrospirota bacterium (assembly GCA_016212105.1). Classification (GTDB taxonomy): domain Bacteria; phylum Nitrospirota; class JACRHJ01; order JACRHJ01; family JACRHJ01; genus JACRHJ01. The sequence continues at coordinate 38,152 of JACRHJ010000006.1, forward strand.
GGGACGACGTCCTGTACCGTCATCCGGCCGTGCGTAAGCGTCCCGGTCTTGTCGAAGATGACCGTGTCCACGCGCTTCATCCGTTCGAGGACGTCGCCGCCTTTTACGAGTATCCCACGCGAGGCCGCGACCCCGGTGCAGACCAGGACCGCGGTCGGAGTCGCCAGGCCGAGTGCGCACGGGCATGCGATTACAAGCACAGTGATGGCGTTCACCAGCGCGGGCGTGAAGCCTCCGGCTGCGGCAAACCAGTACCAGTAGGAAAACGTAGCCGCGCCCATTATCAGGACGAGCGGCACGAAGACAGAGGATACCCTGTCCGCGAGCCTCTGCACCGGCGCGCGGTTCGCCTGGGCGTCGTCCACGAGCCGGATAATCTGGGACAGGACGGACTCGGCCCCGACGGCAGTGACCGCGAATATAATACCGCCCTCGATGTTCATCGTCGCCCCGGTGACGGCGTCGCCCGGGGCCTTGCCGGCAGGCTTCGACTCGCCGGTTATCATCGACTCGTCCACGGAGGTGACGCCCTCGGTCACGTAACCGTCGGCGGGAATGCGCTCGCCGGGCCGGACCTCGACCAGGTCTCCGCGCACGACCTCCGAAAGCGCGACCATGGTACGCACGCCGTCCCGGACGACCCGCGCCTCCTTGGGCGCGAGGCTGTACAGCCGGGCGACCGCGTCCGAGGCCCGCCGCCTCGCCTGGTTCTCGAATATCCGGCCGAGCAGGATGAGCGTTATGATCATCGACGAGGTGTCGAAGTAGACCTCGCCGGACGTAAGCACGGCGTAGATGCTGTAGAAGTACGCGCTGCCCGCGCCCATAGTGATGAGCGCGTCCATGCCCGGCGCGCCCGCGCGTATGCTCCGTACCGCCCCGGAGACGAACGGCCAGCCGCAGTAAAACAGCACCGGCGTCGCCATCGCCCAGGACAGGAGGCCGAGCAGGAACTTGGGCCCGGGCTCGATGCCCTGGAAGTAGCCCGCGTAAAGCGCCGTCGTGTAAAGCATAAGGTTCATCGAGAAGAAGGCGGCCGTGCCGAACCTCAGGAGCAGGTCGCGGCCCTCCCTCGCCGCGAGCGCCTCGGACTCCTTCTGCTCGTAAGGCCTGGCGAGGTAGCCTATCGAGCGCACCCTCGCCATTATGTCCTTAGCCGAGGTTACGGCCGGGTCCCACGATACGGCCGCCCGGTGCGTGCCGTAGTTGACGCGCGCGGACACGACGCCTGGCGTCCTCTCCAGCGTCTTCTCGTTAAGCCAGACGCAGGAGGCGCAGCGTATGCCCTCTATGAAGAACGTCTCCTCGGCGAGGCCGTCCTCGGAGAGGACCGGCCTTGCGTCCGGCTCCGCATGCTCGCCCGTGTCGAATACGCCCTTGGGGACTCCGGGGGAACACCACTGCCTGTTCCTGTAGAAGTCGCCGAGGCCGGACTCGACTATCATGCTGTAAATCCCCTTGCACCCGCCGCAACAAAAGACGCGGGGCGTCCCGTCCACGGTGTCGTACACCTCCTCGCCCTTCCGGACCGGGAGGCCGCAGTGGTCGCAGTGGTCGCAGACGAGCGCGGCCGGGGCCGCGGTTGTGTCTATATGCTGTTCTAAAGTAGCCATTGAACCTCTGGACCAGAAGCAAGTCCCGCTTTCTTGTAAGAAAGCGGCCAAAGAACTTTTAAAAGTTTTTGGGCCGCCTTTTTACAAAAAGGCGGGGGTATATGTTCTTACGGACAGAAGAAGCTCGTCCGCGCCTCGGCCGCCGCGCCGGACTTCGGGTCCGTCGCGGAGATAACTATCCTGACCGGTGTCTTTCCGGTGACTCCGGCCGGTGCTTTTACGAACACGGCCATCGTCCTTCGCCCGTTGCCGGCGACCGTTACCGGGTTCTCCGGCGCGGCAAGTATCGCGCCGTCCATCCCGGATACGGAGAGCGAGAGCGAGACGTCCGCGCCGCCCCTGTTTGCCAGCTCCAGGCGGTACGGAGCGACCCTGCCCCCGTCCGGCGCGACGCGGCATGCGGCGCCGGAGAGCCTGACCGCGCTTACCTCGACGTCCGGACTGCCCGAGTACACAGCCGCGGTCAGGACGCCGACGCCGGCGATGACCGCCGTGAGCGCGATCGACTTGAACGTCAGCGCGTCCCGGAAACGCCCCGTGGGCGTCCCGAACATGTAGCCAACCAGCGAGGTCCCGCCCTTCCTCGACTTGACCTTCACGCAGGCGTCTATGCAGCGCGCGCACCCTACGCACTGCACCTGCGGCCCCGCCTTGATGTCTATACCTGTCGGGCACGCCCTGACGCAGAGGTCGCAGCCCATGCAGTCGTCCCTGCGGGACGTATCGAACCCGATAGTCAGGCTGTGGCTGTCCATCAGGACGTCCTGCATCTTCGCGTAGGGGCATATGGTAGCGCAGAACCTCCGCCCGAGCAGCTCGAACTGGAGCATCAGCGCCGCCCAGAATACGCCGACACACCAGACGGTCAGCCGCCCAACCTCGCCCCGCATCAGACCCGGCAACATCTCGTATGGCGAGACGAAGTACCAGGTCAGGTTGACCGATACGAGCAGCGCGAGCGCCGCGAGGAACAGGTGGTACACAGCCCTGCGCGCATACCCGGAAGCGGAAGGGGCCTTGCCACCGACTGACAAGGCCCCCTTTACTATGTCTACTATCTCCATCAGCGCGGTCTGCGGGCAAAGCCAGCCGCACCAGACCCTGCCGAATACCAGCGTTACGGTTATCACGCCGAGCAGGAACAGGAGCGAGCCGACCAGAAGTATGAAGTACTCCCCGGCCGCGAGCGTGGCCCCGAAGAAGAACAGCCTGAACGTCGGGACGTCGAACCGGAGCGCGCTCTCCCCGCCGAGCCTGACGAAAGGCAGGCCGACAACGAGCGCGGCCTGGACCGCCACCGCCGCCTTCCGCCACCTCTGGATGCCGGGGGATCTCATAAAGTCCCGCCTTCTTGTAAGGGTGGCCCCACCGCTTAGGCGAGGTCGTATCGAGCCTTAGCGCGGGGCGGTACGGCCCAAGAACTTCTATTCCATTTAACTCCCCTCCCCTCGCGGGAGGGGCTGGGGGAGGGGGATATTATTTCTTCAGGCTCTCCACGTACGCCAGCGTCTCCCACGTCTTCTTTTCGCCGAGGGAGTCTTTGAACGGGGGCATCCCGCCGGGCCTGCCGTCCATGACCGACGTGTACAGCTCGCCGTCGCCGCCGCCGTAGACGTACTGCGGGCCGACGATGCCCGGGCCCATTCCGCCCTTTCCGTCCTCGCCGTGGCAGGAGGCGCACATCTCGGAGTAATGCTTCCTGCCCTCTGCTATCTCCTCCACCTGGCCCTTGAACGGGTTGGCGGCCGGCGGTATGTTTATGGTCGCCGATGCCGTCATGGCGGGCGCGGCCGCGCCTGCCTCCTCGTCGTATGCCTGGTACTGCGACCAGGTCCCGATCGGGACGTGGACGAAGGTGTAGTAGACACCCCAGGCGATGACGCCTATGAAGAACAGGAGCCAGCCCGCTGGGAGCCTCCTGCTCGTGTCCTGCCTTTCCTGTATGCCGTCGTAATCTTCCATTTATCTTCCCTCCGTGCGGGTGTAATATCCGGTTCAAGTACCATCTCATACCCCCTCTTAAGATAAGAGGGGGCAGGGGGCGTTATGTGCTTTTTGCCCTCACCTCCCATTAAACAGGCAGGGGGAGAGGGAGCGCCGCTCCCTCAGTCCTCGTCTTCCATCATCGCGTGCGCGGGGTCCTCGCTGGTCTCCTTGCCGGAGCCGACGTAGTAGTAGTAAGCCATCCCGGCTATCACAGCCGCCATCGCCACCGTAAACCCAACGTATGCTATCGCCTGCCAGGTCGCTTCCATATCAGTATCTCCTTGTCGCTGTCATTGCGAGGAGCCCCTTCAGCTACGCTCAGGGCAGGCTCCGGCGACGCGGCAATCTCCTCCAAATTGAGGAGATTGCTTCGCTTCGCTCGCAAAGACATAATTAGTGGTGCCCGCCGTGCCCGGCCTCTTTGGCCTCTTCACCGCCGCCCCGTACGTACTGTATGAAGCTCACGACCCGCCATACCTTGTCGTCTCCGAGCGCGTCCTTGAACGGGGGCATCCCGCCCGGACGGCCGCCCGTTATGCTCGCATAGAGGTCCGCGTCCGTGCCGCCGAACTTGAGCGAGGCCGCGGTCAGGTCCGCGCCTATGCCGCCCTTGAGGTCCTTGCCGTGGCACGAGGCGCAGTTGACTTCGAAGATGTCGTCGCCCTCCTCGATGGCCGACTTGTTGCCAGCGTAGGGGTTGGACAGTGCCGAGGCGGGCATTGCCGCCTGCGCGTTCTTCGCGGCCATTATCTCCTTGAAGTCGCGGCCGAGCTTCTGCATGTACGCGACCATCGCGTCCATCTCCGTCTTGCCGTTAAGCGCGGTTATCTCGTCCGCGGTATACGGGAAGCCGAGCGCCGCCATCTTCTTCTCGGCCACGGCCGGGTCGACCTGCGTGTCCTCCAGCCAGCCGTAGGCAGGCATGTTCGAGTCCGGGACGAGGGCGCGCGGGTCCTTGAAGTGCTGGTAATGCCATGCGTCCGGGTACCTACCGCCTTCTCTCGCCAGGTCCGGGCCGGTCCTCTTGGAGCCCCAGAGGAACGGCCTGTCGTACACGAACTCGCCGCCCCTCGAGTAGTCGCCGTAGCGGTCGGTCTCGAACTTCAGCGGACGGACGGTCTGGGTGTGGCAGTTGTTGCAGCCCTCGCGGACGTAGATGTCGCGCCCGGCAAGCTCCAGCGCGGTGTAAGGCTTGATGCCGTCTATCGGCGTCGAGGTCGTCTTCGCGAACAGCGGAATGAATGTGGTGACGAGAGTACCGACCGAGATCACTACTATCGCCAGGACGAGAAACACTATGGGTCTTGAATATACGTTCATTGGCTTTCTCCTCTCAAGGGTAATCGGTCTCAGGCGGCCGCGGCCCCAAGCCTCTTGCCCTTCTGTATGGTCATGAGGATGTTATAGACGAATATGGCGAAGCCAAGGAAGAATATCACCCCTCCGACTCCCCTCATAATCCAGAACGGGTAGTTGAGCTTGAGCGCCTCCATGAAGGTGTGCGCGAGCGTCCCGTCCGCGTTCCTCTGCATCATCATCAGGCCCTGCTGAAGGCCGGTGAACCACATCGTCACCGAGAATATCAGCTGGCCGATGAGCGCGAGCCAGAAGTGCGCGTTCGCCAGCGGCACGCTGTATACCTCGGTCTTGTAGACCCTCTCGATGACATAGTAGATTGCGGCCGAGGCGGTCAGCGCGACCCAGCCCATCGTCCCCATGTGGACGTGGCCGGGCAGGTAGTCGGTGTAGTGCATCACCTGCGACACCGCGCGTATCGCCTGGGACGGGCCCTGTATCGTCTGGAGTCCGTAGAACGTGATTCCGAGTATCAGGAACTTTATGAGGTAGTTGCTCCTCATCTGGTCCCAGCGGCCGTTCATCGTGTAGTAGCCGTTGACGACCGAGGCCCAGGACGGGGCGATGAGGAATATCGAGAAGACTATCGCGGTGGTCTGGATCCAGTCCGGCACCGGGGTGTATACGAGGTGGTGCGCGCCCGTCCAGAGGTACCCGAATATGAGCGCCCAGAAGCCGATGATCGAGAGCCTGTGCGAGAATATCGGGGCGCCGGTGGCCTTGGGCAGGACGTAGTAGAACATCGCGAGGATGGGCGTGGTGAAGACGAAGCCGACCGCGTTGTGGCCGTACCACCACTGGACGTTCGCGTCGTCCACGCCCGCGTAGACCGAGTAGGACTTGAGAAGCCCGACCGGTATCGCGAGGTTGTTGAGGATGTAGAGCACCGCGACGGTGACGATGGTAGCGAGGATGTACCAGAGCGAGACGTACATCTGCTTTTCCTTGCGGTTCAGTATCGTCCCGATAATGTTCACCGCGAACATCACCCAGATTACGACGACGCCGATGTCGAGCGGCCACTCAAGCTCCGCGTACTCCTTCGCCTGCGAGTACCCGAGGAGCAGCGTGACCGCTGCGGCCGCGATGGCGGCGTTGAACAGCCACAGGTGTACCCGGGCGAGCTTGGGGAAAGGCAGCGGCGCCTTTGCGAGCCTCTGCGTTATGTAGTAGAACATCCCGAATATCGCCCCGAGGCCGAACCCGAAGGCAAGGCCGTTGGTGTGCACCACCCTGAGCCGCCCGTAGGTCAGCCACGGCGCGAAGTTAAGCTCCGGGTAGACCAGCTGGAAGGATATGAGGATGCCGATTAGCACCCCGATTACCCCCCAGAACAGCGCCGAGAGTGCAAACCCCTGCACCACCCCGTACTCGTAATTGACTTCCTTTTCCATCTCTCCTCCTCTTGAAAGGGTCCTAAACTTTCAGTTACCCTGCCATACCCGCCGGATTTCATCACACAACCCGGCCCCTGACAACATGTCGCCCTAAGCGTGCCCCGCCGGCAGCTGTACCGGCTTCCCGCCGAAGCTGGCCTGCGCGAACGCGCCCTTCGCGGCGCCGCATAGCGGGCACCTGTACTCCTCGCCAAGTTCCGAAAAGCTCTTGTTTGCCGAAGTCTCGTGGTAGGTAAAACCACACAGCCTGCATTCGTACATTTTTATTATACCCTCCTTGCCCGAATCCCGCCAGTTTCCCCATACTTACGCATACCTGTCAAGTACATCCATTACCTCCCTGTCGTGTACCTGACCATCATACAGGATTAATATTGTCCTGATTGGCCCCCGAAAAAACCGCCGGGCGGACCAGGCGGTTCTGTTGTGTGTCTTGTTGAAGTCAACCGTTCTTGGCGCAGTCCGGGCAGAGGCCGTAGAACTCGACGTGCTTGCCGGTTATCATGAAGCCCTGGGCTATATCCGCCGGGACGGTCAGGTCGAAATCCTTGAAGATGTCCACTACCGCGCGGCATTTCTCGCAGATGAGGTGGTGGTGGAGCTTGGTGTTCGGGTCGTAGCGTTTCCTCTGGTCGTCTATGTTCAGCTCCCAGAGCATGCCCTTCGCCTTCAACGCCTCGAGCGTGTTGTAGACGGTGGCGAAAGACATCATCGGGTACTTCTTCTGGATGGCCGAGTATATGTCCTCGGCCGAAGGGTGGGAGGTGTTGCCGTCCAGGTATTCGAGGATGGCTGCCCTCTGCGGTGTCATCTTGAAAACTGTCTTGCCTTCCATTGAACCCTCCAAAGACTTTGTTCAAACTCTTGTTAGAAACATTCTCATATTGGAATTGATTTGTCAAGGGTAAAAATACAGTTCAGCTAAAAATAGTGTAGTTTTCTTTATAGGCGTGGTTATCAGGCAGGTTGTAGTGAGTGAGGTTGGCATCAGAAGGTCAAGCACTGTCACCTTATCAGAATCACCCCAATATCCATGACGTTCGTCCCGGTCGGCCCGGTGACGAAGAGGTCGCCGGTCATCTCGAAGAAGTGGTACGAGTCGTTGTCCAGCAGGTTGGCCTCCGCGCGCAGCCCCATCCGCCAGCCCCGCTCGACGGCCGAACCGTCCGCGAATGCGCCTGCCGCGTCCGTCGGCCCGTCCGTGCCGTCCGTCCCCGCGAAGAGCGCGGCTATGCCGTCCTCGCCGCGCACCTTCATGGCGAAGGCGAGCGCCTGTTCCTGGTTCCTGCCGCCCTTGCCCGCGCCCCGGACTGTGACCGTCGTCTCGCCGCCTACAATGATGCAGGCGGGCCGGTCTATACCCTGGCCCCTGAGCTTCAGCGCGTCCTCCGCGAGCCGCCAGGCGACCTCGCGCGCCTCGCCGTGTACTTCGGAGTCGAGGATGTATGCGTCGTAGCCGAGGTAGCCCGCGACCTCCTCCGCCTTCCGGAGCGCGGCGAGGTTGGACGCGGCGACGACGTTCCGGACGCGCGCGAAGGTCTCGGCCTCCGGCTTGGGCGTCTCCGGCAGGTCGCCTCGTACGCCCTTGTCGAGCAGTTCCTTCACGCCATCCGGAAGACGTCCGTACACGCCGCGTATCTGGAGTATCTCTTTCGCCTGGAGGTACGTCGTCTCGTCAGGCGCGGTCGGCCCGGATGCGATCACGCCGATGTCGTCGCCGAGCACGTCGGATATGATGAGGCTCGCCACCTGAGCCGGGTAGGCCGCGACCGCGAGCCTGCCGCCCTTAATAGCCGAGAGGTGTTTCCTGACACAGTTGATTTCGCCGATGTCCGCGCCGGAGGCGAGCAGGAGCCGTGTCACGGCCTGCTTGTCCTTCAAGGATATGCCCTGCACGGGGAGCGCCATCAGCGCGGATGCGCCACCGGAGAGAAGGCACAGGACGAGGTCGTCCTCGCCCGCCCTGGAAATTATCTCGATGATGCGCTTCGCGGCGACGAGGCCGCGCCCGTCCGGGACGGGGTGTGACGCCTCGTACAGCTCGACGCGCTCAAGCAGGCCGCCGTGCCCGTCCTTTGTGACGACCGCGCCTTCGTTGATGAGTTCGCCAAGGACCTCTTCCGCCGCCTTCGCCATGCCGTACGCGGCCTTACCCGCGCCGACGACGTATATCCTGCTTATGTCCGGGAGCGCGTAACCTTCGTTTCCGACGAATAGCGTGCTGCCGGAGATGCGCAGGTGCTCCTTGACCGCGGCGTACGGGTCGACTGCCGCGATTGCGGAGTTGAAGATCTGGGTGAGGTTATGACGGGTATCGTGGTCCATAGTTTAGAGGGAACGCCCTGCCGGAATGCAGTTGATTACGCCCGTCATTCCCGCCCGTTCAGCTTCGCTCAGGGCAGGCTCCGGCGGGAATCCAGGGACTTTATAAATTGTGGACCGATAACGCAATGTTCATAATATCCCAAGCATGCATACAATAAAAATCACTGCGTTCACCAGAGCAATTATCTTAATCGCGATACTCTCTTTAGTTCCAGCCCAGAGAACCTTGAAAAATTTCATATCCATCTGGACTGTAATTAACGTAGGTTTGACATGAATGTACTTCTGGATTTTTATTGTATATATAGAACTCATAATTACCCCTGCCGCCATCAATAAATATTCGACGTGAGCAAACATGAATACGTCGAGATTGACGATGGTCATAGAACCTGGTCTACTCAGATAATAACATCCATCTCTCTCATCAGGGAAACCAATCAAGAAAGGTAGCAACATTAGCGTACAAGATATTTCCAGCAAGAGGATACGATTTCTAAGATAACTATCCATAAGCTGTACCGGGGGTGAGGGGTCTCCACCTGTAGGGGCCGACCGGAGCCTGTCCTGAGCGCAGTCGAAGGATGTCGGCCCTTCCTATAAAAACGCCCGATGAATCGGGCAGCTACAACTTCCTGGATTCCCGCCTTCGCGGGAATGACGACAAAAGGCAAATCCCCCCTGTAGTCCCCCCTTTTTCAAAGTGGGGACAATGCGTTTACCTCCCCCTTTGTAAAAGGGGGAATGAGGGGGATTTGGCTTTCTCCCCTCTCCCCGAAGTGGGAGAGAGCCTGCCCTGAGCGAAGCCGAAGGGGGCCGGGGGTGAGGGTTCCGCCTGGCCTTACCCCTCCGTCTTCTTCCTCAACTCCTTCACAAGCTGTATATGCTCCATTACCGCCGCCCTGGCAGTTCCGCCGATATGGTTGCGCGAGTTGACCGAGCTTTCGACGGTAAGCCGGCGGAGGCCCTCCTCGTCCGCGCCGGGATAAACCCCCTGAAGCTCCTCAAGGGTCAGTTCCTCCATCTCGCGCCCGGACTCGGTAAGCATCCTGACGACCTTGCCCACGACCTCGTGCGCCTCTCGGAAGGGCAGCCCCTTGCCGACCAGGTAGTCTGCTAAGTCGGTCGCGGTAGAGTACCCGCCCTTCGCCGCGGCAAGCATCCTGTCCACGCGCGGCGTCATCCCCGCCATGATGTCCTTCATAGCGCGGAGCGAGCCGCGCACGGTGTCCGCGGCGTCGAAGACCGGCTCCTTGTCCTCCTGCATGTCCTTGTTGTACGCGAGCGGCAGACCCTTCATGACAGTCAGGAGCGCGACGAGGTCGCCGTATACCCTGCCGGTCTTCCCGCGCACAAGCTCCGGGACGTCCGGGTTCTTCTTCTGCGGCATGATGGACGAGCCGGTGCAGTACGCGTCCGGCAGGTCTATGAAACCGAACTCGCCGGTGGACCAGAGTATAAGTTCCTCGGACAGCCGCGAGAGGTGCATCATCAGCGCGGAGCAGCAGAACAGGAACTCGAGGTTCGTGTCCCGGTCGGAGACGGAGTCAATAGAGTTCGCGGTCGGCCTCTCGAACCGGAGCAGCATGGCGACGAAGCCCCGGTCTATCGGGAAGTCCGTGCCCGCGAGTGCGCCCGCGCCGAGCGGCATCCGGTCGGCCCTCTTCGCGCAGTCGAGGAACCTGCCCCGGTCACGTTCCAGCATCTCGAAGTATGCCATCAGGTGGTGCGAGAAGAGGACGGGTTGCGCGCGCTGGAGGTGCGTGTAGCCGGGCATGATGACGTCTATCTCCTTCTCGGCCCTGTCGAGTATAACCTCCTGCATCTCGTATATGGCCTTCGAGATAGCGGCCATCTCGTCCCTGAGGTAGAGCTTCACGTCGAGCGCGACCTGGTCGTTCCGGCTCCTCGCCGTGTGCAGCCTCTTGCCCGCATCGCCGACCTTCTCGGTCAGCCGCGACTCGATGTTCATGTGGACGTCTTCGAGGTCCACGCGCCATTCGAAGCGGCCCTCCTCGATGTCGTCGAGGATCTCCTCCAGCCCGGCCATTATCTTCTTCGCGTCCTCAGCCGATATTATCCCCTGACGCGCGAGCATCCGGCAGTGCACGATGCTGCCCGCTATGTCGTACCTGTACAGCCTCTTGTCGAACGGGACGGAGGCGGTGAACTCCTCGACGAACTTGTCGGTCGGCTCACTGAACCGCCCGCCCCATGGTTTGTCTGCCATGTCTGTATCTCCGAAATTGGTTACGTTGTCATTCTGAGCGAAGCGAAGAATCCGCCTGTATCTGAAAACTTGTAGGGGCGCAGTTCACTGCGCCCGCACGTTAATCCTTATGATGTCACCCCCGCGAAAGCGGAGGCCCAGTGACTTGGTAATACTTTGTTGCACACGCAACGACAGTCACTGGATTCCCGCTTTCGCGGGAATGACGGGATACTGTAACCGGGCCGGGGGTGAGGGTTCTTTAACAAAAAGGGCCGACACACGGGTCGGCCCCTTACATAAAAGCCTGATGCAAGGCCGAGTCTCGTACGCGCGCTAAACCTTGCCCCCGCGCCATTCGCAGCCTTCGCCCAACAGCGCGCTGATTCGCATCCTGAGCGCGTTCAGCTTTATGAAGCCTGCAGCGTCCTGCTGGTTGTACACGCCCTCCTCGCCGAACGTGGCGAACTCGGGGTGGTAGAGTGAGCACTTGGACTGCCTGCCCACAACGTCGCAGTTGCCCTTGTACAGCTTTACGCGGGCCAGGCCGGTGACGTTTCTCTGGGTGTCGTCCACGAGCCTCTGGAGGAGCACCCGCTCCGGCGCGTACCAGAAGCCGTAGTACACAAGCTCGGCGTACTTTGGCATGACAGAGTCGCGTATGTGCATCACCTCGCGGTCCATCGTTATGGACTCGACCGCCCTGTGCGCCGCGTGCAGGAGCGTCCCGCCGGGTGTCTCGTAGACCCCGCGCGACTTCATCCCGACGAAACGGTTCTCGACCAGGTCCACACGGCCCACGCCGTTTTCGCCCGCGAGCCGGTTGGCCTCGGTGAGGATTTCCGCCGGGGTCATCCGAACGCCGTTTATCGCAACCGGGTTGCCGGACTCGTACTCGACCTCGACGTATGTGGCCTTGTCCGGGGCCTGCTCGACCGGCACCGCCATCGTGTACATGTCGGCGGTGGACTCCATCCACGGGTCTTCGAGGATGCCGCCCTCGTAGCTTATGTGCAGGAGGTTCCTGTCGGTCGAGAACGGCTTGGAGCGGGTCGCGGTGACGGGTATGCCGTGCTTCTCCGCGTAGTCCATCAAATCTTCGCGCGACTTCATGTCCCACTCGCGCCAGGGCGCGATGACCTTTATGTTGGGCTGGAGGGCGTAGCAGGTCATCTCGAACCGGACCTGGTCGTTGCCCTTGCCGGTCGCGCCGTGTGATACAGCGTCCGCGCCCTCAATTTCCGCGATCTCCACCTGACGCTTCGCTATGAGCGGACGCGCGATGGAGGTGCCGAGGAGGTACCGGCCCTCGTAGACGGCGTTCGCACGCAGCATCGGGAAGACGAAGTCGCGGGTGAACTCCTCCCTCAGGTCCTCGATGTATATCTTGGATGCGCCGGTCTTGATCGCCTTCTCTTTGAGAGGGGCAAGCTCCTCGCCCTGGCCGAGGTCGGCGGAGAACGCTATTACCTCGCAGCCGTAGTTCTCGATGAGCCACGTTATGATAACCGAGGTGTCCAGCCCCCCGGAGTACGCCAGCACTACCTTCTTTACGGACTTGTCCATTACAGTATTATGAATCCTTTCCGCGTTCTTAAATGTAGGGGCCGACCCGTGTGTCGGCCCTTCTTGTCTTCAATAGTGTTGTCGTCCCGACCGGAGTGGAGGGACCTTTTTTTTACAGCAGATTCCTCGACTACGCTCGGAATGACAATAGAAGAGGCAAGTTACCTGGCCCACCCCGGAGGCGCTCCGGCCTTCCTGGCCTCGTCCGGGAGCACCTCGTTCAGCATCTTGTCCGCCTCTTCCATGGCTTCCTTGTACTTGTCCATGTCCACCCTGGACGCGCCGCGCAGGTCCTGGTAGCGTATGACGTCGTACTGCGAGGCGTCGCCACCGGATACCAGGCTGTTCACGGTACCGTCGTAGTTGTTCCAGTCCTGACGGGCCTTCTCGTACTTCGCTTCCGCCTCGGACTTCTTCTTCTTCCATTCCTCGACCCTTTTCTTCCACCACAGCTGGTCGTGTCCGTTGTTGTCGGTTATCTCGACCGGCCCGGGTTGGGTCGTCTCGGACGGGCCGTTGCCCCTTTGCCCCTGGGACTGCAGCTTCGGCGGGCCGGACGCACGGTCCGCCGAAGGGCGGTCGATGGGGGTCATCTGGATAGTCTCGTCCTCTGGGCCGGAGACCTCCTCTATGCTCTTTATCATACCCTTGTCGAGGTATATGAAGCCCGACGACAATGAGACTTTCACTGAATCCTTCTGGACCTCATAGTTGTCGGTCTCGAGCTTGCCGCCGTTCTTGAAATGGATGAGGTACTTGCCCTTCTTTTCGCCAGGGGCATCTTCGGACGTGCCAATCCCGGATGCTCCCTGCCCGAGGAGCTTGTCCGCCGTCTCCTTGAGGGTGTCGATTATCCCCTGCTCGGCGCGAGCGGAAACGGGTAGAAGCAGTAAAGCCATGAGCAACACCGTAGCCCTCTTCATATCAGCCCCCCCTGTTTGGGTGAGCGGCGCTTAACGGGACGGACCACCCGTCCCCGGCCGCTACCCCGCGATTAACATCTCAAGAAGCGCCTTCTGTACGTGCAGCCTGTTCTCCGCCTGGTCGAAGACCGCGGAATGGCTGCCCTCCATCACGTCGTCGGTAATCTCCTCGCCCCTGTGGGCGGGCAGGCAGTGCATGACCAGCGCGTCCGGACGCGCGACGTCGAGGAGCGCCTGGTTCACCTGGTACCCCTTGAAGGCCTTGGCGCGCTCGGCGTTCTCGCCCTCCTGGCCCATGCTCACCCATACGTCCGTGTATATGACGTTCGCGCCCTTTGCCGCCTCCAGCGGGTCCGTCACAAGCTCGACCCTGCTCATGCCGTGCCGGTTGGTGGAGTCCATGTGTCTGGCGAGTACGTCCTTGTCTGGCTCGAACCCCTTGGGACATGCGAGCGATATGTTCATCTCCGCCCTTACCGCGCCCTCGATGAGCGTGTTGGCCATGTTGTTGCCGTCGCCGATATATGCTATCTTGAGGCACTTGAGTGCGCCGAGGGTCTCCTGTATCGTGAAGAGGTCCGCGAGCACCTGGCACGGGTGGAACTTGTCCGTCAGGCCGTTGATGACCGGCACGCTAGCGTAACGCGCCATCTCCTCGACCGTCTCCTGCCTGAACGTGCGGACCATGATGGCGTCCACATAACGGGACAGGACGCGGGCGGTGTCCCGGACCTCCTCGCCGCGCGAGATCTGCGTGTCGGACGGAGACAGGAAGAGCGCGTGTCCGCCGAGCTGGAACATCCCGGCCTCGAACGAGACACGGGTGCGCGTGGACGACTTCTCGAAGACCATCGCGAGCGTCTTGCCGAGGAGAGGCTGGTAGACCTGGCCCTTCTGGCGTCTTTGCTTGATGGTCCTGGTCCTGTCCATCAGGTCCCAGAACTCCCTCTCGGACAGCTGCCCGAGCGTCAGAAAATCCTTTTTCATCCCGGCTGCCTCTTTTCGAAGATTTTGTCCAGGGTTTCGAGCAGCCCGTCCACCTCGTCCTCTGTGACGATAAGCGGCGGCACGAACCTGAGCACGTTGCCCATGGTGCAGTTTATGACGTATCCGGCCTTGAGCGCCTCTTTTACTATGTCCGCGCCCTCGTCCTCCAGTTCCATTCCAATGAGCAGGCCCTTGCCGCGCACTTCCTTTATGGCGGCCGGGTACTTCCTCTTCAGGTTCATCAGGCCTTTCTTGAAATACTCGCCCATACGGACGGTCGCGCCGATAAGCCATCCGTCCTCGAGTATCGCTTCGAGCGTAGCCACGCCCGCCGCGCAGGCAAGCGGGTTGCCGCCGAATGTCGAGGCGTGGTCGCCGGGCGAGAACGACTCGGCCACCTTCTCGGCCGCGAGCATGCAGCCGATGGGAGCGCCGCCTCCGAGCGCCTTGGCGAGCGTCATGATGTCCGGCTCGATGCCGTAGTGCTCGTACGCGAAGAGCTTGCCCGTCCTGCCCATGCCGGTCTGGACCTCGTCCAGTATCAGCAGCAGCCCCTTCTCGTTCAGGAGCGCGCGCAGCTCCTTCAGGTATCCCTCGGGCGGGACCCTCACGCCGCCCTCGGCCTGTATGGGTTCCAGCATCACCGCGCAGGTCTCGGAGGTTATCGCCTTCGCTACCGCGTCTACGTCGCCGAACGGGACGTATTTAAAACCCGGAAGGAGTGGCGTGAACGACTTCCGGTACTTCTCCTGCCCGGTCGCGGTCACGGTCGCCATAGTCCGGCCGTGGAAAGAGCCCTCGGCCGTGATTATCTCGTAGCGCTCGCCGGTCATGTTCTCCTTCGCGTACTTGCGCGCGAGCTTTATCGCGGCCTCGTTCGCCTCCGCTCCGGAGTTGCAGAAGAACGCCCTGTCCGCGAACGAGTTCTGGCAGAGCATCTTGGCGAGCTTTATCTGCGGCTCGATGTGGAAGAAGTTCGAGACGTGCATCAGCTTCTGGGCCTGCTTCTGGAGCGCGACGACGACCTTCTGGTGGCAGTGCCCCAGGTTGTTCACGGATATGCCCGCGAGGAAGTCCGTGTACTCCCTTCCGTCGGAGTCGTAGAGCTTCATGCCCTTGCCCTTCACGAACACCACCGGGAACCGCCCGTAGGTGTTCATGATGTACTTCTTCGAGTCCTCTATCATCTTGTCGGTAGACACGTCAGTAGTCCTTTTATTATGATGCCGTCACGGGGCACGTCCGCCCCGTCCGGCTTTTAATTCTACCACATTAATCCGAGAAAATTAACAAGTATCACAATGGCTTGGGAAAATCAATGGAAAAATGGCGGGACGGCCGCGCGGACGGCCTGCGCTACCACATTCGTGAGTCAACGCTCGCATCCGAAATCGCCCCCTCTCCCCTCGCGGGAGAGGGCTGGGGAGAGGGGGATTGAACATGTGCTACAATTGGTGTATTCGCTGATACTGGAGGCACATAATGGGCAAGGCAAAAAAACTGGTTACCGCTGAGCAGTTCCGGGACGCGTTCGACTCGGAAGTCCTGGGCTGGCCGGACGTGACGACGCGGAAGATGTTCGGCTGCCCGTGCTATCTGGCGAGGGGGAAGATGTTCTCGTTCTTCGTAACGGACGGGCTCGTCCTGACGAACCTGTCCGCCGACGCATGGAACGATTTGGCCGAAGTCGCGGCGATGGCCCCGTTCAAGTACGGCGGCAAGGTCATCACGGGCTGGGCGCATGTGGACATATCCGGGATGCCCGGCCCGCTTATGGAGTCCGTGCGGGCGAGCTATGAGGGGGCGCTGAAGAAGGCGGATGCTGAGGTTGTGAAGAAGGCAGCAAAGGGCAAGCGGCGTCTATCGTCTTCTTAATTCGTCGAACTCCTCGACAGTAATCCCTGCGCAGTCCATTATTGATTTGAGTGTGCGCCTCTTTATAATCTTGCCTGAATGGACGGGTACGTTCACCCTTTTCTTGTCGGAGGCCCGTTTAAAGATGGCGTGACTTGTCCCCGACTGCCTAAGCAACTCGAACCCGATTTTCCTCAACACCTTGACGACCTCGTCCGAGGTAACGGCGGGAAAGTGCGGTGTCATCAGACCGCGACCTTGAGCGAGGTCACTGTAACCTCGTCGTCCGGGATGGGCTCGCCCTCCGCGATGTAGTCCTCAAGGAAGGCGTCGATAGAGTGGCGCATCTCGGCGAGCGTCTCCTCGTAGGTCTCGCCCTCGACATGGCAGCCCGGCAGCGCGGGGCAGTATGCGAAGAACCCGCCTTCCTCGCAGGGCTCCACAACTATCGTAAAACGGTATTCTTTCTTCTGCATGTCAAACCTCTTTATTCATACCCGTATACTACATACTACTTAGATACCACATTTGCACCCGTCAGGCAACAACATTGTTGCCCCTCAACTTCCCATCATCTTCACCGCAATCACTATCGTGGCGACCAGATACCCGAACCCGAAGAACCCGCCCGCCAGTATGCCTATCCAGGCATGTACGATGCCTTTCCGCTCAGGGTTGTCGATGGCATTCCGCCTGCCCTTCAGTCCGAGGACAAACGCGGCGATGCCGAGGAATATACCCAGCACCGGGATAATGGAGAACACGCCCAGATAGTAGGCCACAAGCGCGGGCTTGTTCCTGTAAGGTATAACGGTGCTGACCCCGTCGTACTGCCCCGCCGCCTGACCGGTACACTCCGGGTGGTACAGGACAGTGCCGCAGTCCGTGCATCTGAAGCTGTTCGGGTCGTTCTTGAAGCCGCACTTGTGGCAGAACAGCACTCCGTTTTCCTGGGCCGGCATCGGCTTAGGCTCGCACCAAATGTACAGGTACCAGTAGAACGGGAAGACCAACAGGTTTCCGAGAAGAAGCAGGACCGCCCACAGCGCCTTCTTTCCGTCCGGCAGCAGCTTGCTCGTGAACAGGTGTACGACGTAATATATCGTCAGGCCGAAGCTGAGCAGCACCATCAGGAAGTGGACGCCAAATAGTACAAAGAACTTCCCGTCGGGCGGTTGTTGTGCTCCTCCACCACCTGCATGGTGTGGGACCATTGACATCATGACTATAAAGAATACTGGGATATAGACGAACGGCAGCACGTTCAATATGCCGAGCGTTACTTTGGTGGACTTTTTCATTCCGCCTCCCGTAGTTGGAAATCCATCCGTTATTTTGTCCCGCCCAGAAAATCAAACCCCTCGACGTTGTACCCGCAGGACGGGTTCCTGAAGACCGCCGCGTCCCTGACGCCGGAATCGCCCGCCCGCGTCCACGTCCCGAACATCACCGCCGCGACGTGCGCGTTGTCCTCGCCGGCGAAGAATGCGCCGGTTGCCGCGCTGAGAACGCCGGATGACTCAGGCCCCTCCATACCGGCCTGCCCGTCGATATAACAGGCGATAAGCCCCGGCCTGAACCGGCCCCGCATCCGCTCCGACGCGTCGTCGAGGCAGCCGCGTATTGTGTCCTGCTGAGCGTCCCGGACACTCCCGCACGCGACGTCGAAATCGAGGCTCCCGGTATCTACTGAAAAGCCGGGGCCGTCGTCGCCTTCGCCCCACGATATCGCATGGTCGCGCCTGAAGTACCGCCACGCGGTGGCCAGCTCGTAGAGCGTCCCGTTCGCGGTCGTGTAGTCCGTAAGACCCGCGGCGAGCCGTGTACGCACCCCGGCGGGCATGCCCTTCCTCATGCGGTTGACCATCAGGGCGTCCGCTGCCAGAAGCTCAAGCTCGGGCGTGAGGTTGTCCGAGATGGTCTTGCAGGCGTGGTCGAGCTCCACGAAGTACTCGAGGGTCTCCCACCACGGGTGTCTCTTCTTGAGGCAGCTCTCGACGTACTCGGGCGCGTGGCCGCCGGACTCCAGCGACTCCTTGTACGTCAGGAGCAGCGCCTCGACCTTCGCCGGGCCGCCCAGGAAAAGTATCAGCCTGTGTATCAGGCCGCGTATCTCGCCGACCAGTATCTGTTCCAGACCGCCGCCAGGTGTCAATTGTCCGCCTCCACAGCCTCAATGTCCATTCCGGAAAAACGCCCGGTAGCGAGGACTCTCCCCTCGGACGTGACCATAAGCGCCTCGACCTCCGGGTGCGCCCGCGCGAAGGCAAGCGCCCGGACCGGCCCCATGACGAACAGGGCGGTGGACAGGCCGTCGGCAAGATACGACTCCTTGGAAAGGACTGTGACGCTGATGAGCCCCCTCGCGGGAAGGCCCGTGGCCGGGTCGATGATGTGGTGGTAGCGCACGCCGTCCTTCATGAAGTACCGCTCGTAGTCTCCGGACGTGGAAATCGCGGCGTCCCCGGGCTCAAGCCTTGCGAGCAGGCCACCCTCCCGCCTCGGGTGCTGTATGCCGGCCTTCCAGGGCCTGCCGCCGTCCCTCGTCCCGAAGAACTTTATGTCGCCCGCGACGGCGACGATGCCGCCGGTCAGTCCGCGCTTCCTGAGCAAAGAGACGGCGAGGTCGGAGGCGTAACCCTTGGCTATCCCGCCCAGGTCGAGGGCCATGCCCTTCTTCTTAATGTATACCGTGGAGGCGGGCTCGTCCACGACTACCTGCCTGTAGTCCACAAGCTCCTTCGCCTTCTCTATCTCGGCGGACGTGGGCAGCCGTGCCTCTTCCGAGCCTATCTTCCAGAGTCTTATCAGCGGGCCGACGGTCGGGTCGAATGCGCCGTCCGTCCTGCGCGCGACGTCGAGCGCGTCCCGCACCGTCTCCAGGACCTCCGGGTCCACCTTGACCGGCGCAATACCCGCCTGGCGGTTTATCTCGCTCAACTGGGACTCCGGCTTGTACGTGCTCATCAGCCTGTCGACGCGCTCAATCTCCTCGAAGGCGTCACGGACCGCGCCGCGCACGACCATCTCCGGCAGCTCCCCGCGCGCCACTGTGATGGTCACGTACGTGCCCATTATCTCGCGCGTCTTCCTGTACTCTTCACCGCCGCCGCAGGAGGGCAGGAGGAAGGCCAGTATGAGGGCGGCTATGAAATATTTCTTGCGCAATTTGTACCTGAGGGGTTTCCTTGGACGGACCTTATTAAACTGGCGGCTGAATATTTGGATTCATCGCCGATACTTCATAACGCCCCCCGGCCCCCTCTTATCTTAAGAGGGGGAGTTATAGGTGGGGGCCAGAATGTTATAAACCCGGCGGGCGAAGCTCGCCATAATTTGGCTTCCATCCTTATAGTATCGAGGGGATGCAAGGGGGAACGCTTCCCCCTTGTCCGGGGGTGCAAGGGGGAAGCGCCCCCTTGAACGCGTGCGATACTGTTGAGGATGTCCGGATCTATATCCGCCGGCTTAATAAAACAAAGAAAGGGTTACGCCGTCCCGTAACCCTCCCTTGAAACGCGATATATTTTCCTGCTATGCCTTGGCTGCCTTCTTTGCGGGCGCGGCCTTCTTCGCAGCAGGCTTCTTCGCCGCCGTGGCAGGCTTGGCCTTGGCGGCCGCCGTGGGCTTCGCGGCCGCTTTTTTGGCAGGGGCCTTCTTTGCGGGCGCGGCCTTGGCGGCCTTGATGCCTGCCTTTACGCCGGCCTTCGCAATCTTCACCGCGTCGCTCGCGGGCTTCGCCACGTCGTCGGCCAGCTTCACCATCTTGTCGGCGTACTGGGAGGCCTTGTCGGCGGCCTTGTGTGCGGATGTGGCTGCGGACTTGAGCGCCTTGTCGGCGGCGTCTATGGCGGTGACCTCCGCGAGCTTCAGCGCCTTGTTGAAGGCGTTCTTCGCGGCTAACGCCGCTACCTTGGCGGCCTTTACCGCGAGGTCGGCGGAGTCTTTCGCGGCCTTCGCCTCGGCGTGGTGCGGCGGGGACTTCTTGACCGCTGCCTTCTTGACGGGCTTCTTCGCGGCTGGCTTGACATCCGGCTTTACTGCGGACTTCACTGCGGGCTTTGCTGCTGGTTTTTTTGCGGTAGCCATCTTACCCCCATGTCTTTCGGTTATGAAAAATCGGACGGTGTGTGAAGCTTACCCGGTACTTCCCTTGCAAAAGCCGTGCGTTCTGTTGATTGTATATGCAAATGCGGTGGAATGTCAAGCAAATGAAGAGGATATGAGGAGAGGGGGTTGAGGGTGATGGGCCTCCCTGTGGATACAAGACCATCCCGGTAAAGTTTTCCCTTGACAACCACGTTAAAATATGAAATAGTTCTTATATAATAACCGTTCGACTTGGAAAGGAGGCGAGCAGCATAAGGCCTACAGGCTTTCAGGGGACGGCAACGAAATCATAAACAACCGGGAGGGACATAATGACAGCTACCCAAACAATATCGCAGTCCAAGGCGACCTTGAAGAAGAAGGGCTTTCCGGTCGGCAGGCTCGGTGCGCACATCAAGCAGGGCATAGGCGCGAGCGCGTTCGACTACTGGGAGGACCGCGCCAAATGCTGCCAGCCCGGCGGCTGCGGCGTCGGCTGCAATACCGGGAAGTGAGTCTGGTTCCGGGCCTTTTGACTGCCCGGCTATACTGAAATGAACAGGGGCACAGGCGAAGGCCGGTGCCCCTGTTGTTATTGTCTTCATGCAGGGGCAGGGCCCCGTGCCTGGCCATCTTGTCATTGCCGACAATGAATAATTCCTGGATTCCCGCCTTCGCGGGAATGACGGAAAAGACCGGGCGGCCACAGAGGGCCGCCCCTACACGAGGAAAAGAAGGGCCGACACACGGGTCGGCCCCTACATAAAATCATTCACGAACACGAAACGCGTCCTTCAACGCCCCTACATAAAATCCCTCACGAACACGAAGCAAGCCCTTTTCCTGCTAGTCCCTAGCCCCTAGCCCCTAGCCCCTAGCCCCTAGCCCCTGCCTTACTCCCAGTCCAGAAGCCTCTTGTCGCCTTCAAGCGCGCGAAGCTCGGTCAGGTCCTGGCTGACTTCCAGTATCCCGCGATACCTGCCCGCATCGTCCCGCACCGCGAAGTAGCGGATGTATATAAACCGGCCCTTCATCTGTATCCAGAACTCGGCGGTGTCTTTTTCCCCTTTTTTGAACGCGTCGATAATCTTCTCGACGGTGTGCACGCTCTTGGGCGGGTGGCAGTTCTGGACGCGCCTGCCGATTACCGCCGGGCTCCGCGGGAATATCCTGTCTGCCGTCGCCGAGTAGTACACGACCTCGTCGTTTTCGTCCACGAAGGAGATGTCCACCGGCAGGTGTTTCAGCATCAGGTTTACCTGCTCGGCGGTCAGGCGGCCCGTGTCGAGGTTCAGGCTCCCGGCCTGCCCGCCGGGCATGCCAGCCGCCCCGGACGGCGCCATCGGCCCCGGCCCGTTCACCCACGCGAAGCCTATCTCCTCCTCGCCCCGCTTCACCTTCAGCCAGTCCTCCTCGGACAGGGTCTCGAGCGCCATCGGGTAAAGTATATGCTCCTCCTTGTATATCATGTCCTCGAACATGGCAACCAGGCCGTCCACCCAGACCTTGTCGAACTCGCCCGCGGCGGCCTTCGCAATGCCCGCCTTGAGGTTCGCGCGTATGTCGTCGTGCAGCGCCCACATAACCTTGGAAGGGCCGGATATTCCCTTCGCTTCGAGTATCGGGAAAAGCTGGTTCTCTTTGCGGAGATAATGCTTCTCGACCGGCGCGATGCGCTCGTACATCCGGGCGAGCCCGGCCGCGTCCTTCTGCTCGACGATGTCGTGGAGTATGGACTCCAGGTGCCTGTTCTCGAGCATCAGGGTATGCACCGGGTGTCCGTCCGGCAGGCCCGGCATCGTCTTCTTGTCGAGCGACTCCTTGAAGACCTCGACGTGCACCGAGCAGAGCCTCTTTACCTCGGACTCCGGCATGCCGCCCGCGATGAGCGTCTGCTCCATATGTGCTATCTCAGAAGGAGAGACGTCCTTTATCAGGTCGAGGAACCGCTTCTTGAGTATGCCAAGCTCCACGCCCTTGTGCAGGTCCTCTATGATTACCTTGAGGATAGACGCGCGCTCCTCCTGGCTCAGTTCGGCGGACGTCACCGCGACCGCCTGCCCGGTGGACTTCATGATTTCGAGCGCGACCTTCTCGATGAGCCTGTCCGGCTCCATGCCGCCTACCATCGCAACCTGGCCGAGCGTGGCGACGCGGCCGAGCGTCCTCATCATCACCGGGTTGTCGAGCGACCTGAAGCTCGGGTTCAGGCCTATGAGGAACTCCTTTAGGAAGGGGTACGTCGCAAGCACCGCCGAGAGTTTCGTGTTCGCGTTAATCTCCATCTGAGCCTCCGTGTGAATGGAATGGGTTATGAGTGCATGGATAATAATATAGCAGGAAAGGCGGGATAGGGCCGGGAAATATGTCGGAGAAACAAAAACTGCCCGGATGATATTAATCCGGCAACTTTATATGCAAACCATGCAAACAAGAAAAGTCACTGGATTCCCGCTTTCGCGGGAATGACGCGTGCTTGTTCGTCGCCCCGTGCTTGACACGGGGTCCAGGAAGTTTGCCTATATAATTGCCGGATTAATAATTGAATCCCCCTCTCCTCGCGGGAGAGAGCCTGCCCTGAGCGAAGCCGAAGGGGGGTTGGGGGTGAGGGGCCTCCTAATTACCGTATATGACACCCCTGGCACAGCTCCTGCCAGAACCTGCGCTCGCCGATGCGCAGGCCGACACCGCCGCCGACTGCGTACGGGTCGTGGCATGTGCAGCAGCCAAGCTTCCCGTCGAAGAGCGGCAGGCGCGGGTCGCTCTCGGTCTTCAGCTCCTTGTTCGCCCAGGCGGCCTCGCCGTAGTCTATGCCGATGGGGTGGGACAGGCCGTTGTCAGGGCCGTGCCTGTAAGAGCTCGCGATTGAGCTGGTATACGCCGGCGTCCCCGGCGTGGTATGGCAGTTCATGCAGAAGACGGACAGGTCGTCGAGCGCGGGCCGCGTGTCGCGGATGTCGAGGTCACGGTCGCCGTACTCCATCCGCACCGTGGTAAGCACTACGAACTTCGCCACGCCGTGCGCCCTGTCCATGACGTGCCTGCGTGTCTCGACACCCTGGGGCGTCAGGTCGTCCGAATGACATGCCATGCAGCCGAGCCGCCCCGGCACGCCCGCCCGGAGCAGGTACGTCCTCTTGCCGGTGGCAGGTTGCATGGTCTGCATGTGCGGGTCGTGGCATGTGGCGCAGGTGAGTGTCACGGAACTCCTGACCGGGAACCGGTGGTCGTAGCTGAGCCTTGTCGTCGTGTTCACAAAATGGGAGACCGGGCTCAGTCCCTTGTGGCATACGAGGCAGAGGTCGTTCACGGCGGAGACGAACCTGTACGGCCTGGGGTCTCCGGACTGCGGCACGGTAAAGTGGCAGTTGAAGCAGTCGGAAGAGGTAAACCCGTGCGGAGACTGAGAGGTGTCCACCGCGCCCAGGTAAAGGAGAGCGGCCGGTATGGCTATGAGCGCGGCGCCGATGACGTGTTTCTTTGCCTTCTGCCTGTGGAGCTTCAGGGAGAGGTCCAGCTCCCAGTCGAACAGCTTAATCCTTAAAGTACGTTTTAAGATGCGGCGTAACATGGCGACACCTCCACACGATGCGGAAGGCGTTAACTGCACAAGGCTTGTCAGCCTGTACCATGCTGTCTGGCCCGCGTAAGACTCGATGACGGCCGGAACGCCCGTCTAATAATAAGTATACACCCGGGTGCGGATTATGCAACACGCGGTGGACATGCTATAATTAATTTTATACGGCCGGGCACGACAAACCGGGGTTATCCGGGGCGCGGGGAGGTGGAACATGGCTTCGCTGAAAATACTGCACGTGGACGACGACCCGGAGATAACGACGATAACCAAGCTGCTCCTGTCCAGGCAGGCGCCTGGCGTCAAGATAGCCACCGCCAGCAGCGGCCAGGAGGTCCTCGAATATCTCGGCAGGGAGCAGGTGGACTGCATACTGTCCGACTACCAGATGCCGGGCATGGACGGGATGGAGCTTCTGGACCGCGTCAGGGAGAGGACCCCCCGCCTGCCGTTCATATTCCTTACCGGACAGGGCAACGAGGAGGTGGCGAGCGAGGCCTTCAAGCACGGCGCGAACGACTACTTCACGAAGGACGTCGGGTTCGCCCACTTCACGAGGCTTATCAACTCCATCGAGCAGGCAGTGAAGCAGAGCGCCGCCGTCGAGGCCAGGGCCAGGGCCGAGAAGGAGTGGGAAGACACCTTCAACGCCATCAGCGAGTCGATAACCATACAGAGCACCGACTTCACGGTGCTCCGGGCGAACCGCTCGACTTGCGAGATGCTCGGCATGTCCCAGGATGAGATAGTCGGCAGGAAATGCCACCAGCTCTTCCACGGCCTGGGCTACCCCATGGAGGGCTGCCCGGCGGTCGAGATGATGCGGTGCGACGCCGGCATACTGGCGGCGTCCGTTACCGGGAAGGGGAGCAGCCTGATGTTCACGGGCGAGTTCCCGGCCGGCGGCAGGGTGTACGAGTTCGACGTCTGCCCCCTGGTGAAGGACGGGAAACTGAGGGCGTTCGTCCACCTGGCCAAAGACGTCACCGGGCGGAAGATGGCCGAGGCTGCGGTCGTGAAGTCCAACGAGATGCTCGCGGCCGTCGTGAACTCCATCCAGTTCGGCGTGATGCTCATCGGCACGGACCGGCGGATAAGGCACGCGAACCCGGCCGCGCTCAGGATGCTCGGAGTCGAGGACATGGGCGACATCGTCGGTAATATCTGCCACAAGACCATCTGCCCCGCCGAGACAAACAAATGCCCCGTCCTCGACCTCGGGATGAAGGTGGACATGTCTGAGAAGACGCTCATAGACGCGCGTGGCGGCATGATACCCATCATCAAGTCGGTGGGCATTATCAACATATCCGGAGAGGACGTCCTGCTCGAGACGTTCTTCCGGGCGCGGGATGCGGACAGGCAGGCCGCCTGAAGCCACCGCCTCCCGGGGTCCGGGCTCAGTGCTCCCCGCAGTCTCCGCAGGTGGCCTTGGACGTCCCGGCCAGCTCGCCGCGCATGAACGCAAGGACCGCCGCGTCCGGGTCCGTCTGGCTTGTGATGACAGGCTGGATGCCCGCCTGCATCAGCCCGTTCAGCATGCCCCCGCCCATCCCCTGCGTGATTACCGCGTGGCAGCCGGCGAACGGGCTTACGTTGTGCTGCCCGTCCCCGCCGTGGCTCGGGCAGGCGCCGGCGGTGCCGGTCACGGTCTTGCCGGTCACCTTGTCCCCGTCCGTCTCGTAGATTATAAAGCTCCTGCACTTGCCCAGGTGGCCGCAGATTGTCACACCGTCCGCCGTCGATACCGCTATCCTCATCTTATCCTCCATTTGCCTGCTGTGTCTGTGAATATGCCGGCACAACCTTCTTGTGTCCCGGTACTTCGAGGAGCCTGTGCCGGTTGAAGCCGAACATGGCCGCGAAGACGTTCTCGGGGAACCGCTCGACCCTGATGTTGTAAATCGTCACGCTGTCGTTGAAGAACTCGCGCCTGTCGGAGATGGAAGACTCCAGGAACGTCATCCGCTCCTGGAGCCTCATGAACTGCGCGTCCGCCTTGATGTCCGGGTAGCCTTCCGCGACCGCGTTTATAGATGCGAGCCCGGCGTTTATCCGGTTCTCCGCCATGACCTTCTCTTCGATGTTTCGCGCCCTCTGGTACATGCCCCTGAGCCTCGTCACGGCGGCGAGCATCTCCCTCTCGTGCGCGGCGTAGGCCTTGACCACCTCGACCAGGCCCGTCAGCTCGTCGTGGCGCTGTACCAGGAGTACGTCTATGTTCTTCCATGCCTTCTCTATGTTGTTCCTGAGCTGCACCAGGCCGTTGTACACGGCGACGGCGTACATGACAAGTACGGCGGCCGTCAGGAGGGCGGCGACGGTGTATATCTGCATGGTAGTCATTCGCCTTGCCTCGCACCCTGTACCGGCGGGGTCTGACGTTTGGCCGCCCCTGCCCGTGAGTACCTTATCCTGCGCGCCGAGTCGGCCGCGACGCCGCGCACCCTGTGGTCCGGGTCGTCCCTTGCGAGCCTTTCGAGCGCCTCTACCGACCCTGTCGCAGCCGGGCCTATCTCTCCGAGCGCCGCCGCTGCCATGAACCGCGTATCGCTGTCCGGGCTTGCGAAAAGCGGGACGATCTTCGGCACCGCCTGCCCGGCGTCGGGCCCCGCGACGCGGAGCGCGTTGAGCGCGTTTTTCACGACCTCCGGGTCCGGGTCTCCGAGGCAGTCCGCGACAAGCGGTATGACCTGTTTATGCCTGAACGAAAGCCTGACCAGGGAGGATGCCGCCGCCTTCCTGACCTCCGGGTCTGCGTCCCCGCGCGCCTCGGACAGTATCGGCGCGACCTTCCCCACGGCATCCGGGCTCGTCCGTTCTCCGAGCATGGCGGCCGCGTCCCTGCGGACCGCCGGGTCCTCGGCCTTCATGAGCTCCCGGTAAAGCGCCTCCTGAAAGCCGGGCTTCAGGTGCATGTACGAAAATATATTCAGCAGGAGCCGGAGGTTGTCCTTGTACGGCTCAAGCTCGGATATGGAGTAGCTGCGTCCCAGCTCGACCGCACGCGGTTCGAGCGCGAAAAAGGCGTCGAGCGCGGCCTTCGCGGCGTTGGGGTTCCCGTCCCCGAGCATCCTGGCGAGAGCAGGCACGGCGACCTCCGGCATGTCGGAGAAGGCGCCGAGCGCCTTTGCCGCGTACATCCTGACCAGCGGGTCCCGGCTTTCGGCGCCTCGCAGGACCGCGGGCAGGAGCGACCTGTCAGGGCCGGACTTGAGGTTCGGAACCTGGTCGAGCGCGTCGTCCCGGACCGGGCCCCCTTCGCCGAAGACACGTTCCCATATGACTGCGTCGCGCCTCCATGCAGGCGCGAACCGCATCACCTCGGCGGCCGTATACCCGTCGTAGCCTCTGTCCGTGACCAGCGGGACGCCGTTGTACAGGAGCCAGCATGCAAGCGCCGCCCAGAGCGTCCCGGTGACGAGCGTGTACCGGACGCCTCTCAGGATGCTCTTCCTTGCGCTGTCCTCGGACGTGTTCGAGACGAAAAACACGTGCTGGTAGTCGCGCTGGAGCATGGCCGGGGTAGCGCCCAGCAGGTCTCTCAGGATGCCCCCGAAAGACGCGCGTTCCACGAGCGCCCCGACGACGAGGGCGTCCGTCCCGGAAGGGCCGGGCGAGACGTCGTCCGGGTCCGCATGGCGCGGACGGACGTACCCGATGACGTAGAGCGGGTCGCCGTCTTTCAGCACGCCGCCCGTGAGGCAAAGCTCGCTCACCCTCATGTACAGGTATGTCGCGGGGCTCCTCGTCTCGGCCCCGCTCGGGTCCACAAGTATGTGGCCCGTCTCGTCCTCCAGGTAGAACGGCTTCCTGACGTCTATATCCCGGCCCGCGTCCTCTTCCGTCCGCTCGCCGGGAATCCTCGCCACGCCCTTGAACTCCGAAAGCCCTATGGCGGCCGCACGCGTCCTCGACGTCGGGATGTTCTCGAGCTGACGCGCCTGGCGCGAACGCCAGACCGAGCCGAACGTGGCCGCCCCGATGCCGAGCGGAAGGCCGGTGCCCCCGGCGATTACGAGCGCCCAGCCGAGACCGGCGGGCCCCCGGTAGTCGTACAGCGGGAAGGCCACGGGGAGGTCCGGGTACAGGTACGTCCTGACCGCGAACGCGGCCCCGAGCGCCGGGGCGAGCAGGCCGCAGCCGTACACCACCGCCCAGCCGAGCCGCAGAAGCCCTTCGGACGCGACGAACTCCCCGTCGCCGTACGAGCGCGCGACGACGAGGAAGAATATGGCGATGACGAACAGGATGTACCCCATGCCTATTACGACTGCAAGGCATGATACAATGGCAATGACGATAACCCAGCCGAAAAAAACGGACAATGGGGAGAACTTCCCGGCGGCGGCATTTACGCCCTCGGAGACGGGCGGCCGGGCTTCCGTGCGGCCGGCCGCCGGGCCGTCCGGCGCGGCGCCGGTATCGGACCCGGCGCTGCCTTTGTCGGAGGCATGCCCTCCGCCCAGGCTGAATACATTTTTACAGGCCGGGCACGTCACCCTGACAGGCGTGTCCGGGACGCGGGTCTCGCTTACGTCCCTGTGGTAGCCGCAGTGCGGGCAGGTGACCCTGACGGTGTCCATGTATTTACCCCCGGGATGCCCGAGGCGTCTCCCTACGCCTTTTTCGCCAGCCTGCGCGGAGCATCGCCTATCCTGGACCTGTACAGCACGGCGAGGGCGAGCGAGTTGAGCCTCTCCCTCGGCGGGTCGGAGCGGGACGTCAGTATTATGGGGGCGGTTGCCCCGACGACGATGCCCGCGCCCTCCGCGTGCGCGAAGTACCTGAGCGCCTTGTATATCACGTTCCCCATCTCTATGTTCGACGCGACCAGGATGTCCGCGTGTCCGGCGACGATGCCGGCCATTCCCTTGCTCGCCACCGCCTCCGGGGATATGGCGAGGTCGAGCGCCATCGGGCCCTCGACGTCCGCGTCCGGGACGTTGTCCCTGGCCCATAATACGAGGTCGCGGGCGTCCACGGTGGACTGAATCCTGGGGTGCACCTTCTCGGACGCGGACAGGAGCGCGACCCTGGGCCGCTCCACGCCAAGCAGGCGGGCGACGAATACGGCGTTCATTATTATGCCCTTCTTCATCTCGAAGTCAGGCGCGATGTTTATACCGCCGTCCGTCTGGATGATGAGGCGGTCGAAGCCGGGCACCTCCAGGACGCCTACGTGGCTTATGAACCCGCCGGCGGCCAGCCCGGTGTCCTTCCTGAATATGGGGTGCAGGAATGTCGAGGTCGGTATCATCCCCTTCATGATTATGTCGGCCCCGCCCGCGCGCACAAGCTCCACGCAGGCCGAGGCCTGGTCGTCCTGGCCGGATACGTCGTGTATCTCATGCGTGTCCGGGTTTATGCCGAGTCCGGCGAGCATGTCGCGTATGACCGCCGCCTCGCCCACGAGGACAGGTTCCGCGAGGCCCGCGGCACGCGCCTGCTCCATCGCGATAAGCGAGTTGTCGTCCCCGGCGGCGCAAACGGCGACGCGGGGCGGCGGGGCGCACCTGTTTACCTCGGCCACGCGGAGCATCAGTCCGGGGAAGTCCGTGACCCTATTCGTATTCAAGCACAGCCTCCTTGCCGGTCAGCGCGGCAGCCGCGTACTCCGCGAGCGCCTCCATCTCGAACCCGCCGGGGTACACGAGCACCTCGGCGACGAAGCCCGCCCGTGCACGCACATCCTTTACAAAGCGCACCGAGTGCGAGACGCCGCCGGTCAGGACTACCGCGTCCACCATGCCGTGGAGCGCGGCAGCCATCGCGGCTATTTCCTTGGCGACCTGGTATGCCATCGCGTCCATGACGAGCGCGGCATGCGCGTCGCCCCCGGCTATCCGCCGCTCGGCCTCCCGAACGTCGTCCGTGCCGAGGTACCCTGTCATGCCGCTGTTTTTCACAAGCCTCGAAAGAAGCGACTCCTTGTCGTACATGCCCGAGAAGCAAAGCTCCACGAGGTCGCCGACGGGGAGCGCGCCCGCCCTCTGCGGGGAGAAAGGCCCCATCCCGAGGAGCGCGTTGTTGACGTCTATTATGCGGCCGCCCCGGACCGCCGCGACGGTTATGCCGCCTCCCATGTGCGCGACGACGTAGTTCTCGTCTTCCGTGTCCGCGCACCTGTCGCGCGCGGCGCGCCTCGCGGCCGCCTTGACGTTCAGGGCGTGGAGGTGGCTCTTCCTGGTTATCTCCGGCACGCCGGATATGCGGGCCACGTCCTCCATCTCGTCCACCGTGACAGGGTCGGCGGTGAACGCGGGGACGCCCTGCTCCTCCGCGATGCGGAGCGCGAGCATCGCGCCGAGGTTCGAGGCGTGCTCCCGGCCCCAGCGGGACTTCGAGCCGCGCAGGTCCTCCACCATGCGCCTGTTCACGCGGTATACGCCGCCGGACACGGGCTTCATCAGCCCGCCGCGCGCCGCGACCGCGTCAACGTCTCGGAAACTTAGGCCGTTCTTCCACAGGAACCGCTCGACCGCCGTGTAGCGGTACTCCTCCTGTGACGGCACGTCCGGGAACGCGGAAAGCTCGCCGGCGGGGTGTTCCAGCGCTTCGTGGAAGACCTGCTCCCCGCCCGCGAAGTACGCGAGCTTGGTCGAGGTCGAGCCGGGGTTGATTACGAGTATGCGCGGGTTGATCATGGTATACATGATACCAGAGGGGGTGGTCTTGTACAAGGGGCTGGTTTACGGTTTTTGCCAGCAGCCGCAGTACACGTCCCATACCCTGGGCGCGTCCGTGACCTCTTCCAGCGAGCAGTACCTGTTGAGCGCGTGGCTGTAGTACCGCTCCTCGACGAGGGCAAGGCCGGCGCAGCGTTCGTGCAGCATCTCGCGCGAGTATATCCTGTGGGCGTTGAACCCGATGGCGGGGCGGCCCCGTGTGATGTGCGTCGTGAATATCAGGTGCCCGCCCGGCTTCAGGAGCCTGACCATCTCGGCAAGCGCCTTCCTGTCCGCGACGGGGTCGAACTCGTCGCCGTAACGGCCGAGCCCGAAATGCTCCAAGGCGCAGAGCGATACGACCGCGTCGAACGAGCCGTCCGGCAGGCCGGAGTCCTTGGCGTCGCCCGTGACCACCGTCTCCGACGGGGTCGCAGGCTCGCGCCGCCTTACGTCCAGGGTCGTGACGCGGTAGTTCGCGAGAAGGCCGAGTATGAACAGCCTGTACGAGCCTATGTCGAGGATGCTCGCGGGGTCGAGCCTGCTGATATGCGAGGCCGCGAACGCCGCCTCGAAGTCCGTGTACCGCGCGGGGTGCTCGCCTGTCTCGTACCACATTTCCTCGTGCACGTCGAAACCGCCGGGCGACCTTTTCAGCTCGTCGAGGGCGCGCCGGTACCCCTCCATGAACTCGCGGGGTATCGGCGGCTGGGAGCGTGTGACCCTTATGCCGAGCCGGGAGAGGAGCCTGTTGATGGGGTGTACCGGAGCTGATGTCGGCATTGGTTGACACCTCTATGGGTTGAGGCCGCGGTACGCGGCTGCTTGCAGTCCGCAGGTTTTACAACATACCACTATTGGGCCGTTAAAGTCAAACGCAGAGTTGGGTTGACACGGAAGGTGATTTCGGTGATAATGGCAGGCCATGGAACCTCTTCTTACAGTCAGGGGACTTACAAAGCAGTTCCCGGTCAGGCACGGCATCTTCGGACGGGCCGGGGTCGTCAGGGCCGTCGACGGCATAGACCTCGACGTCGGCCGTGGCGAGGTGCTCGGCCTCGTGGGCGAGTCCGGCTCCGGCAAGTCCACCGCGGGCAGGTGCGTCCTCCGGCTCATCGAGCCGACGTCGGGCTCGGTCGTCTTCGGCGGGACGGACGTCCTGGGCGCGGGGCGCGAGGAGCTGCGCGGCTTGAGGCGGCGGATGCAGATAATATTCCAGGACCCGTTCGCCTCGCTCAACCCGAGGATGCGCGTCGCCAGTATCGTGGGCGAGCCGCTCCTCGTCAACGGACTCGCAAAAAGGGGAGAGCTGCGCGACCGGGTGGTGGAGATACTGGCGAGGGTCGGCATCGGCCCGGACGCGCTCGACAAGTACCCGCACGAGTTCTCCGGCGGACAGAGGCAGAGGATAGGCATCGCCCGTGCCATATCCGTCGGGCCGGAGCTTATCGTCGCCGACGAGCCCATCTCGGCCCTCGACGTCTCCATCCAGGCGCAGGTGCTTAACCTCCTGAAGGACCTCCAGGAGGAGTATTCCCTTTCGTTCCTGTTCATCGCCCACGACCTCAACATCGTCCGGTACTTCTGCGACAGGGTCGCCGTGATGAACAAGGGCAGGATTGTCGAGACCGGGACGGCGGAGGAGATATACAACGACCCGAAACACGAGTACACGAAGTCGCTGCTCGCCGCGATACCCGTCCCGGACCCGAGGGCGAAACGGACGGCGGCCAGGCGGCCATGAAGCCCGCCCCGCCCGTGCTCACCATAGTCATCCCCTGCTACAACGAGAAGGCGACGATCAGGCGCGCGGTCGAGGCGGTACTCGCGGCGCCGGTGGGGCCCAAGGAGGTCATACTCGTCGTCGACGGCTCCACCGACGGCACGCGCGGCATTATCGAGTCCGAGGTCGGCCCGCTCGTGGACAGGGTAATATACCACGACAGGAACATGGGCAAGGGCGCGTCGCTCCGGGACGGCTTCCGGGCCGCGACCGGCGACGTGGTCGTCGTGCAGGACGCGGACCTAGAATACGACCCGATGGAACTGCCCAGGCTGATACAGCCGATACTCGACGGGCACGCGGACGTTGTATACGGCTCGCGTTTCATGGGTGGCGGGCCGCACAGGGTGCTGTACTTCTGGCACATGGCCGGCAACCGCTTCCTGACGCTCCTGTCGAACGTCTTCACCAACCTAAACCTCACGGACATGGAGACCTGCTACAAGGCCTTCCGCCGCGACGTGATACAGAGGGTCGTCATAGAGGAGGACCGGTTCGGTTTCGAGCCGGAGGTGACGGCGAAGGTCGCGCGGATGGGCTGCCGGATATACGAGGTAGGCATCAGCTACAGCGGCCGGACCTACGCCGAGGGCAAGAAGATAGGCTGGCGGGACGGCCTGCGCGCCGTCTGGTGCATACTGAAATACAATGTTTTATAACACCTATTTCTCCCTCTCCCCTCGCGGGAGAGGGCCGGGGTGAGGGGGATGCCCTTAAGGCCCTTGATTTACATTCGATACTTCATAACGCCCCCCCAACCCCCTCTTATCTTAAGAGGGGGAGTAAGAGGAGGGGGACGATTAGGATAATTGATTGCCGGAGTATTGCTTCGGCAATTAAATAGGTAAATCAGTCAATTCAACAAAAGTCGCTGGGTCCCCGCTTTCGCGGGAATGACGGCAATATTTGTCGCCCCGTGCCCATTCGTCTTCGCTCAGGGCAGGCTTTGACACGGGGTCCAGGAAGTTGCCCTGTTTAGTTGCCGGATTAATAATACCGGCGGAGGCTTTACGATTTGAGGGTTATGTCGGCTGGCAGGACGGACGTGGGAAGGAAGAGGGAGCACAACGAGGACAGCCTCGGCGTGTTCGACGGGCTCGGCCTTTACCTCGTCGCGGACGGCATGGGCGGGCACGCGGCCGGCGAGGTAGCGAGCGGCATCGCCGTCGACACCGTCAGGGCCTTCATAGGCTCTACGGCGGAGGGGGCCGTGACAAACTGGCCCTTCGGGCCGGACCCGGCGCTCTCTCCGGGGGCGAACCGCCTGGCCGCGGGCATAAAGCTCGCCAACATGGCCATACGCGCCGAGGCGAGGACGAACCCCACCGAGAAGGGCATGGGGACGACCATCGTCGCGGTCCTCATGGACGGCGACACGGCACACGTCGCGCATGTCGGGGACTCCAGGGTGTACGTCCTGGGCGGAGGAGTCCTGACAAGGCTTACTACCGACCACTCCTTCGTCGAGGAGATGGTGGCGAACGGGAGCCTTACCCCGGAGCAGGCGAGGGCGCACCCTATGAAGAACCTTATTACACGCGCCCTCGGCTCAAAGGACGAGGTAAAGGTGGACATCACAAGCCGCCCGCTCCGCGCGGGCGAGATTTACCTGCTGTGCAGCGACGGACTTTCCGGCATGCTGACGGACGGCGAGATTACCCGCATCATATCGGACAACTCCACTGACATGGCCGCCTGCGCGGAGACCCTTATCTCGCGCGCGAACGAAAACGGCGGCCTCGACAACATCACGGCGGTCCTCCTCAGGGTGGATTAGCCCTGACCTATCCCGGCAACAAGACGGTCACATACACCTACGACGCATTGAACCGTCTGGAGACAGTCACGCTGACCGGGCTTTCCGGGGAGGCCGCCACTTACATCTATGACGACGCCGGACGGGTGGAGGAGTTCACGAACTTCAACGGCATCTCCACCGCGTATGGCTATGACGACGCCAACCGGCTGCTCTCGATAGACAGCCCGGTGGCGAGCTACGGCTTCGTCCTGGACGGCAACGGCAACAGGACGGACGAGACCAGCGACGAGCCCCTGCCGCAGACCTATGCCACCGGCGTGACCGCTTACGGTTACAACGCGAAGGGGAACCGGTTGCTCTCCGCGGGTACGGACGGCTTCGGTTACGACAGCGAGGGGCAGCTCAACAGCGGCTACGGCGGCGGTTATACGTTCGACACCCTGCACAGGCTGACCGCCATGCCCGGCGCGACGTTCGCATACGATGGCGCCAACAACCGGTTGCAGGCGGTGAGGGGCGGCGTGACCACGCGCTACCTCTACGACGCGGCGGGCAACCTGCTGGCCGAGACCGACGGGTCTAACAACATCACGCGCTACTATGTTTATGGCGCGGGCCTGCTGGCGATGGTTACGCCGGCCGGCGAGGTGTATTGCTACCATTTTAACGCAACGGGCGGTACTGTTGCCCTCACCGACGAGGCTCAGTCAATTGTCAACAAGTACTCGTATGATCCCTTCGGGAATGTAGGGACGCAGGTCGAAGCAATAGCGCAGCCCTTCAAATATGTCGGGCAATTTGGCGTAATGAGTGAATCAAATGGCTTCTACTATATGCGCGCAAGGTATTACGACCCCCAAGTCGGGCGCTTTATAAGTGAAGACCCGCTGGGGTTTGGGGGCGGGGATTTGAATTTGATGGCGTATGTGTGGAATAACCCCGTATACGGAATTGATCCTTTTGGATTATGTGCAGTTGATACTGAAAA
Source organism: Nitrospirota bacterium (assembly GCA_016212105.1). Lineage (GTDB taxonomy): Bacteria > Nitrospirota > JACRHJ01 > JACRHJ01 > JACRHJ01 > JACRHJ01. Next base: position 73,235 of record JACRHJ010000006.1, read on the forward strand.
GATGTCTGAATGGCTTGACAATAATATCGAAGACCCGAAAAAATTTCCATGGGGTAGGGGTAAATGCGCAGCACATGTTAGGCAGGGGTTGGAAGCAGGCGGCATAGATACAACTGGTCACCCGAGATATGCAAAAGACTACGGGCCTTTTTTGAAAGAACGTGGATTTAATGAAATATCTGCATCAGGTTACGTACCGCAGCAAGGCGACATTATAGTCATTCAACCTTACGCTGGTGGAAACATTGCTGGGCACATTGAGGAATATACTGGTGAGCATTGGGTTTCTGACTTCATACAAGCGGATAGTTGGGCGGGGCCTGGTTATAGGAAGCATCAACCGTCTCGTAGCATCTATCGTCCTTAAATATACCCTGGAGGTGTTCTATGAAGCGCTTAACTATGCTTATAGCAACTGCTGTTGCAATTATATGTCTAACCACTCAGGTAACGGACGCAAAGCAGAAATCGCCCAAAGACGTGATATTGAAATTATATTCGGACCACCAACCGAAATATCAAAAAGAAATTAACTGGAAAGACAAAAACATACTGACAAAATACCTTTCTCCTGAATTGGTTGATCTGTTTATGAAAGATGATGAATGCACGAAAAAATATCACGGTGTTTGTAACTTGAATTTTGACCCATTTTATGATGCTCAAGATTACGATGACAAGCCGTTGAACCTTAAAATAAAAGAGGTTAAATCCAACCGTTCAATGTGCGAATATAGGGTATCTTTTTTCAACATTACCAACATAGCATTAGTTTATAGAGTGGTAACAACTACAAGTGGATGGAAGATTGATGATATAGTTTATCCGAATGGCAGCACGCTGAAGCAGACACTATCCATTCCAATAGATGACGTTAGTCATTAAACATGCCCGGTTCAATTGCAACACTCCCTGCGCCCTGCCGTGGGTCAAGCACATTCTAATCCGACAGATCACCTTCCCGAAAGGAATTGCCCGTAATATAGGAGGAGCTATGAGATATTCGTTCTTTTTCGTTTGCTGTTTGGGTATACTACTATTGTCCGCTTTTGGAAGTCAGTCCGATGACGATTTTACAATTATGGCCAATGATGTTAAGGAGGCCGTAATTATTAACCCGGTGGATATTTAGTGCAATCCATCTCTATTTGTGATATAGTGTCGGTCATGGAAAAGACCGACGCACGCAAGTTAAACAAAGCATCAAAGTACGAGCTTCGCAAGCAGGTAATCCGCCTTCGCAATAA
>JACRHJ010000007.1 GCA_016212105.1 Nitrospirota bacterium
CGCGTTCAAGAAGTTCGTCATCGTCGAGTACCCCAGGGCCGGCGTGCATTCCTTCGGGTTCCTTACCAAGGAGTGCAGCATAAGGAACGGGGGCGGTGAGCCGGAGTTCTACTACACCGTCTACATCCCCACGAACCACGTCTACCTGGGCGACATAGCGATGTTCAAAAAAGAAGAGGTTACCGTGACCGACCTCACGATAGAGGACGGCCTGAGGATACTGCTCTCGGCGGGCATAGCCGCGCCGAGCGTCATCGAGAGGAGCAGGAACTACGCCGACATGGAAGAGCACCATGTGGCCGTGGTGACGAAGGCTCCGGAGACTGGAGAAACCGCCCCTTGAAAGATATAGCCGTTATCGTGCTCGCTGCCGGGCTCGGCACGAGGATGAAGTCGAAGGCAGTAAAGGTGCTCCACCCGCTCGCGGGACGTCCCATGCTGCTGCACACACTGGCTAACGTCATGGCGCTCAAGCCGGAGAAGGTCGTGGCCGTCCTCGGACACCAGTCGAAAGATGTCGCGAAGGTCCTGCCGGACGGCGTGATGACCGCGCTCCAGAAGGAACAGCTCGGCACCGCGCACGCGGCGATGACCGGCCTGAAGAAGTTGACAGGCTTTACCGGCACGGTCGTGGTGGTCGCGGGCGACACGCCTCTGCTCGGCACGGACACCTTCCGGATGCTGCTCGAACGTCACAGGCTGGCCCGTGCGGAGGTCTCGCTCCTTACCGCGCGCCTCACCGACCCCACAGGCTACGGAAGGATAATCCGGGACGAGGCCGGGGTCTCCCGCATCGTCGAACACAAGGACGCGAACGACTTCGAGCGGGCTATAGACGAGGTGAACGCCGGGACGTACTGCTTCGAGGCAGGAGCGCTCAAGGCCGCGCTCAAGCGTGTCAAGTCCGACAACGTCCAGGAGGAGTTCTACCTGACGGACGTGGTGGAGATAACCCGCGCGCGTGGCGGCAGGGTACTGGGCGTCGAGACGGACAGGCCGGAGGAGGCGCTCGGCATAAACTCCCGCGCGGACCTGGCCAAGGCCGAAAAGACCGTCCGGGGCTGGATAAACAGGAAGCTGATGGACGCGGGCGTGACGATGACCGACCCGGACACGACGTATATCGGCCCGGACGTGGTAATAGGCCGTGACACCATAATCCAGCCCGGCAACCATATAAGCGGGGATACGGTAATCGGGGAAGGCTGCATGCTCCTTCCCGGCAATATTATATCGGGCTCGGTTATCAAGGACGGCGTGACAATAAAGGGCTACTCCGTCCTGACGGACGCGGTGGTCGAGACCGGCGCGGCGGTCGGGCCGTTCGCGCATATCCGGCCGGGCAGCAGCATCGGGCAGGACGCGCGCGTCGGGAACTTCGTGGAGCTGAAGAAGACGTCTCTGGGCGACGGCGCGAAGGCGTCGCACCTCTCCTACCTGGGCGACGCGGAGATAGGCCGGGACGTCAACGTCGGCGCGGGCACGATTACCTGCAACTACGACGGGTACGGCAAGTTCAAGACCGTCATAGAGGATTGCGTCTTCGTCGGGAGCGACACCCAGTTCGTGGCGCCCGTCAGGGTCGGCCGGGGTGCGGTTATAGCCGCGGGCTCGACCGTCACCCAGGACGTCCCGGAGGACGCGCTCGCCATATCCCGCACCGCGCAGACGAACAAGCCCGGCTGGGCCGGGCGGAGAAGGGCGATCAAGGAGAAGAAGGGGAAGAAGTAGGGCGCGCAACCCTCAAAACGCCCCCTGCCTGTCTTTGCGAGGAGCGACGCGACGCGGCAATCTCCTCCTTTAGCCCGTCATTCCCGCGAAAGCGGGAATCCAGGAAGTTCATAATTCCTGGACCCCGTGTCAAGCACGGGGCGACAAGATAAAAACAAGGGCGGGCACAGGGCCCCGCCCCTACATTAGAACAAGCAGGGCCGACACGCGGGTCGGCCACGATATGGAGTCCCCTCACCCTCAACCCCCTCTCCCGCGAGGAGAGAGGGATTATATAAGGGCGCATTAAGCCGGCTGGTCATTGATTGAAAGTTTTTGGGCCGCCTTTTTACAAAAAGGCGGGACGTTGTCCTTTTGTTGTTTTACCCCCTGCGAGGTTTTCGTGATATGTGCGGAATCGTCGGTTACATAGGCGGCCAGAACGCGGTGCCTATCCTTATAGAGGGCCTGAAGCGGCTCGAATATCGCGGCTACGACTCGGCCGGGATCGCGTTCTTCCAGGGCGGGAAGATAAACGTCCGCCGGAGCGTGGGCAAGCTTCGGAACCTGGAGGCTGCCATCTCCGGCCAGAGGCTCGAATCCAACCTCGGCATCGGGCATACTCGCTGGGCGACGCACGGCCGGCCGTCGGAGGAGAACGCCCACCCGCACAGGGCGGGCAAGATAGTCGTCGTCCATAACGGCATCATAGAAAACTACATCGCACTCAAGGAGATGCTCATCGGGAAGGGCCACGAGTTCAAGTCCGAGACGGACACCGAGGTCATAGCCCACCTCATCGAGGAGTACACGAAGAAGGGCGACGACACGGAGAAGGCGACCAGGAAGGCGCTCAAGGAGCTTCGCGGGGCTTACGCCATAGGCGTGGTCAACGAGGACGAGCCGGACAGGATGATTGCCGCGCGCGCCGGCGGCCCGCTGGTCATAGGCCTCGGCAGCCAGGAGTACTTCATAGCCTCCGACCTCCCGGCGATACTCCAGTACACCAAGGACGCGATATACCTGGACGACCACGAGATGGCGGTCATCACGACCGAGGGCGTCCGCGTGACGGACATGAAGGGACTGCCCGTCCAGAAGGACGTCACCAAGGTGCTCTGGAACCCGGTCATGGCGGAGAAGGGCGGGTACAAGCACTTCATGCTGAAGGAGATATACGAGCAGCCGAGGGCCATCACCGACACATTCCGGGGCAGGATTTCCGAGGAGACCGGGTCCGTCTTCCTTGAGGAGATGGGCATCACGGACGCGGCTCTCAAGAAGATAAAGAAGGTGGTGCTGGTCGCCTGCGGGACGTCCTGGCACGCCTGCCTCATCGGCAAGTTCATGCTGGAGGAGATGGCGCGCACCCCGTCCGAGGTGGACATCGCCTCCGAGTTCCGGTACAGGAACCCGATAATAGACAAGCACACGCTGCTCGTCGCGGTGACGCAGTCCGGCGAGACGGCGGACACGCTCGCCGCCATGCGCGAGGCGAAGATGCTCGGTGCGAAGACGGTAGCCATATGCAACGTCGTCGGCAGCACCGCCGCCCGGGACGCGGACGGCGTGGTGTACACCCATGCCGGGCCGGAGATAGGCGTCGCCTCGACAAAGGCCTTTACCGCGCAGCTTACCGCGCTTTACCTGTTCGCGCTGCACATGGCGCAGGTGCGGGGTACCCTCGACCAGAAGCAGGTCAGGGGATGCATCACCGAGCTGATAAAGATACCCGTCAAGACGGAGAAGCTCCTGCTCGACGTCGAGGAGGGCATAGAGCGGGTGGCCAAGACGTTCTCGAAGTGCTCGGACTTCCTTTACCTGGGCCGGGGCTACAACTACCCGGTCGCGCTCGAAGGGGCGCTCAAGCTCAAGGAGATCTCTTACATACACGCGGAAGGGTATCCCGCCGGCGAGATGAAGCACGGCCCCATCGCGCTGATAGACGAGAACATGCCGGTAGTATTCCTTTTGCCTACCGACAGCGTGTACGACAAGACGGCGTCGAACCTGGAGGAGGTGCGTTCCCGGGGCGGCAAGGTCATCGCATTCGTGACCGAGGGCGACGACAAGCTCGACAGGAAGGCGGACCACGTCTTCCATGTCCCAGCGACCACCGCGCCGCTCTCTCCGATACTGATGGCGGTCCCGCTCCAGCTCCTCGCGTACCACATAGCGGTGCTCCGTGGCAGCGACGTGGACCAGCCGAGGAACCTGGCGAAGTCCGTGACGGTGGAGTAGGGGCGACTGCTTGTCATTCCCGCGAAAGCGGGAATCCATTTGGGCATTTAAAGTCAAAATGGACCCCCGTTTTCACGGGGGTGACAGAACGTGCAGGCAAGCAAGGCGCCCAACATAGCTCGTCATTCCCGCCCCGGCTTTAGACATACCGGGGCAGGCTCCAGCGGGAATCCAGGAAGTTGTTGGGGCCGGCATCGTGGTTTGTGCCTTGGTTGTAGCTGCCCGATTCATCGGGCGGTTTTAAAGGCGCCCCATAAATGGGGCAGCTGCAACTTAACATGTTGAGGCTATACCGACGTTCCACCCCGCGCCAGGGCGCGGGTCATATATTGCAATAAACTTGTGTACCCGGCGGAACAACCCCGGACGCCCTTTTCGGGCGATGCTTGTTGCGGGCCCGCAAAAGAAGAAAGGCAGCAAAATGAAGTTCCTCGACGAGTTGAACCGGGAGCAGAGGCAGGCTGTTCTGCACGGTGAAGGTCCGCTCCTGATACTGGCGGGCGCGGGCAGCGGCAAGACCAAGACGCTTGCCAGCCGCATAGCCTACCTTGTCAGGAAGGGCGGCGTGGCGCCGCAGGAGATACTCGCCGTCACGTTCACGAACAAGGCGGCAAAGGAGATGCGCCAGCGGGTGGAGAAGTTCATCGGCACGCCGTGCCGCGGGATGTGGGTCTCGACCTTCCATGCCGCATGCGCCCGCATGCTCCGGGAGCATATCGACCGGCTCGGTTACAGCAAGTCGTTCAACATCCTCGACGCGGGGGACGCGGTCAACATGGTCAAGGCCTGCATGAAGGACCTCGGCATATCCGACAGGCTGTACTCGCCGAGGGACGTGACCAGCAGGATAAGCGGGCTCAAGGGGAAGATAGTCACGCCGGACGAGTTCGCGGCCTCGGCCCAGCCGTTCGGGTTCGAGGGCAAGCTGGCGAAGATATACCCTGTCTACCAGGAGCGCCTGAAGGGTGCGGGCGTCCTGGACTTCGACGACCTGCTTATGCTGACCGTCCAGCTCCTCCAGAAGGAGGAGGAGGTCCTGGAGATTTACCAGAAGCTTTTCAGGCACATACTGGTGGACGAGTACCAGGACACCAACCAGGCCCAGTACCGGATAGTCAGGCTGCTGTCGTCGAAGCACAGGAACGTCTGCGTCGTCGGCGACGACGACCAGTCGATATACAGCTTCCGGGGCGCGGACCTCAGGAACATCCTCGACTTCGAGAAGGACTACCCCGAGGCCTGCGTCGTGACGCTGGAGAAGAACTACCGCTCCACGCAGAGGATACTCGACGCGGCCTGGTCGGTGGTGTCCAACAACCCGGCGAGGAAGCCCAAGAAGCTCTGGACCGACAGCGGACACGGCGAGAAGGTCTGCTTCATGAAGGTCGCGGACGAGGCGGCCGAGGCGACTCAGATTGCGCAGGAGGTCAAGAGGCTCGCCAGGGAAGGCAGGCCGTTCACCGACTTCGCGGTGCTGTACCGGACGAACACCCAGTCGAGGACCATCGAGGAGGCGTTCAGGCGCGAGGGCGTGCCCTACGTCGTCATAGGCGGGATGAAGTTCTACGACAGGAAAGAGGTCAAGGACATCGTCACCTTCATGAAGGCGGTGAGCAACCCGATGGACTCGGTCAGCATGAAGCGCATCGTCAACACACCGCCGCGCGGCATCGGCGAGGCCACGATGAAGCTCGCGGGCCAGGCGGCCGGGCCTGACAACCTGCCGCTTATAGACTGCCTGGCGCGTCTGATGGACAACGAGACCCTCTCCGCCGGGCCCAAGAAGCGGATCGGCGACTTCCTTGCCATGTTCGAGGGCTTCGTGGAGGCAAAGGCCACGACGACCCCGTCCGCGCTGGCGAAGAAGATAATCGCGGACACCAAATACATAGAACACCTGCGCGAGAGTTCCGGAATCGAGGCGCAGGGCAAGGTGGACAACATAAAGGAGTTGATTGCGTCTCTGGAGGACTTCGAGAAGAACGCGGACGACCCGGCGCTCGAGGCCTACCTCCAGCAGGTCGCGCTCATAACCGACTGGGACACCAAGAAGGAAGGCACCCCGGCCGTCACGATGATGACGCTACACCTCTCCAAGGGCCTCGAGTTCCCGGTGGTCTTCATCACCGGGCTGGAGGAGGGCATCATCCCGCACTCGCATTCGCAGTCGGACGACTCGGAGCTGGAGGAGGAGCGCCGCCTGCTCTACGTCGGGATGACCAGGGCGAGGGAGAGGCTGTACCTGATGAACGCGATGACCAGGCGTCTCGCCGGGCTCACGCAGTCGAACCGCGTCTCGCGCTTCCTCGAGGAGATACCCAAGGAACTCCTGTCGTGCAGGAACGTCGGCATGCAGAGGAAGCCGATAGCCACGGCGGACTGCTCGCCTGCCAGGTCGTCGGTCACACCCATGAAGCCGAGGATGGAGGGTGGCGGCTGCTACAAGTGCGGCGCGACCGTGTCGCACCCGGTCTGGGGTTTCGGCATCGTCGAGAAGACCGAGGGCAGGGGCGAGGAGATGAAGGTGACGGTGCTGTTCAAGAGCGTCGGCAAGAAGAAGCTGATGGCGCGGATGGCCAACCTCAGCAAGGGGTAATAAAGTCCGGCCGGCACGCATGCCGGCCGGACTCTCTCCTACACGCCACCGGTCTACGGATACGGCTACATATTTACGGTTTTACCGCGAAGACCTTCATGCTCCTGAGTCCCAGGTCCGAGATATTGTCCTTCGTGACGATGCCGCACCCGCAGGTGGTCTCCGCGAGGAACGACGCGTCGTCCGAGGATATGACCTTCACGTCCGCGAAACCGGCCCCGTGGAGCGCGGCAAGGTAGTCGTCGGCGTGTACCGCCCCGGAGACGCAGCCGGTGTAAGCCTCGACGCTCTCGACGACCGCCTTCGGCAGCTCCTTCGTCAGGACGATGTCCGAGACCATCAGCCGCCCGCCTGGTTTAAGCACCCTGAACGACTCCGAGAACGTCCTTGCCTTGTCAACGGAGAGGTTGATGACGCAGTTCGATATGACGCAGTCTACCGAGCCGTCATCCACCGGCAGGTTTTCTATCTCGCCCTCGCGGAACTCGACGTTTCCGTAACCGCCGCGCACGGCGTTCTCCCGCGCGCGGGCGAGCATCTCAGGTGTCATGTCCACGCCGATTACCCGGCCCTCCGGCCCGACCCTGTTCGCGGCGAGGAACGCGTCGATGCCCGCTCCGGAACCGAGGTCAACCACGACCTCGCCGGGCTGAAGCATTGCGAGCGCGACCGGGTTCCCGCAGCCGACGCCCAGCACCGTGCCCTCCGGCAGGCCCGCAAGCTCGGCCACGTCGTAGCCTATGCTCGCCTCGTGAGCGTATTTCGGCTTGTCGCCGCTTCCGCAGCAGCCGCCGACCTTGCCGGTCGCTATATCCGAATATGTCTTCTGTACGTTAAGCTTTATCTCTTTCATTTCCACTCTCCCTCTTGTACCGGAACTGGCCCCATCCTCTTTCTCCCCCTCTTAAGATAAGAGGGGGTCGGGGGGCGTTATGAAGTATCGCATATAACACACGGGACATCGCCACCGGGACAAGAGTTGGCCGGGCAATGATGCATGGCTGCTATACGGCGTACACCGCCACGACATAGATACCCACGCCGACCAGCAGCGCCCCGCTCGCCTTCTTGATGAATGAAGAGGCGCTGACCAGCCCCTTTGATCCTATAAAACCGTTGACGAAGCCCACGGACATGCCCGCGGCGAATATCAGGACGCAGTGGCCGAGGGCGTACACGAACAGGAGCGCGCCGCCGTATGCCACCCTGCCCTCGGACGCGACATACGCGATTATGACCGCGAGCGCGGGCGTCGCGCACGGTGATGAGACCATGCCGAATATGAAGCCCATCATGAACGCCCCGGCGAGCCCCCGGGTCTTGGGCTTTATGTCGGACCTGACCAGCGCGGGCACCTCGAACAGCCCCATAAGCGAAAGGCCCATGACTATCGCCACGGCCGCGACGCCGGCGTAAAGCCAGACGCCCAGCCCTGCCATCAGCCCACCCAACGCGGACGCCGCGACGCCCAGCAGTGTGAAGTTCACGGACAGGCCGAGGATGAACGACAGCGAGTACAGCAGGGCCTTCCTCTTGTCGCCTCCGGAGTACCCGCCGACGTACCCTATTACGAGCGGTATGGTAGCGAGGACGCACGGGCTCGCGGCCGACATCAGCCCGCCCAGAAACGCCGCGCCGAACGCGAGGATGGGCTGTCCCTGGATGATTGCAGGTATGGCCTCGCCCCAGATCATTTGCATTTGGAACCCGGCGAGCAGGTCTTGCCGGTGGTGCAAGTCTTGCCTGTCGTGCCGAAGGCTCCGGAGCCTTCCGGCTTATCACGGGCGTCCGCCTTGCCCTGCGGCAGCGGCGTACCGCCTATGAACTTCTCGCAGTCCTCCATGGACATGAAGCCCACATGCCTCGACACCTCCCTGCCGTCCTTGTCGAGGAGCACCTGCGACGGTATCATCGTCGCGCCCATCCTCTGGGCGTACCCGCGTTCCTCGTCCACGTGGACGAACACGACCTCCATCCGGCCCTTGTACTTCTTTGTCAGCGAGTCGAGCACCGGCACCATCATCCTGCACGGGTTGCAGGAGGTCTTGCCGAAGTCAATGAAGACAGGCATCCCCTTCGCCTTCGCGGCCTCGACCTTCGCCTGGCCGCTTCCGGCAAGGACGGCGGCGCCACATAGGGAAACCAGCGCGCATGCGACAACGGCCGCCTTGATGACCTTCCACAGTGTATCCATCACATCTCCTCCTGTATGAGCGCCTTGACCCTGTCCGGCGACGGCAGCGGCATGCCCGCGTGCTTTACCTTCCCGTTGACCACAAGCCCCGGCATGGCCGTTACGTATCTCATGATCTCGGCGACGTCCGTGACGTACTCTACATCCGCCTCGACTCCCAGTCCGGCCACAGCCTCGTCTGCTAACGCACGCATCCTGTGGCAGTTAGGGCAGCCCGGCCCAAGTACCTTGATCTCCATCATGCCGGCCTCACTCCCGAGACGTCGCAGGCCGCCGGCGCGAAGTACCTCTTCTTGAAGTACAAGGCGACGTTGACCAGGCCGATGAGCGCGGGCACCTCGACCAGAGGCCCGATGACCGCGGCGAAGGCCGCGCCGGAGTTTATTCCGAACACGGCTATGGCGACCGCTATCGCCAGCTCGAAGTTGTTGGAAGCGGCGGTGAACGACAACGTCGCGGACTGCTCGTAGTTCGCGCCGACCTTCCTGCTCATGTAGAACGAGACGAGGAACATCACGACGAAGTATATCAGGAGCGGGACGGCTATTCGCAGGACGTCCAGCGGCAGACGGACGATGTATTCGCCCTTGAGCGAGAACATCACGACTATCGTGAACAGGAGCGCGACGAGCGTTATGGGGCTTATGCGCGGTACGAACTCCCGCTCGTACCAGTCGCGCCCCTTGAGCCTGAGAAAGGTGAACCTCGTTATCATGCCCGCTATGAACGGAACGCCGAGGTATACGAAGACGGACTTCGCGACCTCGGACATCGTGACCTCGACGACCGAGCCGGAAAGCCCGAATACCGGCGGCAGCACCGTGATGAAAACATATGCGTAGACCGAGAAGAACAGCACCTGAAACACCGAGTTGAACGCGACCAGCCCGGCCGCGTACTCCCTGTCCCCGCATGCGAGGTCGTTCCAGACGATGACCATAGCGATGCACCGGGCGAGTCCTATCATGATGAGACCCGCCATGTACTCCGGGTAATCCCTGAGGAATACTATCGCGAGGATGAACATGAGGACAGGGCCGACGACCCAGTTCTGGACGAGCGACAGGCCGAGGACCCGGTAGTCCTTGAAGACCCGTCCCATTTCCTCGTACCGCACCTTGGCGAGCGGCGGGTACATCATGAGGATGAGGCCGGCCGCTATGGGTATCGACGTAGTGCCGACCTGGAAGCTCGTGATAAAGCCCACCCAGCCGGGAAAGAGGTATCCGGAGCCGACCCCGGCCGCCATCGCGAGAAATATCCAGAGGGTCAGGTATCTGTCCAGAAAGGAAAGGCCCTTGACGACCGGGTTCATAATTAATGCTCCTGGTTATATCGTCATATTAAGAGCTTATACGTAAATAAACCCGGCCCATTTCCGTCGTCCCGACCGAAGTGGAGGGACCCACAGTACGCCCTTGACCTTCAAGGCCAAAGTCAAAAGCAGGTCCCTCGACTTCGCTCGGGACGACAGGCCAATATGCTCCAATTGTTTATTTACGAATAAGCTCTAAGTAAGGGTGGATTCCAATGCACGCGCTCTTGCTTGTCATTGCGAGGAGCCGAAGGCGACGCGGCAATCTCCTCCTTGTGCATTCGATTATGGAGGAGATTGCTTCGCTTCGCTCGCAAAGACAGTCAGGGCCGACATGCGCTTCGCTTGGTACGCCCCTGCATAGAGGCATGGTGGGCCGTGCCCACCCTACCGGCTGTATAATTTAATCCCCTCTCCTCGCGGGAGAGGGGTTGGTGTGAGGGGTTACCGTATCCCGCAGCATTTAGGTTTGGCCTTCTCCGCCATGAACGCGTCGAGCCGGGCCCTGTCGGCCGCGACCTTCTCGCCCGCGACGCGGGAGAGCGCGGTCGGCACGACCACGCGGGACATCATGTCGGAGAGGTCGAGGTCGTAATGCGTCCACCGGCCGTCCTTCCGGTCCTTTATCAGGCCCGCCCCCCTGAGGATACCCAGGTGGAACGAGATGTTGGGCTGCGTCATGTCCAGTGCGGCCGTTAGGTCGCAGACGCAAAGCTCGCCTTCTTCCAGCAGTTTGAGTATCCTCAACCGGGTCTCGTCGGACAACGCTTTGAAATATGCGGCTACATCTTCCATTTACGCCCTCATATAGATGAACGTTTATATGATAACCTCTGCCGCGTCTGATGTCAACAGTTTATAATGACCATGTATAGACTGTGGTGCATATCATTGGCGTCTGGTATAATAGCAGGGTAACAACCAATGAGGAAGAACGAACGTGCTCTACCGTATTACCGCGGCCCTGCTGCCCAGGGTGTTCTGGCTCTCGATACTGACGATGGCCGGCTGGACCGCGCTTATCGCGGCAAGCCTCTATGGAGCCATCGAGCGTCATCACGCCGAAACGCTGGAAAACGCCGCGGTCGAGGCGAGGAGCATATACTACCTCAACAAGGAGTACAGGAGCTGGGTGTCCGACCGGGGCGGGGTATATGTCAGGGTCACGGACGATTTCAGGCCAAACCCGTACCTGAAACTGCCCAAGAGGGACGTCACGACCACGGACGGCACGCAGCTTACGCTCGTGAACCCGGCCTACATGACGCGTCTCGTCTTCGAGTACGTCGGGAAGCGGTCGTCCCCTCCAATCATCAACCGGCTTGTCAGCACGAAATACGTGAACCCGTTGAACGCGCCAGACGGCTGGGAGCGTGAAAACCTCGAACTCTTCGAGACGGGGTCCGTCGAGGCGAGCAAGGTGGTCACCATAGGCGGCGAGCCGTATCTCAGGTACATGAAGCCGTTTCTCACCGAGGACGGCTGCCTCAAATGCCACGGGAGCCAGGGCTACAATACCGGCGACGTTCGTGGCGGGATAAGCCTGTCCATACCGCTCAAGCCTTTCCTCGACGCGGAGGCAAGGCTCCGTGACAGCGCGATAAAACGCTACTTTGTGATATGGTTTATCGGCATAGGCATTATATCTTTTTACTCTATCGGGATTACAGCCGCCACCAGGCGCAGGATAGCGCAGAAGGAGGCGAAGCTGTCGTCCATGCGCCAGATGATGGTCGGCATGGCCCACCACTGGCGTCAGCCGATGAACAGGATAGGCCTCACGCTCCAGGGCCTGGACTCGGCCAGCAGGGACGGCGGCATCGACGTACGATACATAGACAACTCCGTTAGGCGTGCAATGTCCGAGCTGAACGCGATGTCCGCCGACATCAGCCTGTTCAACGCGACATTCAGGCCTGCCGGCGCGGCGGGCAGCGCGGCCGCGAAGGTCCCGCTGCGTGCCGTCTTCGGGGACGCCATGCTCCTGCTCCAGGAGAACGGCATAACGCCCACGCTTTCCTGCCGGGGCGGCGTCTTCGCCCGGCAGTGCCTCGACGAGCCGGTTTCCGGCGACGGACGGATGCTCGAGACCGTCATCAACACGCTTGCCGTCAACTCGGTCAACGCCATAAAGGAGCGTATAATAAGGGGCGAGCTTCCCCCCGGCGGCGGCGTGGTGGATATTGAATGCACAATGCGCCGGAAGCGGCTGCGGCTCAGGATGACAGACAACGGCGGCGGCATACCCGCCGAGGTAATGGACAGGCTGTTCGAGCCGTACTTCACCACCAAGGACAAGTCCGTCCATTCCGGGACCGGCCTGTTCGTGGCGAAGACGATAGTCGAACAGTATTACGACGGGTCCATCAGGGTCCGGAACTCCGGAGACTCAGCCGAAATCCTGCTGGAGGTAATGATAGACGATGAATAACGGCAAGAAGGGCAGGGTGCTCATAGTCGAGGACGACAGGGACGAACAGGAGCTGATGCGGCGGTTCCTGGCCCGGGACTTCGCCGAGGTCTACACGGCGTCCAACGGCTGCGAGGGGCTGGAACTGTTCCGCCAGCACCGCCCCGGCGTGGTGGTCACGGACATCCAGATGCCGGAGATGGACGGCCTCGAGATGATAGAGCGGATTGCCGGGGAGGCCCCTTCCCAGCCGATAATCGTTGCCACCGGCTACGACGACGACGAGCACAAATCAGACAAGGCCTGGCATACATTCGTCAAGCCCATCAGCTACAGGGACCTCTCGAAGGCGGTCGCAGCCTGCCTGGAGAAGTCCGGACATTCATAAATTCTCGCATTCACAAATCCAGTCAGCAGTTTATCATTGACAAATATGTTCTGATGTATAAAATAGGAATGAACGTTCATTCCCAAATTAAATGCAATATGAAAATCACAAAGGCTGACAAGAAGGCGGCGGTTATCAGGGCCGCGCTCGAACTCATCGCGGAACGCGGCTTCCACGGCGCCCCTGCGGCGAATATAGCCGCGCGCGCGCGCGTCGGGGTCGGCACGATATACCGGTACTTCGAGAACAAGGACGCGCTGATAGTCGGGATAATGCACGACCTGGAGGCACGGGTCGCGGCCAGGCTGTTCGACGAGGCCTACCTGAAGGACGGCACGGCAAGGGAGCGGTTCCTGCATATTTCCGGCGGTCTGCTAAACTATTACATGGACAACCCGCTCGACTTCAGGTTCGTGGAGCAGTTCATGAACTCTCCATATGGCGCTGCGTTCTGCCGGGACAAGATATTCGGCGAGCCCTCGACGGAAGGCGTGGCCGGCGCGCTCAGGAGGCTGTTCGAGGACGGCATGGACGGCGGGCTCGTGAAGCCGCTCCCGCTCCCGGTGCTGTTCTCGCTGTCGTTCGGCCCGGTGATGTTCATCATGCGCGACCACATACTCGGGCTCATCACGCTCGACGAGCCGCTGATGGACGCGACAGTTAAGGCTTGCTGGGACGCGATAAAGGCATAAAAGACGAAGTCCCGCCTTTTTGTAAGAAGGGGGCCCCCACCGCTTAGGCGAGGTTTTATCGAGCCTTAGCGCGGGGCGGTCGCCCAAAAACTATTCAGCTAACCGCCGTTGGCGGTATTATTAAACCGGCAACAATAAGCAAACTTCCTGGACCCCGTGTCAAGCACGGGGCGACGAACAAGCACACGTAATTCCCGCCCCGGTTTTAGGCATACCGGGGTAAACTCCAGCGGGAATCCAGGAACTTTCAATGCGCGTGCAACAAGTATAAACCAAAGTCACTGGACCCCCGCCTTCGCGGGGGTGACGTTGTTGCGTTTAAGTGTTTCCGCCCTAACAAGAAGGAGTCCCAAAGTGTCATCCAAAACGTTGGTCATTACAGCCGTCCTGGGCGTAGTCCTCGCCGCCGGCGTCGTATCATGCAAACCCAAACCGCCGGCCGGGCCGCCGCAGATGCCGCCCGCGACGGTCACGGCCGTCACGCTCTCGGCGTCGCAGGTTACAGTCACCGAGGACTATGTCGGCCAGACAGAGGCCAAGGACACGGTCGAGATACGCGCTCGGGTGGGCGGCATACTCGAACGCCAGGCGTTCGTTGACGGCGAGCGCGTCGTCAAGGGCCAGCTCCTCTACGTCATTGACCAGGAGACGTACAAGGTCGCGCTCGCGTCCGCGAAGGCCTCGCTCGCGGCGGCGAAGGCCTCGCTCGCGCAGGCCAGGGCTAACGCCCTGAGGGCCCAGCAGGACCTGGAGCGGACGAAGCCGCTCGCGGAGGCGCAGGCGGTGAGCCGCCAGCAGCTCGACACGGCGGTCGCGGCCGAGGCGGCCGGCAAGGCGCAGGTCGAGGCGGCCGAGGCGGCGGTGAAGCAGGCGGAGGCCGCGGTAAGCCAGGCGGAGCTGAACCTGGCGTATACCGCGGTAACGGCGCCCAGGGACGGCGACGTCTCGGCGTCTCTTGTGCGCGCCGGCTCGCTCATATCGCCCGCAAGCACGCTTATGGCGACGCTTTACTCGCTCGACCCGATGTACATAAACACGACCGTCAGCGAGGAGAGGCTCCTCCAGCTCAAGCGGCAGTACGGCGCGGGCCTCGGCAAGGGCATCGCCTCCGGGCCTCCTGTAAAGGTGCTCCTCACGGACGGGAGCGAGTACCGCTTCCCCGGCAGGATAAACTACTTCGGCGCGGCTGTGGACAGGGACACCGGCACGCTTGCCGTGCGCGTCTCCGTGCCGAACCCGGACGGGTATCTGAAGCCCGGCCAGTTCGTGCGCGTGGTCTTCCCCGGCACGACGATCAAGGACGCGATAAAGGTGCCGCTCCAGGCGGTGCAGCAGATGCAGGACGTCAAGACGGTCCTGGTCGTGGGCCCCGGCAACGTCGTCGAGGCGCGCCAGATAAAGGGCGAGAACACCGTCGGCAACGACCTCGTCGTGGAGTCCGGCCTGAAGCCCGGCGAGACGATTATAGTAGAGGGCACGGCGAAGGCAAAGCCGGGCGCGCCGGTGAACCCCGTGCCGCCGGGCGCGGAACAGGCAGGCGGGCATGTTTAACTTCTTCATAGACAGGCCGGTACTATCGTCGGTCATATCCCTCGTCATCCTGCTCGCAGGGGCGATAGCGGGCTTCGGCCTGCCCAAGGCCCAGTACCCGCAGATAATACCGCCGCAGGTGCAGGTCTCGACGATATTCCCCGGCGCGAACTCGCAGGTCGTCACCGAGTCCATTGCCTCGCCGCTGGAGCAGCAGATAAACGGCGCGGACGACATGCTGTACATGGACTCGAAGTCGTCAAACGACGGCGCGTACAACCTGACCATAACGTTCGAGGTCGGCACGGACCAGGACCTGGCCGCGGTAGACGTCCAGAACCGCATCTCGATTGCGCAGTCCGCGCTCCCTTCGGACGTTATAAGGCAGGGCGTCATCGTGCGCAAGTCTTCGAGCGACTTCCTCTCGGTCATTTCGCTGACGTCGCCCAGCGGAAAGTACGACGCGCTGTTCCTGAGCAACTACGCGACGCTGAACCTTGTGGACGCGATAGCCCGCATAAAGGGCGTCGGCAGTGTGCGCGTCTTCGGCGCACGCGATTACAGCATGCGCGTCTGGCTCGACCCGGACAGGATGGCGCGGCTCGGCGTCACGGCGGGCGACATAGCGAACGTCATCCGCGAGCAGAACGTCGTCGCCCCGGCGGGCCGTCTCGGCGTGCCGCCTGGACTGCCAGGCCAGCAGATGCAGTTCACCGCCACGGTCCAAGGCAGGCTCAAGGACGTCAAAGAGTACGAGGACATGATAATACGCGGCCTGCCCGACGGGCGGCTGGTGCGGATGAAGGACGTCGCGCGCATACAGCTTGCCGCGGTGGACTACTCGATTAACGCGGCGGAGGACGGGAAGCCCGCCGCGCTGGTCGGCATCTTCCTCCAGCCGGACGCGGACGCGCTCAAGGTGGCCCAGGCGGTCGAGAAGACGATGGCGGAGATGTCGAAGGGCTTCCCGGACGGCGTCGTATATGCCATGCCGTACTCGACCACTCCGTTCGTCACGGAGTCGATGAAGGAGGTCGCGCTGACGCTCAGCATCGCGTTCCTGCTCGTCGTGCTCGTCGTGTACGTATTCCTCCAGTCGCCGAGGGCTACGCTCATCCCGATGCTCGCCGTGCCGGTCTCCATCGTCGGCACGATGTCGGCATTCGCCGGGCTCGGATTCTCGCTCAACATGCTGACGCTGTTCGGCCTGATACTCGCCATAGGAATAGTCGTTGACGACGCCATAGTCGTCGTCGAGGCGGTGCAGCACAAGATAGACGCGTTCGGCATGGACGCGAAGAAGGCGACAAAGGCCGCCATGTCAGAGGTCGGCGGCCCGGTCGTCGCAATCGCCCTCGTACTGTCGGCGGTCTTCATACCGGTCGCCTTCCTCGGCGGCCTGACCGGCCAGCTATACAAGCAGTTTGCCCTGACGCTCGCGGTCTCGGTGCTCCTGTCCGCGGTAGTAGCATTGACGCTCACGCCCGCGCTCTGCGCGCTCCTCCTGAAGCCCAAGATGACAGAGCACAAGTTCGCCGTGGCGAAGTGGTTCTTCGGCTGGTTCAACGGCTTCTTCGACCGGTTCCAGCGCGGGTACCACGCCTCTGTCGTAAGGTTCATAAGGCACGGCGCGCTCGTCATGCTGACATTCCTCGTCCTGGCCGGCGTGATGTACTTCATGGTGAAGACACGCCCGACCGGCCTCGTCCCAGAGGAGGACCAGGGCTACCTCATCTCCATCGTGACGCTGCCGCCCGCGGCCTCGCTGGAGCGGACTACCGCCGTCACCAACCAGATGCAGGCGATGCTGAAGGAGACGCCGGGCGTCGCCGGCTCTGTCGCCATCGCGGGCCTGAACCTCTTCACGTTCACGACGACGTCGTACAACGCGACGGTCTTCATAAGGCTCAAGCCGTGGGAGAAGAGGAACTCCCCGGACACCACCGCACGCGCGATTCAGGGCAAGCTGATGGGCATGCTGAACATGACGCTGAAGGACGCGAACGTCCTGGTCGTCAACCCGCCGCCGATCCGGGGCCTCGGCACGACCTCGGGCTTCGAGCTTGTCCTCCAGGACAAGTCCGGCGGCTCGGTCGAGAAGTTCAACGGGGTCCTGCACGAGTTCATCGGGAAGCTGTTCCAGGACCCCGCGGTCGGCTTCGCGTTCACGACGTTCGACACCAACATACCGCAGATAGAGTACGTCGTGGACAGGGAGAAGGTCAAGTCGCTAGGGGTGCAGCTCTCGGACGTATTCTTCTCGCTCCAGATGTTCCTCGGCGGCAACTACGTGAACGACTTCAACCTCTTCGGCAGGACGTTCAAGGTCGTGGCCCAGGGCGAGGCGGCGATGCGCGCCCACCCGGAGGACGTGAAACGACTGTACGTCAGGAACAACAAGGGCGACATGATACCGCTTTCCACGCTCCTGAGCATAAAGCGCACAAACGGGCCGGAGTACCTCGAAAGGTATAACCTCTACCGGGCCGTGACGATCAACGGCGGGCCCAAGCCGGGGGTCAGCTCCGGCCAGGCGATCGCCGCCGTGGAAAAGCTTGCCGAGTCGCTCCCCGAGGGCTACGGCATAGACTGGACCGGCTCGACGTACCAGGAGAAGAAGACGGCCGGGCAGACCGGTTACATATTCCTGCTGTCCATCCTGTTCGTGTTCCTGGTGCTCGCGGCGCTGTACGAGTCGTGGACGCTCCCGGTCTCGATACTCCTCGTCATACCTTTCGGCGTACTCGGCGCGTTCTCCGGGCTGATACTGCGGGGCTTGGACAACAACGTATTCGTCCAGATAGGCCTCATCATGCTCATCGGCCTCGCGGCGAAGAACGCGGTGCTCATCGTCGAGTTTGCCAAGATCTCGCGGGAGCGCGGCATGGGCATCGTGGACGCGGCCATCGCCGGGGCAAGGCTCCGGCTAAGGCCGATACTGATGACGTCTTTCGCGTTCATATTCGGGACGCTCCCGCTCGCGGTAGCGCACGGCGCGGGCGCGGGCGCGAGGCGGTCGCTCGGCACCGCGGTCGTCTTCGGCATGCTGTTCGCCACGATGATAGGCATATTCATCATCCCGGTATACTACGTCGTGATCGAGAGCCTGAGCGAGAGGAAGAACCCGTTCCGGAAGGAGAACAGTACGCCCAGGGAACAGGCACCGGGAGAGATGGGAGAATGAGGTAATAACACCCCCAGCCCCCTCTTAAACTAAGAGGGGGATTATAATGGAAGCCCTCCCCCCCCAACCTCTCTCCCGCGTGGAGAGGGGGATGTAGGGTGGGCACCGCCCACCGCTTGTCATTGCGAGGAGCGCAGCGACGCGGCAACCTCCTCCTTTGAACGTCATTCCCGCGAAGGCGGGAATCCAGGATGTGGAGACCCCTCACCCCCAACCCCCTCTCCCGCGAGGAGAGGGGGATTTATAAGGGAAATGCCAGGAGACGAAATGAAAATTTACAGGTTATTGTTGGTGATGTCGTTGCTCGCCCTGCTCGCCGGCTGCTCGGTCGGCACGAAGTACAGCAGGCCCGCCGTGGACGCACCCGCGTCGTTCCGGGGCGCGGGGCCGGCCCCGGAGACCGGGGCGGTAAAGGCTTCGGCTGCGAAACTCGACTGGTGGAGGATATACGGCGACGAGACGTTGCAGGGGCTTATCAAGACGGCGCTCGAAAACAATTACGACATCCGCGTCGCCGCCGCGCGCGTCGAGGAGTTCCGCGCGCTCGCGGGCATCAGCAGGTCGGCGAAGTACCCGGTCGTCTTCGCGGACGCGAGCGCGTCCCGGACTCGAAGCTCGTCATCACGCAACGGCTCGGAGCCGGAGTCGAGCAGCTATCGTGCCGCGCTCGACGCGTCTTATGAGATTGACCTGTGGGGCAGGGTAGCGTCGCTGAACGAGGCGGCCCGCGCCGACCTTCTGACATCGGAGTATGCCGCCGAGGCGGTCAGGACATCGCTCGTGTCGGGCGTCGCCACGACGTACTTCAACCTGCTCGCATTGGACGAACAACTGGGGATTGCAAGCCGGACAGTCGCCAACCGCGCAAAGTTCCAGGAGCTGACGAAATCGCAGTTCGACAACGGGACGGTGTCCAGGCTCGAGGTCGACAGGGCGGGGGCAAGCCTCTCGTCGGCGAAGACCGCCATCCCCGACATCGAACGACAGAGGGAGCAGGCGGAGAACCTGCTCAGCACGCTGCTTGGCCGGAACCCCGGACTGGTTACACGAGGCAATGCCGGCCTCGCTGACATGCCGGTACCGCCTGAAGTCCCGGCCGGGCTCCCGTCCGAACTCCTCGAACGCCGTCCGGACATAAGGGCCGCCGAGCAGGCGCTCGTCGCGGCCAACGCCCGCGCAAACGCTACGGAGACGCTCCAGTACCCGTCTCTCTCTCTGACCGGCGACATGGGCATTGCGAGCAACACGCTGCACAACTTCCTTACGGACCCCTCCGGGGTATGGTCGGTCGCGGCCGCCATCCTCCAGCCGATATGGAACGCGAACCGGACCGGCTACCTTATAGAAGCAGCCGAGGCGAGGCGCGAGCAGGCGACGCTCCAGTATTACAATACGGTCATCCAGTCGTTCCGGGAGGTCTCGGACGCGCTCGCCGCGCGTGCGCGGTACGCCGAACAGTTGAAGGAGCAGGAGCGTCAGGTGGAGGAGCTTAGGTCCGCGCTCGGCAGGGTGAACATGCGCTACGAGGCGGGCTATTCGTCTTATTTCGAGGTGGTAGACGCGGACGCGGCACTCTTCGGTGCGGAGCTTCAGCTCGTCCAGTCGAGGCGGAACACGCTTGTCTCGCTGGTCCAGCTCTACAAGGCGCTGGGCGGCGGATGGAGTGGGACGGTCGCGGACGCGGAGGCGCGGAAATGACGGGCAAACACCCTCTCCCCTCGCGGGAGAGGGCCGGGCTGAGGGGGCCTACGTCCTCTCGATATGTTCCGGATGCCGCTCGCCGGTGAGTCCGAGCGCGACAAACAACCCGGCCATGACGGCATAACCCGCCACGAAAGGCCAGGTGGTCTCCGGGCCGTAGGCGTTGACGATGCCCGCCTCGGTAATGTTATACCCGTGCATCAGGCCGGTCGCGCTAATGGCCGAGGCCGCGAGCGCCCAGTACGCAGCCTGCCTGAACCTTCCCTCGACAAGCTCGACCGTCATCGCCGCGAGGATCATGGACGTGAATATGAAGCCTTGCTGGAGCGCTATCATACCCGCGATGGGGAACTGCGCCGCGAGCGGCGAGAGTCCCAGCGTCCCGATGCCCGTGCCGGCGGCGCGCAGAGCGGACTCCACCATCAGAAGACCCCAGGCGGCTATCGCGGGAAACAGCCCGACGACGACCGCTGGCGCGTGCCTGTGCGGCGTGACCTGAAACGCCTGGGACGCGATGATTATCGCTATCCACAGGAGTATCGCCGCCCCGGCCTCGACAGGCACCAGCGCGGCCGAGAAACCCACCAGGCCGAGGAAACACAGCAGGCTCACGACCACGCCGTTCGCCACGGAGTAGCCCGCGCCCGCGCCCATCGCCTTCCAGCCCGGATGCCCTATGTATATCGTGGTCGGGAAGCATGAGCCGAAACATGCTGCGGCGATGGTGCCGATGCCGTTCGCTGCGAGCGAACTCTTCACGCTGTACGTGTCGCCCGCGGCCTCCGCGCTCTCCAGGTTCTGGAGCGAGCCGATGAGGTTGAACAGCCCCATCGGTATAATAACCGGAAGGTAGGCGAGAAGGTAGCCGACGCCGAGCGAGTCCGCGAGCGCGCCGACGAAAGGTATGGGCGGGAAGAACTCGATGCGCGCCTTGGCGACAAGCGCACCCGCGTCCATCCGCCCAAGCCCCCATGCGAGGGCGGTGCCCACGATGACCGCGACGAACCCGGCCGGTATGCCCCTGGGGAGTCTCAGCCGCCCAATGTACTGGAGGAATATGATGGCGACCGGGGCAAGCCCGACCATCGGGTCCCTGAATATCCTCAGGCAGAAGTCCATCGAGATGAACGCTATGGCGATGCCCGCGAGAGTGGACAGGAGCGCCGCGCGCGGCGTTATGCGCTTCACCCAGCCCGCGACAAACGCGCCTCCGAGCTCTATCAGGCCGGAGCCGAGGCAGGCCGCAAGCCCCGCCTTCCAGGCAAGCTCCGGGTCTCCGGTCTGGCGGACGACCGGGAACATGACGAACAGGATGTATGCGAAAAGGGATACGGTGTTGACGCCGTAGGGGAGCGCCGTGACGCCGGAGCGGCCGGTGCGGAGGGCCAGGGCGCGCGCCTGGAATGCGTAGAAGATGTTGCCCGCGAGCAGGCTTACAGCGACGCCTGGCAGGATGCGGCCGTAGACCAGGGCGTCCGGCATGCCGAGGAGCCCGCCGCACAGCGCGACGATGAGCAGGAGCTGGATGAGGTTGTCCACGAACAGGCCGAAGAAGCCGTCGAGGTCGCCTCGTGTCCACCATGAGAACGCGCCGGTCTGGGTTGTCATAAGGGCTCCGATATCGTCAGGCTGTCTTTGCGAGGAGCATAGCGACGTGGCAATCTACTCCTTAAAGGCAGGGCCGACACACGGGTCGGCCCCTGCATAAAATCATTAACGGACACGAGAACGAGGCCCCGGTTATTTCTTGCCAGCCCCTAGTCCCTAGCCCCTAGCCCCTGTCTTATTCTCCCACAAGCGCGAGAAACTCCGGGTCGTCCCAGTACCGCTCGAACTTGGCGTTGCCCCGGAAGTCCCTGGCGAGGCCGGGGTTGTCGGCAAGGAGCGAGTTCAGGAGCGTCAGCATCTCGTCCCTCATGCCGAGGAGCGCATACGCTCGGGCGGCGATGACGTCCGTCCTGTCCTTGTTCAGAAGGTCCATCAGGATTACCTCTGCCCCGGCCCTGTCCCCGTCCTTCGCCCGGAGCTGGAGGGTGAACGCCTTGTTTATCAGTGCGTACCTGTAACCGGGGGCGAGCGCAAGCGAAGCGTCGAGGCATTCGAGCGCCTTGTCGTACTTCTTCATGCAGATGAGGGAGTACGCCTTGTTATTCAGCGGCTCGGGCATCCGGGCGTTCAGCTTCACGGCCTTGTCGTACGCCTCGACCGCGTCGTCGTGCCTGCCCTGGTAGTCGAGCGCGAGGCCGAGAAAGTTGTATGCGGATGCTGCGGACTTGGGGTCGAGCCCGGCCGCCCTCTCGAAGCATGCCGCGGCCTCCTCGAACAGTCCGAGCTGGGAGCAGGCGTTACCCTTGTTGATGTACGCGAGGGCGTCGTCCGGTTTTACCGCGAGCAGCCTGTCGAACGCGGCCACGGCCTCCTCGTGCCTGCCGAGGTTGTACAGCGCGACACCCTTGTTATTGAGCGCGATGACGAATCCGGGATGAAGCGCGACGGCCTTGTCGTACGAGGCAAGGGCGGTCTCGTACTCGCCCTTCCCGAAGAACCTGTCGCCGGTTTCGAGGTACTCCCGCGCGGCCCGTTCCTGCACGCCCGCCACGGCCCCGCCGGCAGGAGTTGTCGCGTCGCGGGTGTCCGCCTGCGTCTCGCATGCGGCGGGCGCGGAATGCATCGTCACTGCCGCGAGCGCGGCGAGTATTATTGCCAGGACCCTCATAATGCTCTCCGAGATGTAATCTGCGCATAAAATCGCATAATTACGGGCCGGATGTCAAGGAAAAACAGACAGTTCCGGCCATGAAACCCGGCGCGCCGTCCCGCCGTTGCCGGCTGCGCCCGCCGGGCGTGACGCAGCCGAACGATACAATAATGCCGCACTCCACGAAACTAAAAAAATCCGTGAAAAATTCCACAGGGATGGTATAATCGTAAACATTGAGTCATCCCTGAACGCCCGTACCGGGCAAGCATATTCATATCACCGTTTTAGAAGTTTCAAGGAGGTGGATTTATGGCTGTGGAATGGACTGAGGACCTGTCGACTGACGTAGCCCTCATCGACGAGCAGCACAAGGAGATATTCAGGAGGGTGAACAACATGCTCGAGGCCTGCAAGACAGGCAAGGGCAAGGATGCGGTCAGCGGCATGCTGCTCTTCATGGAAGAGTATGTCGTGTCGCACTTCAAGGCCGAGGAGAAGGCCCAGAGGGAAGTCGCATACCCGCGGTATACCCAGCACAAGTCGATGCACGACCGCTTTCTCGAGGACGTCCAGGACCTGAAGGTCAAGTTCGAGGAGGAGGGTCCTACGCTCACGATGGTGCTCCTGACAAACAAGGTAGTGGTGGACTGGCTCGTCCAGCACATAAAGAAGACGGACAAGGAGTTCGGCCAGTACATGAAACAGTTCAAGTAGCGCGCACCAAAAAATACGGGAGAGGGCAACATGGCCGCAGGTTGGACAGATGAGCTGGCGACGGAGCTGACACTGATAGACGAGCAGCACCAGGAGATATTCAGGCGCGTGGACGGCCTTCTCGACGCATGCAAGAAGGGCAAGGGCAAGGCGGAGGTCGCGGGCACTCTCTCGTTCCTCGAGGACTACGTGGTGTCCCACTTCAGCGTCGAGGAGAAGATACAGAAGGAGAGTGGGTACCCGCTTTACGGCGAGCACAAGGCGATGCACGACCACTTCCTCTCCGAGGTCAAGGCGCTCCGGGAGCGGTTCGATAGGGAGGGCCCGTCTCTCGACATGGTACTCCAGACGAACCAGGTCGTCGTGGACTGGCTGATAAACCATATCATGAAGTCCGACAAGGCGCTCGCGGGGTATATCAAGAAGAACGGGTAAACTTTATAGAGAAAGAGGTAACACTGATGGCTATCAGGTGGACCGACGAGCTGGCGACCGGCCATGCTGTCGTGGACGAGCAGCACAGGGAGATATTCAGGAGGGTTGACACCCTCATCGAGGCGTGCAAGTCCGGCAAGGGCAGGGAAGAGGTCGGCGGGATGGTCGAGTTCCTCGCTGAGTACGTCGTGGACCACTTCAAGACGGAAGAGAAGCTCCAGAGGGAGAGCGGCTACCCGGAGTACCATGCGCACAAGGCCATGCACGACCAGTTCCTGGGCCAGGTCGTGTCGCTCCGGGAGCGGTTCGACGCGGAAGGCCCGACTATCACGATGGTGCTCAATACCAACCGTGTCGTCGTCGACTGGCTGAACCAGCACATAAAACAGTCCGACAAGTCCTTCGGCAGGTATCTGGCGCGGAGCAGGTAACGGCCGGCGCCGATACTTGTCGGAGGCCGCTCACCGCCGGCACAATGGCGGAGACCCCTCGCCCCCAACCCATTGGCGGAGACCCCTCACCCCCAACCCCCTCTCCCGCGAGGAGAGGGGGATTATGGAAGAAACGCCCCCAGCCCCCCTGCCCCCCTCCCCCCCAGGTGGGGAGGGGGAAGATATGGTTGTCATTCTGAGCGAAGCGAAGAATCTGCCTGTATATGATCGACTTGCACGGCGCCCCGGCCTTAGGCATACCGGGGCAGGCTCCGGCGGGAATCCAGGAATTTGTAGGGCGCGACGCCCCCGGCGCGCCGAAATTACAAGGGCGGACACAGAGGCCCGCCCCTACATAAAATCCTTCACGAACACGCCCCACGGTTTTTTCTTTAAATGCATCCCCTCCCCGTGTTATCCTTACCTGAAAAAACCAACAAGGTGACTCCCAATGTTCATACGCGACCTGAAGGACCGCCCGGAGTTTCTCGCGGGCGACGGGACCGTCCTGCGCGAGCTGTTCAACCCGCTCACGGACGGCCTGAACCTGCGCTACAGCCTCGCCCACGCGCGTCTCGCGCCGGGGCTGACTTCGCTTTTGCACCGGCTTGCGACATCCGAGGTCTATTACATACTCGAAGGCGAGGGGCTGATGGAGATAGACGGCGAGACACGCACCGTCACGCCCGGCCAAGCCGTGTACATACCGCCCGGCGCGGCGCAGCGTATCACCAGCACCGGGGCTGCCGAGCTTGTGTTCGTCTGCATGGTGGACCCGGCGTGGCGGGTGGAGGATGAGGAGATAATGGGATGAGCATGATAGCTCTCGAAATATTTCTCAACGGTGAAAAGCTGGTGACGGCCGGGGCGGAAGATTGCGGTACTCTAAACGCGGTCGTCACGCTTTCAGGCAAGCTGGGCAATCTGGCTGAAAATAAATACTGGATAAACGAAGATGGCAGCCTCATTGAAAACGACCTCAGTCTTTGGGTAGCCGGTTCAAAATCGACACCCGAGGAAAGATGGGCCATGCTCTGGTGGATAAATTTCCAAGAATTGAATGTCGGCGATGTCTTAACTATAAATCTGATAGAGACAGATACAGTCGATGAGCCGATTTCCATAACCACGGAGGCAAACGCTGGCGGGTTCTCGGACGAACGCGATATGTTCGAAAAAGTGAAGAAGAAATACTTCGAACTCAGGGACAAATACGAAAGCGTCGCCCAATAAGAGGATATCATGATAGCGCTTAAAGTTAAACTCAACGGCAGAAAGATTACTACCGCAGGTACCGAAGACCTCAGTGTTTTGAACGCCAGCGCAACCCTGCGCGGAAAGCTCGGTTCAAAGACGCTGTGGACAGAAGACGACCCGCCGGAATGTAACAGGCTCAGGGTGGGCGGTCTGACGTCCAGGGGCGAAGGAAAAGACGACGAACATATTGATTGGGCCAAGAAGAGCTTGAAGGTGGGAGACAGTATCGAGGTCACAATACTTGAGACCAAAAAGGCAAACAAACCGATTTCTTTCAGCCCCGCGAAGAAAACATCCGAAAAAGAAGACGATGAACGCAGAGAGCGCGAGTGGTACGAATACGCCAAGTCACACTACTTCCGCCTGAAGGATAAATACGAAGGTACCGGAAACGCCGAGTAGCTTTGGGTTGTCATAGTTTCTCTGTGCCTCTGCGGTGAAAAATACATGAGCAATAGCATCCCCCCCAAGAAAAGCCTCGGCCAGAACTTCCTCACGGACGAGTCCGTCTGTGAGCGGATAGTGGACGCGGCGGACGTCGGCCCGCAGGACTCCGTGCTGGAGATAGGCCCCGGACACGGCGTCCTGACCCGCCGCCTCGCGGCCTGCGCGGGCCACGTCACCGCGATAGAGCTGGACGAGCGGCTGTTCGGCAAGCTAAGCCGCGAGCTGGCGCACCACGAGAACCTCGAAATCATACAGGGCGACGCGCTGAAGTTCCCGTACGAAGATCTTCCCGGCAAGGTAAAGGTCGTCGCCAACCTCCCGTACTACATCTCCACGCCGATAATATCGCGGCTGATAGAGGCAAGGAAAAAAGTCTCTCTCATGGTGCTGATGCTCCAGAAAGAGGTCGCGGAGCGTATAGCCGCGCCGCCCGGCGGCAAGGACTACGGCTACCTGTCTGTCATGGTGCAGCTCTACACCGAGGCCGAGTCGCTGTTCGTAGTCCCGGCCGAGGCGTTCGACCCGGTGCCCAAGGTGGACTCCGCGGTCGCACGCCTGATTGTCCGTGGCGCGCCCGTCGCGTACTGCCGGGATTTCGCGCTTTTCGAGCGCGTGGTAAGCGCGTCCTTCTCCCAGAGGAGGAAGACGCTCAAGAACTCGCTCAAGGGCTCGGGACTCTTCACGGACGAGGGCGTCGCGCGCCTCGCCGACTCCGGCATAGACCCCATCCGCCGGGCGGAGACGCTCTCCGTGGCCGAGTTCGCGGCGCTTACGGAGTTTTTGTTTGAATTCCGCAAGGTTGCGTGATAATATAAGCTCCCAAATTCATTGAATACTTGGGCAGCGAGGACACCCGGCGACGGGTTAGCCCGTGATAAACGTTTGACTTGGGGCGACAGCCAGATAACAGAAACCTGAAAGGAAGATAGGATGCCTGAGAACCGCCTGTATTTCGGGGATAATCTGAATATCCTTAGGGAATACATAAAAGACGAGTCGGTGGACTTGATATACTTGGACCCCCCATTCAATTCCAAGGCGGACTACAACGTCCTGTATCTGGAACCGACGGGTGAGCCGTCAAAGGCGCAAATAACCGCGTTCGAGGATACCTGGCATTGGACGGAAGAGACAGAAAAGACGTTCGCGGAAATTATTAGCATTGCCCCGCCCAACGTTATCGAGATGATGCAATCCTTCATCCGTTTCATAGGCAAGAACGACGTAATGGCATATCTGACCATGATGTGCATTAGGCTGTTGGAGCTTAAGAGGGTCTTGAAGGATACCGGCTCCCTTTATCTGCACTGTGACCCTACTGCGAGCCACTACCTGAAGGTTTTGATGGACGTCATCTTCGGCAAGAAGAACTTCAAGAACGAGGTCATCTGGTGTTATAGAAGATATACCGCCGTATCAAACCGCTTTCAAAGGCTGCATGACGTAATACTGTATTATTCCAAGGGTGAAGACACAATTTTCAACTGTCCTCTTATCGCATATGGCGACAAGTCTGGAAAGATGGATTCCCATTACAAGCAGGACGAGGACGGCAGGTGGTTCCGTTGGCAAAAGCGCAAAGGCGAAGAACCTTACAAGATATATCTTAGCGAAGGCGTCAGACTTGGCGACTGGTGGGACATACCCATCATAAATGCCTCGGCGAAAGAGAGACTGGGCTACCAGACGCAAAAACCGGAGGCTCTCCTTGAGCGAATTATCGAGGCGTCCTCGAACGAGGGCGACGTGGTGCTCGACCCGTTCGGTGGGTGCGGCACTTCCATCGCAGTCGCGCAAAGGCTCAATCGAAGGTGGATAGGCATAGACATAACGCATCTTGCGATTAACCTCATCAAGTGGCGGATGAAGCACATGTACTCTCTGAAACCCAGAGAAGACTATGAAGTAATCGGGGAACCGGAAGATCTGGCCGGTGCGGTCGAGCTGGCCACGAACGACAGGTACCAATTCCAGTGGTGGGCGACGTCCCTTATAGACGCCCGTCCGTATATGGAGAAGAAAAAAGGAGCGGATACTGGGATAGACGGGCTGTTGTATTATCACGAGGATAAGGGCGTCGTTGGCAAGGCTATAGTCTCGGTAAAAAGCGGCAACGTCGGCGTGAAGGACATAAGAGATTTGGGACATGTCATCGAGAGGGAACAATCCGGGATAGGTATATTTATTACCTTGCACAAGCCGACTAGAAATATGAAAGAAGAGGCTGCGCGAAGCGGTCTGCATCATTCGGACGTATTCAAGAAAGACTATCCCCGCATTCAGATACTCACTATTGAAGACATATTGTCGGGCAAAAGGCCGAACACCCCTCCCGTAATTACGGTCTTCAAGAAGGCGCCGAGGGTCAACATGGTAGAGAATGGTTCATTCGATTTTGAATAGACGACAAGGAGCCTGACGTGCAAGACATACAAAAAGACGCCCCCGCCCTGTCGGTAATCCCGCTCGGCGGCATAGGCGAGATAGGCCTGAACTCGACGCTGCTCGAGTTCGGCGACGACATGATGATGGTAGACTGCGGCCTGATGTTCCCGGACGAGGAGATGCTCGGCGTGGACATAGTCATACCGGACTTCTCGTACGTCCTGGAGAACAGGGACAAGCTGCGCGGTATATGCATCACGCACGGACACGAGGACCACACCGGCGCGCTGCCGTACCTCCTGAAGGAGCTTGACGTACCAGTCTACGGCACGATGCTGACGCTCGGCCTGATACAGGAGAAGCTCAAGGAGCACGAGTTCGGCCACAAGGTCAGGCTCGTACCGGTGAAGCCGCGCGACATGGTCGAGCTTGGCTGCTTCAAGGTCGAGTTCATACGCGTGACGCACAGCATCGTGGACGGCGTGGGGCTTGGCATAGGCACGCCGGTCGGGAACGTCATACATACCGGCGACTTCAAGATAGACCCGACGCCGGTGGACGGTGAGCTTCTGGACTTCAACCTGTTTTCGGAGTACGGAAGGCGCGGCGTCCTGCTGCTGATGTCCGACTCGACGAACGCGACCAAGGGCGGTTTCACGTTCTCCGAGAAGGAGGTCCGCCGCGCCTTCGAGGACATATTCATAAAGGCGAAAAAGCGCATCATCATCGCCACGTTCGCGTCGAACATACACCGCATACAGCAGGCGGTGGACGTCGCCGCGATGTTCGGCCGGAAGATAATATTGAACGGCCGGAGCATGGTGAACAACGCGCGCATAGCGGCGGACCTCGGCTACCTGCACATACCGGACGGTATGTGGATGCAGCTCGAAGACCTGAAGAACATGAAGGACGAAGATGTCGTCATCATTACGACCGGCAGCCAGGGCGAGCCGATGTCCGCCATGTCCCGGATGGCAATGGACGAGCACAAGCAGATAAAGGTCAAGAAGGGCGACACGGTCATAATATCCGCGAAGATTATACCGGGCAACGAGAAGTCGATCGCGCGCATCATAAACCACCTGTTCATGAGGGGCGCTGACGTCATATACGAGAAGACATCGGAAATACACGTCTCCGGCCACGCGAGCAAGGAAGAGCTGAAGCTGATGCTGAACATCGTCAAGCCGAAGTTCTTCATACCGGTGCACGGCGAGTACAGGCACCTCATCTCGCACGCGAAGCTCGGTGCAAAGGTCGGCATACCCGAGGAGAACATCTTCGTGATAAAGGACGGGGAGGTCGTCGAGTTTACAGAGGACACAGCGCGCCGCGCCGGTTTCGTCAACGCGGGACGGGTGTTCATAGACGGAAAAGGCGTGGGCGACGTCGGAGACGTGGTGCTCCGGGACCGCATGCGGCTCGCGCACGACGGCATCGTCATAGTCATCCTCGGCATAGAGAAGCTCACCGGGAAGCTCGTCACCGGTCCGGACATAATATCGCGCGGCTTCGTCTTCGAGGACGCGTCCCAGGAGCTTCTTCTGGACGTGAAAGACGTCGTGACCGAGGTGCTGTTCATGATGCCTGCGGAGTCCAAGTCCGAATGGTCGCTCGTCCAGACGAAGGTGCGGTCGTCTCTCAAGAAGTTCATCAAGAAGAGGATGGACCGGCTGCCGATGATAATGCCGATAATTATAGAGATATAGATGCATTGTGATGTATAATATGACATGGGTGGGTAATTACCCTGCATGTCATTCCCGCGAAAGCGGGAATCCATTTTCATGCTTCAAGTCAAAATGGACCCCCGTTTTCACGGGGGTGACGATCAGGGCCGACACACGGGTCGGCCCCTACATGAAATGCGGGTGCAATAAATTGCCCCCACTACAAAATTTGATAGAGGCGGATTCTTCGCTTCGCTCAGAATGACACCGTAAAGCAAAGGATAATACAAATGGTCGAGGACATCCTTGAGATTGCAGGCATAAAGTTCCGCTCCCGTCTGTGGGTCGGCACGGGAAAGTACGCGTCTTTCCAGCAGACGAAGGAGGCGGTCGAGGCATCCGGCGCGGACGTCGTCACGGTCGCGGTCAGGCGGACGAACATCACGGACAGAAACTCCGAGAACCTGCTGGACTACATAGACCCCAAGGTCTACAAGATTCTCCCGAACACGGCCGGCTGCTACACCGCCGAGGACGCGATGCGGTACGCGCGTCTCGCGCGCGCGGCGGGCGTCTCGGACATGGTAAAGCTCGAGGTCATAGGCGACGAGCGGACGCTCTTCCCGGACAACGAGGCGCTCCTGTACGCGACGCGCGAGCTGGTCAGGGAGGGCTTCATAGTATTCCCCTACACGAACGACGACCCGGTGATGTGCAAGAAACTGGAGGACGCGGGCGCGGCCGCTGTCATGCCGCTCGCCGCCCCGATTGGCTCCGGCCTCGGCATCCGGAACCCGTACAACATAAAGATTATACTCGAGACGGTGAAGCTGCCGGTAATCGTGGACGCGGGCGTCGGCACGGCGTCCGACGCGGCCATCGCAATGGAGCTTGGCGTGGACGCTGTACTGATGAACACTGCGATTGCGGCCGCGCGCGAGCCTATCATGATGGCGCGCGCGATGAGGCTGGGCGTCGAGGCCGGGCGTCTCGCGTACATGGCCGGGCGGATGGGCAGGAAGCTGCACGCGGCTGCGTCCAGCCCCATCGAGGGGATGATTTCGTAGGACAGCATGGACTTCTGCTTTTACCTGATAACCGACCGGCACGCGACCGCGGGCGGGAAGGGCATAGAGTACGTACTCGACAGGGCGTTCGAGGCCGGGGTAAGGGGCGTCCTGCTCCGGGAGAAGGACCTGCCGGAGCGCGAGCTGCTCGACCTTGCGAGGCGCGTCCGGGAGCTGACCAGGCTCCACGGCGTCAGGTTCCTGGTCAGCGGGCTGGTGGACATAGCGCTTGCCGTGGACGCCGATGGGGTGCATATAGGCGGGACAAGCCTGCCGGCTCCGGCCGCGAAGCGGCTCATCGGCGATGACAGGTACCTTGCTGTCTCGACCCATTCGCTCGCCGAGGCGAGGGCGGCCCAGGACGCGGGCGCGGACTTCATAACGTTCGGCCCGGTCTACAGTACGCCATCGAAGGCAAAGTACGGCCCTCCGGTGGGGCTGGACGCGCTCCGGGAGGCATGCAGGGAGCTGAGCATCCCGGTCTTCGCGCTGGGTGGGATAAATCCGGATAACGCGGCGGATGCGCTCGCGGCCGGCGCGTACGGCGTAGCGGCAATATCGGCGGTGATAGGCGCTCCGGACCCCGCGCTTGCCGTCCGTAATTTCATAGACACGATGCGGGGCTACAAGCTCGGAAGGGTGGTATAGTTGACTCAGATAGAGAACGCGAGGAAGGGGATTGTAACGGCGGAGGTCGCGGCTGCCGCCGCGGCAGAGGGGCTCGCCCCCGAGTTTGTCATGAAGGGCGTCGCCGAGGGGACGATAGCGATAACGAGGAACCGCGTCCATAAAGGCATCGCGCCGCTCGCGGTCGGCAAGGGCACCCGCACGAAGATTAACGCGAACATCGGGACGTCGCAGGGCAACTCTGACATAGAGACCGAACTGGCCAAGCTGCGCGCGGCGGTAAGCCTCGGCGCGGACGCGGTGATGGACCTCTCGACCGGCGGGCCGATAAAGGAGATACGCAGGAGGCTGATGGAAGTCAGCACCGTTGCCGTCGGCACGGTGCCGATATACCAGGCGGCGGTCGAGGCGGCGGTGGGCAAGGGCTCGATCATCGAGATGACAGCCGACGACCTCTTCGGCGTAATAGAAGAGCAGGCCGCGGAGGGCGTGGACTTCGCGACCGTGCACTGCGGTATAACCTTCGAGTCCATAGGACGGCTGAAGGCCGAGGGCCGTATCTTGGACGTCGTGTCGCGCGGCGGCGCTCTGACCGTCGAGTGGATGGTATACCACGGCAAGGAGAACCCGCTGTACGAGCAGTTCGACCGCCTGCTTGTGATTGCGAAGAAGTACGACATGGTGCTGTCCCTCGGGGACGGGCTAAGGCCCGGCTGCCTCGCGGACGCGACGGACAGGGCGCAGCTGACCGAGCTTATCACGCTCGGCGAGCTTACCGACCGCGCCTGGGACGCGGGCGTCCAGGTCATCATAGAGGGGCCGGGCCATGTTCCGCTGAACCAGGTCGAGACCAACATAAAGATACAGAAGGAGCTGTGCAAGGGCGCGCCGTTCTACGTCCTCGGCCCGCTCGTGACGGACATCGCGCCCGGCTACGACCATATAACGTCCGCCATAGGCGGAGCGCTCGCCGGCATGGCCGGGGCGGACTTCCTCTGCTACGTGACGCCAAGCGAGCACCTGCGCCTCCCGAATATCGAGGACGTGAAAGATGGCGTCATCGCGTCGAGGATAGCGGCGCACGCGGCCGACATAGCGAAGGGCGTGCCCGGCGCCATCGAGAAGGACATCCAGATGGCGAAGGCGAGGAAGGCGCTCGACTGGGACGCGCAGATAGCGCTCTCCGTAAACCCGGAGAGGGCGCGCGCGCTCCACACGCCGGGCGTCGGCGACGGCTCTGACGCATGCACGATGTGCGGCGAGTTCTGCGCGATAAAGCATGTGCAGGATTACTTCAAGAAGGACTGACATCCGGCTGTCGCCCCGTGCTTGACACGGGGCCCAGGAAGTTCCCGCGCGAGAGAGAGGGAACAGCCGTGGATTCATAACGCCCCCCCAACCCCCCTCTTATCTTAAGAGGGGGGATTAAGAGGATGTCATCCTGAGCGGAGCGAAGGATCCGCTTGTATATAATATTTGTAGGGTGGGCCACGCCCACCGTTCGATAATGGTGGGCGCAGCCCACCCTACATTAGAGAGAACCCGCAATATGCGTAAAATATTTCTCTGCCTGCTTGCATTAATGCTCGCCGCCCCCTTCACGGCCAACGCCATGACCGCGCCGGAGCTGGCCGCGAAGCTCCAGGCCGCGTACGACAAGACCACGGACATGAAGGCCTCCTTCACGCAGGTATCCGAGGTCAAGGCGATGCTGATGAAGAAGGAGTCCTCCGGGACGCTCATCATTAAGAAACCGGGGCTCCTGCGTTACACGTACAAGAAGCCCGAGAAGCAGGAGTTCATAGTCCGTGGCGAGGACATGATAATGTACATGCCGGAGCAGAACCAGGTCGTGACCAAGAAGCTCGTGCGCGCGTTCATGGACAAGACGCCGTCCACGTTCCTCGCGGGCCTCGGCAGGATCACCGACTCGTTCAACGTGAGCATCCCCAGGTCCGGCGGGACTGACAAAAAAGGCAACCTGCTCCTGACCCTCACGCCCAGGGGCGACAGCATGGGCGTGAAGGAGATAGGCATGACGCTCGACCCCGCTACGTATGATATACTCGGGTACTCGTTCACGGACGTAAACGGCAACACGAACGTCACGACGCTCTCGGGCATCAAGAAAAATACCGGGCTCTCGGACGGACTGTTCGATTTTAAAATTCCCAAGGGCGCGAGCGTGATGGCGCAGTAAATTTGGTAGGGGCCGTACCAGGCGAAGCGCGTGTCGGCCCTAGTTGTCACCCCCGTGAAAACGGGGGTCCATTTTGACCTTTGATTGCGAAAATGGATTCCCGCTTTCGCGGGGATGACAGTGGTGAGGGCGCAATAAATTGCGCCCCTACAAGTGATCATATACAGGCAGATTCTTCGCTTCGCTCAGAATGACAACATGTTGTGCGGACGCGGATAGTAGTTGCCCGTCATTCCCGCGAAAGCGGGAATCCAGGGACTTTCGTTGCTATATCGACAAGTATAATATAAAGTCACTGGACCCCCGCTTTCGCGGGGGTGACGTCCAAATCTGATTCGTACAACATTTTCCATATTCACAAAGGAGGCTCCCATGGCTGCTGAAAGCTCTTTCGACATCGTCTGCAAGGTGGACATGCAGGAGGTGGACAACGCGGTGAACCAGGTCAAAAAGGAGGTCGCCCAGCGGTTCGACTTCAAGGGTTCGAAGTCCGACATCGTCCTCGACAAGGAGAAGGGCACGCTCACGCTGACCTCGGAGGACGACTTCAAGCTCAAGAGCCTCGACGACATACTCCAGTCGAAGATCATCAAGCGCGGCATATCCCTGAGGACGCTGAACTACGGCAAGGTCGAGCAGGCGGGCGGCAACTCGGTCCGCCAGGTCGTGACGCTCCAGCAGGGCATCCCGCAGGACAAGGCAAAGGAGATCGTCAAGATCATAAAGAACACGAAGCTCAAGGTGAACGCGGCCATCCAGAAGGACCAGGTGCGGGTCTCCGGCAAGAGCCTCGACGACCTCCAGGCGATAATCGGCCAGCTCAAGGGCGAGGACCTGGGCATTGACATGCAGTTCGAGAACTACCGCTGAGGACGGGGATACGGATATGCCGATAAAACGGATACTCATAGTCGACGACGACCCAGACATCCTGAACGTCGTGATGGCGTCGCTACGGTCGAAGGACGTCGAGTTCTCCACCGCGTCAGACGGCGTCGAGGCGGTGGAGAAGGTGTTCGTCGAGATACCGGACCTGGTCATACTCGACGTCATGATGCCCAAGATGAACGGGTACCAGGTATGCCGCCTGCTCAAGAACGACAGGAACACCTGGCAGATACCGGTCATCATGCTCACGGTCAAGGCCAAGGACAAGGACAAGCTCTACGCCATGTCCGTCGGGGCCGACCACTACATAGTCAAGCCGTTTCATGCCTCGGAGCTGAAGACAAAGGTGGCGGAACTCCTCGCCAGGCCGCGCAGGCAGGAGAAGTCCTGCCCCATAGAGAACTACCAGGGCGCGTCCGAGACCGGCATACTCTCCCGCGTCAACGCACTCCTCGACCGGAAGCTGCAGGAGATGACCTTCCTCCAGTACATGACCCGCACGATGATAAGCACCTTCGACGAGACGAGCATACTCGACACCGCGCTCCAGGGGCTGATGACCGACCTCGGCTACCACAGGGTGGCGATCTACATGCAGGAGGACGACGGGAACATGCGGGTACGCGGCTCCGCCGGGTTCCCCAAGCAGGCGTACGGCCAGCCGTTCCGACTGGACGACGACGAGGCGCTCGCCACGCTGATGTCGAGGCGGGAGCCCGTGCTGCTCGATGGGGGCGGGGTAATCCTAAGGACGGACGGCAAGCCAGACGACTACAAGGGCGAACGGCAGCAGTGCGTCATCCCGCTCGCGGCCAGGCAGGAGATACGCGGCCTGCTGCTCATAGAGAGGCGCGAGGGCGAATCCCCCATATCCGAGGAGAGGGTCGGCGTCCTCCAGACGCTCGCCGTACAGATGGCGCTCGCGCTCGACAATGCGGCGATGTACAAGGGCACTCTCATGCTGTCTATGACCGACGGGCTCACGGGGCTTTACAACTCCCGGTACCTGTACACGAAGATCGAGGAGGAGATGGTGCGCGCAAGGCGCTACGGCCATCCGCTTACGCTGTTCATGCTCGACCTGGACCACTTCAAGGACTACAACGACGAGTACGGGCACCTAAGCGGGGACGACGCGCTGAGGACAATCGCGCGCGTCCTGAGGAAGAACTCGCGCGAGACCGACACCGTGGCCCGGTACGGAGGCGAGGAGTTCTCGGTGATACTCCCGGAGACGGACATCGAGAAGGCCGCGACTCTCGCGGAACGCATCCGGGCGGCGGTCGAGGCGGAACTCATGGACCCCGGCGAGGGAAGGCCCAAGACTCACATCACCGTGAGCATCGGGGTCGCCAGCATGACGGAGTATGTGCGGAAGCCGGAGGAGCTTGTCAGGATGGCCGACAGCGCGCTGTACGACGCGAAGGCCGGGGGACGGAACAGGGTGTGCAGGTATTAGGTTTTATGTTGTCGTCCCGACCCATTCGGCTACGCTCAGGGCAGGCTCCGTGGAGGGACCTGCTTTTGACTGAATTGTTCTAATGTAAATCAGGGCGGGCACGGGGACCCGCCCCTACACAAAAACAGATTCCCCGGCTTCGCCCGGAATGACATGCAAGAGCCCTACCCCGCCTTCACCACCCCAATCCGCCCGTCCTCGGACAGGCCGTCCACGAAACCGCCCAAGCCCGACACACCGGTCAGGTATGTAATCACTTCTTCCGTAATCACCTCGCCCGGCACAAGCAAGGGAATGCCCGGCGGGTAGACCGTGACTATCTCGGACGACAGGCGCCCGGCAGAGCCCTCGACCGGCGCGTACTCGTGCGCGGCGAAGAAGGCCTCCCTCGGCGTCAGGCCGTGGACGATGTTGAACCTCGGCAGGACCATGCCTGTGGTGGACGTGCCGTGCCTTGCCTTGGACTTCTCCGAAATGCTCTCCAGCGCGTCCACAAGCAGGTCGAGGTCCTCGTTCCTGTCGCCAATGCTGACGATGACGAGGACATGGAACGGGTCGGACATCTCTACCTGTATCCCGTACTCGAGGTTCAGGGTCTGCGAGACCTCGTAGCCGGACAGACCCATGCCGCTGACGTTTATTGCAAGCTTCGTCTCGTCCAGGCCGCCGAGCCCCTTGGTCATAACCGTCTCTTTGTCCAGGCAGTAAAGCCCCGGTATTTTGTTGATGTGCTCGCGCGCGTCGCGCGCGAGGGTAAGCGTCTTCTCCAGAAGTTTTTCCCCTTCGGTCGCCATCTGCATACGCGCGAGGTCGAGCGAGGCCATCAGTATGTACGACGGGCTGGTCGTCTGGACGAACTTGAGGACGCCCGCGAGCGTCCCGGCGTCGAGCCGCCCGCCGCGTATGTGCATCATCGAGGCCTGTGTCATCCCGCCGATTATCTTGTGCGTGGACTGCACGCACATGTCCGCTCCGAGCGACAGGGCCGACGGCGGCAGCTCCGGATGGAAGCCCAAGTGCGGTCCGTGCGCCTCGTCCACGAGCACCGCCATGCCGCGCTCGTGCGCGAACGGTATAATCTTCGACAGGTCGGCGCAGATGCCGTAGTAGTTCGGGCTGGTGACGAACAGCGTCTTTATCCAGGGGTGCGCCTCGATTGCCGCCTTGACCGCGTCGAAGCTGACGTTCATCGTCATCCGGAGCGCGATGTCCACCTCCGGGTGTATGTAATGCGGCGTCGCCCCGGCGAGGATCGTGCCAGCGACGACCGACTTGTGGCAGTTCCGGGCCATGAGGATGCCGCTGCCCGGCCCGCACGCGGACATCACCATCGCGTGGTTGCCGACGGACGTGCCGTTGACGAGGAAGAACGAGCGGTCGGCGCCGTATGCCTTCGCCGCCAGCTCCTGAGCCTCCTTTATGACCCCGGTCGGCCGCTGGAGGGAGTCCACCTCGTCCAGCGTCGTCAGGTCTATCGAGAAGATCTTGTGGCCGACGTACTTGACGAAGCGCGTGGCGATGCCCTTGCCGGACTTGTGGCCGGGCGTGTGGAAGGATATCTTCCGCGCCTCCGCGAGCGAGACCATCGCGTCGAAGAGGGGGGTCTTGTACTGGGTCGGGTCTATGGGCATGGTTGTATTGTTCCTGTAAATCAAAAAGCGGCCCAGTTTTCACATGGGCCGCTTCGGATTAAATCTGGGTTGCCGCGCGGCCACCCCTCAATTATACGTGAATATCGGCGCGTTGTCCTCTATAATCAGCGTCTGGGCCTCGATGGCCTTGCGTATGTGCTTCGGGGTGGTCATGGAGTGCAGGTGGCACTCGCCGTCGTAGTACTTCAGCTCGCCATTTACGCGGCGGGCGATCATCTCGTCAATCTGGGCCGCCGTGAAGGCCCTCGGGTCGTTCTTCTTGGACGCCAGGGCGAAGCCCCACGGAAGCCCGAAGGACGGTATGGCCGCCGGCATGGATACCACGTGCGGGAAGACCTCCTGCAAGGTCTTGTGCACGGCGGTAAGGTTCAGGAGCTTGCCGACCGCAGTCGTACCGGCCTGGAGCGCAATCGCGCCCTCGTCGGTCAGCCGGTCGTTTATCATCTCGTAGAACTCGCGCGTGTACAGAAGGTACGCGGGGCCCTCCTCGACCGGCTCCGAGATGTCTATGATGATGACGTCGAACTTCTCGTCCGTCTCTTCCAGGTCGCGCCTCGCGTCGAGGAACTTCAGCTCGGTGCGCGGGTCGTCGAACGCGCCCGCGTGGTACTCGGGCAGAAGCTCCTTGCTCATCATCACGACTTCTTCGTCTATGTCCACCATGACCGCGCGCTCGACGGACTTGTGGCGGAGCGCCTCCCTGAGCGTCGCGCCCTCGCCGCCGCCTACGATGTAGACCTTCTTGGGCTCCGGGTGCATCAGCATCGCGGGGTGTACGAGGACCTCGTGGTATATGAACTCGTCCACCTCGGAGGACTGCATCTTGTAGTCGAGGACGAGGCAGCGGCCGTAGGAGCCGGTCTGCATTATCTCCATCTGCTGAAAAGGCGTCTTCTTCGAGTACAGTATGGAGTTGATGCCGTGCATGTGACCCTCTTCGGGGGTCAGGTAATCAAGGAACCATTTGGAGTTCTTGGGTCCTGGCATGGTTTTCCTCCTCCTGTTCCGGCTTGTGGGGGAGCTTCTCGCCGCCCGTGGACAGGATGCCGCGCTTCATCTCGACAAGCGACATGTTCTTGCATTCGAACCGCTCGGCCAGGTACGCTGCGGCGACTTCGGGTTTTATAAGGTCTCCGCAGGTGAACACGTCCACCGCGGCGTAGCCATACTCCGGCCACGTGTGTATGGACAGGTGGGACTCGGCTATGATGACCATGCCGCTTATCCCGAACGGGTTGAACTCGTGAAACGCTACCTCGACCACGGTCGCCTTGGCCTCGTTGGCCGCCGCCACCATGGCGCTCTGGACCTCGTAGAGGTCCTTAAGGATTTCCGAATTGCAGTCTTTCATCTCGACGAGCAGATGTTTACCTAAAGCGTGCAATCGATTACCCCTCCTTCTTTCTCCTGAATGAGGACGGCCTTCATGAAACCGCCCTCGTGACATAAAAAATGGCGTGCGACTCCCCTAAAACACGGGGCAGTCTCCACGCCTGCGCATTGCCAGAACTGTCTTTACCAGGTTACAAAGCAATAAAGCCAGGCCGGACCGTATAGTCCTTATGTAAATTCATATACATACAGCAGCCTCGCCTTGATTGTTGATAAAATGCACTTGCAACCGGTGTAGAACTATATAGATTTTTTTCAAAAATGCAAGAGAAAAATGAATGCGGGGCTCATTATCTCCGGTATCCGGGAGTTGTTCAAGGATATTGATAGTTTAGCACTGGTTTCCGAATGTGTAAAGCGGGGGAAGAAACCTACCCCCACCCCAGCCCTCCCCCTTGCAGGGGGCGGGAGATTTGTCGAGGCCGGTGTTATATATAATTCTTACTCGAATCTTCCCCTCCCTGCATAGGGAGGGGATAAGAGGGAAGGGTTGGTTTTCTGATGGCGTTTTCTGCTCTAATTTAATTACTTGCCACCGCTAACGTGTTGTGTTATTGTCGTTTTGTAGTTTAGTCAAGATGCGTAATGCTCTACCGAATCCTCATCAACCGCGCACTACTTACGCACATCCCACAAAGTGGAGGCTCGTTATGCTGTCGCAGGCCTGGAACGTAATCAAAAGTGCGTTCATCATCTCTGCGCTATTCGCGGCAACCTTTTCCATATTCGGAGGAGAGGCGAGGGCCGGAGTTGACGCAGAGCTTCCGTATCAGACGTTGTGGACGAGGCAGATGGGGACCAGCGGCGATGACCAAGCTTATGACGTGTCCGTAGACGGAGCCGGGAACGTATATATGACAGGTTATACCTACGGCGGACTGGACGGGAATACGAATGCGGGCATGTCAGACCTTTTCGTACTCAAGTACAACTCCGATGGCGTACAGCAGTGGACGCGACAGTTGGGGACGGCCGCCGATGATCGTGCTCACGGCGTAGCCGTGGACGGCACAGGCAACGTGTTATGTATGCGGGTATACAGAGGGTGGCCTGGACGGGAACATAAACGCCGGCTACAGGGATTTGTTTGTGGTAAAATACAGTCCTGATGGCGTGAAGCAGTGGACGAGGCAGATGGGAACAGAAGCTACAGATTATGCCGACGGGGTATCCGTGGACAGTTCCGGCAACATCTATGCGGCGGGACGTACAGATGGCAGCCTTGACGGGAAAGCGAGTTCGGGTAACGCTGACCTGTTCATTGTGAAATACAACGGCAACGGTGTTAAGCAGTGGACGCTCCAACTTGGTACGAGCGATTTTGATGTGGCATGCGACGTGGTCGTGGATAGTTCCGGCAGCGTCTACGCAGCCGGGTATACAGATGGTAGTCTTGACGGGAACACTAACGCGGGTGACCTGGATATTTTTGTCGTGAAGTACAACGGCGACGGCGTGAAGCAGTGGACAAGGCAGATGGGGACGCAAGGTGTTGATATTGCCTACAGCGTATCCGCAGACAGTTTAGGCAATGTCTACGCGGCTGGGCAAGCAGATGCAGCACTTGACGGGTGCATTGGCGTGGGCGGCTTGGACCTTTTCGTCGTGAAGTTCAACAGCGATGGCATGAAGCAATGGACAAGGCAGATGGGAGCGCAAGCTGACGATTATGCCCACGGTATATCCGTGGATAGTTTCGGTAACGTCTTTGCGGCAGGGTATACAGGTGGTAATCTTGGCGGCAACACGAGCGCGGGCAGTAATGACCTGTTTCTCGCCAAGTTTACTCCCAATCTGCTCTCAACAATAACCTACCCCACTGACGGCGCGTCGATATCCGGCACGGACGCGACTATTTCCGGCTGGTCTCTGGCGAGCAACGGCGTCGCCTACGTCATGGTCTCGACAGACGGCGGGGCGTCCTGGCAGACAGCTTCCGGCACGGACCCGTGGAGCTTCCTCTGGAGCCTCCCGACCAATACCACATCCAACATCATCAGCCGGGCGTCAGACACGCTGAGTAATGACGAGTCGCTGAAGCCGGGTATAATGGTTATCGTCAACAGGCCGCTCACGATAGACTCCCTCACGGCTGACCCCGCCAGCCCGCGGGCATACGGCACGGAGATAACCTGGACGGCGTCGGCCTCCGGCGGTACCGGCGACTACCTGTACTGCTACTACCGCAAGGGCCCTGACACCGGCAACCTGTATGTAAAGGAGCGCGACTGGGATGTCTCGGACAGCTGGGCATGGACGCCTGCAGCAGCGCAGGTCGGCACGAACTACATAAAGGTGAAGGTGAAGAACTCGGTCGGCGGCCTGCCTGTCGAGAGCTATACGTCATTCAAGGTCACGCCCGCGCCGCTGGCGATACAGAGCTTCGGCCCATCCCCTGCGAGCCCGAAACCGAGCGGGACGCTCATCACCTGGACGACGACGGCCACCGGCGGCTCGGGCAGCTACCTGTACAAGTACTGGCGCAAGGGGCCGGACACCGGCGGGTTGTATGCCGTTGCGCGCGACTGGAACGCATCAGGCGCCTGGGACTGGACGCCAGACGCGGGGCAGGCAGGATATAACTACATCAAGGTCCAGGTCAAGAGCTCGACCGGCGGCACCGTCCTGTACACCTCGCAGACGTTCAAGGTGCAGTAGACGAGGTATAATTTCCTGCTGGGCCGGCCTTCGGGCCGGCCCTTCTTGTTCGCGAGGTGCGAGGGTATGGGGATATACAACCTACCTCTTGCACCTCTGGCAGACCCCCGACGGTTCCTCATCCTTCCCGTCCCCGGACATATCAACAGCGCGGTACCGTACGCGCCTGTTCTTCGACCAGACCGGCTCGCCGTCCCCGGTTACCGCTAGCTTCGTGTTTCCAAAGCTTATCGAGTTTACCATGCCCGGGTCGGCGCCCTTTGAGACGAGGTAGTCCGACACCGCCCTCGCCCTCTTCCAGCCGAGCGCCACGCTCTCCTTCTCCGGCGTCCTCTGTTCGTCGTAACCAGCGAGCAGGACCATCGCGCCGGGATGTCCCTTTGTCCAGGCGGCGAGCGTGTCGAGTTCCTTCATCGCAGCGCCGCTCAGCTCCGCGCTCTCCGCCGCAAAATACACATCTCCCCAGACAGTGCCCTCCGTCCCGAATTCCGGGCCCGCGGCAAGCGCGGCCCCTGCCCACAACACGATAGTGAACACCAATGCCGATATGACCCCATGCCTGCCCATCGCCTTCCTCCTTTGCAACTTTATCAGGACGAACATTTTCTACTAATAATACCACCAATTCATTCTTTTCGCAGTGTCTCTGTATGGGCGGTGTTTCATGAAAAAAGGCCCCATCCTCCCGGACGGGGCCTTTCTCATTTCTATGAATCCCCCTCCCCTCAGTCCCCTCCCGCGAGGGGAGGGGATGAAAACACGGGGGTTCGTGCCTGGGGCCTCCAATTCTTCCCCCTCCCTCCTTGTGGGGGAGGGGGGCAGGGGGGCTGGGGGCGTCTCTACCTTACTTCTTCGCCGGCACAACCGCCGGGGCCGAAGCCGCTGCGCCCGCCATCTCGTTCACCGGCACGGAATACGCGCCCTTGACCTCGTCCATCGAGTCGAACACCTTGAGCGCGCCACGGTTGACGGACTTGTCCACCTTGGCCGGGTGGCAGAGGTCGCAGAACTCGGCCATGTTCTTCCCGCCCTTGGTGTCAACGCGCAGGTACTTGTGGTTCGGGTTCGACGGGTGCGGGTCGTGGCAGGAGACGCAGTCCATTATGCCGT
Organism: Nitrospirota bacterium; assembly: GCA_016212105.1. Lineage (GTDB taxonomy): Bacteria > Nitrospirota > JACRHJ01 > JACRHJ01 > JACRHJ01 > JACRHJ01. The sequence goes on from JACRHJ010000007.1 coordinate 43,058, forward strand.
CACGGAGCAGGCCGTCGGGCACGTTGGCGACCTTCTTGTTGACCTTCTTGCCAAACGGGTGGGTCGTGTGCGCCGAGACCGGGAGTATGCCCATGCCGCCCTTGTCCGCGTCCGCGTGGCAGCCGAGGCAGAGCGGGGCGACCATCTTGGACGACTTGTCGGAGCCGGCCGGCATCGCCTTGTCGTTCGCCTCCACCTCGAAGATTATCGGGGCCTTGGCGTAATGGATGTTGTGGCAGCCTGTGCACTGCATGCCGTCGTGCGCGCCGGACGCATACGCGGCGCCGGAACCCAACACAACAAATGCGGCGGTCAACAATACCTTCCTGAGCATGTACGTACCTCCCGTGGAAAATGGTTAAACGGCGAAGAACTCGTGCGGATAAGCGTGACTTGCGCCTGACAGCCTACAATAGCGCCCCTTCCGTGTCAAGACGTTTTCGATATTGGTTGCAAAAATTACAGGAAGGTAATACAATACGAAAATAAACATATAAAGTCCCGCCCTTTTGTAAAAGGGCGGCCCGAAAACTTTTATGGGCGGGGGCTTATGCCCCCGGCGCCTTCGGCGCTCCCCCAAAACCTGTTGGCTTTCTTTTGTGTTACTTTTCTTTCCCCCGAAAGAAAAGTAACGACTTTCCCGGAAGTGCCCGTTGGACAAAGACCTCATTAACGACCTCGCGTCGATACTCCCGGAAGGCTCCATCACGGCAGTCGAGGAAGAGCTGGTATGCTACGGCTCCGACGCGACGCGCGTCTTCGCGCGTCCGGACGTCGTCGTCCGGCCCACCGACGCGGACTCCATACCGGAGGTCATGATAGTGGCCGCGCGCCACGGGATGCCGGTCGTCCCGAGGGGCGCGGGCACGGGTCTTTCCGGCGGCTGCGTGCCCATTAAGGGCGGCATCGTCGTCTCCACCGAGCGGCTGAACCGCATCAAGGAGATTGACACGATAGACCTGGTCGCGGTGGTAGAGCCGGGTGTCGTGACGCAGGACATACACGAGGCGGCGGAGGCGGAAGGCCTCTTCTATCCGCCGGACCCGGCGTCCTTCAAGGCGTGCACAATCGGCGGGAACGTCGCGGAGAACGCTGGCGGGCTGCGCGGGTTGAAATACGGCGTCACACGGGACTACGTCCTGTCGCTCAAGGTCGCCTTACCCGGCGGCGGCGTAATGGTCGCGGGCGGACGGACGCTGAAGAACGTCACCGGGTATGACATGGCGCGCCTCTTCGTAGGCTCGGAGGGCACGCTCGGCTTCATACTCGAGGCCGCGCTCAAGCTCATCCCTAAACCGGAGACGAAGGCCGCCTTCCTCACGGCTTACGATACGCTGGAGCACGCATCCGAAGCGGTAGTCTCGATAGTGCGTTCCGGCGTCACGCCGTCCACGCTCGAAATCATGGACAGGGTGACTCTCGATGCGGTCGAGGCGTACCGTAACACAGGCAACGAGGTGCGGCACGGCGCGCTGCTGCTGGTCGAGGTGGACGGCTCGGACGTCGAGGTCCGGCGTCAGGCGGACGCCCTCGACGCAGTCCTCGGGCGGACCGCACCTGCGGAACTTCGGCGCGCTACCGACCTGGCCGAGCAGGCCGCTCTCTGGGCGGCCCGGCGGTCTGCGCTTTCCGCGCTCGCGAGGGTGTCGCCGTCTGTTATACTTGAGGACGCTACCGTCCCCCGGAAGCAGATACCCGCGATGGTGCGGGCAATCGAGGGCATAGCGAAGAAATACGATTTAAAGATAGGGACGTTCGGCCACGCGGGCGACGGGAACCTGCACCCGACAATCATAACCGACCTGCGTATTGCGGACAACCGGAAGCGGGTCGAGGCGGCGGTCTCGGACATATTCGACGCGGCGCTCGCGCTCGGCGGGACTCTGTCCGGCGAGCACGGCATAGGCCTCGCCAAGTCGTCGTTCATGGAGCGCGAGCTTGGCAGGAGCGGCGTAGCCGTGATGCGCGCTGTAAAGGACGCGATAGACCCGAGGGGGCTGATGAACCCTGGGAAGATGTTCTTGTAGGGCGCGACGCCCCCGGCGCGCCGTATTTTCGGGTGTCATTCTGAGCGAAGCGAAGAATCCGCCTGTATAAGATAATTGTAGGGACGCAATTAATTGCGCCCGTCCGAATTATATATAAGCAGATTCTTCGCGTTGCTCAGAATGACACCGTAGAGAAAAGGCAAGGGCCGACACGCGCTTCGCTTGGTACGGCCCCTACAGATTAGACGTATCGGTAACAGAGGTTTAAATGTCCAAGGAACTCGAAAAACTCGCCGACCTCGTATACAAGTGCATCCGTTGCGGCGCGTGCCGCTCGGTCTGCCCGACGTTCGGGGAGGAGCTGTCCGAGACGGTGGTCGCGCGTGGCCGCATGGCGCTGGTCGAGGCTGTGATAGACGGCAGGCTCGACATGGGCGAGGCCTTCGAGAACACGATATTCGGCTGCGCGATGTGCGGGGCGTGCAAGGCGAACTGCCCGGCTGGCGTAGACGTGCCCAAGGTCATAGAGGAGGCGCGCGCCGTCCTCGCCAAGGAGAAGGGCAGCCAGTCGCTCGCCCGCTACCTTGCAAGGCGCTCGCTCAAGGACAAGAAGGCGATGGACGGCGCGTTCGCGATGATGGCGCTCGGGCGGGCCTTCTACGCCCCGCTTGCCGCGACCCCGCTCGCGAAGTTCCTGCCCTACCAGTACAAGGACATGAAGCGGAACCTCCCCAAGATGCCCAAGAGGCCGCTGCCCAAGCGGGTGCCGGAACACTCCACGGTGGACAATGCGAAGGGCCGGGTGGTGTTCTATGCCGGCTGCGTGGTGAACTACGTCTACCCGGAGATCGGCGAGACGGCGGTGCATGTCCTGAACGCCGCCGGGTACGACGTCCGCATAATCAGGGACGAGTTGTGCTGCGGGAAGCCTCTGTCCTCGCTCGGCGAGATGGACGCGTACAGGAAGCTCGCCGAGCAGGTCGTTGCGCAGTTGGAAGTGTCCGAGGCGGACGCTGTCCTCACGGCATGCCCCACTTGCGCCTTGACTTTAAAGGAGGATTACCCTAAAATCCTGCCAGACTCCAAGGGGGCGGCGGCGCTTTCGGACAAGGTCGAGGACGTCAACCGGTTCCTGACGAAGAACACGGACATCCTGAAGGGTATCGAGCCGATAGCATCGACGGTGACGTACCACGACCCGTGCCACCTGAACTTCGGGATGGGCATAAAGGCCGAGCCGAGGGAGATACTGAAGGCCGCGACGGGCGGCCTGGTCGAGATGGCCGGGGCCGAGAAGTGCTGCGGGTTCGGCGGGAGCTTCAGCTTCCTGAACTACGCGCTGTCCGGCAGGATTGCCTCGAAGAAGTCTGGTGCCGCGATTGCCACCGGCGCGGACATCGTCGCCACGGCGTGTCCTGGCTGCATGATGCATATGCGTGACGGGTTAAAGCAGGCGGGCGGGAAGCAGGAGGTCCTGCATACCCTTCAGATTATCGAGAAGGCATTAAAGAAGTAGGGTGGGCTACGCCCACCGATTGTCATTGCGAGGAGCGCAGCGACGCGGCAATCTCAGCCTTTGCTTGTCATTCTGAGCGAAGCGAAGAATCTGCCTCTGGCTTTGTTGTTGCTCTGATACAATCAGGGCCGACACGCGGGTCGGCCCCTACATAAAATCAAGTTCCTGGATTCCCGCCGGAGTTTACCCCGGCATGTTTAAAGCCGGGGCGGGAATGACGGACTAAACCCCGGCGCGCCGGGGGCGTCGCGCCCTACAAGGGCCGCTGCTTACATCGTATTTCCTATTAAAAGTTCTTGGGCCGCCTTCTTACAAGAAGGCGGGGTTTATCATAGTCTTTCTCTTCAAGGGGGTCTTTGTTATGAAGTTCTTCATCGACACGGCGAACATAGCCGAGATAAAAGAGGCGGTCAGCATCGGCGTTATAGACGGGGTCACGACCAACCCGTCGCTGGTATCGAAGGAGGGCCGCGACTTCCGCGAGCTTCTGGCGGAGATATGCGGCATCGTGGACGGGCCGGTCTCGGCCGAGGTCGTGAGCCTGAACGCGCCGGGCATGGTATCCGAGGGCCTCGACCTCGCGGGCATCGACAAGGACAAGATAGTCATAAAGCTGCCGATGACCACCGAGGGTCTGAAGGCCTGCAAGCAGCTGACCGGCATGGGCATCAAGACCAACGTGACGCTGGTCTTCTCGGCCTCGCAGGCGCTCCTCGCTGCAAAGGCGGGCGCGACCTACGTCTCTCCGTTCGTCGGCCGCCTGGACGACATATCGCAGACAGGCATGGACCTCATCGAGCAGATAGTCACGATATACGGAAACTACGGCTACGAGTCGCAGGTCATCGTCGCATCCATCAGGAACCCGATACACGTGGTCGAGTCCGCGATGATGGGCGCGCACGTCGCGACGATTCCGTTCAAGGTCATCGAGCAGCTCGCAAAGCACCCGCTTACCGACATCGGCATCGCCAACTTCCTGAAGGACTGGGAGAAGGTTCCCAAGTAGCGCATGGAAGAAAAAGAGAAAGAGTTCCTGCGTAACCTCTACACGCTGGCGTCGGTTGGCATCAACATCGTCGTAGCAACGTTCATCGGGCTCATCATGGGCCGGCTGCTCGACGTCAACGTGTTCAAGGGGAAGACTGAGCCCTGGTTCACGCTGATATTCCTGCTGTTCGGGATTATCGCGGGCTTCAGGAACGTCTTCCAGATGGTCAGTGAGAAGGGCAGCAAGAACATAGGCCCGGACGGGGAAGGAAGCGCTGGCGAGTACGACAGCCGTGGCGACGAGGACGACGACAGGCCGGGGACGTAAGTGGATACCCCTCACCCCCAACCCCCCTTCGGCTCAGCTCAGGGCAGGCTCTCTCCCGCGAGGAGAGGGGGATTAGATATAATCCAATCCGGCATCAACGATTTGTAGGGGCCGACCTGCGTGTCGGCCCTGCCTTTATCATAAGGTGCAACGAACAATGCTCCCGACCAACAAGAAACACATGATAAAGGTGCTGACGTGGGGCGGCGGTATTGCCGCGCTCCTCGCGGCGGCAAGCCTTGTGAAGTTCCCGGTTACGGTAGCTTCGGGCGTCGTTGCCGGGGCCGCGCTCGGCATCTTCAACGTGTACTCCATCGTGCGCCTCGTCGAGGCGCTCGCGGGCGCGGCGACGGCCGGGCCGGGCGCGGGCAAGGCATCGAAGGCGCTCGTAGGATTTGTCCACATGTTCAAGCTCGGCCTCATCTTCCTCACGCTCGTCATGCTCGTCTACATGAAGCTCATCAACCTCTTCGGCGTCCTCGCGGGCTTCACGGTAGTCCTCGCGGCGAACCTCTTCGCCGGGATGGGCAGGCTGAAGGCCGACGCCGGCACGCCTGAGTAGGCCGCACCCCATGCTCTCCAACACCTTCACAATATTCCCCGGCATAGGCGAACGCACCGAGAGGCACATCTGGAATTCCTGCGTCTTCACGTGGCGCGACTTCCTCGACAAGAAACGCATACCCGGCTTCTCGCCGACACGCAAGGACACGCTCGACCTGCACGTCCGGGAGGCGGAGGATATGCTCGACGCGGGCGACTTCGCCGGGCTCGGTCGGCTTCTCGGCCCGGGCGAGGCCTGGCGGATGTGGGACCTTTTGGCTTCCGAGGCTCTCTGTTTCGACATCGAGACCGACGGTAACCCGGCGTCTTCCGGGATGGTCACGGTCGCGGGTTTTTATTCTTGCGGCGAGTACAGGGCGTACATAGACGGTCTCGGCCTTGACGGGAGCGCACTGCGCGAAGAGTTCTCCGGGGCGAGGCTCCTGGTAAGCTATTTCGGGGGCGGGTTCGACCTGCCGTACCTGCGGGCCTGCTATTCCGGGCTGGAGCGGGAGATACCGCACTTCGACCTCTGTCCCGCAGGGCACCGCGTGGGCCTCAAGGGCGGGCTGAAGAAGGTCGAGATGCAGGTCGGCATACACAGGCCGTCCGAGGTCGAGGGCATGTCCGGGTACGAGGCGGTGCTTCTGTGGCGTGCGCACAAGGCAGGCGACGGGCGCGCGCTCGAAACCCTCGTCGGCTACAACCGCGAGGACACGGTGAACCTGCACACGCTCGCCTGGATAATCTACGAGAAGCTGCGGGATGCGACCGGCCTGCCGGGTATCATGGCGGCGCGGATTCCTGCGGACAGGGGCGAGAGGCCGAAGGCATAAAATCCCGCCTCTTTGTAAAGAGGCGGCCCAGAAACTTTTGAAAGGTTTTAAAATCCGGCGGGCGAAGCTCGCCATAATTTGCCTTCCATCCCTATAGAGTCGAGGGGATGCAAGGGGGAACGCTTCCCCCTTGTCCGGGGGTCCAAGGGGGCGGAGCCCCATTGAAGGCGCGCGATACCCAAGAGAATACCCGGCATTTATCCGCCTGAAATATATTCAGCAACCCGCTCCCCGGCCCCCATCCCGTCTTCCGCGAGTTTTATCTTGACTGCCGGGCCTCGCCGTCTTAAAATCATGACATGCTGAACATACTTGTCATATCAGACGACGCGCGCAAGGTCACGGCGCTGTACAAGCCCGGCGACGTAGCTGTCGACGCGGAAGATACCGGCCGGCCGGCCGCCGGCGGCGACCTCCCCGCCGCGTCCGGATACGACGCCTGCGTCCTCGACCTCGACATGGACGGCTGGCGCGAGAAACTCGACGAGCTTCGCCAGCAGATGCCGGTCATCGCGTTCTCCATGCCGGATATAAAGAAGGCTGTCGAGGCGATGAAGGCCGGCGCATGCGACTACCTGGAGAAGCCGCTGACCTCCGAGTCGCTCGCGGAGGTCATCACACGCCACAAGCGGGAGCTGCTTACGCACAAGTACGGCTTCGACGAGATAACCGGGACGAGCGTCCCGATGAAGGAGGTCTTCGGCCTTATAAAGAGGGCCGCGGCCTCCGAGAGCAACGTCCTCGTAACGGGCGAGTCCGGCACCGGCAAGGAGCTTGTCGCCCGCGCGATCCACAGGTGGAGCCCGAGGAGCGAGCGGTCGTTCATGAGCATCAACTGCGGCGCGATACCCGACACACTCCTCGAGTCCGAGCTTTTCGGTTTTGAAAAAGGCTCGTTCACCGGCGCGAACTACACGAAGAAGGGGCTGCTGGAGGTAGCGAGCGGAGGGACGGTCTTCCTCGACGAGATTGGCGACGTGTCCCCCATGTTCCAGATCAAGGTCCTCCGCGTCCTGCAGGAGGGCGAGATAATGCGGGTCGGCGGACAGCGCCAGATAAAGGTGGACGTAAGGGTTATCGCCGCGACCAACCGCGACCTCAAGGCCGCATGCCAGAGGGGCGCGTTCCGCGAGGACCTGTTCTACCGCCTGAACGTCATAAACATACACATGCCACCGCTCCGGGCGCGGATGGACGACATCCCCGTCCTCGTCCGGCATTTCATCACCAAGCACGCGGCGAAGAGGAAGGACATGGTCGTCAAGGGCGCGTCCACCGAGGCGATGCGAGTCCTGATGAGGCACGACTACCCCGGAAACGTCCGCGAGCTGGAAAATATAATCGAACGCGCCATATCCTTCACCAACAGCCCGGAGATACTCCCCTCCGACCTCCCGGCCAGCCTGCGGGAGTCCGCCCCAACGGGCTTCGCCCCCTCGCCCAGGCTTAAAGACGCCATGTCCTCGGTAGAGCGGGACACGATAGTCCAGGCCCTCCGCGAGTCCGGCGGGAACATTTCCCGCGCGGCCGCATCCCTCGGCGTTTACCGCCAGCACCTCCAGCGCAAGATAAAGACCCTCGGCATAGCAATTTAGTGTTGCACTGCAACAGTTAGTTGCTACATGCACAACACCCCGCAAACACTCGCTTCGCGCCCCGCGACTGGTGCAACTACAAATTGCACCATATCCCCACCCCAATAGTATTATACCTGTATTATCAGCATGTTACGAGTTTGGCACGGCTGTTGCTATATACAATGGCATAAGACGAAATTGGAGCGCGATGCGTCAGGCATCAACACCCCCTCAACGTCGCGGGACGAAAACGCAGGAGGAAATGGCATGAAGACCATAATGCAGAAGATCGAAGACATCTTTGTGGCTGTTACCTTCGCCGAGGCCGGGGAGCTGGAAGAGGCGAAGAGGCTCATCCGTGCATCCGAGGCGGCCGACCTTGCCGTGGAGGGCGAGGCCGAGGAGACGCTCGAGGCCGCCTGACAGGGCCGTCCACCTCTGGCGCGCGGGACCGTGCGCCAGATTTTTTGCCCCAAATCATTCATGATAACAACATAAGAGCATAACTATATGTTTACAGATGAACGGGTTGACAGGGAGAGCCAGGAGAAACTCTACGTCCAGATGTGCTCTATCATCAGGGGGAAGATAGAGAAGGGCGAGTGGACCTCCGGCGCTCAGATACCGACCGAGGACGAGCTGTGTAGGACGTACGACGTGAGCAAGGCGACGGTCAGGATAGCCATCGCCGAGCTTGCGCGCGACGGGTATCTGAAGAAATGGCAGGGCAAGGGGACGTTCGTCGGGAACCCCGGCCCCTGCCTTGGGATGGCTATGAAGACGAGGCTGACAGAGGACATGTTCGGAGAGGGGGTGTTGCCGAGAAAAGAGGTCGTGGAAAGACGGGTGATGGAGCCGGCCGAGGAGGTGATGAACACCCTGAGGTACACGGGTGAGGTCTACTATATCCTCGGCAAGAGGCTGGTCGGCGACGAGCCGGCATGCCTCGACGAGTCCTTCGTCCCGCTCGACATGATGCCGGGGCTGGAGGACGACGACGTCAGCGACTGTTCGTTCTACGACCTGGTGCAGCGGAAGGCCGTGAAGAGGGTGACCAGGGTCATGCAGAACGTCGAGGTCACGGAGGTGGCCGGCGAAAAGGCCGCGATGCTCGGGGTCGTGGACGGCACATCGGTGCTGCTGGTGCACAGGCTGTTCATCAGCCAGGAGGGCAGGCCGATAGCCTACACGAGGCTGTTCGGGAGCGGCAGGAAGTACATGATTCAGACGGAGTTCGACAGGATACGTTGAACCAGGCAACGACGAAACTTTAGGAGGATATTATGAGGAGCGTCCCGAGAAGGGTATACGATTTTCTGCATGCAGGGGCGGTAGCCCACGCGAAATGGGACTATGAAGTCTCGATGAGCATAGTCAAGGAAAAGAAGCGGCTGTGGGTCCTGCTGCTTATGCTGATGCCGATACTTATTGTGTCCGTGGCCGGGGCGACCGACATGCTGGGCAGCAAGACGGCCTACGCGCCCGCGTTCTACTCGACCAACATATTCCTGATCTCCATAGCAATCGGCCTCTGCGCCGGCCTCATCACCGGCTGCATAGGCGCGGGCGGCGGCTTCATCATCACCCCGGCGCTCATGGCCGCGGGCGTCAAGGGCATACTCGCCGTCGGCACGGACCTGTTCCATATCTTCGCCAAGGCGATAATGGGCACGACCGTCCACAAGAAGCTCGGCAACGTCTCGACCAAGCTGGCCGTGGCCTTCCTTGTCGGCTCCGCGGGCGGCACGTTCATAGGCGGCTACTTGAACAAGACGCTGTACGACTACGACCCGAACCTCTCCGAGGCCTTCATAAGCCTGGTCTACGCGGTGCTCCTCGGCTTCCTCGGCTTCTACGCCCTGATAGACTTCATCAAGGCCTCCCGCGCGGGCGGCGGCGGCGACGCGCACGGCGGAAGCTCGGGGCTGACGAGCCTTGCGGTCAAGGTCCAGTCGGTCAAGGTACCGCCGATGATAGGCTTCGACGAGGACTTCGAGGAGGGCGGCAGGAAGATATCCGGCGTCATCGTCGCCATGGGCGGCGTGGTCGTCGGCTTCATGGCCGCGATCATGGGCGTCGGCGGCGGCTTCATCACCTTCCCGATGTTCGTCTACGTCTTCGGCGTCTCGTCTATGACGACGGTCGGCACCGACATCCTCCAGATAATATTCACCGCCGGCCTCGCCGCGATAACCCAGTACGCCATCTACGGCTACGTCTTCTACACCCTCGCGATGGGCATGCTGCTCGGCTCGCTCATCGGCATCCAGGTCGGCGCGCTCACGACCAAGGTCGTCAAGGGCATACACATCAGGGGCTTCTACGCGGTCTCCATCCTCGCCGGCTTCATAAACAGGGCCGCGACGATACCCAAGAAGCTGGTGGACCTCGAGGTCATCAGCCTCAGCCAGGGCCTGGTCAAGGGCATAGAGACCGTCGGCAACGTCATATTCTGGGTGGTCGTGGCGGTATTCGCGGCCTGGGTCATAGGCAAGTTCCTCGCCAACGTCGGGAAGCTCCGGGGCGAGGACGAAGAGCACGTCACCGCGTCGCTCGCGAAGGAGGAGGCATAACTATGTTGATCAAGAACAAGAAACCGTTCAGTATGGGCGTCGTGCTCGCAATGACCTTCCTCGGCGTCCTGCTCATGATATTCTCCCCGGTATTCAAGGGGCAGAACGGGCTGATGTTCGCGGACGACAGCTTCAACAAGCTGGCGAAGGGCTCGTCGTACTTCATACCCAAGGTCAACGAGAACCTGGCCAAGCAGGCCGGCAAGCAGTTCACCGCGACCGTAAAGTTTGACGACCCGGAGCAGGTGGAAAACACCGCGAAGCTCTACACGATGGCCGGCGCGACGGTCGAGGTCGCGGGCACGGAGCTGAAGATAAGCGGCGACCTCTCGTCCGTGCTCAAGAGCGCGGTAAACGACGCGGACGCGATGTACAACAACGACGGCGCGGCCGTCTCCGGCAAGTACGGCTACGACGAGAAGCAGGCGCTCAAGAACTGGCACTACTCGCTCGGCAAGGTCGAGAAGGGCATGAAGAGGGACCTGCTGGTTGCGGACGCCAAGGCCGTCAACGAGGTCATGAAGAAGGCGATAGAGCCGGGCTACAACTTCTACAAGATAGACGCGAACAAGGTCGCCGACCACGCGGGCATGCTGACCGGCCTCCTGGTCTTCTACGTCGCGTACACCATGTGGTGGGGCTTCGCCATATTCTACCTGTTCGAGGGTATCGGCCTGACGATGAAGAAGTCCAAGGTAAAGAAGGAAGCGTAAAAGACACCCTCCCCTTGGTCCCCTCCCCTAAATGGAGGGGAGAATAAGGAAACCCTCACCCCCAACCCCCACTCCCACAAGGGGAGAGGGTGGCTATAGATGTACCCTCTCCCTTCAATGGGAGAGGGTGGCCCGGAGGGCCGGGTGAGGGATGGTTTACTGCTTGGGCTTGGCGGGCCGATGCGCTATCAGAATACACAGGGGGTAACCTATGGGTAAGTACATGAAGATACTGGTCGCGGTGGACGGCTCCGAGTTCAGCAAGAGCGCCTTCCGGCAGGCCTGCCGCCTGGCCAGGGAGAACGGCCGGACCTTGACCGCGGTGATGGCGGTGCCCGCGCTCGAGGACCAGTTCGAGGTGCTCAAGCACCGTGAAAAGGCCGAGGCGGTACTCAAGGAGCTGAGCGAGAAGGTCATGGCCTCCATCAAGGCCATCGGCGACGAGGAGGGCGTGAAGACGGCCGTCAACATAGTGGACGGCGACGCGCACTCCGCCATCAGCGAGACGGCGGCCGAGGGCAGGCACGACCTCGTCGTCATGGGCAGGCGCGGCAAGACCGGCATCGAGCGCGCGCTGATGGGCTCCGTCACGGCGCGTGTCATCGGCCACTCGTCTGCGGACGTCCTTGTCGTCCAGAAGAACACCGCGCTCGGATGGAAGAAGATACTCGTGGCAACGGACGGCTCCCGCCACGGAGACGCGGCGGTGGACAAGGCGATAGACCTCGCCAAGGCCTACGGAGGCGAGCTTGCGGTCGTCTCGGTCGTGGACGTCAACGAGGAGATATACGCCGAGGCGCCGGAGGCGGTCGAGGGCTTCGTCAAGACATCGCTCAAGGCGGTTGCCGCCGTGAAGGAGAAGGCCGAAAAGGCCGGCCTCAAGGCGGAGTCCGTCGTCAAGGAGGGCGAGGCATACCAGGCGATAGTGGACGCGGCGAAGGAGCTGAACGCGAACCTGGTCGTCATGGGCTCGCACGGCCGGACGGGCCTCAAGAGGCTCCTGATGGGTTCCGTGACCGAGAAGGTCATCGGACATATTCCATGCCCGGTGCTGGTGGTCAAGTCATAGTACACTCGCACGCACTTTGCTTACGCAACGGGCCGGCCGGTTGGCCGGCCCGTTGTTGTTGAATATGACCAACCCTTCCCTCTTATCCCCTCCCTGTGAAGGGAGGGGAAGATTGGTTGAAGCAGTTTATTATGTAAAATCTGGCCTCGACCAATCTCCCTCCCCCTGCACAGGGGGAGGGCTGGGGTGGGGGTTGGTTCAAGAACGAGCACCAACCCTTCCCTCTTATCCCCTCCCTGTGAAGGGAGGGGAAGATTCGAGTATGAATTATATTGGGGAGGGCTGGGGTGGGGGTTGGTTCAACCAACCGCCAACAAATCTCTTAACATTTGGTTTTTTATAGGATATAATTCCGGGCCATGAACATACGCGGAAAGCTCTTCCTCGGTTTCGGCCTGTACGTCTTCCTGGCCGCGACCATAGGATACTTCACATATGCGGAGCTGAACGCCGTCAACACGCGGCTCACCTTCCTCGAGAACGCGGACGACGTGTCCATCACGATGCTCGAGGTAAGGAGGCACGAGAAGAACTACCTGCTGTACAAGAGCAGGGAGTCCCTGCCCGAGCTGCGGAAGAACGTAGACATACTGAAAAAGAACATCGAGAGCATAAAGGCCGAGATAATCGACGAGATCGGCGCGGACAGCTACTACCTGATGAAGAAGACCGTGGCCGGGTACGAGGGCTGGGTAGAGAAGGTCGTGGACAACCACGAGCGGCAGGACAGGCAGGTGGAGCAGGTCAGGGAGGCTGGCAGGATTGTCGAGGAGAGGCTTTCCGGAAAGACGCTCCAGACGTTCCTCGTCCTCAGGCGGTACGAGAAAAATCTCATGTTGTACAAGGACGCGGAGAGCTACGGGACATTCAGGAGCACATATGTGTCCCTCGGCATCGGGGCGAGACCGGAGGCCGCGAGGTACAGCGCGCTCGTGAAGGACCTCTACAGGCTGTACCGGGAAGAGGACGAGTACATGGACAAGATGCGCTCCGAGGCGCGCGAGGTCCAGTCCCTGACAGTCAAGCTTGCAAGGGAAGAGAGGGCGGACATCGCCGCGACGCTCGACAGGTCGCGGGTACTCCTGCTGTTCGCGCTCCTCGCCATACTCGTCCTTGGCACCGCCGTCAACGCCGCGCTTTCAGCGAGCATAGCGAGGCCCATACGCGAACTGGAGCGGATAACGAGGAAGGCCGCGACCGGCGACTTCTCGGAGGCCATCGTCGTCGACGGGAGCGACGAGATCGCCTCGCTCGGGACGTCGTTCAACCAGATGGAGGAAAAGCTCAAGGACGCGCTCACCTCGCTTGAGGAGACGGTCAAGATCCTGATGGAGCAGAAGGACCGGCTGGTCGAGGCGGAGAAGCTCGCGTCCATAGGCATCCTCTCGGCGGGCGTCGCGCACGAGATAAACAACCCGCTCACCTCGGTGCTGACGTTCTCGCACCTGATGCTTGAGGCCACTCCGGAGGGCGACCCGAACCGAGAGAAGCTTCGGATGATAGCGCGGGAGACGGAGAGGGCCAGGGTCATAGTACGCCAGCTCCTCTCCTTCGCCAAGGAGACCCCGCTCCGGCTTGTGGATATTGACATAAACCAGCCCGTGACCGAGATACTGGAGTCGCTGGTCGAGCAGGAGAAGTTCAGCCAGATAGAGCTGGTCATGAAGCTGACCAGCGGCCTGCCGAGGATAAAGGCCGACCCCGGCAAGCTTGGGCAGGTCGTGCTCAACCTGCTCCTGAACGCTGTCAACGCCGTCACGCCTCCGGGCAGCATCACGGTATCCACGCGGGCAGAGGGCGGGTACGTCCTCCTGACCGTCTCGGACACCGGCTGCGGGATAGCGGAGGAGAACCTGGGCCACGTCTTCGAGCCGTTCTACACGTCCTGGAACGGGATGACGGGTACGGGGCTCGGCCTCGCCGTCAGCTACGGCATCATCAAGAAGCACGGGGGCACCATAAACGTCGAGAGCATGGTCGGGCAGGGTACGACCTTCACCGTGAGGCTGCCGATACATGGATAAGTTCAGGGCTATAATCGTCGACGACGAGCCGGGCATCTGCCTGGGGCTGAAGGCCATCCTCGAACTGGACGGCATCGAGGTCGTCACGACCACGAACAGCCGCGAGGCCGAGGAGTTCATCAAGAAGAACAGCTACGACCTGGTCATCACCGACCTCAAGATGCCGGTAATGGACGGGATGGAGCTGTTCGACCGCGTGAAGGACCACGCCCCGGACAGCGTCTTCATCATGATAACCGCCTACGGCACGATCGCCTCCGCCGTGGACGCCATCAAGAAAGGCTTCTACGACTACATCCTGAAACCGTTCACGCCGGACGAGGTCAGGATACCCGTCAGGCGCGCGCTTGAGAAGAAGACTCTGGAACGCGAGAACGTGATGCTCCGCTCGCAGGTGGACGTCCGGTACTCGTTCCAGAACATAATCGGCGCGAGCCCGAGGATGGCCGAGGTCTTCCGCGTGATGCGGCATGCCGCCTCGTCCGAGAGCAACGTCCTGATTACAGGCGAATCCGGCACCGGCAAGGAGCTTGTCGCGCGCGCGGTGCATTCCAACAGCGTCCGGGCGAAGCGCGGCTTCGTCACCGTCAACTGCGGCGCGATACCGGAGGGGCTCATCGAGTCCGAGCTTTTCGGGCACGTCAAGGGCGCGTTCACCGGCGCGGTGGCGGACAAGACCGGCCTTGTGGAGAAGGCAGACCGGGGGACGCTGTTCCTCGACGAGATAGGCGAGCTTGCCACGCCGCTCCAGGTAAAGCTCCTGCGCATCCTACAGGAGGGCGAGTACATGCGTGTCGGCGAGGCGGTGCCCCGGCACGTAAACGTCCGCGTCATCGCCGCGACGAACAGGGACCTGCGCAAGGCGATCTCAGACCGTGGCTTCCGCGAGGACCTGTACTACCGCCTGAACGTCATACCTGTCGAGCTTCCGCCGCTCCGGGAGAGACGCGAGGACATCCCGCTCCTTGTAAACCATTTCGTGAAGAAGCACGCCGCGCGCGCGCCGGAGAAGAACATCACCGGCGTGTCCAAGGAGTCGATGCACGCGCTGGTCGAGTACCACTACCCCGGCAACATCCGCGAGCTTGAGAACGCGGTCGAGTACGCCATAGCCTTTACCGCCGGGCCGATCATACAGCCGGACGAGCTGCCGCGCTACATCGTCGAGGGCGAGGCCATGTCCGCCGAGGCGCGCGCCATACCCATCATGCCGCTCAAGGAGGCCAAGGCCCAGTTCGAGAAGGGGCTGATCATGGCCGCGATGATCGAGTCGGGCGGGAACGTCTCCGAGGCCGCGCGGCTCCTGAACATTCACCGGCAGAACCTTCAGCAGAAGATACGGCTGTTGGGGATAGAGATGAAGGGGGATGGGGCGTAAACCTACCCTTCCTTCTTATCCCCTCCCTGTGCAGGGAGGGGAAGATTCGTTGAAGCCGAAAATTGTAGGGCGGGCATTGCCCGCCAATTTTTTGCTTCCGGTGTGTTATACAGGGCGGGACGTGCTTGTCACGTTATGCGGGGCAGAAGGCGAGGGAACGGTGGGCGGTGCCCACCCTACTGACTATCAAGAACAGCTTGCCCTTCGACTACCTCATCCGGAGCGATATATTTTTTACTGATTACATTACCGTTCTTAGCGTTGATGAATATCAACCAGTTCTCCATTAGAACTTTGTATGCCAAAGTGTTATCGTAAATTACAAGCTCCTCTTCTGGTGGCCAAATTGCCGCATCAATAGGAATATTTAAAGATGCCCTACCGAGGTTCAATGCCTCTTCCGCCGTTATAAGCGGCGTCGTGTCGATGTCGGGCGTGGGGACACCGCCAGAAGATATGCGGTCTATATCTCCTCCTTTATTGATATGGATGTTGACTATCTTTGACCATATAGGCACCCCATTATATGTCTGCTGATAGTATACGTGAGCATCACCTTCTTTATGTTTGTCTGTACTGTCAAGTTTCAACTCCTTATTCGGGTTCTTCAACCCAAATGCATTCCTGTGTCTGTCAATGAAGTCGAGAACGGCCTCCACGACCGGTTTGCCCTTGTCGATTTTGAACTTGCCCTTGAGCTTAAATACGACCTTATCCGACGACTCCGCCTCCGCATCCCCCTCCGACTCCTCAAGCAGCGCCTCCACCGCCCGCCGGTCCTGCGGCTTGCCGTGGATGATCCGCTTAGGCTTCACGCCGTCATTCTGCGTCCCCGCCTCTCCGGCGAACGCCGACGCCGACACAAGCACCACGAACAACGCCATGAGCATCCCGCCGATTCGCCCGACCCGCATACAAGCCTCCTCTCGCCTTAACCTGAACAGCCCGCCGCCTTATTGTAATATATTGACGGACAGATTACATTCCAATAACATGGCGGCGCGAAAAATAATTGGCTTCGACGATTCTCCCGCCCCCTGCACAGGGGGAGGGCTGGGGTGGGGGTTGGTTTGCATACGATAAACCTACCCTTCCCTCTTATCCCCTCCCTGTGCAGGGAGGGGAAGATTCGTTGAAGCCGCAAATTATAAGGAGAGAAAGCGATTTTGTAGGGGCCGCACCAAGCGAAGCGCGTGTCGGCCCTTCTTGCTCGTATGTAGGGGCAGGTTCCCGTGCCTGCCCTCCTCGTTTTTTCAGGCGTCACATTATTGCCCCGTATAAACTTCCTGGACCCCGTGTCAAGCACGGGGCGACAGCGCGTTTCCGCAGTATATTCTTGCACTCCAAATGCAGTTAAAAAACTGCACCCGTCCTCGCAACCCCTTGTAAATTAACGAGTCACAAATGTGGCACGGCTTATGCAATAGTACCGGGTATAGGCGGTTCACTTACCAACTTTTTATCAACGACGAGGGGGAAGACAAATGAAGATCATGGTAGCTTACGACGGCACACTACAGGCGAAGGATGCGCTCAGGTTCGGCATGGAGAAGGCGAAGGAGACGGGCGCCAAGGTGGACGTCCTGTCCGTGTTCGACTCCGGCCTGTACATAGACACCGAGGCGTCTCTTGACGCGGTTGACGTTGCGCGCGCCCAGGCCGCGAAGTCCGTCGCCGACGCGAAGGCCATCATAAAGGAAGCGGGCAAGGGCGTGGACGTCTCGCTCTACACGGCCGAGGGCGACACCGAGACGGCGATACTCGATTTCGCCAGGGAAGGAAACGTCGACCTGCTGCTCTGCACTTCGAGGCAGAAGGGCATCATAGAGAAGTACAGGAAGGCCGTCGAGGCGCGCGGCAAGAAGGCCGCCGAGACGATGGAGTTCGGCGCGAAGGCCGCGGCAAAGGCTGCGTAAGATAATATCAACCCTTCCCTCCTGTCCCCTCCCTGTGAAGGGAGGGGAAGATTGGTGGAAGCCGGTAATCATGATAGCATGGCATCGACGAATCTCCCTCCCCCTGCACAGGGGGAGGGCCGGGGTGGGGGTAGGTTCACCGACTCCCGGCTTTGGTTTCAAGTTGGAAATGGAGTAGAACAAATGTCCGGCACGGAATTCACATACTGGCAGATGCTGGCGGCGACACTGGCGATGCTGACCTGCTTTACCGCATCGACGGCCCCGGCCCTGGTCCGGGTGAGCATTTACCGCAGGCTGAAGAGGGACGTGATACCGAACCTGATAGGCGCGGTCCCGGGCGCGGCGCTGATATACTTCCTGTACATAGCGGGACGCATGATGTGATAGGGACCCCCTCACCCCAACCCCTCTCCCGCCCCGCTCAATAGTCCGGGACAAGCAGGGAGAGGGGAATTAAGGGGAGACGAGGGAGCGGGGGGGTCAGCGGATGTCGCGCATGTCGATGACGTAGTACTTCTTGAGCCGCTCGTCCAGCTCCCGGCTTATCCGCTCCTCACGCATCTTGCGTAGCCGGCGGCGGAGCCCGGCGAACTCCCTCCAGAGGCCGAGCGAGGAGTCCGGCATTGCGGCCGGGAGTGTCAGCGAGGTGAGTATGACCGCGAGGAACATGATATAATGGAGGCTGGACGCTGTTATCATGGCTGGCTCCGTTGGTTACGGTTAGAACTGCTGCATGCTTATGGGGTGTATATAAAGCAAATACCGTGCCATCCATAACATATTGATATTGTTGCTTGTTATTTAGCACGGCGGATATGATGCAATTATGTGTTGCGCCTGATACGCGTATCCACCCCCGAAAACAGGGGTGAGGCAATGCAACTATATGATGCAGATGAAACAATGGATTGCGCATACGGCGCATCGAAGACAGGAGAGATGGTATGAAGATGCTTATCGCATACGACGGGACAATTAACGCGAAGAACGCGCTCAGGTACGGGCTGGGCAGGCTGAAGGCGGAGGGCGGGAGCGCGGTGGTGCTCCACCTGTTCCATTCGGCGCTGTTCGTGGACTACGGCGCGGGCCCCAATGCGGAGTCGATGGCGAGGGCGGAGTCGGCAAGGCGTCTCGCCGAGGCCAGGCGCATCGTGGACGAGGCAGGCGGCGTGCCCTGGGTCCGGTTCGAGGAGAAAGACGGCGAGCCGGGCGAGGAGCTGCTCGGGTACGCGGGCGAGGTCAGGTTCGACGTCATACTCGCCCCGGCCAAGTACGCATCGGTGTCCGATACCGCCCCATGCCCTGTCATAACCTTCCCCGGCACGATACTCGTGCCGGTGGACAGCACGGGCTACGGAGCCGACGCTATCGGCCGCATACTCGCCGAGGCCAGGGCGACCGGGTCGAGGGCGGTGCTCCTCGGCGTCCTCCCGGTACACATGTACGCGGCTTCCGAGTCGGCCGAGCTGAAGAAGGTCGAGTCCGAGACTCGGGCGTACCTCAAAGAGATAGGCAAGGCGCTGAAGAAGGAAGGCGTGGAGACGGTCGAGGCTATGCGGCCCGGCTACCCGGACGAGGAGATACTTCGGGCTATGGACGAGTTCCGGGTCTCGATGGTTGTAATCCCGACCGCCGAGGACAGCCCGTCCGAGGTGGCGAAGGCGTCGAGCATGATACGCGAGGAAGAGGGCAAGGCTGGCAGGCGGATCCTGCTCGGGCAGCAGTAGATGCAATCCGGCGGTTAAACAGGCGGACTTCCTGGGCCCCGTGTCAAGCACGGGGAGACACGTAAACACCCGTCATTCCCGCGAAAGCGGGAATCCAGCGACTTTATGTAGGGGCCGACACATGGGTCGGCCCTCAGAGTGTTGACAAACCCCTGTTTCACAATAACAGGGCAACGAAGACCGTCGTTCCGAGCGAAGTCGAGGAACCTACCTTTGACTTGGTTCTAATACAATCAAAGACTTACTGTGGGTCCCTCCACTTCGGTCGGGACGACGTCAGGCTTTCTGAAACGTCATCCAATTGTTTTGGGACTTTGTCAGCAGTCTGGGTGCCTACCTATGTGTCGGCCCTTCTGTCTGTTGACCTTCCGGGCCTTTTATTTTTCCGGAATCCTGCCAAGCAGCCGGAGCAACCCGTCGAGTATGGTCAGCGGGTGCGGCGGGCAGCCGGGGATGTACAGGTCCACCGGCAGCGTCCAGTCCACGCCGTCGCATACGTCGGGCGAGCCAATGTACGGCCCGCCGTTGATCGCGCACGCGCCGCAGGCGACGACGAGCTTGGGCGCGGGTATCGCCTCGTATGTAAGCCGTAGCGCCTCAAGCATGTTGCCCGATACCGGCCCCGTGACCCACAAACCGTCCGCGTGGCGCGGCGAGGCAACGAAGGAGATACCGAAACGCCCCAGGTCCCAACCGATGGTGGACAGGACGTTGGTGTCTGCCTCGCAGGCGTTGCAGCCGCCCGCGCTCACCTCCCGGAACTTCATCGACCTGCCGAACAGCGACAGCATCTTATTGTCCAGAGCCCTGGCAAGGACGCGCTCCGTGTCCGGCCCGACGACCAGCCCGTCCCGGGTGTTCGCCGCGAGCCGCCCGTCGTTCGTGAACGTAATAGCGCCCTTGGGGCAGGCCTCGATGCAGTTCGTGCAGAACAGGCATTTCCCCATGTCGAGCGAAAGCGATGGTTTGCAGGATATGGCGCCGAACGGGCAGGCCTCGGCGCACTTTGTGCAACCATCTTGGCATGCGCCCGCATCGAGGCGCGGATACCCCCTGAACCGCTCCGGGAGCGTCATCGGCTCGTCCGGGTAGCGCGTCGTGCGATGCCCCTGCTTTATGCGTGCGCGTATGGCATGTATCATCACATACTCCTGTTATTAATCCGGCAATCAGGCAGGTCAACTTCCTGGACCCCGTGTCAAGCACGGGGCGACACCTACTACCCGTCATCCCCGTGAAAACGGGGATCCATTGTCTTTTGCATATTCAATCGCCGAAGCAATACTATAGGTCGAACCCGCAGTACGACAGGTTGAAACTCTTATTGCAGAGCGGGAAGTCTGAGATCTGCTGACCCCGTAGCGCCATCGCCAGGCCCGGCCAGTTGTGGAACGACGGGTCCACGACCTTGTACCGCGCGAAACGCCCGGCGTCGTCCGTGACCGCGACGTGGCAGACCTCGCCGCGCCAGCCCTCTGTCAGTGCGACCGCGATGTGCTCACCCGCGAGACCGTTACTCTTGCCCATGCATGCCCCGCCGGGCAGGTGCCGGAGCTGCTCGTCTATGAAGTAGAGCGACTTCTCCGCCTCCAGCCAGCGCACCAGCGTCCGAGCGTGCACGTCTCCGGTGGACGCGGTGGCGACTGGAATCTGGGCCATGCTGTATATGCCGAACGTGTGGTCCCGGCGCACGTCCATGTTCACGCCGCAGGCGCGCGCGGCCGGGCCGACGAGGCCAAGCTCGCGGGCGGCCTCGGCTGTCAACGGCCCGGTGTTCTCGAGACGGGCCATGACGGACGGCGTCTCCCAGAGGAGCTCTACCGCGTTCGCAAGGTCCGTGCGCGCGGCGGCTGACTTCTTCAGGAGCGTCTCGGCCAGTTCCGGCCCGCAGTCGAACCCGACGCCGCCGGGCACGACCATCCCTCTGCCGAACCGGCTCCCGCACAGCTCCGCCGTCATGTTCAGGAAGTCGCCCCTTATGCGGCCGCAGAAAGACGCCGTCGGCAGATAGCCTACGTCACCCGCTATCGCGCCCAGGTCGCCGGTATGGTTTGCCAACCGCTCAAGCTCAAGCGCGACGCCCCGGAGCGCGTGCGCGCGGGCGGGCGCCATCGTGCCCGACAGCGCCTCGATTACCATCGCGTATGCGAGTCCGTGGCCGATTGTCGTATCGCCCGCGACCGTCTCCATCTGGTGCAGGCTCGCCGGGTGCGGCCCGCCGAGTACAAGCCTCTCGACCCCCCGGTGCTGGTAGCCGAGCGATATTTCGAGGTGGAGCACCTGCTCGCCGTAGCACTGGAAACGGAAGTGGCCCGGCTCGATGATGCCCGCGTGCACAGGCCCGACCGCGACCTCGTGCACCTCGTGTCCCTTCACCTGGTAGTACTCCATGACGCCGACATCAGACGGCCTGCCCGTCCGGCATCCGGCGGCAGTCCTGTCTGTCAGCCGCCTCTCGAACCGCACGGGCTTGGGCCAGGGCGAGTCCTCGAAGACGACGCCGAACTGCTCGGCCACCTCGCGCTCGAACATCTGTATCTGGGGGCAGAACTCGGCTATTGACGGGAATGCGTTGCCCGCTACATCGGCCGCCGCCATGCCGAGCGAGCCCCTGGAGTCGGACGACATCAGGCAGTATATCCGCAGGCCGCCGCCGCGCGGCAGGCCGAAGTACGACGAGACCCGCCAGCCGTGCACCGTCGCGTCGAGTATCGCCTTCAGGAAGGACTCCGTCTCAAGCACGGGTACGTCGCCGAGCGGCAGGGCCGAGCCGTTGCGGAACGTGCGCATCGTGGACGTCATGCACCACCTCCGAGCAGCGCCGCGCCCTCGCGCAGGAGTTCCTGAAGAGGGGACGGCACCCAGAGCCCGAGCATCAGGACGACGGACATCAGGACGAGGAGCGGGAGCACCGTCCAGTACGTGTCCCTGTAGCCGGTCGCCTCCGCCTCGGCCGGGACCTTGCCCAGGACCGCCGGCAGCACCGTGGACGCCATGCCGATAAATATGACGGACAGGAAGACGAGGAACAGAGCGCCTACCGTCGAGCTTCCAGCGACGAACGCGCCGCTGACGATCGTGAACTCGCTGATGAACGGGCCGAACGGCGGCGAGCCGGTGATGGCCAGAAACGCCGCGAGGAACAGCGCGCCCGACCAGGGAATACGCCGGAGCGCGCCCCTTATGACCTCTGTGCTCTTGCTGCCATATGCACGGTGGATGTTGCCGGAGGCGAGGAAGAGGACGCCCTTCGTCAGGCCGTTGTTCACCATGTGCAGGAGCGCGCCGAAGAGGGCGGTCTTTCCGCCGAGGCCGACCGCGACCGCCATGATGCCGACATGCTCGACGCTGGAGTATGCGAGCATGCGTTTGATGTCGGACTGCCTCGCCATGAAGACAGCCGCGAACGCCATCGAGACGAGCCCCATGCCGAGCAGCGCGCCCTTGAACGACGCAGCGCCGGGCGACGCGACCGCGACCTGGTAGACCCTGAGGAGCGCGAGGAAGGCGCAGTTGACGAGGCCGCCGGCAAGGAGCGCGCCTACCAGGCCTGGCGCCTCGCCGTAGGCGTCCGGCTTCCACGTGTGCAGCGGGGCCAGGCCCATCTTGGAGCCGAACCCGACCAGCAGGAATATGAACGCGGTATGACGCCAGCCGGGATGGAGCCGGGGCGCGTCCTCGATGAGCGAGCTTAACAGCAGCGTCACGTCCTGCCCGGCGACGATCGTCGAGTACGCGAGGAAGAACAGGCCGAACAGCGCGATGGCGATGCCGACCGAGCAGATGAGCAGGTACTTCCATGTAGCCTCGATGGAGCGCGCGTTCCTGTTGAAGTAGATGAGCGGGGCCATCGTGACCGTGGTCGTTTCGAGCGCGACCCACAAAAGCCCCAGGTGCTGTGTTACGGTGACGAGCGTCATCGCGGAGAGGCAGACGAGGAGCGCCATGCAGAGGATGCGGTTGTCCAGCTCCTTCCTGTATCGCAGGTATCCGACCGCGTAGAACGAGCAGACCGTGAACAGGACGCTGATGGTCACGAGGACGAGCTTGCCGAGCGCGTCGAGGAATATCCAGCCGTGCGGCGAGGCCGGGGGCGTCGTCGCCACGAGGTAGAAGGCGAGGCACATGTGCGGCAGGGCGATAGCCGGCAGCAGGAACGGCCTCATCCGGTTGTCCGGGACGAGCCATGCGACGAGCGCGCCGATAAGGGGGAGCGTGGCGATTATCCAGATCATGGCCTGACGTCCTCCCGGAGCGTTGTCAGCTTCGAGGTGTCGAGCGTCGAGAACTCGCGGCTGATATGGTTCACCACTATGCCCATGACGAAAATGCCGACAAGCAGGTCGAGCAGCGCCCCTGCCTCGACCATGCCGGGCATGGCGTCGGCCAGCAGGAGGCCGAATACGAAGATGCCGTTCTCGAGCAGCAGGTACCCGATAATCTGGGAGATGGCCTTCCTGCGTGCTATAAGCACCAGGAAGCCGCACATGAACGTCGCAAGCGAGGCCGGTACGAACAGGAGCCCCTTGTGCTCCGGGGCGAGCGGGAGGTTCTGGGCGAAGATGAACGCGGCCGCCGTGAAGAGCGCGCCGGTGATAAGCGACGTGATGAAACCGATGAACGGCTCCACCTCCCGCTTGATCTCCGCCTTCCGTATCGCGCCGGTTATCATCCAGGGTATCACGGCGCCCTTGACTATAAGCATGCCGAGGACGATCCCGGCGAGGTGCCAGGAGAACGGGTGTATGATTGCGGGCAGGAGCGCGAGGGCTATGCCCTGCACCGCGACCGCGCGCACGGCGAGGTTCAGCCGGCTCGTCCCGAGGACGATGAAGTTCAGGAGCAGTGTAAGGACCAGGAGCTGGTCCGCCATCGGGTTCATCCCGTCACCTCACTATCAGCACGAAGGAAAACGCGGTCAGTATCGTCGCCGCCACGAGCAGCTGCGGGACGCGCACCATCCGGAGGCGGGCCATGACCGACTCGACGACGCCTATCGCCACGGCAAGGAGGAGCATGCACGCCGCGAACAATACCCAGTCCAGGTAGCCGTCCCCGCTGGTGAACGGCGCCGCTATGCCCACGAACAGCGCGCCGAGTATGTAGAGCTTTAGCGCGGCCCCGTAGAGTATCACGCCGAAGTACGGGCCGCTGTGGTCAAGCACCATCACCTCGTGTATCATCGTCAGCTCCAGGTGCGTGTTCGGGTCGTCGAACGGTATGCGGCAGTTCTCGGCAAGCAGCACGACGAACAGACCCGCGAGCATCAGAAGGAGCGCGGCCCCGGTGGTCATCCATACGCCGGTGGATATGTGGTTAAGCATCGGCGTCAGCGAAAGAGAGCCGCTCAGCCGCGTCAGCGCGACGAGCGCGAAGAAAAGCGTCGGCTCGGCGAGCGCCGAGAACGTGACTTCGCGCGCCGCGCCCATGCCCTCGAAGGCGGACCCGGTATCCATCGCGGCGGTTGTGGTGAAGAAACGGCCGAGCGCCAGGAGGTACGCGAACAGGACCATGTCGCCCTGGAACGAGATGGGCGCGGGGTGCCTGCCGAACGGGACGAGCATGGCCGCGAACAGCGTCGCGGCGAGCGTTATCACAGGCCCGGCCTTGAACAGCCAGGTCGTGGTCTCGCTTATGACCGTGCCCTTACGCATCAGCCGAGAAAGGTCGTAGTACGGCTGGAGGTACGGCGCGCCTACCCTGCCCGCGAAGGCGGCCTTGGTCTTCCCTATCACCCCCAGCAGGAGCGGGGGCATGGCGAGGACAAGCAGGATATGCAGTATCGTATCAGGCACGGCCGCCTCCTATCGCGTCCAAATCATGAGGGTCACAAGCGTCACGAAGAAGTACATCATATAAATATGTATCCGTCCGGACTGGACACGCCTGACGAACGCGAAGCAGGATCCGGATACGTTGAACATCGGGACGAGGAAGCGCTCGATTACCGTCTCCTCCGGGACGTACCCGAACGCGGACGGCTTTGGCGCGAAACCTTTTATTTCTGTGTGAATGACGGATGCCCTGACCACGCCCTTCGTGAGAGTTGTGAACATCTCGGAGAATGACGTGCCGGTATACTGCATGCGCGCGGACGGGGCGAGGTACCCGCAGCCCCATGTCCGGGACGCGGACGACGGCAGCGACGACAGCCTCCGCCCGAGGAGCACGGCGACGGCGGCTGCAAGGCCGAGTAGCCCCAGCCCGGCAAAGGTGAACCATCCGGGTTCGACCGGTGACCCGCCAAGCCCGGCCGAGACCGGCGCGGGTACGGACATCGCCGCCTCCGCGAGCGGGAGTAACGCCTGCGGCAGAAGCCCCGCGAACAGGCACGCGCCCGCGAGCGCGGCCATCGGCAAGAGCATCGCGGCCGGGGCCTCGTGCGAGCCCGCCGCCTGCGCGGAACGCGGCGCGCCGAGGAATGCCACACCGTAGAGCTTGACGAAGCAGATGAGCGCGACGCCGCCCGTCATCGCAAGCACAGGCGCGCCTACGACGAGGTACGACGAGGCCGTCGAGGACGACGCGGCCTCTCCGAAGAAGCCCATGTACAGCATGAACTCGCTGACGAAACCGTTGAACGGCGGCAGGCCGCTGATCGCGACGACGCCCGCGAGCGTGAACAGCGCCGTCCAGCGCATGTTCTTGGCAAGGCCGCCCATTGTGTCAAGCTCGCGCGTACCGGTCGCGTGTATTACCGAGCCCGCGCCCATGAACAGGAGCGGCTTGAACAGGCTGTGGTTGATGACGTGCAGGAGCGCGCCTGCCATGCCGAGGTACGCGAGACGGGCGTTTCCGGTGGCCTGCCCGATTACCGCGATGCCGATGCCTGCCGTTATGATGCCGATGTTCTCGATGCTGCTGTACGCGAGCATGCGTTTTATGTCCCGCCTCGACGACGCGAGCGCGATCCCCATGAATGCCGAGAACAACCCCATCCCGGTGAGGAGCCCGCCCCACCAGAGCGGAGGCGCGTCCACGAAAGAGAGGAAGCGGAGTATGCCGTACACGCCCATCTTTAGCATCACGCCGGAAAGCACCGCCGAGACGTGGCTGGGCGCGTTCGCGTGCGCGGCCGGGAGCCATATATGGAGCGGCATAAGCCCGGCCTTCGCGCCGAAGCCGAACAGGGCAAGGGCAAATAGCGTCGTTGCCGCTACGGCCGGGAGGTGCAGGCCTCCCGCCGCCGGGAACAGGAAGCTGCCGGTGTGTGCGTTAAGGAGTGAGAAATATACGAACAGCGCGGCCGTCCCGATGTGTGTCGCCACGAGGTACACGAGGCCCGCGGTGCGAACCTCCGGCTCCTCGTGCTCGGTCACCAGCAGGAAGTACGCGGACAGCGCCATGACCTCCCATGCGATGAGGAACAGGGCTCCGTTACGCGCGATAACCACCAGCGCCATCGCTGCGGCGAGCAGGCCGTAGAAGAACGTGACGCGCGCCTCGGCGTAGCCGTGCCTCGCCGCCGGGAAGTACCCGTTGGCGTAGACCGAGCCGCACAGGAACACGACGAATATGGGGATGAGGAAGTACGCGGAAAGCGGGTCGATAGCGACCTCGCACGCGCCGAACGGGAGGTTCCAGAATACGGAATAAGTTGCGGTCTGCCGGGCGAGCAGCATGGTCACGACTGAGGGCAGCGCAAGGGCCGCCGCGACCGCCGAGGCGGCTGTCGCCAGCCGCTGTCCCGTCGCCCCTGTCCTTATAAAGAGTCCCGGTACGCCCGAGAGGGCGACAAGGAGTATCGCGGCGAACACCCGCGCTGCGGGGTCGCCCATTATCTGCGAAAACATCATTGACCTTCTGACTGCTGCCGGTTGTCAAATGCCTTGGGTCGACGCCTGCGGCATGCGGATAACTGCGATAACGACTGGATAATTATATGCCGTAAACTTTATATGTCAACCAATTTTCGAATGCCGCGCTTCCCCAATCGGGTCCTTCGTCATCCACCAGCCGAGGCTCTGGACACCTACAGGCACACCCGTGGCGTAGTCCGCTATAGTGGGCGCGCTTGGCTGAGCGGGAGGCGTGTTCGTTACCGTGCCGGACGTTACTGTCGTGTTCAACCGGTTGCCTATGTTGTCGTAGACGTATTCGAGGGTCGCGTCGCTGCTGACGTACTTCGCCTTGGTGATCTGGTAGGCGGTGTCGTATGTGTACTTCACGGTCACGGTGCCCGGCCAGGCGAATACGGCGGTCAGGAGGACGAGAAGGATGCTCGCGAGGGAGATAGTTATTGTCTTTCTCGTGCGCGCTGCGCTTGTGGGAGATTTGGGCATGAGTTGGTCCTCGTGTTATTTGTCGGGTTGTTTTTTGGTTACGTGCAAATGATGTTTGTGCTAAATAATGTGGTGCTTCTTCATTGGCAATCTGTAATTACAGTTCTTCGATAGTTCAGCCCGAAGCCCGCGTAGTACCGCTTCGTCGAGAACATGTACGGCTGGTCGAAGCCGGACGCGGACGTCTGCGAGACGAGGTTGCCGTACGGGTCGTAGGAATATGACGCGCCTGTGGTCTGTGTTTGTAATTACGACCACTACTGTCCGGACGTTTATTCCTGATAAGCTTCTAACATATTGTTAATAAAGGTTAAGAGCCTATCCATATCGATAATCTACTTGAAATCCACCCATTGTCTCTGTCATCCTCCCGTAAACCAACTGGAGGATGCGGCC
>JACRHJ010000008.1 GCA_016212105.1 Nitrospirota bacterium
ATCCTGGGCTGGAGCCTCGAGGCATTTGTCACGGCGGTTGCGGTGAAGTTCATAGACCGTGTCAGGCCCGGCATGGTCGGCGGGCGGAGCTGACATGGACATCGCAAGGCTCGACTACTGGGCAGCGACCGGCGGGAGCGTCCTGCACAGGGCGTCCGTGCCGTCCAAGGCGCTGGCCACGGCGGCCGTGATTGCTTCTGTGGTGACGTCCGACTCGCCGGCGCTCCTCGCCGCGCTCTACCTGATGGTCATAGTTACCGTCCGGGCGGCAGGCCTGCCGCCGCTCAAGGTCATGGTCATCTCGTTCCTGCCCGGCCTGTTCGCGCTCCTGTACGCCATTAGCAAGGCCGGGGCCGGGCTTGCCGTCCCGGCAGTCATACTGCTCAAGGCCTTCACCGCCGCGACCGCGATGATACTGCTTATTTCCACGACGCCGTTCGCCGACATCATGGGGTTTATCGGCAAGGCCATGCCCAAGGTGCTCCGTGACGGCCTGTTCATGACGTACCGCTCGTTCTTCATACTCCTTCGCCTTATGGACAACCTCGTGACCGCGATAAGGCTCCGGGGCGGCCTGAGGCCGGGCAGGCTCGTCAGGAACTCCCGGAATATCGGCTCCGGCGTCGGCATACTGTTCATACACGCGTTCGACACCTCGCAGAGGCTGTACGACGTCATGTCCATAAGGGGATATGCCGGGCATTTGAGCGCAACACACAGCTACGCCGCGTTCAGCGTATGCGACATCCCGTACCTTCTGGCCGCGTCGATCTTCCTCGGAGCGGCCGTCTTCGGCGGGGAGGCGGGCATCGGAAACCCTGTCGCGGTTATAGCGACGGTCGTAATATATGCGGCAATCATGGAGGCCCTCAGGGCATGGAAGAGATAGTACGCATAAGCTGCGTCAAGCACGTATACCCCGACTCGACCGAGGTACACCTCTGCGGGCTCGACTTCGTTGTCCGGAAGGGAGAGCGTGTCGTCATCATAGGCCCGAACGGGAGCGGGAAGTCCACGCTCCTGTACCACATCCTCGGCCTCCTGTCGTCCAACGAGGGCTCCGTGCGCGTCTTCGGCCAGGACCCCGCCCACGACTACGACAGGATACGGGAGAAGATAGGCGTCGTCCTCCAGAACGTCGAGGAGCAGATAATCGCCCCGACGGTCGAGGAGGACGTCTCGTTCTCGCCCCGAAACTACGGATACCCGGAGCACGGTGTCAAGGACCTGGTCGACGACGTGCTCCGCGAGCTTGGCATCTCGCACATAAGGCACAAGATATGCCATTACCTCTCCGGGGGCGAAAAGAGGAAGGTCGCGCTCGCGGGCGCGCTGGTGCTCAAACCGGAGCTTCTGATACTCGACGAGCCGTTCGAGGGGCTCGACCCGATGTCCCGGCGCGAGCTTGTCTCGCTCCTGAACCGCCTCTGCGAGAAGTGGGGCATGTCGGTCATAATGTCCACCCACGACATAAACGTCATAAGCCAGATGGCGGACTACGTATACGTCCTCGGGCAGGGGGGCGAGATACTTGTCATGGACACGCCGGCCGACCTCTTCACCCGTACCGAGTACTACAGGCAGGCGCGTCTCGACTTCCCGATACTGATTGAGCTGTTCCGCCTACTGAAGGAAAAAGGCCTGGCTATCGACATGCCGCTCGACGTGAAGGACGCCGCCGAGCAGATCGAGCGGCTGGCGGGGATGGTGGGGCATCCTCACCCCTAAAAGCCTCTCCCGTGTGGTGAGGAGATTATTTAGAGATATGCTTTGCAGGAGATGTATAACTTGCAGTATGGGGTACAAAGAACTATAACGATAAAGGCCGATATCCCCGCCTACGGCGGTTTGGCAATCGGCAGGCTGGAAGGCAAGGTCGTCCTGATAAGGGGCGCGATACCCGGCGAGACGGTCGAGGCGGCCGTGGAGATAGAGAAGAAAGACTTCTGCAAGGCCACGGTAACCAAGATACTCGAACCATCCCCGGACAGGTTGGAACCGCCCTGCGTCTACTTCGGCAGGTGCGGCGGCTGCCAGCTTCAGTACATCAGCCATGCCCGCCAGGTCAGACTCAAGGAAGAGGTACTTAAAAGCTCCCTGAAGCGCATGGCAGGTCTGGAGGTCGAACTCTCCGAGCCGATGACAGGACCGGACCTCCATTACAGGCGGCGCGCCCGTTTCAAACTCTCGCGCGGGGCAGTCGGCTTCTACAAAGACAAGTCGCACGAGGTGGTGGACATCGAGTCCTGCCCGCTCATGGCGAATGACCTCGACCGCCTGTACAAGGCCGCGCGTCAGATCCTTAAGGGTATCGAGGCGACAGAGCTTCATATATCATGCGGAGGTTCGGACGCGGTGGCGGTCGTCACGGCGTCGCGCGCTGTAAGGGTCAACTGGGACACCGTCGCCAACGCGTTCCTGTCGGCCGGTTTCTCCGGTGTGTCTGTCGAGCTTGGCGGGGGCAGGCCGCGCACGTACAGCAGGGGTTATATAACGCTCGACCTGAACGGCCTTTCCTACACCGTGTCGGCCGCCGGGTTCTTCCAGGCAAACTGGGGGCTGAACCGTGCCGCCGTCCGTCTGGTGACCGGGACGCTCGGCGGGAAGTCCGTTGACACACAGGTCAGCACGTCCGGCGATGACCCCGGTGCGGCTGTCAGGCCGCTCGAAGGCTTGCGCGTGGTAGACCTGTACTCCGGCGCGGGAAACTTTGCCCTGCCTCTCGCAAGGGCGGGCGCGGTGGTTACCGCAGTGGAGGAGCACCCGCGCGCTGTCGAGGACGGCGTGCGTAACCTCCGTCTGAACGGCATTTCCGGGTGCGGTTTCGTCCGGGCGAACGCGGACAACGCGGATATTCCCGGGCCCGTGGACATACTTGTAGTTGACCCGCCGAGGGCGGGCATCTCGGACGGCGCGATGGGCGGGCTACTCTCGCTTGATCCGGCACGGCTGGTCTACATGTCATGCGACCCGGCGACTTTTTCCCGTGACATCAAACGGCTCGGTGCAAAGTATAATGTGGAGTCGGTGCGTCTTGTGGACTTCTTCCCTCAGACGTACCATATAGAATCACTGGCGTTTTTAAGGTTGAGGTAGGCTTATGTTCAAGACCATAGCCCTTTTATCCATGTCCAACCTGTTCATGACGTTCGCGTGGTACGGGCACCTGAAGACGATGAACAGCAGGCCCATCATCGTCGTTATACTCGTGAGCTGGGGTATCGCCTTCTTCGAGTATACGCTCCAGGTACCGGCGAACCGCATCGGCTACCAGTACTGCGACATCGGCCAGTTGAAGGTCATACAGGAGATAATAGCGATGTCGGTATTCGCAGGGTTCGCATACTTCTACATGCGTCAACCGCTGAGGCTCGATTATCTGTGGGCGATGCTCTGTCTCGTCGGCGCTGCGTACTTCATGTTCAGGGGCGGGCTGGCGCATACGTAGCTGGTTATGTCCTTCTTTTCCGCGAAGGTTTTAGGCATGCCGGGGTATAACCCCGGCGGGAATCCATTGTTATACAAAAGAGCAAAATGGACCCCAGTTATAACGGGTGTGACAATATATCAGCGAGGTTTGGGCGCAATGATATGAGGGCACCTCTAAAAATTCGGTTTTAGAGATGCTATCTCTTTTGTGGCAGAGTTCAGCGCCGTAAGCCGGGTTTTGAGTCCCCGTTCTACGGGTTTTCATTATTCGTTTCCGGCGCTTTTCACGCCGGATTCGACCCTCGG
>JACRHJ010000009.1 GCA_016212105.1 Nitrospirota bacterium
CTGCTCGCCGACAAGGGCCACGACGTGACCCTCTGGGTATACGAGGAAGACCTCGCGGTCAGGATGGTCAGGAACAGGGCCAACGACGTCTACCTGCCGGAGTACCTGCTTCCGCAGGCGCTGAACGTAACCTCCGACATGTCCGTCGCGGTGACCGGCAAGGACGTCATACTCACCGTCGCTCCGTCGCACGTCACCAGGCGGGTGCTGGAATCGCTCGTCCCGTACCTGAAGGAGGACGCGGTATTCGTCTCGGCCACGAAGGGCATAGAGAACGACACGCTGATGACGATGGCGGAGGTGATGGAGGACGTCCTGCCCAAGGCGTTCCACGGCCGGATGTCGTACCTCTCCGGGCCGAGCTTCGCCAGGGAGGTCTGCCTGAAGATGCCGACCGCCGTATGCATCGCGTCGAGGGACCCGGCGGTAGCGAAGAGGATGCAGGTGGCGTTCAACACGGAGTACTTCCGCGTGTACACCTCTCCGGACGTGACCGGGGTCGAGCTGGGCGGCTCTCTCAAGAACGTCATAGCGATTGCCGCCGGCTGCTCGGACGGCTTCGGTTTCGGACACAACACGCGCGCCGCGCTCATCACGCGGGGCCTCGCAGAGATCTCGCGGCTCGGCGTCGCTATGGGCGCGAGCCCTCTGACGTTCGCCGGGCTTTCGGGAATGGGAGACCTGGTCCTGACATGCACCGGAGAGCTATCGCGCAACAGGACGGTCGGGTTCAAGCTCGGCGAGGGGATGAAGCTCGCGGACATCCTGGCCGAGATGAAGATGGTCGCGGAGGGCGTGAAGACGGCGAAGTCCGCATACGACCTGTCGAGGAAGCACGACGTGCAGATGCCGATAACGGAGCAGGTGTACGCGCTCCTGTACGAGGACAGGGACCCCAAGAAGGTCGTGCGCGAGCTTATGACGCGCGACCTGAAGAGCGAGCTGTCATGAACATAGAGAGGCTCAGGAAACTTCTGGACGGTGTACAGGCCGGTACTGTGGACGTCGAGAAGGCAATGCACACGTTGAAGGGGCTGCCGTTCGAGGACCTGGGCTTCGCGGTCGTAGACCATCACAGGCACCTCCGTCAGGGTGCGCCCGAGGTCATATACTGCGAGGGCAAGACGGTCGAGCAGGTGCGGGCCATCGCGGAGCGGATGCTCGCGAACGGATCGGACGTACTGGCGACGCGCGCTAGCGCGGATGTGGCGGACGCCCTGAAGGCCCTTGATAAACGAGCCGTCTACCACGGCTCCGCGCGCGCGGTTGTCATAGCGCACAGTAAGAAGAAACCGACCAAGGGCGTCGTCCTGGTCGTGTCGGCCGGGACGGCGGACATGCCGGTCGCGGAAGAGGCGGCGGTTACGGCGGAGGCGCTCGGCAGCACGGTCGAGAGGATGTACGACGTAGGGGTCTCCGGCATCCACCGGCTCCTCGGCAAGAAGGAGTCCGTCTTCTCGGCGCGCGTCATAATCGTCGTCGCGGGGATGGACGGGGCGCTCGCGTCGGTAGTCGGGGGCCTGGTGGACAAGCCGGTAATCGCGGTGCCGACCTCGGTCGGGTACGGCGCGTCCTTCGGCGGCGTTGCCGCGCTCCTCACGATGCTCAACTCCTGCGCCTCCGGCGTGTCGGTCGTGAACATAGACAACGGCTTCGGCGCGGCCTGCATGGCGCACAAGATTAATATGCTGGGGGAGAAGAGGTAGAGACGCCCCCAGCCCCCCTACCCCCCTCCCCCGCAGGTGGGGAGGGGGACGAAATTGTAGGGTGGGCTACGCCCACCAATTCGTCTATACAAGGAAATTGTAGGGGCGCAGTTAACTGCGCCCGCACCTTGTTCGTATACAGGCAGATTCTTCGCTTCGCTCAGAATGACACCGTAAAAGCAAGAAGGGCGGGCACTACAAAAGAGCAAGGCAGGGCCGACACGCGGGTCGGCCCCAGCAGGTGGAGACCCCTCACCCCAGCCCCTCTCCCGCGAGGAGAGGTGATTATAGAGAAGCCAGTTGTAGTTGCCCGATTCATCGGGCGCTATTGTAGGGCGCGACGCCCTCGGCGCGCCGTATTATGAAGGGCCGACACGCGGGTCGGCCACTACATAAAATCATTCACGAAACACGAACACGAAACACGGCCCTTTATGAAGATAGCCTATTTCGACTGTTTCAACGGCATATCTGGCGACATGACGATGGGCGCGCTCATCGACTCCGGGCTCGACTTCGCGGCCTGGTGCGCCGAGGTGGACAGGCTCGGCCTCGACGGCTATGGCGTGAGCAGGAGGAAGGTCCGACGCGCGGGCATGCCCGGTACGAAGTTCGACGTGTCCGTGACCGGCGGACAGCCGCACAGGGGGCTCGCGGACATAAAGAGGCTGATAAGGGAGTCCGGTATATCGAAAGAGGCGAAGTCCTCCGCCATGAAAATATTCGGCAGGCTCGCCGAGGCGGAGGCCGCCGCGCACGGCGTCCCGGCCGGCAAGGTACACTTCCACGAGGTCGGCGCGGTGGACTCCATAATAGACGTCGTCGGCTCCGCGATAGCCTTCGACATGATGGGCATAGAACGCGTCTACTCGTCCCCGCTCAACCTCGGCTCCGGAACAGTAACGTTTTCGCACGGGACGTTCCCGGTGCCCGCGCCCGCTACCGCCGAAGTCGTGAAGGGTATCCCGGTCTATGCGTCAAATATTCCGTTCGAGCTTACCACGCCGACCGGCGCGGCTATTATAACGACGATGGCGGACGGCTTCTGCCCGATGCCCGCGATGACGGTCAAGGCCATCGGATATGGCGCTGGCGGCAGGGAGCTGCCCGGGACGCCGAACGTCCTGCGCGTATTCATCGGCGAGACCGACGAAGCATATGACGATGACACGGTGTCTATCGTCGAGACCAACATCGACGACATGGACCCGCGCCTGTTCGAGTTCGTGATGGAGCGTCTGTTCGAGGCTGGCGCGCTCGACGTCTGGCTTGTGCCAATAATAATGAAGAAGTCCCGCCCGGCGGCCACGCTGTCCGTTCTCGCGGACGCTGATAATGTAAACCGTATCGTGGACATCATCATGGCAGAGACGACGACTTTCGGCGTGCGCATCACGGACGCGCGCAGGAGAAAGCTTGCGCGCTCGTTCCGCGAGGTAATGACGGCAGGCGGCGCCGTCCGGGTGAAGGTCGGGAGTTCCGGAAAGATGGCATTGAAGTCAGTCGCCGAGTACGAGGACGCGAAGGTGGCGGCCCGGAAGTCCGGGAGACCTGTAAAGGAGATAATAAGGGAGGCGGAAGACGCGTGATGAGAAGCCTGAGCAAGTGGAGTGAGGCCGTTATATCGTGTGTGTCGTTTGCGCTTGTGTTTACGGTGGTGCTGGCTGTCGCGCCGGCGGGACTCCGCGCGGCTGGCAAGGCGGACCCCAAGGCGTCCGAGGAGTCGTACAACTGGGGCGTTATGCTCGGCCTCCAGGGCAGGTACCAGGAGGCTATATTAGAGTTCAGGAAGGCTGTGGAACAGGACCCCCGGAACGCCCTTGCCTACAACGGCTGGGGGATTGCCCTGTCCAGGACGGGCAACAACAAGGAGGCTGTCGAGAAGTTCAAGATTGCGGCAGGTATCGACCCCAGGTCACCCAAGACATATTATAACTGGGGAAACGCGCTCATGGAGATGAAGGACAGCCGAGGCGCGGAGACCAGGTACAAAAGGGCGTCCGAACTGGACCCGAAGAGCGAGAAGGCTTACAGCGGATGGGGGATGGCGCTCGCCGACCAGAAGAGGTACGACGAGGCCATCGAGAAGTTCAGGGTGGCGGCCAGGCTTAACCCAGGCAACGCAAAGAACATAAACGGCACCATCAACGGCCTGATGAAGCTCAGGGCGGCTCAGGCGCACGGCGGGAATTAGGGAGAGGGTGTATGTATCGCCCATCACCGTGCCGGGTTTTTAGTAAACCGCGATATTCTGGAGGAGAGGTTTGTCAAGTCACAGGGCATTGGTTGTTTTGGTTGCGTTGGCAGTGGTTATCGTTGTTTCCGGCTGCAAGGGAAACGCGCCCGAGCCGTCCAGGGACGTCCAGTTCAAG
Organism: Nitrospirota bacterium; assembly: GCA_016212105.1. Classification (GTDB taxonomy): domain Bacteria; phylum Nitrospirota; class JACRHJ01; order JACRHJ01; family JACRHJ01; genus JACRHJ01. The sequence goes on from JACRHJ010000009.1 coordinate 4,079, forward strand.
GCGCGGCTCGTCATGGGGAGCCCGGAGGGCGCGGACGAGAGCGTAGTCAACTTCACCCGCGACAGGCAGAGGGTGGTGGTCGGCGCGGGCGGCACTGTGGTCATAGTCCGGATGGACAAGGAGGTCTCGTGGGTGCTGATGCCCACGCGTTCGCTTTACCTCGAAAGGCTTCTGGAGCCCGGCAACAAGAACCCGCTGATATACCAGCCCGACCAGATAGACAAGTACGAGAGGCTCGGCGATGAGAACCTCGACGGGCACCCGGTCATCAAGGAGAGGTTCGTCATGACAAACGCCGGAAGCGAGCCGATGGAGATATACAGGTGGTTCGCCACGGACATCGGCTGGCCGGTAAAGGCGGAGGCGGTGGACGGATCCTGGACGCTCGAGTTCAAGGACCTTGTGGCCGGTCCGCAGGACCCGGCGCTGTTCGAGGTGCCGCAGGGTTACTCGAAGATACAGGGCCAGCAGCCGCACACGATGCCGCCGGCGAAAAAGGCCGAATAGTCATAACGCCCCCCAACACCCTCTTATCTTAAGAGGGGGAGTCATAGGTTGGGGCCAGGTTGTATTAAATACGGCGGGCGAAGCTCGCCTTAACTTGGCATCCATCCTTACAGGATCGAGGGGGTGCAAGGGGGCCGCGCCCCCTTGAGAACGTTCAATATCCATGAGGATGTCCGGACATTCATCCGCCGGGTCCATTATACTTCATAACGCCCCCACCGGCCCCCGGATATCTTAAGAGGGGGAGTTAGTGGATGATGCCGGATTATTAAACCGGCAACAAAATAGGCAAACTTCCTGGACCCCGTGTCAAGCACGGGGCGACGAACAAGCACACGTCATTCCCGCCCCGGCTTTAGGCATACCGGGGTAAACTCCAGCGGGAATCCAGGGGATTTTCTTACTTAGCATGGTTTGCGTATAATGCTGCCGGATAATTAACTGGAGATATCGCTATGCGCTCGCTACGCCTCGCTATGGCACAGATAAACTGCACGGTCGGAGACCTCGAAGGGAACACTGAGAAGGTCGTCTCGTACATGGAGAAGGCGCGCGCGGAGGGCGCGGACATCGTCTCGTTCCCGGAGCTTGCCGTCACCGGTTACCCGCCTGAGGATTTGCTGCTCAAGCCCGGCTTCATAGACGACAACCTGAAGTGTATCGCCGAGATAACCGCCGCGTCGAAGGGCATAGCCGCCGTGGTCGGCTTCGTGGACAAGTCCGACGACATATACAATGCCGCGGCCTTCATCCACGACGGGAGCCTCGTCGGGGTGTACCGCAAGATGTACCTGCCCAACTACGGCGTGTTCGACGAGTACCGGTACTTCCAGGCCGGTACAAAGAGCCAGGTCTACGTCCTGGGCGGCGTCAACATCGGCGTCAGCATCTGCGAGGACATATGGTACCCGGACGGCCCGGCCAGGGTCGAGTCGCTCGCCGGGGCCGAGGTCATAATCAACATCAACGCCTCCCCGTACCACAAGGGGAAATGGAAGTTCAGGAAGCACCTCCTGACGACGCGCGCCGCGGACAACGTCGCCATCGTCGCATACAACAACATGGTCGGCGGGCAGGACGAGCTGGTTTTCGACGGCCACGGCATGGTCTTCGACGAAAAGGGCAAGCTCATCGCGCAGGGGCGGCAGTTCGAAGAGGATCTGATGCTCGTGGACCTCGACGTCGAGTCTGTATTCCACGCGAGGCTCCACGACCCGAGGAGCCGGCGCGAGCGTCTCGCATACAACAAGGGCGACAAGTCGGTCGAGAGGTTTGTCGTATCGGAATGGCCGTTCGCGGACAGGAAGATGCTCGATGCGCCTCCGATGCAAGAGCCGCTCAGCCCCGCCGAGGAGGTCTTCCAGGCGCTCGTCACGGGGACGCGGGACTATGTCAGGAAGAACGGCTTTACAAAGGCTGTCGTCTCGCTATCAGGCGGTATAGACTCCTCCATCGTCGCGGCGATCGCCGTCGAGGCGCTCGGGGCGGACTCCGTGGTCGGGACGTTCTTCCCGTTTGTCTATACGTCCGAGGCGAGCGCCGAGGACACGCACGCACTCGCCAGAAACCTCGGCATTCCGGTCATAGAGATACCCATCGCGCCCGCGTACGAGACGCTCACCGGTATGCTTGCGCCCGCATTCGAAGGCACGAAGCCGGACGTTACCGAGGAGAACCTGCAGGCGAGGATACGCGGGAACCTCCTGATGGCCATATCCAACAAGTTCGGCTGGATAGTGCTCACCACCGGCAACAAGTCCGAGATGTCCACCGGGTACGCGACGCTCTATGGCGACATGGCCGGCGGGTTCGCGGTCATCAAGGACGTACCCAAGACCCTTGTGTACGAGCTGTCCCGGCACGTCAACGGACGCGCCGGCCGCGTCATAATCCCCGAGCGCGTTATAACCCGCGAGCCATCCGCCGAACTCGCGCCCGACCAGAAGGACTCGGACTCACTCCCGCCCTACGACAGGCTCGACCCGATACTGCGCGCGTACGTCGAGGACGACAAGGGGTACGAGGAGATGGTAGCGATGGGCTTCGACCCGGACGCCGTGAAGCGCGTCATCGGCCTCGTGGACAGGAGCGAGTACAAGCGAAGGCAGTCCCCGCCCGGCCTCAAGATAACGCCGCGCGCCCTCGGACGCGACAGGCGGATGCCCATCACCAACCGGTACAGGAGCGTGTGAGGGGATAGAGTAGCCCGCACCCCCGACCCCTCATCCGCCTTTCTTTGTCATTCCGAGCGTAGTCGAGGAATCTGCTTGGAAGGACCGATACGCGGGCCGACCCCTGCCTAAAACCCTATGCGAACCTGTACAGAACCACCGCACCCATGAGCGTTTAAGCGCACGGCAAAATTGTAATTGCAGACTTGCCGGGAAATATTATTGACAATGTCGGGCGTTTACGGCGTAACTGTGCCCAAAATCAGGCTTATTTCCAATTATTTACATATCATACCGGCTTGTGCTGAGTTGGGAACCTGTTGAATACCAAGATATTTCCGCAGCATCTAATACTTACGGGTTAGTATCCCGCCCGTCCAGGACCCCATTTCTCGCATAGTTTTTGCACGTTTATCAACGATAGGCGGAGACTGCGCGTAATCGCGGCCCGCAGCAACACCAGACTTACCTTCGGAAATTCACATTTCGCAGTTCATTTCAGCCACGGAGGCATCTCAACATGTCCAACCGGACCCGCGTGTCACGCGCTGTTCTCATCATCGTACTGCTTGTCATATCGCTTGCCGGGCTCGGCCGGGAGGCGCGGGCGGAGCTGCCTTACCGGACGGAGTGGACGAGGCAGATGGGGACGGGTGGAAACGACAGTAACGCGGGCGTTGCGGTTGACCAGGCGGGAAACATCTATACAATCGGCTACAACACATCTATTCCAGACCCGAACGCATGGGGTGGTAACAGCTTCCTGAAGAAGTTTGATGCAGAAGGGGCGGAACTCTGGAGCAGTCAACTGGATGTCCTTGAGTCTTATTCGTTCAATGATATTGCGGTTGACGAAGATGGAAATATATTCGCTGCCGGACTTGCATGGGGTGGTCTGGACGGAAACACAAGTGCAGGTTCGAGCGACATCATCCTCGTGAAATTCGATAATAACGGCGTCAAGCAGTGGATACGGCAATTGGGCTCGTCGGGTTACGACGCGCCGTTTTCTGTTGACGTCGATGCATCCGGATGTATTTACATTGCAGGAGAGACACTCGGAGGACTGGATGAAAATGCTAACTCCGGCGGGTTCGACCTGTTTGTCGTGAAATATGATCCCGAAGGAACGAGGCTCTGGACGCGGCAGATGGGCGCGGCTGGAGATGATTACGGTAAAAGCGTTTGTATCGACCTATCCGGCAATGTGTATGTATCCGGTGATGCGTCCGGAGACATGAACGGAGAAACTGGAGCAGGTGGGTATGATATTTTAGTGACCAAGTTCAGATCTGACGGCTTGGAACTGTGGACGCGACTATTGGGGACGGCCGAAGCCGACGGAAACGGCCACGTCGCGGTTGATGCCTCCGGTAACGTATTCGTTGCAGGGTATACCGCCGGAAGCCTTGCAGGTTATCCAAATGCAGGGGACAACGACGTCGTCGTGTTCAAACTCGACTGCGCGGGAAATATGTTGTGGAAGAGGCAGGCAGGTTCCTCGCTGCATGATTATGTCAACAGGGTTGAACTGAATGAAAATGGAGAAGCGGTATTAACCGGGTTTGCATTTGGCGGCCTCGACGGTCAGGAACCTGTTGGGGAAGGTGATGTACTTGTAATAAAATACGACTCGGACGGGGTAAAGCAATGGACCAGATTATTGGGCTCCACTATGCTTGACTTTGCCGTGGACTCTGCAGTTGATGCATCAGGGGACATATATATTACCGGGTATACCAACGGAAGCCTCTATGGCAATCCAAACACTGGTCTGGCTGATATATTCATCCTCAAGCTTTCCCCCGACCCCGTCTCCACAATAACCACGCCCATGGACGGCGCGACGCCCTCCGTCTGGCCGTACACCATTACCGGCACGTCGGCGGCAAGCAACGGCGTATCCTTCGTCGAGGTCTCGACCGACGGCGGCGCGACATGGCAGACCGCGTCCGGCACGGACCCCTGGAGCTTCGCCTGGAGCATGCCCGCGCCCGGCACGTACAATATCAGGAGCCGCGCGACCGACTCGGTCAACAACATAGAAGTCCCGGGGCCGGGCGTGACGGTTACGGTAACCGCCGACTCGGACGCGGACGGCGTCGCGGATGATGCCGACAACTGCCCGGCCGACTCCAACCCCGGCCAGGAGGACAGAGACCACGACGGCATGGGCGACGCGTGCGACCCCGTCTGCAACAACAATGCCGTTGCTATCGCAGGCCTGACGCCGTCCATTGCGAGCCCGGCCCTGACCGGCGGGACGGTAGTCTGGACCGCGTCCACGGCCAGCCTGGACAACTGCGGGACGTACCTGTACCTGTTCGCGGTGAAGGGGCCGGGCACCGGCGGCGTATACGTCGTCAAGCAGAAGTACGGCCCGGCAAGCGTGTGGAACTGGACGCCGTCCGCCGCCGACGCAGGGACGAACTACGTCAAGGTGATGGTCAAGGACGGCCCCGCCGGTGTGATAAAGCAGCTGCCGGTAACATACCAGGTGACGCCCGACAACGACCACGACGGCGTGGCATACGCCAGCGACAACTGCCCGGACGTGTCCAACCCCGGCCAGGAGGACGCGGACGGAGACGGGGCCGGTAACGCCTGCGACGCGTGCCCGAACGACCCGGCCAACGACGCCGACGCAGACGGCGTCTGCGGTGATTCGGACAACTGCCCGAATGACGCCAACCCCGGCCAGGAGGACAGAGACCACGACGGCATGGGTGACGTGTGCGATCCCGTCTGCAACAACAATGCCGTTTCTGGCGTGGGCCTGACGCCGTCCATTGCGAGCCCTGCACTGACCGGCGGGACGGTAGTCTGGACCGCGTCCACGGCCAGCCCGGACAACTGCGGGACGTACCTGTACCTGTTCGCGGTGAAGGGGCCGGGCACCGGCGGCGTATACGTCGTCAAGCAGAAGTACGGCCCGGCAAGCGTGTGGGACTGGACGCCGTCCGCCGCGGACGCAGGGACGAACTACGTCAAGGTGATGGTCAAGGACGGGGTTGCGGGCGTGGTCAAGCAGCTCCCGCTTACCTATGTGGTGACGCCGGACAACGACAACGACGGCGTGGCATACGCGAGCGACAACTGCCCGGACGATGCCAACTTCAACCAGGCGGACACGGATGGGGACGGTGTCGGCGACGTCTGCGACAACTGCCCGGACGATGCAAACGCCGGACAGGAGGACTCGGACGGTAACGGCGTGGGCGACGCATGCTCACCGCAGGATGCAATTCCGCCGGTGCCTCCGGCCGGTCTTGCCGCGTCTGACCCGCACACCTGCGGTGAGATAACGCTCCACTGGAACCCGAACACGGATATAGACCTTGCAGGATACGAGGTCAGCTGGGGCCTCGACGCCAGCCTGGGCGAGAAGCAGAGGTTCGGCAACGTTACCTCCTGCACCATTAACGTCACGGCCACCAATACGGACTATTATGTCGCGATTGCAGCATACGACACGACGGGCAATGTCAGCGCCGTATCAAGTCCGCCTATACATACCGCCGGGTCGAACGACACAACCTCCAACCCGGACAACCCGTCCACTGCCCCGGTGAACCTGCGCGCGACGGCTGGGCCGGGTAACGGCGAGGTAACACTGACCTGGGACAGGCACCCCGACCCGGACGTGACCTGGTACGAGATATACAGGAAGCCGATTGGCAATACCGGTAGCATAACGGACTTCAACTACCCCGTCGTGGCGTCCACGCCGGGCGTGAATAATCTCGTGTACAACAAGGCCGCGTTTGACTACTTCGTCATAACGACCGCCGGTGGATACGAGTTCAGGGACACCGGCCTGATTGGCTGCCGGATGTACGACTACGTCGTCGTGCCGAGGGTAAGCTGCGACAACCCGCCCGTTACCGAACCGCCGACACCCGCGCTCAGGGACTCGTACCCGGCCAGCCTGTTCGCGCGAGTATACGGTAACGGTGCGGACATCGGCACCGGCACGCCAAAGGACAACACGGTACCGCAGGACAACCAGGCCCCGCAGCCGCCAATGAATTTCGTCGCCATACCTGGCGCGAACAGGGTCTTCCTGTCCTGGCAGAACCCTGTCGACTACGACATGGACCGCATTATGATATTCAGGTCCACGACGTTATTCCCTGAGTCGCCCGGCGATGGTGTGCTCGCATACGACAGCGCCAACGACCCGGCATTCATCTGCGACCCCGGCGCGACTAACGGCGGGAAGATTGACGGCAACGCACCGAACGACACCTGCTACTACTACACCGCGTTCGCGTTCGACCGCTGCGGCCACGTCAGCGCTTTATGGAACGATGCAACCGGTACCTGGGACGTCTACGGCACGCACAGCAGGAACAGCATGGACGGGGACGAGGCATGCGCCTTGCCTTGCCAGGATGACCCGGCCGGCGAGCCGGCGTCACCGCCGTCCGTGACCTTCACCGCGGGCTACTGCTCCAGCCCGGCGCCGAGGGTGGTCGTTAAGTGGGGCGACCCAGGAATGCCGATCGGTCCGTCATCACTCGACCTGGACTCCGTCGGTTACAGGGTGTACAGGGCCGACGGCGCAACGGCGTCCCACACCGAGACCGCGTTGGCAAACAATATAAAGGGCACCGGCGGTTATAACGTATACTCCGACAGCAGTCCACTGGAAGGCGAGATATACACCTACTACGTCAGGCAGGAGGACTGCTCTGACAACCTGAGCCCGACCGCCGGGGTTACGGACATTACCACGTATCCGGGCAAGGTCTACTACAACGCCGGGACGGCAACCAGCGTAACTGGGACGTACTACAACGCAGTCCGCATCACCGGCAAGAACTCGAGCAGGTGGAACGCCAAACTTAACGGCGTCACGCTCACATGGTCAGGCGGCGGCAGGGAGGCCAACGCGTTCCTCACTAAGGTACAGATCTGGGACGGCACCGATTATTCCACGGTTTACGACGGCCCGGCGGTGACGTCCGGTACCTACGTGCCGTTTACCGCCGGTACACAGGCATGGGACGCGAGGTTCCTGCGCGCTGCCACCAGTCAGACGGCGCGCCCTTACTTCTACCTGCAGTTCACGTTCAAGACGGCGGCCGGTACGGTAAACAGCACAGTGGACATGCGGGACGCCAGTATGACCATATCCTATGACCATGACCTGTTCTTCAGAAGGGGCGGGGTCTACCTGCTTGAGGACAACTCGCTGACGGGCTCATGCCAGGACGAGGTCTACGAAGTCCAGAAGCCGACCGGCCCGACCATCATGCAGGTAACCCAGACCATGCCTCAGCCTGCAACCATCGCCGTGACGACGACAGGCCTGATAAGGGTGCCCGCCGACGTGACGACGGACGTCAGCATGTACGTCACGGATACCTCGGCGGCATCGGTCGGCATAGCGTCGGTGAAGCTCTATTACGCCGTCACTGACATGTCCACGTCAGTGCCGCCTACCGTCGGGACGATACCGGACGGTATCAACATGAAGTCGGCCGGCAACCCGACAGGGTTCACATGCATGACGACCGTAGCGGTAAACCCCGGCAGCGACTTCATCATGTACAAGACGACCTTCGGTACGTCCGGACACCCTATACCCGCTAACAACGACAAGAGGGTATGGTACTTCCTTGTCGCCACAGACAACGACGGTAATATTACGAGCTGGCCGCAGGCTACGGAGCCGGACGTCGCGTTCAACTACGACCAGGACCCGGCCGAAGCTGGCAACAGTCCGTATTCGGTAAGCGCAGCCATAACCTCGCCGACAGGCGCGGTACAGGTGAGCGGCACGGTGAATATTGCCGTTGCCGCCGCGTCCTCAGATCCGGTGAACCATCCGGTTACGTCGGTGCAGATAAAGATAGATAATGGGTCATGGGCTGACTGTGCGTTCAACAGCGGTGCCGGCAGGTGGGAGTATGGCTGGGTGACCGATCCGGTCGACCTCGCGCCGGGCGTGGTACATACTATCTCGGCTATTGCCGTGGCCGGTTCCGAGTGGGGTTCGGTATCACGCACCGTTACGGTGAACAACACGCCAACCGCGACCTGCTCCATCACCTCGCCCACAAGCGGCAGCACCATTACTGGAGCCTTTACTGTCAAGGTCAACGTGACCACATCACCCGGCGCTCCGGATAGCGTCGAGGTCCAGTTCGATGGCGGTGCGTGGGCTCCCGCAACGCTTAACGGGGCGTCCTACGAGTACGTCTGGAATACCACGTCAGTGGCTAACGGCGCGCATACGATAACCGCGCGTGCGACAAAGGGTGCGGCCACGGCCACGAGCGGCGCGGTCGCGGTTACGGTGAGCAACCCGGACAGCATTCACTGCACGATAGTATCCCCGGCGAACGGTAGCACGGTATCGGGCACGTACAACGTGCAGGTCGAAGCGTACACAGATTATGGCCCCCTTAGCGGCGTTTCGGTGTCCATAGACGGCGGGGCCTGGATCCCTGTAACCAAGTCCGGCTCGTATTACCAGTACTCCTGGGACACGATTCTCGTCCCCAATGGCCCGCACTCTATATCCGCGCGCGCGAACAGGGGTTCAAGCGAAACGTTCACCGGCCCTGTGACTGTTACAGTGGACAACACGTTTGTAGTAAGCTGCGCCTTGACCGCCCCTGCCGACGCGGGCACGGTCTGGGGCACACAGGTCGTGCGGGTCTCGGCGTCGTCCACGCCCTCGCCTCCGGACAGCGTCGAGGTCCAGATAGACGGAGGGACATGGAACAGCGCGGCCCTCAACGGAGCGTTCTACGAGTACGCCTGGAACACGTCCGGCTACGCGGACGGCACGAGCCATACCGTGACCGCGCGCGCGACAAAGGGCGCGACAACATCTGCCAACAGCGTCACTGTGACCAAGGACGCGGGCACGGTCACGAACGGCATCGTCAGCCCGGCGGCGGACGCGGTATTAACAGGCGATTTCACCGTGCAGGTGGCGGCTTCCACGAGCTACGGCACGATAACCTCCGTCGAGGTCTCAACGGACAACGTCACATGGAGTGCATGCTATTACAACGCGGCTACAGGATATTACGAGAAGACGTACACCATAAGCACGCCGCGCTCCTGCGAGGCCTGGACGGTATACGCGAAGGCGACGAACACGCAGGGTGTGCAGGACACGAAGTCGGTCGGGTTTACGGTAAACACCGCGTCTCTGATGCTGTGCGATATAACAGACCCTGCGAACGGCGCGACGCTGCCGGGTTTTTATGTTACGTCGAGGCCGGTAACAAAGAGGATTACCATAAGCGCGCCGTCCACCGGCAACCCCGCGACGAACGTCGAGGTGAGCATAGACGGAGGGCCATGGCTACCCGCGACTTTGCAGGCCGTGCCTACATGGTATTACGACTGGACTCTGCCGGAGGGCGATACGCTTACCCCGCACACCATAAATGCGAGGGCGAAGATTGTCGCGGCATGTTCCACGACGACGGCGAACGCGGAGCAGGTGAACGTGAACGTGGACACCGTTGCTCCTGCAACATCTCTCGTCAATATGAAGGGATACGTTGGCGCAGCGCTTACCACGTTCGTCTCTGTATCTACGAATCCAGCCGCACCGGTTATGCTTAGGAAAGGGACCGTGGTCACTTGGTCGATTTATGTTTCAGATACCAACGGCTCCGGCATGAAGCGGATTACTATGAATTACAACAATAGCGGTACCGCAACAACGGTCACTCAAGCTATAACCGGCGGCGGCACATACACATTCACCGCAACGCTGCCTCCTACCACTGGCAAGACAGAAGCGTTCTATTTCGAGTCTGAGGATAACGCGGGCAACGTCACAATCTCGCCTATATACTACATTAAGACCACCAACTGAGCCAGAGCGGCAGGTTAACTCAAGCATAGCCTCACCCGAACCCGGCCCCGAAAAGGGGCCGGGTTCTGTATTTCAGGCGCCGGCATTACTAATCCCGCCCGCGATATTCGTTGCGCCCATGCGCGCACCTGCGCTATAACACTCACCCCAAAAAGAGCGTAATCGCGCTAATTGAGTGATTAGCTCATGTTTACCTGGAATTAACCTGTGCTTAACATATTGATGATTAATGAGAATTACTATTCATTAATTAATATTAACGGCGGGTACGCTTATTGCATGCTTATTTAATAGGACTCGTATCCCTTGCGGGCCCTCAACGAAATTACGAATAATAACTATAGATAACAACCAATTTAACTGGATTTGGCTTTCAGCGTTTTATCACAGAGGAGGCACTGTATGAAGAGGTTCTTGGCGTCGTTGTTCGTGGGCATATTCGGGGTACTGGGCGTAGCCCTTACCTCTTACGCATCCGTGCCCGTCACGGTCGGCCAGGCCAGCGTGCCGTCCAACTCGGCCACCGGCGTCACGATAAATACGCAGGCGCTGAACCCCGGCGAGCCTTTGTTCGTCATGGTCTACCATGACGTGGACGGAGACGGCGTACTCGACACCGAGGACTGGCACATGATGCACGCCTGGGTGGGCGACAACGGCCCCATGAAGGGCTACGACAACCACATTCTCCCCGACTCCAACCCGGCGCAGCCCGGTATAACCACCGGCATACTGTTCCCTTACCTCATGGGGCCGGGGCACTATATCGTCCAGGTATGGAACTCGGCATACGACAACGGGACCGCATCCTTCGAGGTAACGGCGGCGGGCTCCTCACACCACATAACTGGCCAGGTCCTCGATATATTGGACAACCCGGTCCCTGACGCCCTCGTCGCCCTGGTGCTCCCGTCACCCATCGACGACGGCGATATAGTATACACGTTCGGGTTCACGAACGCGCTCGGGCAGTACGAACTCGAGGTGCCGGACGCAGCACTCGGCGTCACGCTCGGGCTCGGCACCCAGAAGCAGGGTATGGTACAGCCTTCGACGTCGGAACTGATGACGGTCGTCCCGCCAGAGATACCGTCCATGCCTATGTCCGACCTCGTCCTGGTGGATAGAGACGCCACGATAACCGGATCCGTGACCGACTACTTCACCAGCGCCCCTGTCGCGGCCGCGGACTTCTGGGCTGACTCCAGCATGGGAGACGACACGGAAGGGATGTCCGACCCGGCCGGCTTCTTTGAGATAGGCGTCTTGTCCGGCCGCACCTGGTGGATCGGCGGAGACGCGCCCTGGGGCTATTTCTCCATGAGGGTGCCGACCAACGGCTACTCGGAGGGCGCCTCCGTGGATATACCCGCCCCCGGCACGTATCCGAACGCCAACGTCGTCGCCTACCCGGAGGAGTCTTTCGTGGACGCCACGGTCTACGACGAGAACGGCACACAGCCGGTCGAGAACGCGCTGGTTTTCGCCCGCAACACGGAATGGGGCACGCAGGCCGTTGCCGGGTTAAGGAACGGCGCGTTCACCGACGCCTCCGGCCATACCCGCTTCGGGATAATGAGGGGGCAGTGGGAGGCCGGGACGAGGGTCAACGAGCCGGGCCACCCGACAAAGATAAACACCGTGCCCAAGGAACTCGTGCCCGCGCCGATGACCAGCTTCAGCATGGTACCCGCGCAGGAGGAGTTCCCGGTATTCAATACATACAACGCGGACGGCGCCATAGAGGGCTACGTCATGCAGGGCCCGACACCGATGCCCTGGGCGGAGGTCTACGCGAAGACCATAGACCAGACCGGGTTCGCCCTCAACGGACCGTCGCAGATGCCGATAGGCGGGCACCTGTACACCAGCACCGAGACGGACGAGTTAGGCCACTTCAGGCTCCCGGTACTCGGCGGCACGTGGTGGCTGAGGGCGGAGAGCCATGAAGGCGAATGCTTCCAGTCGCCGTGGTACCAGGTGTACGTCTCAACGGACGGCAACGAGATAATCGAGAGCCCGAACGCGTACTCCACCAACGAGGTGGTGACCACCTCGCCGCTGGAGCTTACCCAGCAGTGCAACCACTGCGGCAACGGGGTCCAGGACGCGGACGAGACCGGCGTGGACTGCGGCGGGGCGGACTGCGCGCCGTGCTACTGCCCGTCCGAGCCGGAGCCGAACGACACCGACACCCAGGCCTACCCGGTGCCGTTCCCGTACCTCGGTGACGGCACGATAAACTCCGTGAACGACCAGTACGACTGGTACTCGTTCAGCGCCACCGACGGCCAGACTATCTATGTCGACCTGACCTGGAACAACGATACCCCGATGACGGCGATAGACATGTGGCTGATGGACAACACGTTCAGCGAGATCGCCTTCAACTTCGCCGGGACGTCTCCGGGAAGCATGAGCGCGGTCGCGCCGTACACCGGCACGTACTACGTGCAGCTTGGGGCGAGCGGCATCGACGCCTGTTACAGGATGTCCATATCCAATGACCCCGGCATGGGGCACTGCACCAACGGCGTGCAGGACTCGGACGAGTCCGGCGAGGACTGCGGCGGCGTCAACTGCCCGCCGTGCGGTGGCGGGAGCCATTGCTCGAACAGCACCCAGGACGCGGACGAGACCGGCGTCGACTGCGGCGGCGCGGACTGCACGCCGTGCGGCGGCTGCACCTCCGACGCCGAGCCGAACGACAACGACTACCAGGCGGTATCGGTAGGCCTGCCGTACAACGGCCCCGGCACGATAGACTCGACAACCGACCAGATGGACTGGTACACCTTCCAGGCCAACTCCGGCGACACTATAAACGTCGCCGTCAACTGGAACGGCGGCCCCACGGGCGAGATAACCGCCTGGCTGATGGACGACACGTTCATGGAACTCGACTTCGCGTCCGGCAACACCTCTCCGCACAACCTTAGCGGGGTCGCGTCCTATACGGGCGCGTACTACGTCCAGATATCCGCGATGAACCTGACCGCCTGCTACAACATAGACATCTCCACTGGTACCGGAGGCGGAGGCCATTGCACGAACCTCGTCCAGGATGCTGACGAGTCCGGCATGGACTGCGGCGGAGTGGATTGTCCGCCGTGCCTGCCGCTTGGCCTCTCCGAGGACTTCGAGACCGGCGCGCCAGGCTGGACGATGACCGGCATGTGGCACGACACCGACCACAACAGCGCCTACCCGAACAGCCACAGCCCGAACCATTCTATGTGGTACGGCCAGGAGGCTACCGGCAACTACAACAACGGCCTGACCAACACCGGCGAGCTCGTCTCCCCGCAGTTCGCCGTGCCGGTTGACGCCGTCCTGACGTACTGGACCTGGGAGCAGACCGAGTGCAGCAATGTGAGCTGCACATGGGATACCAGGAAGGTCTATATCTCGACCGACAACGGCGTGTCCTGGGCCGAGCTGCACGCCAGCCCGGACTTCTCGGCATCGTGGTACCAGATGAACGTCCCGCTCGGCTCGTATGCCGGCATGAACGCGAAGGTCAAGTTTGTGTTCGATTCGGTCGACGGCATGGATAATGCTCACCGTGGCTGGTACGTCGACGACGTGGCCGTGGTATCGCTCCCTGCCCACTGCACGAACGCCGTCCAGGACGTGGACGAGACCGGCGTGGACTGCGGCGGCTCCTGCCCGCCATGCGCGATACAGGACGCGGACGGCGACGGCGTGGCGGACGGAACTGACAACTGCCCGAACGCCTCCAATGCCGACCAGACTGACTCCGACACGGACGGCGACGGCGACGCCTGCGACAACTGCGTTTATACCGCTAACGCCGACCAGGCGGACACGGACTCGGACGGCGATGGGAATGTTTGCGACAACTGCCCGAACAGCTCCAACGCGGACCAGAACGACTGGGACAGTGACGGCGTGGGCGACGCCTGCGACAACTGCATATATTCAACCAACGCCAGCCAGACGGACACGGATGCGGACGGCAAGGGCGACGCCTGCGACAACTGCCCTAACGACGCAAACGCCGACCAGGCCGACCTGGACTATGACGGCATCGGTGACGTCTGCGACACGGACAAGGACGCCGACGGCGTACTGAACGCGTCCGACAACTGCCCGAGCATGTACAACCCGGACCAGGCCGACGGCGACAGCGACGGTATGGGCGACGTCTGTGAGGATGCCGACCACGACGGCGTTGTAAACGGCAACGACAACTGCCCGAACACAATCAACCCGGTCCAGATGAACAGCGACGGCGACACCCTCGGCGACGCCTGCGACGCGTGTCCTTACGACTGGTACAACGACTCAGACGGTGACGGCGTCTGCGCTGACGTGGATAACTGCCCGAACAATTACAACCCGACACAGGTTGACACCGACAGCGACGGTACTGCCGACGCGTGTGATACCTGCCCGAACGACCCGATGAACGATAACGACAGCGATGGGGTCTGCGGCAGCGTGGACAACTGCCCTGACAACTACAACCCCGACCAGGCGGACACCGACAGCGACGGCCTCGGCGACGTGTGCGAGGACAACGACTCAGACGGTATTTTGAACGCAGCCGACAACTGCCCGAATAACGCCAACCCGGGCCAGGAGAACTACGACGGCGATGGCCTGGGCGACGTATGCGACGCCTGTCCGAACGACTGGTACAACGACTGGGACGGCGACGGCGTCTGCGGTAACGTGGACAACTGCCAGTGGACCGCGAACGCGGACCAGACCGACACTGACGGCGACGGCGAAGGCAACGCCTGCGACGGCGATACGGACGGCGACGGCGTCGGCAACGCAACCGACAACTGCCCGTTCGTTGTCAACCCAGGCCAGGAAGATGCAAACAGCAACGGCACAGGCGACGCCTGCGAGGCGGTCGACGCGGACGGCGACGGCATACCAGACGCCTCCGACAACTGCCCGAACGCCTCCAACGCCGATCAGATCGACACCGACGGCGACGGGGTGGGTAACCCCTGCGACAACTGCGGGCCGGTCTACAACCCGATGCAGTACGACACCGACTTCGACGGCATTGGCGACGCATGCGACAACTGCCCGGCCGTCTTGAACCCGGACCAGGCGGATACCGATGCCGACGGTATCGGCGATGCGTGCGAGGTGCAGGACACCGACGCTGACGGCGTACCAGACGCCTCGGACAACTGCCCGAACGCCTCCAATGCCGATCAGATCGACACGGACGGCGACGGCGTGGGCAACTCCTGCGACAACTGCGGGCCGGTCTACAACCCGACGCAGTACGACACCGACTTCGACGGCATTGGCGACGCCTGCGACAACTGCCCGGCCGTCAGCAACCCGGACCAGATGGAGACCGACGTGGACGGCGTAGGCGACGCCTGCGACAACTGCCCGAACACATCCAATGCCGACCAGATGGACACCGACCTCGACGGCATAGGCGACGTCTGCGACACCTGCCCCGACGACACGAGCAATGACATGGACGGCGACGGCCACTGCGGCAACGCGGACAACTGCCCGTCTGTGTACAACCCGAACCAGAGCGACCAGGACGTTGACGGCATCGGTGACGCGTGCGACACGGACTACGACAACGACGGCGTGCTTGACGGTACCGATAACTGCATGTACAACTCCAACCCGGCCCAGGAGGACAGGGACGCCGACACGATAGGCGACGTCTGCGACACCTGCCCCGACGACACGAATAATGACATGGACGGCGACGGCGTATGCGGCAACGTGGACAACTGCCCGTCTGTGTACAACCCGAACCAGAGCGACCAGGACGCTGACGGCATAGGTGACGCGTGCGACA
>JACRHJ010000011.1 GCA_016212105.1 Nitrospirota bacterium
ACGAACTACGTGAAGGTCAAGGTCAGGAACGCGTCAGGAGGCACCGCGGTCGAGAGCTTCCAGACGTATACGGTGCAGTGACAAGAGCAACAAGATAGTCGTGAAGATTAAGATGCAGACGGCCCCCGGAAACGGGGGCCGTCTGTGTTGGATGACGGTATGCGTTGACGAAAGACTAAAGTGCCGACACGCAGGTCGGCCCCTGCATAAAAGCAAGAAGAGCAGAAGGGATGCCCGGATGGTGTTATAAATCCCGGTAGCTGATAAGCTCAATTCCCATATCGGTGATCAGTGCCCTGATTCCCGGGTCGGTCACGGCGGCAAGCTCCGTCTCCCATCCCCGGCCCCAGTCCATCTTCTCCGCGAGCGCGTCGTCCCGGATACCGGGATGGCACATGACCTCTGAAGTGCCGTCCGGCAGGTTATCAAGTATCTCGCGCAGGGCGGCGACTCCAAGGTTGCCCGTCTGGACGAGTCCGAAGAAGGCGTCCGGACGCCTGAGCCCTGCCTCGCGTATACGTGCGTCATGCGCCCGCGAGAAGCCCTCCAAGAACATCTTCTCCATATCTCGTGCGAGGCCGAACCGCCCCACCCACGGCCCGGCCGGGTAACGTATGGCGGTGATCCCGAAATCGCGCGCGAGGTTCAGGGCTATTGGCAGGACGCCCGGCATCATGTGCTGGTGCTGGTGTCCGTCGATATGCGTCGGCGCTATCCCAAACTCAAGCGCACGAAAAAACTGCGCCCGAAGCTCCGCCTCGACCTCGGACATGTCCACGCGCCCGGTCAACATCCTTAGCATGAAGTGGAACGAGGAGGGGAGCAGGAGTCCGTCACGCGTAAGGGACGGGATGCGTGTCGGGTCGAGGACAGACCGCTCCGAGCCGGTGAGGCAGAGGTGCAGCCCCACGCCAAGCGTCGGGTTCGCCTTCGCAAGCGTCGCCGCGTGCTCCGCGGCCGCGCCGCACGCGAGAATTGTCGTGGACGTCACGATGCCGTCACGGTGGGCCTTGATTATGCCCTCGTTGACGTTGACCGACATCCCGAAGTCGTCCGCGTTGACAATCAGCCGCCTCAAGGGTTTTTACCCTTTTGGCCGTTGGCCTTCTGAAACGGCGTCTGGAACTCCAGCGACTTCAGCTCCTTGTCGTGTACCCGCGCGTATTCGCGGACGAACGCGGCCTCGTCGTCGCGTGTCTCGACATGGCCGTTCAGCCTCGCCTCAAGGAGCCGCTCAAGCAGACGCTTGAACACCGGGCCGGGGGCAAAACCCATCCGCTTCAAGTCCGCGCCTGTCAGCATAGGCGCGGCCTCGCGGTACTGCGTCAGGTACAGCGAGACGTTCTTCTTCGCGTTCTCGACGCGGGCCTTGGCCATCATGAACAGAAGCGCCTCGACCGGCAGCGGCTTCAGGAGCATGTAAACCTGGTACGGAGCGAGGACGGGGTAGCGGTAGAACTCGTTCAGCGCCTTCGCGCCGTCCCGCATCGCGGCGTCTATCTTTATCCTGTACCGCTCCGGCATCACGAGCCTGTCGGCGAACTCGCCCTTCTCCTTGTCCGGCACCTGGTCAAACAGGCCCATGAAGTAGACGACCCAGGGCTCGGCCTCGACGTCCAGGAACAGGAGCCGGAACCACGACAGCGTCTCCGAGATGTTAGAAAACAGCGACTCCAGCTCCCTCGTGAACCGGAGCTTCGGGTGAATGAACTTCAGGAGGCCGAATGCCTCAAGCCTCTGGAGCGCGCGCGCGGGCTTGGTCTCCTTGAATATCAGCACAAGCTCGGTGTACACCCGCGTGCCGGACAGCTTGTGGAAAAGATCCATCTTCACCGCGTTACGGATCAGGTTCTGCGTGTGGCGCGAGATAGTGAAGCCCATGCGGTTCTCGAAGCGTATCGCACGGAAGGCGCGGGTCGGGTCCTCTATCAGGCTCAGGTTGTGCAGCACGCGTATGGTCTTCTCCTTCAGGTCTCTCTGCCCGCCGAAGAAGTCTATCAGCTCGCCGAACTCCTCCGCGTTTATCCTTATCGCGAGCGCGTTGACCGTGAAGTCGCGCCGATACAGGTCTTTCTTTATCGAGCCAAGCTCGACCGTCGGGAGAGCGGCCGGGTACTCGTAGTACTCCGTGCGCGCGGTGGCGATGTCGAACTTCATCCCGGAGGGCAGCACCACGACCGCCGTCCCGAACTTTTGGTGTACGCGCGCGCGTCCGTTGTGCCGCTTGGCGAAGGCTTGCGCGAAGGCGATGCCCCCGCCCTCCACGACGATGTCCACGTCGAGGTTACGGACGCCCATCAGGAGGTCGCGCACGAACCCGCCGACGACGTACGCGGTGACGCCGATCTCGTCCGCCATGCGGCCGACGTCGTGCAGGAGCCGCAGCACCTCGGGCGGCAGCCGGTCGTCTATGAGGCCGGCGACGTTACGCGTGTAGACCTCGTCGCCCTTCCTGCCCACGCCCGCTTCGCTCACGCGGCGTGCGTCTATGCTCTCGTGTAGCGCCCTCAGCAGGTCCGTCCGGGTTATCGCGCCGACCACCCTGTCGTCGTCCTCTATAACCGGCAGGAAACGCTGTGCGTGGCGTATCATGATTTCCTCGACCGTCCGGAAGCCCGCGTCCTGCGGGACTGTCTGGAAGTCGGTCGTCATGACCTCGCGGACGTTCCGCTCGCCGAGGCCGTGGTGGAGCGAGCGCTGGGCTACCTCGCGCGTCAGAAGGCCCACGAGTCGCCCGGCATGCAGGACCGGCAGGACGTTGACCGAGTACCGCGTCATCTGCTCGTTCGCCTCTGAGATGTCCGCCGTGTCCTTTATCGTGATGACCGGCTTCGTCATGATGTCGCGCGCGAGCTTTATGGGGTGTACGGTCTTCTTCAGGATGTCCAGCAGTCGCTCGACGACCTTGGCAACGTTCGTATCTTGGAGCGTCGCGGACGCGGCGGTCGGGTGTCCCCCGCCTCCGAACTCGCGCGCGACCTCGCCCACGTCCACCTCGTCCACCCGGCTGCGCGCGACCACGAACACGCGCTCCTCCATACGCACCACGCAGAACAGCGCGTCGAGGTTCTCCATGTCGCGTATCTTGTGCGAAAGTATTGCCAGGTCCTGCACGTACCGGGCGGTGGATGCGGTGGCGACCGCGACCTTCAGGCCGTTGAAGTAATACATGCCCATCGACTTCAGCAGGTCGTTCAGCAGGCTCACCTGCTCCGCGTCCAGCTCGCGCGTGATGAAGTCCGAGACGATGTTCAGGTTCGCGCCCTGCGACAGGAGCCATGCCGCCGCCGTGACGTCCCTCGGTGTGGTGGAGGCGAAGACAAGCGAGCCGGTCTCCTCGTAGATGCCGAGCGCGAGCACCGTCGCCTCTACCGGGTTTACGGGAATCTTCTTCTTTTGCAGGAGTTCGACGAATATCGTCGTGCAGGCGCCGAGCGGTTCGAGGTGCTCGAACTCGCCCCGGATGTCGCCCTCGCCGGGCGGGTGGTGGTCGTAGATGTGAATTTTGAGGCCGGGGCGGCCTATGATTTCCGTGAAGCGGCCGATCCTGTCCGGGGTCTTCGCGTCCACGATGATGAGGCGGGTGACGTCGTCCAGGTTCAGGTTCTTGAACTTGTCGAACTTCATCGCGTAGATGGTCGACTGCATGAAGAACTCGCGCATGCTCCGCTCCTGCGCGCCGGGGAATACCAGGTGCGCGTCGGGGTAGAGCTTCTTCGCGGCCATCATCGAGGCCAGCGCGTCGAAGTCCGCGTTTATGTGGCTGGTTATGACGTCCAAATGGGAACCCTCAGCCCTGACCAAAATCTCATAACTCACCCCCGGCCCCTCTCTTATCTTAAGAGAGGGGAGAAAGGCGGTAGTTGTCTAAATAGTTTACAGTATGGAGGGGGAATTTGGAAGAGGGAAGTGGGGGAGGGTATTAGTTTGGTTATTCCACATCAGATGTCATAGATATGTCTATAGAGAGCGTGAAGCTGTTGTTCGTCATTTTCGTTGTATGTTCCATTATTTCGTATGTCTCGAATTATACCCGTTATTAGGGTATCTATAGTAGTTAATTGCTCATCTGTTGGTGCGATAAACGGTATCTTCTTGATATAATTAGCGGGATTATTCGCAGAAGGATTAATGGTCCTTATCAACTTGTTGCATGTCGGAGAATTAAAGAATCCGAGTAAGTAATATGTAAGCCTTGCATCCTTTGGGAATACCCCGACTATTGATTGGTCGAAAAGCTTATTTTCAATAAGAGCGGCTGTGATTTGAGTGGAGGATATCATCGGTATACCAATCCCGAATCGAAAATAATAGCTAGAATTCTGAAAACGAGCCTTTTTGTTATTCTTGTAGTTTGTTACGGCTTCTTCACTCCAATCGAGGAACCAGAGATCGGGCTTGACATATTTTAAGCCTCCTCCTTTTACAATAGGGACGTAATGAGCGATATCATCGATTCCATCTAACAAATTAGAATGTACGTTATCTATATTTGCGATAAGCTCTTGTTCTATTATTTTGTAACGTGAACCGTTTCTAATGTCGGAACTCAATGCGTGAAGAAACTGCTTGTCATCGCCAGAATAAAATCCAGTTACACAATCTGCTATGTCGCCTACTCGTGCAGAGCAGTTATTAATCAGATTTGTTATATGGGGTTCAGATGCAATAAACAAAGCCGAGTCGATATTGTTGAGTACTTGTCCTTGCAAAATAGAATAGGCAGTATTAGCGCCGTTTTCTTTGGCGAGTTCATCTACATTTGAAAAATCTGTAACTACTCGAATGTTGTGAGAAAGGCATTGTTCTTTCACTGCACACTTTTGCAATGTGATGATTGATAGATTTGAGTAACCAAAATTAACCCCGGGGAAGAAAGAAGACGGGAAAAGAGCAATCTCAAGAATTTTAGTTTGAGTTAGTATTGTTCGCCTAAGCGTGGTGTGCATGTGAAGATTCAAGAAAGTATCTGGTATAATAAACACAAGAATACCCAGGTTTTTTAAAAGTCCTATTGAGCGATATAGAAACAAGCTATACGTTTCCTTAACATATAGTCCTTTATACATTTTTTTAAGATAGTCTCGTTTATCATAATCTTGCCATGCGCCATATGGTGGGTTGGCAATTACCCTGTCATATATTCCCCCTGCATCTGAATAAAACGCTAAATGTTCATCTGTTAGAGCGTCGCCAAATGTAATTGCTATGTTGCAATTACTGCCAAATTTACCTTTGAGAGAATCTATGGCTATAGGATTTAAGTCATACGCATCAATATAGATGTCCTCGTACGTCTTTACTAAAGCTTCGATAAAAACACCGTCTCCTGCGGCGGGCTCAAGAATTCGCAAGCCTGGCTTGACCTGTAACTGTCTGATCATATACGTAACTAACGTATCTGATTTGGTATAATATGCTTGATATAATTTACTCATGGTATTCTATTACCAAGTTAAGTACTTGAATAGATCGTTGTCTTTCAAATGGGCTACAACTTCGGGGCGTAGATCTACTTCCCAACGTATGTTGCTTGAAATCCATGTTTTTAAATCGAACCCAGAATAGTCACGTATCTTTTGATAAGATTCATCTCCACAGTATGCCTCCCATATGCCAGAATTTTTCAATGTTTGAAAATAATGGTTGTTCTGGTCTTCACTAGAGCGGACGAGCAGGATGCATTTATAGTTTTGTTCCAAGTTGTTGTAAATCGTTGCTACAAGGAGAAGCCTGTTGGTGTTTCCTTTCTCATTGGAACCAAACCCGCTCTTGAAATCAATGTTGTATTTATGCTTCGTATCTTCAAAATGTAAATCAAGTTCTAACTTGATTTCACCCGAAGTTACTAAACTCCAAACTTTCTCGTAATAGCGCTTTAGCTCCTTTTTCTGCTCTGCGGGAAGCTTCAATTTGTCAATATAATTAACAATTTCGTTGGTCATATTTTGCTTAACTTCATTAAAAAGAGGTGGCACAAAAAGCCCAATATCTTTTTGAGGATACTCAAAGCACAGCTTACAAAATGGTTCCCATATTTCTCCTATACGACGCGAGAACGTCATATAATCATAGGGCCATACCGAGTTTCTGAGTTCAAGCATTGAGATAAAACTAGCATAAGTAGTTAATAAAATACATTTAAGGAGAATTTCGTTATTCCAGCCTTCTCGACGCGCTTTTTGCTCTATATTGGCTATTAAGGCGTTTTTCGTACTAATAACTGCTTTGTTAATTGCATTTGCGCGTTCCTTATGTTCATTTGCTGAAAATTCTCTAAGGACAATTTCGAGAGACTCGTCTCCTCTGTTTCTAAAGTAGGTTAGAATGTCAGCTTTTCTGCTTGCCAAGGTTTGGTCTATATTGATAGTCATCAAGCCTCCGTCCTAATAAAACCGTGATTGACGAAAACCAAAAAGCTCCTATACTCCGCATTTATATTCACGATGTATGTGGAGTCATGCCGCATAAAGCATCTCCGTCTTCTCAAGGATACTCTTCCTGCGGACGATGTTATGGCTCTTCAGCAGCGCGTCCTTGCTGACAAGGTCCACCTCCCGCCCAGCGAATACAGCCATAAGCTCTTCACGAAGACCGACCATGTCGAACAGGCTCGGCCTCGCGTCTGGCGCAAACTCCACCAGCAGGTCTATGTCGCTGTCCGGGCGCAACGTACCGGAGACGGCGGAGCCGAAGAGCGATAGCTCCTTCACCTTGTACCGCGCGCATATGCCCTTGAGCTTTTCGTGGTCGAAGTCTTTCATGGCTCGATTATAAGACGAGACGGCATGGCCGTCAAGGTTTTATATGAAAGACGCATCAGCTCCTATACTCCGCATTAATCTTAACATACTCATAACTCAAATCCGTCGTATACACGCTCGCGGAAGCCTTCCCCGCCCCGAGCTTCACGGTCAGGACGTACTCGTCCTTCTTCATGACGGCGGTAGCAAGCGCCTCGGCCGAAGGCCCAAGCCCGACCCCGCCGCGCACCATGCAGACCTTGTCAAACCATATCTCGACGGCGTTCGGGTCCATCCTCGCGCCGGAGTACCCGGCGGCGCAGATTATCCGGCCCCAGTTCGCGTCCGCCGCGAACATCGCGGTCTTGACGAGAGGGGAGTTGGCGACCGAACGCGCGGCCTTTAAGCCGTCCGCGGCCGACTTCGCGCATTCGATGCGCACCTCGACCAGCTTGGTCGCGCCCTCGCCGTCCTTCGCGACCATCTTCGCGAGCCTGAGCATTACCTTCCCGAGCGCGGCCTCGAACGCGGCGTACTCGGGCGAGCTTTTCTTGATGACGGCATTGCCCGCGACGCCGTTCGCAAGCACGATGACCGAGTCGTTGGTCGAGGTGTCCCCGTCCACCGTGATGCGGTTAAAAGACATGTCGGCCCCGGCCTTCACTGCGGCGCGGAGGGCAGGGCAGTCAATGGCCGCGTCCGTCGCGATGAAGCATAGCATCGTCGCCATGTTCGGGTTTATCATCCCGGAGCCCTTGGCGATGCCAAGTATTGTGACCTTTTTCCCGCCGATGTTTTCCGTCACGCCGCATATCTTGGCGAAGGTGTCGGTGGTCATGATGGCACGAGCCGCGTCCTCCCAGCCGTCCTTGCGGAGCGTACCGGGCAGGGCGGCGATACCGCCCGCGACCCTGTCCATCGGCATCGGGTTCCCTATGACGCCGGTCGAGGCGACGAAGACGTCGGAGGTGTCCACGCCGAGCGCCTCCCCGGTAAGGTCCGCCATAGCGAGTGCATCGGCCAGGCCAAGCTCGCCGGTGCATGCGTTCGCGTTCCCGCTGTTCGCAAGTATCGCGCGCGCGCGGCCCTTCTTCGCCACGACCATGTCGAGCAGCACCGGCGCCGCCTTCACCGCGTTCTGCGTGAAGACGCCGGCGGCGGTCGCGGGTACGTCCGAGCATATCAGCGCCATGTCGAGACGGCCGGACTTCTTGATGCCCGCCATCGCGGCCCCGGCCTTGAAGCCGGGGACGGTGTATTTTTTGAGGTCGGCCATTTGATTTTCCTTGGTTGTTTTTTTGCCTGTCGTCCTGAGCGAAGCCGAAGGATCCACCTTTGACTTTATAGTCAAATATGTGCGGGCGCAGTAACTGCGCCCCTACAACTATCGTATAGAGGCGGATTCTTCGCTGCGCTCAGAATGACACCTTTGGTGGGCGCAGCCCACCCTACAATTTCTTCCCCCTCCCCACCAGCGGGGGAGGGGGGCAGGGGGGCTGGGGGTGTCCTACGGGAACATCCCCAGATGCTTCAGCCCTTCCGTCTCGTCGAACCCGCACATCACGTTCATGTTCTGCACAGCCTGGCCGGCCGCGCCCTTTACCAGGTTGTCTATGGCGGAGGTCACGACTACGCGGCCGGTGCGCAGGTCGCTGTACAGGCCGATGTCGCAGAAGTTCGAGCCCCTGACCGCGTTGACGTTGGGGTAAGCCCCCTTGCCCATCACGCGGACGAAGAAGGCGTCCTTGTAGAACTTCGCGTACATCTTCCGGAGCGTCTCCGGGCCCTTGTACTCCTTCAGCTTCGCGTACGCCGTCGTGAGGATGCCGCGGTTCATCGGCGTCAGGTGCGGCGTGAACGAAACAACGACCGCGCTCCCGGCGAGGTTCGTCAGCTCCTGCTCTATCTCCGGAGTGTGCCTGTGGGTGCCGATCTTGTACGCCATCATGCCCTCGTTCGCCTCCGGGTAGTGGTACGTCAGGCCGGGCGTCCTGCCCGCGCCGGACACGCCGGACTTCGAGTCCACTATGATGCTGTCCAGCTCGACCAGCCCTTCCTTCACGAGCGGGGCGAGTGCCAGGAGCGCCCCGGTCGGGTAGCAGCCGGGGTTGCCGACGGCGCGCGCCCTCTTTATCTCGTCACGGTAAAGCTCGGTCAGGCCGTATACCGCCATGTGCGCGAGGCCCGGCTGTTCGTGCTCGACCTCGTACCACTCCTCGTAGAGCCGCGTGTCGCGGAAGCGCAGGTCGGCGGAGAGGTCCACCACGCGGACGCCGACGCCGACGAACTTCGCCGCGACGGTGAAGGCCTCCTTGTGCGGTACGGCCAGGAAGACCAGGTCCGCCTTGTTTGCCAATTCGGTCGGGTCTAACTTTTCGAGCGTAAGGTTGCAGAGCCTCCCCAGGTGCGGGAAGAGAAATGCGATGTGCTGGCCCGCCGACTTCTCGGAGGTGACGGCCGTCACCTGTACTTCCTTGTGGCCCAGGAGGATGCGGAGCAGCTCGCCGCCCGCGTACCCGCTGGAGCCTACTACAGCTACACGTATCATGTCGGTTCCTTTTCGTTAAATGGAGACCCCTCACCCTAACCCCTCTCCCGCGAGGAGAGGGGATTGAGAAAGGGCAATCATAATAGACGGGACACCCGTCATAGTTCAGCTTGATAGAATACCACAAAACATGGGGATATTGGAAGGGGTTAGTTGCACCAGACAAGCAAGGCCGGGTAAGCCGGCGTTGCTTGTCTGGATAATGAATTAATCAGGGCAGCCGGTTTGCGCGCCCCTTAATGCCCGTAGCCGCCGCCGTACCGGCCACCGTCACGGTCGCGGTCATGTCCGTGCGATTGACCGTGCCCATCGTACCGGTCTCCGTGGTCTCCGCGACGGTCGTAGTAATGGTCGTGGTCACGTACCCAGATACATCCGGAAACCATGACCGTTGTCAGCATAGCGGCAATCAAGGCAAGCAGTGTGCGTTTCATCACTCCCTCCTTGAAGCTTCATTCATATAATAATTGCTCATTAAACAGGTTAAACACTGTCCGGATGTACTGGCAAGGTGACGAAGTAGGACGCGGGAACATTGTTACTACGCAGGATGGGCGGGCGCCCGGGAGCCGTTGTCGAAGGCCCCTGGGCGCATCGCCCGTTTGTCTATTCCGGCTCGCAGATCATCTGGACGGCGTAGCGGTTCTGGGCCCTGCCCTCCGGCGTGTCGTTCGCGGCTATCGGCCTCCACTTGCCCAGGCCCACTGTCAGGAGCCTGTCGGCGGGGACGCCGTAATTGTCCACGAGGTAGGCCTTGACGGACTCCGCGCGTTTTATGGACAGGTCGATGTTGACGTCGTCCGTGCCCGTCGCGTCGGTGTAGCCCTCTATGGAGCCGACGTAGTCCGGGTACGCCTTCATGTAGTCCGCGACCGCCTTGAAGCTGGGGTCATAGGTGGGTTCGACCCTGGAGCTGCCCACGGCGAAGTCCACCTTGAGTATGATGCACTTTTTGGCCTGCAACTGCGGCGGCACGTCCTCGCCGGAGGAGCAGTAGACGCGCACCGCCTTGCGGTTCTCCGCCCTGCCCTCGTCGGTCAGGTTCGTGTCCGTCGGGTTGAACTTGCCGAAGCCGACCGTATCGAGCCTGTTCTCGGCGATGCCGAAGTTGTCTACGAGGACCTTCTTCACGTTCTCGGCGCGCCTCGCGGACAGGTCCATGTTGTACTCGTCGTCGCCGACCGCGTCGGTGCCGCCTTCGATAGTCCCCTTGAAAGTCGGGTTGGCTTTGAGGAAGTCGGTCACCTTCTTTATTTCGTCGTTGTATTCCGGCTTGACCTTGTCGTCGTCGAAGTCGAACAGGATGTTGAGACGGATGCAGACCGCCTCCTGCTTTTTGGGCACGGGTGCTGGGACTACCGCCGGCTTTATTGGGGCAGCCGCGGGGGCCTGGACTACCGGCTCGACCGGGGCGGCCGTCGGCGGGCAGAGCGAACTGCAACCGCCCAGGACGCCGAGCGACAGGACCACGACGGACATCAGCAGCAGTTTTATGGCATTCATTATGGCGCCTCCATTCAAGGTTTACGACACCGTCCACAAAATACCGCCCCGCCTTCGGGCGGGGAGGGACAGGCGTGTTACTGCAAACCTTGGACTAACAAGCACGGAGGAGTTTACCCGGGAGCACCCCCTTTCGAACAGTATATCCAAGAAAAATATGACACAAACGCGGCCTCCCGTCAAACCGGAGGGAGGCGCTTGCAAGGTTGACTTGCGCTGAATCGGGGCGGCTGTGAGGAGTCAGTCGAGCGGGTGCTGTTGCCCGGCCTACCGGAGAGATGTTACGGCGCTTTCGACCTCTACGAGCACCGGGTCGAACCTGGGGCTCCTGAACCCGTACCGGACGCGAAGCCAGGATTTGACGGCGTCCAGCTCAGGCTCGCTCAGCCTGCCGAAGCCGCGCTCCATAAGCGGGCGCTTCTCCGGCACAAGCCACCACGCGACGACCGAGTTCTGCCAGTCCGCCTTGTGCTCGTCCGTCGCATCTGGGAAGCGCGCGGGTACTCTCAGGAGCACGAGCATCTCCGGCTCTCCGCCCGCGATAATACGGTTATGGACCATGGACATCTCCGAAGGGCGGCCGGAGAAGAAGCCTTCCGCCCCTTGTTTGCAGGCGGGGAGGAGGGAGAGGGCGAGGAGGAGGGCGAGGGTGAGTCGTGTTGTTGGCGGCATGGAATTAAGGTGCGCGATGGGCTGTGCAGATCTTGCACGCGCAGGAAAGGTTGGTAAAATGCCTGACGCCCACGACAGTCTGCTTGATTTTATCGGCCCGCTTGAACACCAGGCTAAATAGCTCGTCCTCTCCGTTTTCGAGGTATCGTCTCAAAGCATAGGCGCATATATCCGCAATCTGTACCATGCTGGTCAATTCCGAATTAACGAACAGTGGCGTTTCTATTATATGGTTGACGTCTCTCCAGAACGTGCCTCTCTTGTGATAGGCCTTCATTAGTTCGGTATGTCTTTTAGAAACAGTCTCGTTGTTGTCGTGGATCAATAGGCCGTAACGGGCTCGGGACTGGGTGCCAGCATTGATATTGGAGAGGTAGTGCTCAAACCGAGAGACTATCTGTTCGAAAGCTTGTTCATCCAGCGTTTGAAGGTTTCTCGTAGGGTCGAAGTGTATCTTGTCTATGCATTCGGCAAAGAGCCTGGCGTTGTTCCAGTTGCCGACGGTTGCGGCTATATCCCTAAGAAATGCCGCTCTTTCGGAATAACCCAAATGGATGTATGGTTCGGTTTGCCTGTATGTCTTTTTAGCCTGCTTATATGCTTTGGAGTTACCAGATTTCTGTAGCCTCAATAGCTCGATGTTCCGTAATTTCTTGACCTCGTATATACGCTGGCTTTTTGACATGCCATCAAACCCTGCGACCCTGCTTTGCTCCAGATAGCTCCTTACAATCCAGCCTGTATGGATCTCGGCGTCTATGTCATGCCTACTTTTTATCGCGCTGATTTGGTGCTCGTAAGTCCGCCAATGCTCGATGGGAACTGAAAGTCCGGCAAGAATGAAATGCGACGTGTTACCGGGGATTTGAGGAGTGCCTGACTCGTCTATGTAGCATAGATACATTGGCGGTCTCATCGAGGTATAAAAAAAGCGACTGGAGAAGGGGTTATAAAAACCCCTCAGGGAGACGCTTGGCGACTCCTTCCAGACGCTGACTTAAATGTAGAAGAAAATGGACTGATTGTCAAGCCGAAAATATATCGGCGCATGTCTCCCTCACAGCGTCCTCTTAAACGTAACCACCGCCAGCGACATCATCACCAGCGTGAAGCACGCGAGGAACATCAAATCCCCGGATATCACCGATAGCGGCACGGACTTGAAAAGCATCGCCTTCATCGCATGCACGGCATAGTACTCCGGGTTCACGGTGGCGAAGCTCTGGAGCCAGTGGGGGAAACTCTTGACAGGGTATACCGCGCCGGACGGGAAGAAGAATATCACGTTCATGAAGCCGGAGAACACCCCGACTATGCGCGGGTGCGACGCCCGGCCGAGCATCAGGAACATCATGGACAGAAGCCCCAGCGTCGTGAACGCCATCACGACGAACATGCCTATGGTGCGCGCGAGCCCGCCGAATACCGGGATGCCCGTGATCAGGCAGCTTATCACGAACACGAACAGCGCCATGACGAGCGTGATGAAGAAGCCGGAGAATACGAGCCCGACGACGATGTCCATCTTCGTGACCGGCGTGAGCAGCACCGCCTCGTCCGTGCCGAGGAACCGGTCCATCACGAGGTTGAACACGCCGGTAATCATCGAGCCCATGAATATCGCCATCACGACGATGCCCGGGACGAGCGACTGGTCGTAGTCCACGACGCGGTAGAGCTCGACGCGCCGGGTCTGGACGCGAGTCCTGTCCGGGCGTATGGGCGTGAACTCATCGCGGAGGGCGTTGATTGCCTCTGTGACAGCTCCTGTAAGCGCGGCCTCGGATATCTGGTCTGTGTTGTCCACGAACAGGCCGACCTCCGGGCCTGTGCCGAGGGACATCCGCCGGGAGAAGTCAGGCGGGACGATTACAGCGGCCTTGTACACGCCGTCCTTGACGCCCTCTATCGCCTCGCCCTGGTCCACGAGGCGAGTCAATTCGAAGGTCTGAGCGCCGGACTCGGTCGCCCTTAGAGCCTCCGTCACGCGCAGGCCGTAATGGCCCGAGTCCTGGTTCACGAGCGCGACCGGCAAATCTTTGAGTTTGCCCTGGAACGAGTTGCCGAGGATGACCAGGTACGCGAGCGGCATCACGACGCTCATCACCATGATGACCGGGTTCCGGCGGAACTTGCGCATGTCGCGCTCGATTATCGCCAGCGTGCGTGTGAGGATCATGGGTATTGGTGCCTCTCTCGTGACTTCATAAGGCCAACCCTTCCCTCTTATCCCCTCCCTGTGAAGGGAGGGGAAGATATGTTGAAGCCAGACATAATATAAAACCTGGCCTCGACGAATCTCCCGCCCCCTGCATAGGGGGAGGGCTGGGGTGGGGGTGGGTTTACAGCCTTATCTCCCCAGCTTCTGCGGCACGCCCGCGCCGAGGAACATGCTGACCTTCCTGGTCTCCTCCTCGCGGATGCTTCGGCCGGTCAGGTGTATGAACACGTCTTCGAGCGACTGCTTCTGTATTCCGACCGTCTGGATCCTGAGCCCCAGGCGTTCCATGAGCTGCATCAGGGACGCGGCATGCCTGCCGCCCTCGTCCACGTAGCATCGCAGCTCCTGGCCCTCGACGACCGTCTTGTGGACGTAGCCTTCGGCCTTTACCGCCGCCTCGGCCTTTGCTATGTCGCCGTCGAGCGTCATGGTCACGATGTCGTTGCCCGGTATGCCCGCCTTCAGCTCCGCGGGCGTGCCCTTCACAACGACCTCGCCGTGGTCGATTATCGCCACCTGGTCGCAGAGCGTCTCCGCCTCCTCCATGTAATGCGTGGTCAGGAATATCGTGAGCTTGTAGTCGCGCATGAAGGACTGGAGCATGTCCCATACGACGCGGCGTGACTGCGGGTCGAGGCCGGACGTCGGCTCGTCGAGGAAGAGCAGGTCCGGCATGTGGACGAGGCAGCGCGCGATGTCGAGGCGGCGGCGCATCCCGCCGGAGTACGTCGCCACGAGGTCGTCCGCCTTGCTTGTCAGGCCGACCTTCTCCAGCAGTTCCGGGATGACATGCGCCCTCTGCCTGCGAGGCACGGAGTAGAACTTGGCGTATATGTCCATGTTCTCGCGCGCGGTAAGGTCGAGGTCGGAGGACATTGACTGCGGGACGACGCCGATGGACTGCCGCACGCCGACCGGGTCCTTTATGATGTCGTGGCCCGCGACTGTGGCCGTGCCGGAGGTCGGCCTTATGAGGGTCGTCAGCATCCGGATGAGCGTGGACTTGCCCGCGCCGTTGGGGCCGAGGAAGCCGAAGAACGAGCCCTGCTCGACCTCAATGCTTACGTCCTTGACGGCGCATAGTTCTCCGAAGCATTTTTTTATCTTGTCGGTTTTTACTGCGAAAGTGGGCATAAGTGCTCGTGGGTATTTGTAGGGCGCGACGCCCCCGGCGCGCCGGATGTTCAAGGGCCGAAACGATGGTCGGGCCCTACAATCAGGAGTTCTTGAAAACCTCAGAGAAAGAAGGTGACAAGCTCTTATCCTCGAAGATGCGAAGCGCTGGCTTGTTATCTTTTTCTATGATCTCGAAATATACAGGTATGCCAATTTCTCCAAAGAAATAATAGAGCAAATACTTGTGCCCAACTTCAAGGTCAGGAGCTTTATGATTTTCTTTAAACTTTGGCGGCAACACTCCATAAGTGATTTCAGAAAGCTCTACCATATCACCAATCCCTGCTGGCTCAATACGCCATATATTTTTCCATTTCCCGTCTTCCCGGATGCAAAAGAGCAGGTCGCCTAAAACAGCGGGTTTATTTCTAAACAACCCGCTCGACAACATGAATGTAGGATGTAACGGGTCTGTATTCTTCGCCGGTTTCGCATAGAACATAAAGCAACCGGTTAATCCAACCAGCATGGAACATGCGAGCAATAATTTAATCAGGCGCATAGTACCTCTTGTAGGGGCCGACCTATGTGTCGGCCCTTCTTCGCATTTAAAGGCAGGGCGGGCACGGGGACCCGCCCCTACATAAACCCAACTTCAAATCCCCCTGTAGTCCCCCTTTGTCAAAGGGGGACGAAACACCTCATTTCCCCACTTTGAAAAAGGGGGGACGCAAGGGGGGATTTAACCCACCGGTATCTCCACCATCACCGTCATCCCCGGCTTCAAAATACCATCGGGGTCCTTCACCCGTATGCGCGTCCGAAATGTCTTGATGTCCTGCTGCCCGCGCGTCACGTCCCTCTGAGTGGCGAACTCTCCCTCGCGGCCGACGTCGAACACCTCGCCCGTAAACGACTTCCCCTGCATCCCGTCGACGGTAACGGTAGCCCTGCGCCCGGCGCGCACGCCGTCCATCTTCGACTGCGGCAGGTCTATCCGCACCCACAAAGTCGAGAGGTCGACGAGCGTGAGAATAGATTGTCCCGGTGCCACGACCTCGCCCGGCTCCAGCGTCCTGTACTCGACAACCGCGTCAACGGGGGAAAAAATCTTCGCATACGATAGCTGCGCATCCGCGACCGCAACCGCATCCTTGGCCCCGGCGACACCGGCCTTTAGCGTCGGTATGTTCCCCTCGGCGACTTTCAGTGACGCCCTGGCGGAGAAGGCGCGCGCCTTTGCGACCGTAACCTCGGACTTCGCGCCGTCCAGCGCGGCCCTCGCGGTATCGCTGTTCGTCGCGGCCAGGTCGAGGTCCGCGCGCGCGATGATGTCCCTGGCGAACAACTCCCCGGCCCGCTTCAAATCCTTGCCTGCCTGCGCGAGCTGAGCCTCGGCGCGCGCGACCGCGGCATCCGCGGACTTGACCGCGGCCTCGGCTACCGTAACCTCGGCCTTGGCCTTGCCGACCGCGTCGTGCCCGCTCCGGAGCTGCGCCTCGGCGGCGGTGACGGCGGTCCTCGCCTGCGCGGCGGAGGCCGCTAGGTCGGCCGACTCGATGGACGCGACAAGCTCGCCCGCCTTTACGGCGTCGCCCTCGCGGAAGCCGACGAACTCAAGCCTGCCGGGTATCTTGGGCGATATGTTTGTCTCGACCGCCTTGACGACGCCGGTCGTCCGGACGGGCTCCGGCCCGGCCTTCCTGCCGTATATTGTGTAATAGACGTAGCCAGCGTAGAGAAGCGCGGCGACAAGCAGGAATGCTATGAACTTCCTGGGTTTCGGGGACATGGCGCGGTTTCCTGTGGTTTATTGTTAAACTCTATTACAATCGGAGGGCGGTGTCAACCGGTTTGGGCCTCACGCGAGAAAGTCCATACACGATTTAGATTGACAAAACCCCCGGCAAACCTTATCTTTTATCCATGCGAATACCTTCCATGTCCACTCACCGTGCGATGCTTCGCCGTTTATGTGCGCCCGTCGCGGCGGCGGCACTGACTGCCATCCTGTTTGCAGGACTGTCCGGCTGCCAGAAGCCGCCTGAGCCGCCCGCGAAGGAGAGGCCCCTGCCGGTGAACACCGCCCAGGCCGGAGGACAGCCCGCGCAGGGCGGGTCCGTGCCCGCGAACTCCGCGCCGCTCAGGCCCGGCCCCGGCGAGACCGCCTCTTCGACGCTCGTGAAGAAGGACGAGGCCCCGCCGTACGTGAAGGTAAAGCGCGACAAGGACGGGCGGTACACATGGGACATCTCCGGCAAGGACGTGGACGAGATTATCAGGACGGACAGGCAGCTCCGCAGGTCGCTCGGTGACGGAGGGGACGGTAAGTCCGGCAGGGAGTGAACCAACCCCCACCCCGGCCCTCCCCCTGTGCAGGGGGCGGGAGATTTGTTGATGCCATTTATTATATATAAATTCCTGTTCAAATCTTCCCCTCCCTTCACAGGGAGGGGATAAGAGGGAAGGGTTGGACACACTTGGGCTACATCGACATCATAAAGCGCGGTATCGGCGTCGCGAACAAGAACCTCTGGGCGATACTGACCCAACTCATTGCCTCCGTGGCGCTCGTGATGGTATTTGCGGCCGGGGCCGTCGTGCTCATCCTTGCCGCCGCGGGATCGCTCGCGGGCGTGAAGCTCGAAGACTTCAAGCCCGAAGACATCACGGCGCTCATACAGTCCTCGGTAGTGATGATAACCGTGGTCGTATTCCTGTTCCTGCTGTTTCTTCTGCTTGCGATGCTTGTCATGTCGTACGTCATAGCCGGGAATACAGGCTGCATGATAGAAACGGCGAAGGGGGATGCGGCCGGGTTCACCTCGTCCGGGTTCTTCGGGGCCGCGAGGCGGTCCGCCATCTGGCTCTTCTTCCTTTACATCCTGCTCATGCTTATATTCCTCGGGGTGTTCGCCGTATTCGCGGCGGCCGGAGGCATCGGCATATGGGGGGTCCTCCTGCCGCTGAAGGACGCGGGACGCCAGCTCATCGCGTTCGCGGTGGGCGTGCCGTTCCTTGTCGTGCTCATACTTGGGTTCCTCGTTGCGTGGTTCTTCATATACGCCGGTTCCATGGTATCCTCGGTAATCCTCGTGGGGGACGATACCGGCCCGCTCCACGCCATCGGCGCGGCATACGGCTTCATGAAGAGGAACTTCTGGGACGCGCTACTGTTCACACTGCTGGTCGTAGTGCTGAGTTTCGCCGCGAACATGGCGTCGCAGATAATCACGCTGCCGTTCAACCTGATGTCCGAATCCAACCCGATGATGGCCATCGCGCTCCTGCCGCTCATGGTCGTGAGCATGGTGTTCCAGATGTACGTATCGATTGCGGCGACGTCGGCATTTGCCGTGTACTACCTGGACCGCACAGCGCCGCCCGCGCCGGAGCCAGAGCCGGAAGGGCCTGGCATTCCAGACGAGCCGGAGGAGGAACTCCTGCTCGAACCGGAAATAATGGACGAGGAAGAAAAAAGGTAGACCCTCGCCCCAGCCGCCCTCCTGCCCCCCACTTTACCCGGAGGCTTTATGACCGCAAGAGATATAATGACGACCCGGTTCGACTATTTGAGGCCGGACGCGACGCTCAGGGAGGCCGTGAACCTCATGAAGGCCGCGAAGGGCGGGGCCGCCGCGTCAGGCGTCAAGGCGCTGATGGTCCTCGACAGTGAGTCCAGGGTCTCCGGTATAATATCCATGGGAGACATACTTAAGGCGGTATTCCCGAAGTACATGGCCGTGATGGAGCTTGGAGATTTCACCTGGGACGGCATGGTGGAGGACATAGCGAGGAAGGCCGGGGGCAGGAAGGTATCCGAGGTCATGACGAGGGACGTGGTCACGGTCGAGGAGGACGCCCCGCTGATGGAGTGCGTCGACCACATGCTGAAGAACGGCGTGAAGAAGCTCCCGGTGCTGGGCAAGGACGGCAGTGTGGCCGGGATAATATACGAACGCGACCTGTTCTTTGCCATCACGCGTGCGATGCTCGAAGACGAGGGTGGGCGGACATGAGCATTGAGAATTCGGCGAACGGGGCAGTGGTGATGGGCACGGCCTTCTGGGCCGCGACGGCCGTGTTCATCGTCGCGTATGCCCTTATAGTATCGGAGAAGGTGCACAAGACGGTCGTGGCGATGTTCGGGGCAGGCCTCCTCCTGGTCATAAAGATAGTCGACCAGCACGAGTCCTTCCATATGGAGGAGCTTGGCGTAGACTGGAACGTCGTCTTCCTTCTCATCTCGATGATGCTCATCATCGCGCTCATAAAACCGACCGGCGTCTTCGAGTACATCGCCATAAGGAGCGCGAAGGCGGGCAGGGGTGACCCGTTCCGGATAATGGTGATATTCGCCGTCGTCACGGCCGTCCTCTCGGCCCTCCTCGACAACGTGACGACAGTGCTCCTCATAAGCCCGATAGCCATATTCATCGCGGACGCGCTGGAGGTCGACCCGGTGCCGTACCTCATATCCAGCGCGATGGCGTCGAACATCGGCGGCACCGCGACGCTCATCGGCGACCCCCCCAACATCATGATAGCCTCGAAGGCAGGCCTTTCGTTCATGGACTTCGTCTACAACCTCGCCCCGCTGGTCGTCGTCCTGATGGCCGTCTACCTGCTCGTCATAAAGCTCTTCTGGGGCAGGAGCCTCGTAACTACCGAGGGGCACAAGGCCCGTGTCATGGCGATGGACGAGGACAAGGCCATAAAGGACCCGGCGATGCTCGTCAAGTCGCTCTCCGTCCTGGGGCTGGTGCTCGCGGGTTTCGTCCTGCACGGCATGCTGCACCTGGAGCCCGCAACCATCGCCCTCTTCGGGGCCGCACTCCTGCTGCTCATTACCAACGAGCACGACCTGCACAGGGTGTTTGCCGAGGTCGAGTGGCCGACGATATTCTTCTTCATCGGCCTTTTCATCATAATAGGCGCGGTCGTAAAGGTCGGGCTGATCAGGTGGATGTCCGTGCAGGTGCTGGCCCTTACCCAGGGCGACATGCTGACAACCTCGATGGTGGTACTCTGGTTCTCCGCTTTCGCCTCGGCAATCATAGACAACATACCCTACGTAGCGACTATGAACCCGCTTATCATAGACATGGCGGGCCAGCTCTGGCCGGGAAAGTCCGGCGTGGAACTCCTCCGCCATGCGGACCTCATGCCGGTCTGGTGGTCGCTCGCTCTCGGGGCCTGCCTCGGCGGGAACGGCTCGGCCATAGGGGCTTCGGCCAACGTAATCGTCGTGGGCATCTCGGAGAAGGCGGGCAGGAAGGTTACGTTCCTGAAGTTCATGGCGTACGGGATGCCGGTGATGGTTATCACGGTAGCCATTTCGAGCCTGTACGTCTGGCTGAGGTATTACGTTTTTAAATTCTAAGTCCCGCTTTCTTGTAAGAAAGCGGCCAAAGAACTTTTAACAGGTTTAACCTCACAAAAGTTTTCGGGCCGCCCATTTACAAAAGGGCGGGATATTCTGCTTTTACGCTTTCAGTGCCTCCATGTACGCGTCGTACACGTTCCGGCCGAAGCATACGAACACGACCATCTCTATCTCCGGATACTTCTCCAGTAGTAACCTGACCTCGCGGACGGCTATCTTCGAGGCCCGCTCCACCGGGAAGCGGTAAACGCCGGTGCTTACGGACGGGAACGCGATGCTCCTGACGCCGTTCTCCGCGGCGAGCCTCATGCAGTTCCGGTAGCAGGAGGCGAGAAGGTCGTCCTCGCCGGACGTACCGCCCTTCCATATCGGGCCGACAGTGTGGATTACGAACCTCGCGGGCAGGTTGTGGCCGCCGGTCAGCCTCGCCTCGCCTGTCGGGCAGCCGCCGAGCCTCCTGCACTCGTCCAGAAGCCCCAGCCCCGCCGCGCTGTGTATCGCCCCGTCCACGCCGCCCCCGCCAAGGAGCGACTCGTTGGCCGCGTTCACAATCGCGTCCACGTTCATCTGTGTAATGTCGTCTATTATAACCTCGATCACGCCAGACATAGGGTACCTCCCCTTGGTATTCATCAGCACAATTCTCGCACAAAACCGTGTGCCTGGCAAGGGCATATTCCGGGACGTCCGGCCATGCCGGGGCTTCCGGTGCCGTGGTATTTCACGGCTGCATCGAGCATGCGAAATACTTTGACAAATAAAGGGAAGTGTTATAAGCTAAACCTGTCCGCTTATGTAAATACTACCCAAATGACCCCGCAAGGAGATGTACAATGAAGCAGTTATACATGACAATCTGCGCGCTATCACTCTTGTTATTTTCGGCGGATGCATACGCAGCCAGTTTCGACGCGGTCAAGGACTACTCCTGCACCGAGAACATCGCCGGTACCTGGGAGTTGGAGGCCTACAGGGCCGATGATGGTAAGTACCTCTCGATGGTGTTCGGACATGCCCCCTTGAAGGAGGTCTCCAAGTATGGCATCGACGCGCATTACCTGCCCGACGGGGACCAGCCTTATTACCCGTTCGTGACGAAGTTCGGCGATGTGCTTGTATGCTCGCCCGCGACTTCTGGCAAGAGGTACGACGCCGTCATAGCCTGGGTCGCCAGGAAGGACGGGGGCGCGGTAATCAGCGGGATGGTGAAGCTCCTCGGCGACATGTACGGCCATGCGGACGGGAAGAAGGTCAGGGCGAGCGTGCTGCTCGGCGGCAGGGAGCTATGGGCCGCGGACGTGACAGGCGGGGCGGCCGCGTCGTTCAGGGTAGAGGAGAAGGTCAGGGCCGGGGACAGGGTGCGTCTGCACATAACTAACACCGGGGACTCGTCCGGCAACATCTCCGACGTGGACCTGCACGTGGAGACAGCGGACTGACCGGGCAATACTGGTTTTCACCGAGAACTCGGGTATGCCTGCATTTCTGAAGAGAAGCCTTGAGACCAAGATAATCCTCTCTATCGGGGCCGTGCTCGCGGTGCTGCTGGGCCTTTCCTCGGCCATCGACTCGTGGTTCGAGACGGACGGCACATACCAGGTTGCACTCAAGGAGATGAACGTCCTTGCGAACACCATCCAGAAGGCCCTCATCAAGGACATGCGCGAGGGCAGGAGCGTCGACGTCCAGGAAATCCTGGAGATGGTGGGTACCGAGAAGGGCATAAT
Organism: Nitrospirota bacterium; assembly: GCA_016212105.1. GTDB lineage: Bacteria > Nitrospirota > JACRHJ01 > JACRHJ01 > JACRHJ01 > JACRHJ01. Next base: position 21,917 of record JACRHJ010000011.1, read on the forward strand.
TGCGGTCAGGATTTTCGACGAGAAGGGCAGGATTCTCAAGTCCACGGACCGCTTCGAGATAGGCAGGCAGGCGCCGGCATCCGACATCGAAAGCTACAGGGCGGGGGTCAGGGACTTTATATCGGACACCGACGGGCAGAAGGTCGCTCACATAATCCACCCGATATCCAACGCGCCGCAGTGTTACGGCTGCCACGGCAAAGAGAGCGACGTAAACGGCGTCCTTGCGCTCGAGTACTCGCTCGCGGACGTCGAGAGCTACCTGTTCTCTCAGAGGGTGGGCGTCGGCGGGCTGCTCGTCGTCACGGTGCTCCTCACGTCACTATCGATCTACCTGCTCCTCGGCAGGATGGTCAACGGTCCGCTCAGGGACATGCAGGCGGCCATGGCCGCCGCCGAGGAAGGGAACCTGGACGTCCGGATACCTGTCGGGTCCGAGGACGAGATAGGCTCGCTCCAGAAGAGCTTCAACAACATGCTGGCGAGGATTAACGAGCTTAACAGGACGACCATAGAGCAGCAGGGGGACCTGGTAAAGAAGGAGCAGAAGCTCCAGCTGCAGCAAGCGCTCGCCGAGCAGAACAGGGCACTCGAGGCCGCTCACAAGGAGGTCGTCGAGAAGAACCGCTACTACATGGAGATGCTCTCCTTCATCTCGCACGAGCTGAAAAGCCCGCTCGTCGTACTTATAGGCTACTCCGACCTCCTCCTCCGGGGCGACCTGGGCGAGCTGACCATCTCGCAGAAGGAGGCGCTCACCGCGATGGAGAGGAACGTCGAGACGCTTCAGGAGATGATCGCCAACTACCTCGACCTCTCAAGGCTGGAGCGGGGCGAACTCGAACTCGACAGGAGGCCGGTCGAGCTTATAGAGGAAGTGGTCAAGCCGGTCATGGCGGAGTACTCGGACCTGCTGGAGCGGGCCACGATGGCGATGCGGATAGAGACAGGCAGGCAGGAGATAAGGGTCTCGGCGGACCCCGCGCTCCTCAGGTCCACGCTCGGAAACCTTGTGTCGAACGCTATCAAGTACGGCTACGCCGGCACGGACATACTTGTCGAGGTGGAGGCCGGGCCGCACGAGGTCAGGCTGTCCGTCATGAACGACGGGCCGGGCATACCCTACGAGCAGCTCGACAAGGTGTTCGACAGGTTCACCAGGCTTGACGTGGAGAGCACGAGGAGCCAGAAGGGTTCCGGCCTCGGGCTCTACATCGTGAAACAGATAGTGGAGCTTCACGGGGGGAAGGTCTGGGCCGAGTCGAAGGCCGGCTCCTGGGCTAAGATAACCCTCACCCTTCCGATAGACAACCAGGTGGTATAGACCAATGCTGGACATGATAAAAAAGAGCCTCGGGGCGAAGATTTCGATCGCGGTGGTAGGGGTCCTGCTCGCGTTCTTCAGCGTCCTGTTCTACATGGATATGAGGAACGAGTCCGAGGACATCCTCAAGACATACCAGCGAAACGCCGGCGTCCTCGCCTCGACCATAGAGAAGGGCCTCATCTCCGCGATGAAGGAGGGCAGGAACGACGACGTCCAGAAGGCGCTGGAGGACCTCGGCACCCAGGAGGACATAGTCAAGGTTAGGATATTCGACGAGAAGGGCGGCGTCCTGCGCTCCACCGAACGAGGGGACATCGGCGGCATGGTGGACAAGGAGACGATGGACCTGTTCACGGACGCGGACAACCCGCCTGAGTATTTCCGGAGCGAGGACGTACTCACCTTCCTGAAGCCGATATACAACGGCCCGGAATGCTTCGGCTGCCACCCGCCTTCCAAAAAGCTGAACGGCGTCCTGGACGTCAAGATCTCGCTGGACCGTGCGAGAGACGACATAAAGCGTAACCGTGTCTTCATGCTCAGGTGGGGGCTTGTGACGGTACTCGGGGTCGTCCTGGCCGAGGTCTGGCTTCTCAGGTTCCTCGTCACGCGCCCCGTAAGGCGTCTGCGCTCCGCGATGCGGCTGGCCGAGAAGGGCGAGGAGTTCTATATCGACCTGAAGGGCGAGGACGAGCTGTCCGACCTCGGCAACGTCTTCAAGGGGATGATGGAGAAGATGTCCGCGCTGCACGGCGACGCCGTGGAGAGGGGCAAGGAGCTCGTGCGGAGCCAGGAGGCGCTCAGGTCCCAGACCGTCCTGTCGTCAGTGATAGACGCGATGCCGGACGGCGTCGCCATAATCAACAGGGACATGAAGCTCCTCCAGACCAACCCGAGGCACAAGGAGATATTCCCGCAGGCGGTGGTCGGCTCGGCGTGCTTCGCCTCGATACACGGGCGGGAGATGGTCTGCCCGCACTGCAGCGTAACCAAGGTGTTCCAGGACGGAGGGGTCCACGACCACCACTCGACAGTGACTATGGCCGACGGCTCCGTCAAGGTCGTGCACAGCATATCCGCGCCCATCAGGGACATGGACGGGCATATCGTGAACGCGGTCGAGGTCGTGCGCGACGTGACCGAGCGGGTGACGATGGAGAAGGAACTCAAGGAGAAGACCTGGGAGCTGGAGAGGGTGAACAAGAAGCTCGCCAAGATGGCCGTGACCGACGGCCTCACGATGCTCTTCAACCACCGCTTCTTCCAGGACAGCCTGAAACGCGAGTTCAAGAGGCTGGCAAGGCACAGGGCGTTGCCGTTTCTGTCCGTCGCCATGATCGACCTGGACGACTTCAAGAAGCTCAACGACACGCACGGACACCAGGCTGGCGACCGCGTCCTCCGCGGGCTCTCGAAGATCCTCAAGGCGTCTGTCCGGCTGACCGACGTCGTCGCCCGGTACGGCGGCGAGGAGTTCGTGATAATCATGCCGGAGACCGACATGGAAGGCACGGCGGTCGTCGCCGAGCGGGTGCGAAAGAGCGTCGAGGAGGCCGAGTTCGTATACAAGGACACCGTGCTCAAGGTGACCGTCAGCGTCGGGCTGGCGAACTACCCTGGGGAGAACATAAGGGACGAGGACGAACTGATAAAGGCCGCGGACGCCGCCCTGTACAGGGCAAAGGCGCTCGGCAAGAACCGCGTCGTCGTATCGGAGGGTGTGTAACATGGCGCGGGTTCTGGCTGTAAGCATAAGCGAGAAGAAGGGCATGCGGAAGGCGAACGTACCGGAGGCGCTTGCGGTCGCGGACTTCGGTTTCGAAGGCGACGCGCACGCAAGCTCCAACTGGCACAGGCAGATAAGCCTGCTCGCCATCGAGAGCATAGACAAGATGCGCGCGGCCGGGCTGGACGTAAACCCCGGCGACTTCGCGGAGAACATCACGACCGAGGGCATCGACCTGGTCTCGCTCCCAATCGGCACGAAGGTGCGGTTGGGAGCGTCCGTCGTGGGCGAGGTCAGCCAGATAGGCAAGAAATGCCACGCCCGTTGCGCGATATACGAGCAGGCCGGAGACTGCGTCATGCCGAAAGAAGGCATCTTCATAAAGGTGCTGACGGGCGGCGTGGTCAGGCCGGGAGACGCGGTAGAGGTAATTTAGCAGGGCGGGCACTGCCCGCCGGTTGTCATTGCGAGGAGTCCCGCGCTTCGCGGGACGACGCGGCAATCTCAGCATTTAATAACTGAGATTGCCACGCTTCGCTCGCAATGACAACCAAAGCAAGGGCCGACACGCGGGTCGGCCCCTACATAAAAGCATATACAAACACAAGTAACGGGTACCCATGATAAAGGTCGCAATCCTCACAATGTCCGACAGGGGCGCGCGCGGCGAGAGGGAGGACCTCTCCGGCGAGGCGATACGCGAGGTGCTGGCCGGCATGGAGGCCGTCGTCGTGGACTACCAGGTCATCCCGGACGACGTCGAGACCATAGTCGAGAGGCTTACCGACATGGCCGACCATGTCGGCGCGGACGTCATCATCACGACCGGCGGGACCGGCGTATCTCCGAGGGACGTCACGCCCGAGGCGACGATGAGGGTAATTCAGCGGGAGCTGCCCGGCATGGCGGAGGCGATGCGAGCCGAGTCCATGAAGAAGACGCCGAACGCGGTGCTATCGCGCGCGGTCTGCGGGATACGCGGCCGGACGCTTATCATTAACCTGCCAGGAAGCCCGAAGGCGGTCAGGGAGAACCTAGCGGCCGTCCTGCCGGCAATCCCGCACGCGGTCGAGAAGATAGGCGGGAGCGACGCGGAGTGCGGGGCGGGGTAAATGAAACCCTTACAGCCGCCACTACTGCAAACACCTGAAAATGGGGCGGCAGTCTGGAAGGGGGCCTGAATTTCTTATAGAGGCCGGCCAGCGTGTCGGCACTTTTTATTTGCCTTGCCCGGGCAAATATTTTGTGGTCCAATTGGATTAGGCAAGCGGAACGCCCTCACCCCCAGCTCCCACTCCCGGGAGGCGAGGTGGATTGGAAGTCACGCCCCCAGCCCCCCGTCTTATCTTCAGAAGGGGAGGATATAAAGTTCGTCATTCCCGCCCCGGCTTTATGCATACCGGGGCAGGCTCCGGCGGGAATCCAGGAATTTCATAGTGCTCCATATCCCCGCCATTCGCTGGATGGGGATTAAGGGAAAGTATATTTACTCGATTTCATGGGTTGTTTCTGTATAATTAATGGAACGAGCGAGGTGAAACCATGAGAGAACAGGACAGGCAGACCGTCGCGGAATTCAAGAAGAGGATACCCGACGAGATATTCCGGCATGTGAGTTCAGTCGTCGTATTCGGCTCGCGCGTGAGGGACGACGCGCCAGAGGACTCCGACCTCGACCTTCTGGTGCTTGTGGACGAGCTTGCGCTGGGCGTCGAGGAAAAGCTCGAAGACATCGCCGACGGCGTGATGTGGGACAACGACTTCAGGCCGGTAATCTCGTTGAAGGTGTTCAGCGAGGCACGCTACAGGAGCGCGCTCGAACGCGGGTTCTCTTTCTACAGGAATGTCGAGCGGGAAGGCGTGCCTGTATGACGGACGAGGTCAGGCGGTATATAGAGAAGGCGATTAGATTGTATGGTTCTCTCCCACTTTGTGTGGGTAGAAGTTAGCGTTTAGTATTATACTCTTCTCCTGAGATAGACTACAGGAGGAGATTCATGAACGAGAAAGACCTGTTTGGTTTGGCCCTTGGCCTTTCGTCGCCCTGGTACATCGA